>DIPO01000061.1:0-22373 GCA_002427045.1 Firmicutes bacterium UBA5486
CCGATTATGAGGGGTCAGACCGCTTTCAAATAAAAAAAGCCCGGCACTACTCACGAAGAGCAATACCGGGCTTTGTAGCCTCTTTTTATTTTTTAAATATATTCATAACCAAATCCCTGAAACTAAACGTTATAATCTCTCTGCAACTCCGGCACTTTATTTGTATCACTTTTTTGTTGTAATCAAATAGCCGGGTACGATGGTTATTTTTCCTACATTCCGGGCAGTACAATTCTATCAATCATCCACCTTCTCTACACTAAGAATTTTCCATCCCTCCCGGTCTAGGTCTACAATACGATCAACTAGCCTTTGATTTATTTCCACCACTCTTTTTATTGGTTTTCCGTTTGGTGTCACTAGCCGCTCTTTTACCTTCATTTTTTCCCTCCGTTGTCTTGTTATCTTTCTTCTCTTCCTTTTTTTCTGGTGGCTTAGGAGGATTATCTTTGACTGTTACAGCCTTTTTCTTTGGTACGAACTTATAAACACGTCCATCGGGCGAATCAAAGGTTATAACATATCCATTCTTTCTTTGTTCTACAACTTCATATTCTTTTTCGCCTACCTTAACCTTCATCTGGAATAACCTCCACTTCTGCAGTTCCCAAATTAGCTGTATATTTCTTAGTATTAACATTCGGCTTAGGAAGATCGTTTAATACCGCCGCTTTCTCTGCACTTCCCGTCTGGATACGGTTAAGCAGGGTAGCCCGTTCAACATAGGCATTACATTCCTGCTCAATTATGAATGCCAATAATGCTTTAATCCACAAGTGAATAAAGCAAAGTGTAATCACAACAACAACTGCTAGAATACTAGCTAACAAAATGGTAATCATATCTATCACCTCTCATATAATCTCACTAACATCTATTTTTTTGTCTCCTTCTTGGAGGCTAACAATTTGACTATATATTTCATACTCTGCCGATCCTTTTCCAAACCGTTCTGCCAACTCGTCTAACTTACTGCTTTCCGGTTCACTATATATATAAGTGTTAAGACGGTTAAGGGCTTGGCTCATGGCATCAACTTGATCATCATTGGCACCTTTAGGAAAAGCTGAACACTCTTCAACATAATCGTTAACCCATGGTGCTATACTTGGATCTGGTATATAAACGTTGCCAGCTTCTATTGAAGGAGCAACGGCACTAGCTCTAGCTTCTTTACTTCCATCTGGTTTAACTGCTATAAAACCGCCTAATTCCCTTTGTAGTGTAGATATAACCGCCGGACCATTAGCTTTATCCTCAACTAATTTATAATTCGTTTGTGGCCACTTTGCGGATAGATTGCGAACTGCTTCACAGGTCGTTACGAAGTCCATCCTGTCCCTTACTTGGTCCAGCAGGTACTTATCGGCTTTGTGTAATCCCCAAACCTGACCAACAACATAGTCGGTCCCCTGTGTATCCTTGAAAGTCATATCCCACGACTGAATAATAACCCTAAAATCATTTGGTGGTTCCTTGTAATACTTCCACCATTCCCTTTTGAACATCGTTCCTTTCGCTGGTGAAGGTCGCTGCTGGTACAATGCCGCCCACGCATAACTACCTACCGCTTTCTTGGTAGTATCCATCCATGCTTGGTCATAACCATGCTCCGGCCATAACGGTTCGCCGGGTGCCCTGCCTAGCAAGTCTCCTTCTTCCGCTTTTGCAGGTAATGAAATAATCGTCCAATCCTCAACCTCTCCATATTCAGGATTGAGTAACCGCCCGGCCAAGTCATCCTCATGCCATCTTGTTAGGATGATAATAACTGCCCCTCCCGGATGTAACCGGGTGTATAAGGTGCTTTGCCACTCCTGCCATATCTTTTCCCTATATACCTCCGAATCCGCTTCCTCTCGGTTTTTGATTGGATCATCTATCAGGAGAAGATCCGCACCTTGGCCAGTAATTCCCCCTCCAATACCTACCGAAATCATACCACCGCGATAACCGTCAATATCCCAATCTGTCATTGATGATTTTTCTTTTGATACCTCTATATTAAATACGTGGTTCCCATACTCAATTATTTTCGCTCTGTTTAGCTTTCCAAACCTTTGGGCAAGTGAATCACCATAACTAACCTCTATTACTCTCCGGTCTGGGTCCTTGCCTATAAAATAGCTGGGAAATGTCTCAGTAACCGTCATAGACTTACCATGCCTAGGCGGCATATAAATCATCAACCGGGTAATCTCTCCGCGTTCTACACGCTGCAAAGCATTACAAACGAGGTTTAAATGTCTTGCTGGCCGCCATTGCCCGTTGTGCACGTATTGTACATAAGATTTATAATCACGTCTTGCCCTCTCCGCCCTCACCTGCTGTAACGTCGGTAGCATGGGTAAGGATGGTTTCAAGCTGCATCAACTCCTTGTTACTCAACCGTGATAAATCCATTTGTGTTTGAATAGGACCACCGCCGGGGCCGGATACCTCCTGTGCTGTTCGCTCTTTGTATTTATCCGGCATAGCACCTTTAAGCAAAAACATAAGTAAATTATCGCTGTACCGCTTGATATAGCCTACAACCCGTCCCTGATAATAAACTGGTTCATCTATCCCCTCCGCCGCTCTCCTCCGGGCCTCTTCCTCTAGTGCCTCTGCTGCATCCATCTCCGCATCCTTTACCTGCTCCGCAAATTCCACACTCTCATTAATCCATCTGTACCATGTTGACCGAGCTATACCTGATACTCTACAAGCGTTCGATACTGTCCCATGTTCCCTATACGCTTCTATAGCATCGGCCATCCGTTTCTCTCTCTTTTTTATATCGTCCTTTTGTCCCATGCCAACATCACCTCCCTCGGTTTTTACCTTGGAGTTTCAAGATAATATATTAAAAGGTATTGACACGGTATTGATATGGTGGTACCATTTACTTGACATTGATATTTTCTCTCCCCCGGCAGGGATGAACATTGAAAACTAAATAGGAGGTTAGCCATGAAGGAACTACTTATTGATGGTACTAAACTACCATGTTATATCCCTAATGGTAATGGTACATGTGAAACTTGCATTTATGTATCAGACAATGCCAGAAATGAAATATGTATCAGGTGTTGCAAGTATAGGAGGTCTAACAATGACTAAACAAGAGTTTTTAAATCTATCCGGTTTTACCCCTCATGCAGTTTCGGGCGATCAATTTAAACGACTTTTAATAGTGTACCGGGCATCTAATACAGATAAGGAAGCCTTTTGCAAGAGAGTTACTAAATTGTATTTCATAATGACTAAAAAGGCTTTTGATCGTGTATTAGATTCTATCCCTTTAAAAGCTAAAATCGCCGCTGTAGAAGATAACGATTATTATGGAATTAATGAAATCCTTGATCAAGAAGCTGACGATCAGATGGAAATCTTAATTTCTTGCTTAGAAAAACAAGTTACATCATATTAAATGGCCTGCCGGGAGCCTATCCCGGCATCATTAAATAACAGAAAGGTTGGTATGATTGAGTAAAATTATATTGAAACATAACACACAAATATCTGATCTGAAGTCTAAAATTTCCGATCTACAAGAGCAATGCGGCAAATTATACAGGGATTGCCGCGAAACAGGCCAGTTTGACAGCGAAGAACACGAACGGCTGTCACGAAAAATTGAATGGCTAGAATACTTGCTCTGGGGAGCTAGACACAGTATGTTGCGTTAACCGTCCCGCTGGGAGCCTATCCCGGCACCAAATTATATTATTAGGAGGATTTATAATGCTTAATTTAATAGGTTATGATAACGAAGGTTACAAGGTTAAAAAGCAAGGCCATACCGCTGTAATTGCTAAAGGTAAAAATGATTATGTTGTATGGTACTACAAGGTAAAAAACAATAAACCATCGTTTTTCTGGGGCGAATACTCTACCGATATTAAAATGATTAATAAAATATTTAATAAAATAGAAGGAGTATGTTAAAATGAACGATAAAATAAAAAAAGGTAATACCATGGTATTGATAGAACATTTAAAGGAAAAAGGTTTTCAAATCATTTCACATGGTAAAGTTACAATTTACCGCGATCCGGACCTTGACAATTTACCAGAACCTACTGATTATGAAGAATGGTTAGTATTCAATAACATCGACTAACAAGTAACCCCCGGAGCTAATCCGGGGGCATTAACCTATCTAAAAGGAGTGTTTATAATGAAAGTGGTTAAAACCTCTATATCACCTTATCCGAATACCTTAAAGCGTATTAAAGAACGTGGTGCAGTAAGTACTATTATCGAACGTGATATGAACCGTTTATACGATATGTACGAAAGAGCACTTAGACAGATACCTCTTACCATTGAAGAGGCTTGCCTAATTTGTGATCATTTAAAAGGAACTGTAAACGATCCTTCATCTGCATCAATCCTATGGGCATCTATTGAAGATGGAATAAGTCTTAATGGTTTAGATAAGAAATGGGGCATAGATGGTCAAGAATTAGTCTCTAAGTTAAGGAAACTATCCGAGATCCAGTCAATGGCCTTGATTGATGCTGTTGAAAGGTTTTGGTTCGGAGGGTATAAAAAGGAAGATATGGCCAAACTATTTATGATTAAGGCCGGGAATTAACCCGGTCTTTTTTGTTTTAGATTAGAATGGTATTACTTGTTTTTCATCCATGAACGTCCGAAAATCCTCATCGTTGTAATTTGTCCAAGTACCGTATTTCTCATATTCCTTCCAAAAACCAGATGTATCTACCCCTAGAATATCAATCATCAATTCCAAATTAACCAGATCGAAAAACTCTTTAAACTTTTTTTTATTTAAATCTGCTGTACTAAACCTGCCGTTTATATTGAAATCATGCCTATGTGTCGCTTTAAACCACGCCTTAATATCCTCGTGAAGAGCATCTATTGAAAAGTGTCCAGACGATTGCAAGTCTCCCCCAAAAGGATGTATACACCACGATAAAAAGCACCAATAAAGTGCATTTTGCTTCAGGGTCCGGGCCTTTCGTTTCTTTGTTACATTTACCGTTTCACCCATACGCAATTTGCACGGGCTAGTAAACTGTATAAAGGCCGCCTTTTTATCATCCTGCACTACTGTAACCCTTCCTAACATTGTTTACTCCTTTCCTATTAACCTCTCTTAATCCTGTGCTTGCATTTATCTTCCTTAGTCCTGCCTCCACATTCCTTCCCTTGCATTACCCTGCATTTAGTATTTGTAATTTTGCATATATACAATTTTTCCCCTCCCGCCGCTTTAACATCTCTTTCCGTCCGCACTCTCGACAAGGGGTTTCATTTCCCCAATATCGGTCCATGTCGTTGATAACCGTTCGGCATTTCGGACAGACGAAATTTTTCCTTGGATCACTCATCTACATACCTCACTTTCTTGCCTTCTACTTTCCAAACCACTTTATATCCGGCTACTTCAACCTTCCGGAACATTTCTCTTTCCACGTCTGGGTATTCGTGTATATAAGAATGACACAACCTCTTACTCATCCATATATGATCCGCTATATCTTTCCCCCCCTGACTACGATGGGGAAAGTGATGGGGATCATCTTTTGCCGTAACCCTACGGCCACCACAAACCGGACAAAACCCGGCAAAACATAAATCGCTTTTCTTTAGTGCTTCCTTTTTGACTGCTTCAGGCACCACACGGGCCCGACTCTTTAGGGTGCTGTTTTTCCTTCTTGTTTCTCTCTTTTTGGGCCGCATTGGTTTAGGTACTGGCCGGAAATCAGAAGAAAGATCAATCATTCCACCATATCCGATCGCCGCCCTCTTCGTCGGTACATAACTGTTCACTAACTCCAATATCCAATATGCATAGGTCCATTGCTATCTCTCTAAGCATTCCTTTTATCTCATCTAAATATGGATAATACGGGACCCATTCCGTTGCTTCTGTTATTGCTTTTTCTTCAAACAACTCTATTATGTTTTCTGCATCTAAAATCTCTTCCATCACATCTACAAGATTATATCGTTTTAGATGTTTGTCCTGATACTTCTGTCTCCCTATTCTTGCTCTGGTTTTTTTCCATTCTTCTAGCTGGGATAAGCTAATATCTTTTAACCGCTTCATATTATCCTCCCTTATTCTTGTTGAATCTGTATATAAAAAACCCTACCAATATGGCAGGGTTTGTTTTTGTTGGCCCGGAGGTGGTGCTATCCTCCAGGCTATATATAAATATATTAAGAAAGGAGGTCCGCGTACCCTCTTGCGGGGTAGTTTTGAAAGGGTGTATTACAACATCTTGATATTACTATTATAACACACATAAAACCTTAAATAGTCCCGGACTTTTGCTCAATATCAATTAAATCTTCTTTCTGTGCTATAAGAGCCGTATAATACACGATGCTGTTACGCCAATTATAATATGTTGTACGTTTTATGAATAGCTTTTCACATATTTGGTTTCGCCGTAACCTATCAAAATATTGTAATTTGATAAACTGGCCTTTCTCTGTCCCGGCAAAGTGCTTACATACTTTTTCGATTACCTTTAACCATGCCTCTTTATCTCTTATTTCACGTGTCGTTAATTTTATTGCTTTGAGAGCTGTAGGATCTGAATGACAACTTCTACCTTGCCCCCACTCCCCTATTTCCGCTGGCCTAGAGGTGGCCACTTCTCTTTTATATTTTTCTAGTTCTCTTTTTATCCGGGGATAATTATAAAATTGTTTTTCTATTAAACGGTAGATATCTTTGCTAAGTACATGCATTTCTTATCCCCCTTGTTGTTCTTTTTTAATTCGTTCCGCAAGTGTTTGTGGATTGATTGAACTCGTAACTATTTGTCCGTTATCTAAGTATATAACTGAGAATGTTCGTTTTCCCTCGGTCATATCAATCAATGTTCCTTTTTGTTTTTCTTCCGCAACCAGCTTTCTAATCGCTGTAGATTTATATTTTTTTATTCCTACAATTCGTTGAATAGACACTTGGTTTTCGTGTCCTACATGAACCATTTGATACATTATTGCAAATCAACTCCTTTAGTTTATATGCTAGATATATAACTGCAAATAGATTACATGCACTTAGTATTCTGGCCATAATTATTTCATTTTTCATTTTAATCCCCTTCAATACCCATAAAACCTTAGTGCATCTAATACGCCATCCACTCCATAACACACCATTGCTGCCCATCCCCGTTTTTCTAGTGCATCCAACCATTCCTCTTGCTCCTCGGACACCTTACCGCCCCTTTTGCGTTTTAATTCAATCGCAAGGCCTTTTATGTTGGGGTATTTGGGTGGGCTATCAAAGATCAATATATCTGGTACTCCGGATTTAACTCCTAGCCTTTTCTGTTTTACCCTGTACTGTACTTTGTGTTTTCCTTCGTTTGGTACATGACAGAAGCGTATTTTTTTAATATCAAGTAACTCTGCTACCGCCATTTGTTCTTGTTCCTCTGTGCTGTTCATGGTGCATCCCCTTCTAATTTCTAAAATGGAAGATCATCAAGATTAATTTCGCTTAAATCTACCTCATTATCCTCTGGTTCTTGTTTCGTGCTTTGCCCTCTTTCAAGGAACTTCACATGCCCAGCAATAACCTCTGTAACCCAGCGTCTATCCCCTTCTTTTGTTTCGTATGTTCTAACCTGTATTCTCCCTTCTATGGCCACCATCCGTCCTTTGCGAAGGTAGTTAGCACTAGCCTCGGCGGACTTTCCCCATACTACGATGGGGATAAAATCCGCTTGCCGTTCTCCGGCTTGATCTGTAAACGGTCTATCTACTGCTAAAGTGAAATTCGATACCGGATTGCCGTTTGGTGTATATCGAATTTCTGGATCTTTGGTTAATCTGCCTATTAATATCACATGATTCATTTCAGCAACTCCCTTTTATTTTAGTTATCAAGTATTACTTGACAACTTAAATTCTTTTGCCCCCATGTTTATATGGCCTAGTCTTATTGAAAGCCATTTTGATTTGAATAGCCTCTTCTATATCTATCCCATACTGGCCACATGTATCCAGAATGCGAATTATTACGTCTGCCAATTCAATCGGTATACCCTCCGGTTTATTATGAGGGCATCCATCACAACTAGATTGACTCTTTGCTTCGCTACAATCCGCTTGTGGAGGACAGCTATAATATACTTCATTAAACCCACGACCATCTCTGTATTCCTCTAGTGTTTCAGATAATTCTGAGTGCATTAAAGCAATCTGTTCCGCAAAAGGCCGTTCCTCTTGCCACCAACCCTTAGATACCGCGTTTTCATGTGCTCTTTTTGCTAGTTCATTTAATGCCATTACTATCATCTCTCCATATATCACTTTTCACTTCGTCTCCCCACACATCCCAGCCGGGGGGCTTTTCACGTGCAAATAGTTCTATCCTTGGAACATCACCACACAGTTTAACAATTCTTACTCTTGCTTCATCTGGTTTTTTAGAGTGTTTTTCTATGGGTGCATATATTATTTGGTGTATATCATGCCGTTTTATTATTTGTTTTGCTTTAGTTCTTTTGCTTATGCCTAGCAAACACGCTTCAGCATTTGCCCTCGTATATGCACCCATACCCCAGAAAAAAGAATTTGCTTTTTTATTTCTTTTTACCCAAACAAAAGCTGCCGTTTTATAGATAAACCCCCATGCTTCCATAACCTTAAAAGCCTCTTTAATGTTGGGAAATGTAGACCATAAAAATAATATAGATGTGTCTTTTTTTATTTCTCTAACAGGTACCTTGCAAATATCTTTTGTTGACATTGTTTTATAATGTTGCTTGGCCATACCTCTGGCATTCTTTTTGCTCCCACTTTGTTTGTATTCCCACGGTGGATCTGCGTATATAATGTCATATTTCAACTAACATCCTCCAACTGCTTAACTTCTATTTGTCTAATTAGGTTTTTAAATGCTATTTGTTCATCTTGTTCCTTGTCACGTTTTAAATATGATTCATAAACTCTCATGAAATGTGCTCTAACCACCCCTAGTTCTGACATACCTGTATATCCTATGGTGTTAAGGCCGCCAACCGCTTCCACCGCTCTTTGAACTAGTGGCGAAGGATAACCTTCTGTCCGCTCTCTAATCTTCATAATAACAGCCTCCCATGCTTCCTCCGGGAGTAAATCTTTTATCGGTTTTGTCAGTTCTTTGGCCTGTGCTCTTATCTCTGCAACGGTTGGAAAATACTTGCCAACTGTAATATGTTTCATTACTGCTTGTTTTGCTGTTTTAAATGGTATATCGGATAACATACTGACCCAGACCTGTGCTGTAGGTTTCAAATCCCTTTCCTGCATTCCAGGGTAGCTTGCCGCTGCCAATGCAACCAGAGAAGCCGCTTCACTCTTAGTCATCCTCTATCCACTCCTTCAATGATTGAAATGCTCTTGGAGCTTTTCTCGGTTTCATTTCTTTTTGTACTCTATCAACTACCCAGCTTAGAATTGCCCGGTAATCTGATTTGTACTTTTTCCCATTAGCTCCCTTGTAATTATCAAGGACCTCAATCATTCTTTTGGATTTTTCTTTCCCGTATCTATCTATCAGTTTGTTGTATTCTGTTTCTGTTAGCTTGACGAATTCTGCATAGTTATGTTTTGGTTCTTTATTGCCGGGTAATATATTACTATTGTTACTAATAGTAATGTTACTATTAGTAATGTTACTATTAGTGTCTCCGGTACCCGTATCTGGACTACCCGTATCTGGACTACCCGTATCTGGGGAATGGAGACATGGTTTAAGCTGGGCTTTAGCAGGTTTTATTACTAAAGAGTATTGGTTATTCGTAAATTGCCCTTTGTTATTTCGTACTTTATCAACCCTGATCAATCCCTTTTCTTGGGCCTCTTTTATAAGCCGAAAGAGACGGTTTTTCCCTATTCCCAGCTCTTGCATCATACGCTTAGTTCCCGGCCATGCTGTTTTGCCGTTTCCAGAGTAACTGGCTATATAAGCGTAAAAACCTTTTAATTCAATACTAACCGATGGATCTCTCATTATTTTTTTGGGGCTAAATCCATAGCCTTCCTCAAATATCGTACCTTCCCCAAATGAAAGAACATTTTTCATCCATACTCACCCCCTTTAAAAAAGAATGAAACGGAAGGAAGGTTTCCCTCCCTTAATGCCACCGATCAAATATAGATTTTTATTATTTGGCTCGTACTTCTTCTTCTAGATATTCAGGAGCTAGCTCTTCTATCATCTTAGCCATGATATTTGCCGCTATAGCATTTTGTAATGTACTGTTATCTTCTATATTTTTTATTATGCCCACCAAACTTGTCGCCAGCTGCGAACATAGGTTTTCTATTCCTAAGTTCTCCCCTACAATGCCACACGCCATATGTGAGGGTTTGTTTTTATCATGAGCACTAAAATAACATAAATCTGATTCCATATTTACCTTCGTTTCCCCATCTACCTTGATCTCTACTTTCATTGCCTACACCCTTTCTTTACCCTTACGCAGTTCTTTTTTGAATTAAATAGTCTAAAGCTAATAATACTTTTTCTTTATCACCGTTATATTTTTTTGATAATTCATCTAATGTAGATTTTTGTAAGTTTAAATTCTTGGCCAAAGCATCTATTTTTTTCTGTGCATTTTTTTTGACTTGATCATCCAATTCTTCACTGCTAACCTTATCTGGATCTTCTCCTGTGGGAATAGCAAACGATCTTAAAAGTAAGTATTTATAGCTGTACGTCATCGCTTTTCCTACGCCCTTATCTTGTGTATCTACCCCAGTTCCAGAGGAAACAATTATTTCGTATTCCCCTGTGTCAATATCAATAATCTTGTATTTGGTATCGACGGTAGTTAGCATTCCTTCTTTTGAATGTTCTTGTTCTATTGGTAGAATAATTAATCTGTTCTTAACTAGGCTATCCCTGACTTTGGAAGTAACTTTTTCTTCAGATATAGCCCGATAATCTGTTGTTTTGTATCTTACCCGATCATCTTTTTGCAAATATTCAATATCTTGCATTACCTGATGGATTTTTTGATACAAACCTACCTTTTGATTACCCTCCATTAATCATTCCTCCCTCTCAACCAATTTTTAGATATACACGATCATCAACCAAACGTGCACCCGGTACCCTTTGTCCCTGCTTTAAAGCATCTAGAATTTTTTGCTTGTCCACTTTTGGAGCTTGTGTAATTTTATATTTGTTTGGTATTATCTCTTCCTCTTCAATACTTACGCTTGGCGGACACTTGCGAAACGTTATTGGCATGACAGGATCATTAATTTTCATAACATTTGCTGCTTTCATTTCCCTTTCAAGATAGTCTTTAAGCCAATCACGTTTCCGTTTATAAGCTGTTTCAAGTTTATAAAGACGATCTTTTTCCTCTTTTATAACCTTTGCATCAGCTTCAAGGTTTTTTATAAATCTAGCAACATTTAAAGCCTTATCGAAAAATTCATCTCCCACACCTTTAAGTGCTTCATATACCAGCTTTTTATCTATCATTTCATCTTCAAGAAGATTTGCTAGGTTTTGATAACGTTCGCTAATTTCATATAATTTGGCCACGTTTATACCTCCTAACCTCACATGGTGTTAAATCTTCCAAAACTGCCGCTATTTCTTCGTTATTTAATGGGAACTCATATTTGTATTGCTGGATTGTATCCTTTAACTCTTCATAAAGATGTTCTAAAATTATTTCCAGTTTTTCATCTTCTCTGGAGCACCCCGGCAGATCGTAAATGGTTACTCCGTCAGGCAGATTGCAACTCACCTTTCGTTACCTCCTTTTGTTCTAAAGTCTCAATTCCATCAAGAATTCCTCGGGCCATAAATTTTAGGCTTTCCTTGTTTGCGTACAAATGAACATGAGCACCATTTTCCAATGAAATTGATACGTGTAAATGTACTTTTGAATTTAATTTTTCATTGGTATAAATTTCTCCCACCCTAGTTTTATACACCGGACTATACAATGTAATTGCAGTATCCATCTTTATCTCTCCTTTCTTTTAAACCCCTCTCCATGTATGGATGATGATTTAAGGGATGTTTAATTGGTATTGTACTTTTGAGCTGTAAATCTATAACATTCCAGTCTATAAGTTTTTTTAACATCCCTACAGGTCCGACGAAACCTGCCGCCACCTTCACTTTTAACCCTCCTTTCTTGCTATGCTAGCAATCCTGTTTAAGATAATTTGAATATCCTCTTGAGTTTTATCTATATAAGCATCATCATGTATTTTGATAAGCGTATTTTCTATCTTGTATTCCTTGACTAACATCTTGCTACACCCCCTGAAACAACATACGCTTAACCAGTTTTGTCCTATTCTAATTTCAAACCGCTTTTTTGTTCCGTTCGTGAACAATTTTTTCTAAAAAAATATCGTCATCTTGGTAGTTTAATACCTGTTTAATTCTTACAGCTACTTTGAAAGAAGGGTCTTTATATCCTAACTCAATATTTGTATAGCTAGGCCTTGCAATACCCACCCTTTTGCTTAATTCTTCTTGTGTTAGCTTTGCTTTTAATCGCTCTTGTTTTAGCTTATACCGCATCTTGTTGCCACCTTTCTTGTTGCTATATGGAACCTGTACGTTTATTATAGTGCCCATGCGGATCATTGTCAACGGTTTTTTGTTTCTTTTTTTATTATATAATGTTTATTATCGGAACATGTTGTTTACTTTAGACACATTAACTATTATAATAGTGTCAAGAGGGGAGGTAAGAATATTATGGATTTTGGATTGCGTTTAAAACTTTTAAGAGAGGAAAAAGGGAAAACACAACAAGATGTCGCAGATGCTTTAGGTATCGGAAGGCCAACAATAGCAGGATACGAAACCAAGGGAAAACAACCAGACTATGAAAAACTACAAAAATTAGCCGATTATTTTAATGTTTCTACAGACTATTTATTAGGACGAACTAATATAAAAAATTACAATAAAATGTTGATCAAAGAATTTACTTCACCTGAAGAGGCGATGAAATTCATTTTAGAACAAAACGTTATTATGGGATTTGGTGGTTTTAATGTAAATAAAATGAGTGATAATGAAATAGTTGATTTTGCTAATGAACTTCTAAGACAGTTAAAACTACTTAGCTACAAATATAAATAAATTTTCACGACAACAGGAGGAACATTGTGTCTTGTAGTGATTGGATTAACGAATGTATCAGCGGCTTAATTGAACTATACAAAACAAAAGATATTTATGAACTGTATAAATGTTTCAATATTAAAATAATTTATGTTGAAAATAACTGCATTTTATTACAAGGTAATGATGCTGTATATTTAAGAAGTTGTATGAATAATGAAGTTGTATATATTAAAGATGGATTGATTTTTAAATACGAAAAGTTTGTTTTAGCTCACGAATTAGCCCATGCTCTTTTGCATACAAAGATTTATTATGCTTCTTTTAATAAAAAACTACTAAACAATGATAAGTACGAAGCCCAAGCTAATTATTTTGCATTTAAATTATTAGAAATAACAATAGATCCAAATAGATTTAAAGGATATTCCATCACACAAATATCAAAGATTTTATGTGTTCCCCAAAATATCTTGGTCCAATATTTGAGATTTGAGAAAGGAGGAAGGTAATGGATAGAGGCTATTGTATGTATTTACGAAAATCTAGAGCTGATGAGGAAGCGGAAGCTAGAGGTGAAGAAGAAACTCTAAAACGTCACGAAAGGATATTACTTGCGTTATCTCGGAAGATGAATATAGTTATATCTAAAATATATAGAGAAGTTGTATCTGGAGAAACTATTGCCGAACGGCCAGAGATCCAGAATTTGCTACGGGATGTTGAACAGGGACTATGGAAAGGCGTTTTTGTTGTTGAGGTTGAACGGTTAGCACGTGGAGATACTATAGATCAAGGTATTGTTGCCCAAACTTTCAAGTATAGTGATACTACAATAATTACTCCAATGAAAACCTATGATCCAAATGATGAATTTGATGAGGAGTACTTTGAGTTTGGCCTATTTATGTCGCGAAGAGAGTATAAAACAATAAACAGACGATTACAACGTGGTAGAATTAGTTCTGTTAAAGAAGGTAAGTATGTTGGGAATATTCCACCCTTTGGTTATGTAAGAAAAAAACTTGAAAAAGATAAAGGATTTACTTTAGAGCCGCACCCGGAACAAGCACCTGTAGTTAAATTAATATTTGAACTCTATACTAAAGGCGAAAAATTATCTGATGGTTCTTTTAAAAGGCTTGGTGTTAGCCTTATAGTGCGTAAACTAAACGATTTAAAGGTTCCTACAGCCAAGGGAGGAGATTGGGTACCTGCTACAATACAAGGGATATTACAAAATCCGGTTTATATCGGTAAAGTTCGATGGAACTCCCGGCCTATGGTTAAAAAGATGGTGGAAGGAAAAATTGTAAAATCCCGTCCTAGAGCAAAACCAGAGGATTGGATATTGGCGGACGGATTGCACGAAGCTATTATTGATGATAAAACTTTTGAATTAGCTCAATACTATATAAACCAAAACCCCACTCACCCAGTTCCTAGAAGGTATATTGTTAAAAATCCACTATCAGGTCTAATTGTTTGTGGGAAATGTGGGAGAAAAATGGTTAGAAGGCCACATGGTGATAAATATCCTGATACTCTTATGTGTCCTGTTACTTCTTGCGACAATATAAGCTCTCAGTTATCTTTTGTAGAGGATAAGTTACTTAAAGCCTTAGAAGAATGGCTAAAAAAATATAAACTAGATTTGCGTGGTGTTGAAAAGAACAATAACAATGAAAATCTAGAAACCAAACTAATTAATAAATCTTTAGATAGTATAAACAAGGAGTTAGAAACTTTAAAAACACAATTTAATAACTTACATGATCTTTTAGAGCAAGAGGTTTATTCAGTTGATACTTTTTTAGAGAGATCAAAAACCCTTAATGAAAGAATCACCATTACAAATAAGCATAAAAAAGAACTAGAAGTACAATTAAAAACAATTTCGGCCCAGCATACTGCCAAAGAAAAGGTTATTCCTAAAATCGAAAAAATTCTAGAGCTATATCACCATCTTAAAACTCCATCGAAGAAAAACGAACTTCTTAAAGAGGTTCTAGATAAAGTGATATATATTAAGACAGTTAATGGTCGGTGGCATGGTAAACCTGATGATTTTACCCTTGAATTGTACCCTAAATTACCTTAATAATTGTCTTTATCATTGATAACCTAATGGTTCTGGTTCTTCTGTACCGATATCGGTTAAAATCCCCTTAGCTTGCGGGGTAGGCATATTATAGCGTTGGGTAAGGTAGCGTAAAGCAGCCGCTAATTCTCCATCAGGCCCTCCGTACTGCGTAATCAAATATTTTGCCATTTGGAGATTAGCCCGGCCTACTTTTGCCGGATATTGTAGTTTCTTTTCATAAATCCACATTGAACAAACCTCCTATTCATAACAGATTTCCCATGGCCATGGTTCGTTTATCCATTGCCAAGGATAACAGCTAGGTTCACAATATGTTAGAGGCCCATAACGTTGTTGGTATTGTTGTTTAGCAAGTGCTACTTGCTGGCAAACAGAATTATATTCCATTAAAGCCCTTTGATCTGTTGGATGCGTATCCAAATAAAGATGTAATTCCAATGCAGTAAACTCCAGGGCCATCAGTTCTTTAAGCATACAAAGCTGTTCCCTATTCATTATCTTCGCCCCTTTCAACGTTTATTTTCCCGGTAGGGGAAGTATAACTCCGGGAAGATCGTCCCCTTCATTAATCCTTCCATTGGATCTAGCCGTTCACAGAATATTTGAAACGGAACATAGGCTCTTGCCAAACGCATTTTGTCACTAGGTGCATTCATAACCAACCCTCCTCTTAGACAATCAAAATATAACCGGGGAACTAGGTTATATCCCGGCATATTAATATGTTATTCTTCATGAAACTAGAAAGAGCACACTAAACATAGAAAGTGCTCCTGTCATAATAAGAGAATATATTGGAATAGCTTGCCTAGTTATCATTTACGAGCACCAGCATTTATGTCATTCGCTCAGATAAGGTAAATCACGGATAACACAGAAAAGCCTTTGCCATTTAGGACAAAGGCCTTGTTTAACCTTAATATTATGCTATTTTTCGGTATTCTATCTATCAACAAGAGGTCAAATAGCAATAATTATAATAATTGGATAATTTTTCTTAACAGGTTTAGTCGGCATCTATTAGATTCCGGCAGCATTCGAGAGAAGATTGTTATTTTATGGAAAGGTATTTTACATTATATGTAGAATTTAGTTTGCAAGCAAATAGACAGTTACTCATGCCGGTTACCTTAACATCGCGAAGTGATTAAAATCAAAACCGGGTGAGTCGACAAGCCATCCAGAAGGTGTAATATAAGCTAGTGAGTCGACTATCAAGTCGTTCATGCCGCTTACCTAGTCGCTCATGCCGATTACTTTAACATCACGAATTAAAATCGAAACCGGGTGAGTCGACAAGCCGTCCAGAAGATGTCAATCAAAGGCGGATGAATCGACACTCTTCGAAGCATTTTTTAAATAGAGGTGATTTGAGTGTCCCGATCTCGTCACAAGCATCGGCATTTTCAGTACCTGCTTGACTTAAATCCAGATATGCTAAACCAAATAAAAAGCAGAGAAGAACGAAATAGGTTGGACATGGTATGGGTTAAAGCTTTCTGTGCAGAAAAAAAAGTCGGTAAAAAAGATCCCTTTTGGCTAAGTATCACTAATTATGATGTTATTTAGAACGATTGAAAAGTAGTTCTTCTAATGACCAGCCACCCAGCACCCGATTTAAAAAGGAAGATACCAGGTTAAACCGGTCAGTAAATAACAATAAACCAACTATAACCAGAAGCAACCCGGAAACTAATGTAATGATCCGGGTGTGAGGAAGGAGCTTTTTATACCACTTATAAAACTTTTGAAAAGCAATTGCCAATAAGATGAAAGGTAGCGCCAAACCCAACGAATACACAAGAAGAAGTAATACTCCCATTCTGACCTGGCCGGAACTGCCCGCCATGGTCAGAATCATTCCTAAAATAGGTCCAACACAAGGTGTCCAGCCAAAGGCAAAAGTTGCCCCAGTAATAAACCAACCCACTACCCCGGTTTTGGGTCTTTTAAGATGTATACGATACTCCCGCTGGAGAGGGAAGAAATTAAAGAACCCCAGCTGTGCTAAACCGAGAAAAACTAAGAGTAAGCCGCCGATCTTAAGAAATAATTCACGTACCAGCTGGCCTAATACAGAAATAACAGTTCCCAACAAAACAAAGACCAATGTAAAACCCAAGATAAAAATAATCGACGCTAAAATCATCGGCTTACTGGCTTCTTTTTGATCTTCAGCAGGAACAGAACCATTAAGAATCGCCAAATAACCAGGAGCCACGGCTAAAACGCAAGGTGAAAAAAACGAAAGCAATCCGGCAATAAAAGAAAGTAGAATGCCTGGGGTTTGCACTAGATCAACCTCCTTTCAGCATTTATCTGCTATAACAACCTATGGTAGATACTTTTCCATGCGTGCTTTTAATTGATTGTAATTTATCATACCAGTGAATATTTCTTTAATCCGACCGGTATGATCAAGAAAGAAAGTAGTTGGTACCGCTCTAACACCATACAACTTTACTACTTCATTCTTGGTATCCAACAGCACAGGGAAATTCATCCCTACAGTTTCCGCAAATTCCTTAATCGTCTCTAAGCTATTGTTATCCCAGGTATTAACCGCCAGAATCTCTAAACCCTTCTTTCGATATTCACTATAGAATTGGATGAATTCCGGAATCTCCATCTTACAAGGAGGACACCAGCTCCCCCAGAAATTAACTAAAGTTATGCGGTTTTGTGGATAAACTTGCTTTAATTCAACCTGTTTTCCAGATAAATCTGTTAGTTGAAAATCAGGTGCAGCCTTCCCCACCTGCGGCAAACTCTTTTCCTCCCTACCCATGGTTAAAATCACTAAGAAGACTAGAAAGACTGCAATTATAATAATTCCTAAATATAAGCTTTTCCTTTTTAGTGTACGCAAAAGATTACCTCCTTTATACGGTACTGGGTATACTATATAGTTATATTTTTTCTTTGTCAATCCTCATATTTTTATTTAAGATGATTACATTATATACAGACGAAATTGAAAGCTTACAGTAGGCATAGATCAATAAGTCACGGATTATCTGAATTCGTGAATCCAAGCACTCTCAATAGGGCAAAATCATATTAATATCACAAGGAGGAGATGCCTTTTGACTATTAATACAGGTAAAGTAAAACATTTTTTTGCCGGAGGAAATACAGGTAATGGATTTTATTCATTTTATGATCAGATTATCGGTCCTGATGCCAACCGGATATTTATTCTTAAGGGAGGCCCCGGTACAGGAAAATCTACTTTTATGAAAAAAATTGGAGAAAAAATGTTTGCTAGAGGTTTTGATTTAGAGTTTTTTCATTGCTCTTCTGATCCTAATTCATTAGATGGTCTAGTCATTCCTAGCTTAAAAATTGGATTTATCGATGGTACAGCTCCCCACATGATTGATCCTATTAACCCGGGGATAATAGATGAAATTATAAATTTAGGGGTATTCTGGAATGGCCCGGAATTAAAAAAAGACAAGGAGAAGATCCTTGAACTTAATAAAAAGAAAAAAGCCTGTTTTGAACGGGCCTATGTTTATCTAGCTGCTGCTAAAGGAGTCTATCAAAACTGGCAACAAACTAATTTTGCCTGTCTGACAGAGAAGCTATATTTAAAAACACAATTAGAGATCAAAAAACAAATATTCAGTTCCCATAAGCCTTCCGGAAAATTGGGAACCAGCAAGCATCTGTTTGCCAGTGCTATTACTCCGGATGGCCCTGTAAATTTTCTGGAATCGATCTTTAATGAAGCCGAAAAACTATATATCTTAGACGGGCCTCCAGGTTCTGGGCAGACTCTTATCCTCAATAGCCTAATAGAAACCGCCTTAGAATATGGGAATAAAATAGAAGTGTACCACTGTGCGCTGGATCCCAGTAAAAATGAACATCTTTTGTTACCAGAACTTAAAACAGGAATTATCTGTTCGACTTGGCCTCACAAACATACTATCGATGACCATCATCATTTTATAGATACTTCCACTTTTGTTGAAAATAATAATTTTTTATTTGCGGAGACTCTGAAAGAAAACCGTTTAGTTTTCCTGGAGCTTTTTGGGAGAGCAGTTACCTGGTTAGACAAAGCAAGGAAGATGCACGAAGAAATTGAAAAACATTATATTCCTTGTATGGATTTTAAGGGAGCAACCTGTTTACAAGAAGAAATTCTATCTCAAATTTTAGAATCCATTCCTGATAAGATTGGGGCTATGTGAAAAAAACACTTAAGATCGGGTTGAAAAATTTGATTTTTGCTTCCGCTTCCAGTAGAAAAAAATAGGTAAATCAGCAATAATTAATATAATTCCTCCCATCATAAAAGCAAGGGAAAATCCCCACCACTGGGTAACCAACCCAAAAAAGAGCGGATTTAAGATGTTGGCCAATTTATTACCGGTAAGCCTGATTCCTAAAGCTAATCCCCTATCCTTTGGTTGTACGCCTTCAGAGACTGTTGCCATCCCCAAAGGAAGTGCTAAACCCATCCCCAACCCAACAATCATCGAGTTAATAGCTAAAGCCCAAAGGCTATGACAGAATGAAGTTGAACCCAAACCTACAGCCAGCGCAAAAAGGCTAAAGATTAAAGCTGGATGCCGTCCCCCTGTCAAGTTAATTATACGCGGCATCAAACACCTGACAACGATCGAAGTTAAAGCTCGGATTGAAATCATTACTCCAACAACAAACGCAGAATATCCTATTCCCCGGATGTATACTGGGAAAAATGTACCCCGTACCCCATTTGCAAAAACTGCTATAAAACTTGATAGAATAGCCACGACAACATTGAAATCAAGTATCTTTTTTACTTGATTAATTTTAAAGCTGAAACTAGAACCTTTAATCTCAATATGAGCTTTACTGGTTTTTCCTGAATCAATTAAAACGAAAAAAGCTACAGCTGTAATTAATAGAAAGATTGAAACGAATAACCATAAAAAACTGCCTCCGTAATGATCAAAAATAAGTCCGGAGATTGAAGGGCCGATTAATTGGCCAACAGAAGTAGCAGCCGCATAGTGGCCAAAATCACGGCTAGCATCCCGTCCTTCACCAAGATTCCCAACATGAGCTTGGGCAGCAACAATCAGAATAATCTTAGCTATATTATAAATAGTAAGCCCACATAAAAGAGCTCTAAAAGACGGAAAAAAATAAAGAAACAAACAACTTAAGGCAGATAAAATACAACCCATAATAATAGGGATGCGGGTTCCGTAATGTTGAACTAACATCCCAGCAGGAATTGCTGTAAAACAAGAGCCAATCGAGGTAAGACTCATTAAAACGCCAAGCATTCTCGGGGAAGCTCCCAAATCAGTAACCATTAAGGGAACTAGGGGGTCAGTCATACTAAACCCCATAAAAGCCAAAATTGCCCCAGTGCAAATCCCAAAAAACTGTCGAGAGGCAGGTATTGATGACAATCTCATTACTCCTTATAATCTAGGTTAATTATTGCAACTTAATACTTTAAGGAATAGCATAATTCAATTATTTAAGATTTAACCACAATATATTGATAGCCCCACTAGTAATTGTCTAGTCTCAGACAATTACCTCGAATACTAGTTAAACACTATATATTGTTGTTAAATATATTCTTAGGTAATTATGCAATTCCCTCACTTCTTTATTTTTAAACTTCTTTGTTGGAAAAAAGATTCCTTTAAATAAAAAATGAGATACAAAATTTTAAAAAAAACAATTATCTTTTTTAGTTTAAAGGAAGTTTTTAGCAGGAGATATTAAATTGAAAGCGAATATATTTTGAGTATTTTTAAAGTATTAAAACAGAGGTGTAAGCTAATGGACTTATTTGATAAGTGTTTTGAATTTACTGATGCCAAAGAGGCTATCGCCTCCGGACTTTATCCCTACTTTCATGAATTACAGACTGGACAAGATACTGAAGTTACTATGAGTAACAAAAAAAATGTATTAATGGTTGGTTCCAATAATTATCTGGGACTGACCAACGATCCCCGTGTCAAAAAAGCTGCTATCGAAGCCACTGAAAAATATGGCTCGGGTTGTTCCGGTTCAAGATTTCTCAATGGTACCTTAGACCTTCATGTAACTCTTGAACGGGAATTAGCCAGGTTTATGCAGAAAGAGTCGTCTCTCCTTTTTTCTGCAGGTTTTCTGGCAAACTTGGGTATTATCTCCGCCATTGCCTCCAGAGGTGATTATATCCTTTGTGACCGGGCTAACCATGCCAGTATCTACGATGGCTGCCGGCTTTCCTTTGCCAAGATGTTTAAATACGAACATAATGACATGGTCGCTCTGGAAAAACTCCTGCAAAAGCTAGGAAGTGATACTGCTAAACTCATCATTACTGATGGGGTCTTCAGCATGGAAGGTGATTTAGCCAATCTCCCGGAGATCGTTAGGCTTGCTAAAAAATACAAAGCCAGGATTCTGGTTGATGATGCTCATGGAATTGGTGTTTTAGGAAAAAACGGCCGTGGAACTGCAGAATACTTTGGTTTAGAAGATGAAGTTGATATGATCATGGGCACTTTTAGTAAATCCTTTGCTTCATTAGGGGGGTTCCTGGTCGCTTCCGAACCGATTTGTCATTATATCCAACATGTCTCCAGGCCATTGATCTTTACTGCCAGCATGACCCCAGCTTCTACCGGTGCAGCTCTAAAAGCCTTGGAAATTATAGAACAGGAAGCAGAGCGCCGTCATCATCTAATCAAGATTGCCGAGAGCTTTAGAAATGGTTTAAAAGAACAAGGATTTACAATAAAAGAAGGTATTACTCCCATCATCCCAGTTTTAGTGGGAGATATGAATAATACCTTTCTTGCATGCAAACTCTTATTCGATAACGGCGTATACGTTAATCCAGTAGTCTCCCCGGCTGTTCCACCTGATGCTACCATGATTAGAACTAGTCTTACTGCTACTCATACTGAAGACCAAATAGACCACGCTATTGAGGTCTTTACAAAAGTCGGCCGGGAAATGAAACTGATTCCGGCATAAAAGATCTCGAAACTCGCCACCGCCCTTAATTTATATTACTTCGTAATGGTGTCGGTTGGCAGCATGAACGACTTACTGGTCGACTCACCCGGTTTTTTATTTAAAATCACTTCGTGTTACAGAGGTCACCGGCATGAGCAACTATCTAGAAAATAGCCCTGGTCGATTCACCTGACTTTGATTTTCATCATTTCATGT
>DIPO01000061.1:22493-44513 GCA_002427045.1 Firmicutes bacterium UBA5486
AGCGTGAGCGACTACTTAGTAAAAAGCAAGACGGAAAAAATCCCCCCGCTTAGCGGGGGGATGCTCTTATACATAGAAAAGTTAATCCGATAATAAAATCCGAACTATTAGCAGTCTATAAAAAGTCAACACCATAAAATAACCTAATCATCTTCTCCTTCAAACGGCCAGGTACAAATCGGGCAATTGCCGGGAACTTAGTAGAAAGAAAATCTCCCGCAGGATACCGGGTACGAGGATTTTTCTTACGAATCACCTTTACTACTTTATCCGCAATCACCTGAGGTGGAGGTGAGTTTTGCATGTTTACATCTATTACATCCCAACAAAGATCAGTCCATTTTTTATAGGGTGAATCTGCTGCAATCCCAAACTTGGTGACATTATTAAAATTCGTCTTTATATCTCCTGGTTCTACTGCCACTACCTTAATACCAAAAGGGCGAAGTTCCTGGCGCAGCCCTTCCGTTAGTGCATCCAGCGCAAATTTAGTACTTGAATAATGGACTTGGAAAGGGATGACAAATTTTCCTGCCAAAGAAGTAATATTAATAATTAACCCCTCGCGCTGTTCTCTCATTACTGGTACTATTTCCTGGATTAAACGTAAAGCCCCGAAATAATTAGTTTCAAATATTTCCTTAGTTTTATCAATCGGAAACTCTTCCAATGGCCCAAAGACGCCGAAACCGGCATTATTAATCAGAATATCAATACCACCAGCTTCTGAAAGAAATTGTGCGCAACCTGACCGGACAGAATCATCTTTAGTAACATCCATCTGTAAAAATTTAATATTCTGCTTTACTTCATCAGGAAAGCTTTGTACTTTTGAAAGATTACGCGTAGTCCCCCAAACATGACAACCATTTTTTGCTAAAGTAAGGGCAGTAGCCATCCCAATTCCGGAAGAAGCGCCAGTAATTAAAACTTTTTTACCAGACAATCCTTTGTCCATTTAAACCGCACTCCTTATATCTTTTCCTTCCAAACCATGCTTATCTTGATCCACTACCAGATTACTATTACAAAAATCCCTAGAAATAGGTTTTTCTTCTCTGGTATGTGCAAATATTATTTCCCTTTAAAGAAACGCCGAACTTTCTGCCAGAAGGTTAAATCCCATTTTTCCCAGGTTTTTATGATATCGTCTGTTAAATCAATACCACCTACATAAATTCCACTTTCTAGTAGTACACAATCAACAGCTTTTTTCTTGGCAACTTTTTGCACAACTGCTCTTAACTCTTCCGTCAGAGCCTGCTCTTTATCTCCCCGAATTTGAGCTAATTCTTCTTTCTTACTGTCAATTTCTTTTTGCGTTTCGGCAGCTAATTCTTGAGCACGGAAGTAATAATCTCCCCGATCTTGTATCTGGTAATCATCTTTATCTGCTACTTCTCCCGCAGTTAATTCTTTGAGTTTATGAAAATGTTCAGATAAAACTTCGGCAGTATACTCTTCTAATTCATAATCATATACCTCAAATTCTTCCCTTAACTTTATGTACTTTGGGGCTTCCGCCTTAATTCGGGAAAGATTAATCAGCCCTATTTTAGTTGGAAAATTCAATTTATCTTTTTCCATCCCAAAACTAGTTCCAGAAAACATTAAACATAATAGCAAAATCCCAGTAATGACAGTACATAAGGAAAAAAGACGATGCCTCATTTTTACCGCTCCTATTATTCAATATCTAAAGAAATACACAATCCATTTATTTAACTTATTTAGTCGGGTTTTTATTTCGCATCCAGTTTATGGGTTTCACATTAAGGCTTAACCTTTTGTTAAGCGGTGCGCGAATGCGTAGTTATTTATGCAATTTTCTCTATCAAGATAACTTCTGAAAATATTCCCTTCTTTTCTTCAGTTTCCTGCTAAAAAATAAATTTTACTTCATTATACAAATTTTTCAAGCTAAAAATATACCATAACTCTTCTGTACCCCTTAACTATAACATAGAATAAATAAAGAAACATTATAAAATAGATGGAGGTATTTAAAAATTGAGACTCTGTCAATATCGAGTTCGCAATTATCAATTTAATTCTTTAAAAAAGAGATGGGTAATTCATACCATCCGGGAAAAGGATACTCTCTACCAGCTCGCTAGAGAATATAAAACATCTGTTCTAAACCTTTTACAGCATAACCCATCACTAGATCCACGTCAACTAATTATTAATGACCAGATCATCTTTCCTCTTAGTTTAAGGGATTGTAAAACTCATTATTTAAAATTTAACCACAATCTATAGATAATCCCACTAGGAATTGCCTAATAATATTGAAGTAAAAGGGTGCCTTTGTAAATAAGACAAATCCCTTAGATAAAAAAACCGCCTTACCTGGCGGGGATGAATCTTTATTTGTAAATTAAAACTAGTATTTTACCCTCTTACCAGTATTAATCAGTATCGTTTCCTCTCCAATATTAGTAGCATGGTCTGCAATCCTTTCAAGGAATCTAGCAATCATATGAAAACGAATAGCCTGCCTGGCCGCTTTAACATCTTTAAGGTCCGTGAGTAATAGAGATAATTCATCATAGATCTCCTCATACATATTATCTGCATTTTCATCTTTTCGGCATACCGCTTCTGCTAAATCCGAGTTTCCCTCCACAAAAGCCTTGAGAGAAACTTCAAGCATATTCAAAGCTAAGCTAGCCAATTGTGGGATATGAATAAGTGGTTTAATATATTCCTCATTCTTTAATTCCAAGACAATCTCTGCAATATTCGTAGCATAATCGCCGACCCTTTCCAGGTCATTGGCCAGTTTTAAGATTGAAAGACTAGTCCGTAATGTTTTCCTTGGAAGATTATTCTCACTAAGCAACTTAGCAATCTTTTCCTCAATTACAATCTGTCTGTTATCAATCAAATCATCCTCATTGATTACCTTCAATGCATCTTGGTAGTTTCTCTTCACTAAAGCCTCAATTGAACGATTAACTACCTTCTCTACATCCTCCCCCATCTGTAAAAACTCTGCCATCAGTTGATCAAGCTGTTCCAAATAAACCACTCCTTTTCATCTTATGCAGGATTTTACCCTTTAAGGAATTATACAATTCCCTCCCCTATTAAATAACAACGTTTAATTTGAAATATAATTCCCCTTGTATTAATTATTAGTTAATGAATTATGAATTCCTCCCAGACAGGTAAAATAAATAATATGAGGGAACTGCAAAATTTAATAATTGGTTGTTCTAAGCTTTAACTACAATTAAGGAATTGTCATAATTCAACTATTTATGATTCGACCACAATCTGAAGTTCTGAATCCGTGACTTATTGATCCAACCCTGATAAATTTATCATAGTAATCAATTATTCCTGATTTGGCCATCTTTGCTGAGAATAATCAATTGCCAACTGGAAATCAGAAGGAAGTGGTGCAGAAAACTCCATATACTGGCCAGTTCGAGGATGGATAAATCCCAATTTAGCAGCATGAAGTGCTTGCCCCGTCAAGTGAAAGGGGTCCTTTCGTTTTCCATAAACACGATCTCCAACAATTGGATGCTTAAGATGATACATATGTACACGAATTTGATGCGTTCTTCCGGTCCCCAATTTCGCTTCAATAAGCGTATAAGGGCCAAGCTTCTCTAAAACCCGGTAATAAGTAATTGCTGGCCTACCATTGGGAATAACTCTCATCTTTTTTCGGTTAAGTGGGTCCCGCCCAATCGGCAGATTCACTATCCCTTGGGAGACAGAAAAACTACCATGCACCAAAGCAAGATAGATCCGGACCATAGTCCGGTTTTTTAATTGCTCAGCCAAAGCTAAATGGGCATGATCATGCTTAGCTACTACCAAAGCACCAGAAGTATCTTTATCTAAACGATGGACAATCCCCGGACGAATGGAACCTCCTATTTCTGAAAGTTCTGTACAGTATGAAAGCAAGGCATTAACCAATGTTCCTTTCAAATTCCCGGTAGCTGGATGTACTACCAAGCCCCGGGGTTTATTAAGAACAAGTAGATCACTGTCTTCATAAAGTATATCCAAAGGAAGATCCTCAGCTTCAACATGAAAAGGTTTTTCCACCTCGATCTCTACTTCGATGTAATCTCCAGTTTTCACGATATAGCTAGGTTTAACATGATTTGAATTAACAGTCACTTTTTCATTTTTTACTAGCTTTTGTGCAAAAGAACGCGAAGATAAGCCTGCTACTTTATTAAGAAAAGTATCAATCCGCAGTCCTTCATCTTTTAATTCAACTGTTAATTGACGAAGAAGCATTAACCTCTTTCTCCATTTTCTTTTGGTTTTTAAACTTATATGCTATATATGGAAAAACAACGATCATCGTCAGAAAACAGAAAAACTGTGTTGTCCGTAACCAGCCAAATGCCATAATCTGGCTTTCCCGAGTAAATTCTGTTATTGTTCTATTAATTGCATATAACCCTATATAAAGCCAGAAAATAAACCCTGGAAAATAAGTTTTTCCCTTTTCCTCAGCATGTTTCCTTATTTGCCAAAGAATAATAAAGATTAAAAGGTTTCCGATCATTTCATAGATCTGGGTCGGATGCCTCAGTATGTGATCAGGGGAACACCGCAAGGCCCAGGGAACGTCTGTTGGTACTCCATAACAGCAACCACTTAGCAAACATCCTACACGGCCTAAAATATGCCCCAGAGGAATATATTGAGCAATAACATCTGCCAGTTCCCATGTTGGTATCTTCTTCTTTTTCGTATAATATACTCCGAATAAAAACCCGCCAATTACTCCGCCAAAAAATGAACCTGCAGAACCGGTAAAGAGCGCCTTTGGCTCCTTAATAAATAAGTCAAATTCAATAATTATATGGAGTATTTTGGCAAAGAGAAGGCCTCCAATAATCACGTAAAAAGCAAAATCAATGATTTGATCGAAAGTTGCCAGCTTCCTTTTTTCTGCAGCTCGCCCCACCCAAATAATTCCTAAAAGCAAAGTAAGAGCAACCATAAAACCATAAGAATAAATTTTAATTTTCCCCAGAGAAAAGAGAATAGGATACATCGAAAAGCCCCCTTTTTTTCTTTAATTTTCTATCAAATAAAGATAAATAAAAATAATAATGACACCTACTACAATTGCTGAATCCGCCAAATTGAAAATGGGGAAATTTTTTAAAGGCCAAAATTCCAAATCCAAAAAATCAATAACACTCCCCATTCGTATCCGATCAATCAAATTACCTGCGGCCCCGCCTATGCTTAAAGAAAGGCCCAAGCGAAAAAGTAAAGGACTTTCCGAAATCTTTATCCTAAAAAAGAAGGCAAGCACAAAAAGGCATAAAGTAAATATGATCAGAAAAACTGTTTGGTGAGGAAAGAGCCCAAAAGCCGCTCCAGGATTACAAATGTAAGTAAGTGACAAAATCCCTGGGATTATAGTAATACTTTGATTTAATAATAAATATTTCTGAATAGCAAATTTACTAATTTGATCTAAACCGATCAGCAATAAAATCAAAGAATAAAACAAAACAAATCCTCCAACTTCTCTTTCTATCTTCCCATCAATTAATTATTACGAGAGATTTGCAAAATTACCTATCTCACATTTCGCACCTTTTAATTAACGACAAAATAATTTATTAAACGGAATGCGAAATAAAAACCCAGTTTAATTAAGAGTACGAATAGTGAGACCTTTAGCATCTGAATTCCATATTTACAGCGATTTTTTCCGGAATATGAACCACTAAAAGAGTGTAAGCTGATTAGTAGCAGGTAAACCAGTAAGGCAACCGTGTCCTTCTAACACTTCAATCACAGCTGAAGAAAGACGTGCCCTACTTTTCAAGTCTTCTATCGAACAAAACTCACCTTCCTCTCTTGCCATAACCAGTGAACGTGCTGCATTCTCACCTAAACCCTGAAGAGAAATCAGAGGCATCCGGAGTCCATCAGGAGTAATGGTAAAACGGGTAGCATCGGACTGATAAAGATCCACAGGGAGAAAGCGAATCTTTCTCAGCATAGCCTCAAGCACAACCTCCAGAACAGCACTGAGAGTTTTTTCCTTAGCCGTTGCTTCGTTCCCTTTAACCCTAATCTCTGTCATATACTTACGAATATACTCTTCTCCTTTAATTACCAGATCAGCATCAAAATCATTAGCACGCACCGTAAAATAGGCAGCATAAAAGGCTTCCGGATAATGGACTTTGAAATAGGCAATTCTAAAGCCCATCATTACATAAGCCGCGGCATGAGCTTTGGGGAAGAGATATTTAATCTTTAAACATGAGTTAATATACCATTGTGGAACCTGATACTCCTTTAGAAGCTTTACATCTTCGTCAGCTAAGCCCCGGCCTTTACGTACCTTCTCCATAATGGTAAAAGCCGGTTTTGGAGGAACTCCCCGGAAGATTAGATCATTCATAATTTTATCCCGTGTAGAAATTACCTCTATCAGAGTAGCCTGTCCATTTTTGATCAATTCCTGAGCATTTCCCAACCAAACATCGGTTCCGTGGGATAGCCCTGAAATATAAACTAATTCGGAAAAAGTTTTGGGGTTGGTATCTTCTAGCATCTGCCGGGCAAATCCCGTCCCAAACTCCGGGATACCCAGTGTTCCTAAGTCAAAACCAAGTTCCTCAGGAGTGATTCCTAATGGTTCCACTGATGAAAATATCTTCATCGTCTCTGGATCATCTAAGGGAATTGATTGAGGATCCACCCCTGTTAAACTATGGAGCATCTTAATCACAGTAGGATCTTCATGGCCTAAAATATCTAATTTTACTAACCGACCTTCCAAGGCTCGATAATCAAAATGAGTAGTGACCCATTCTGCATTTTGATCATTAGCTGGGTACTGGATAGGAGTAAAATTATAGATCTCCTGATCTTTAGGAATAACGATCATTCCTCCTGGATGTTGTCCAGTAGAACGGCGAACTCCGGTACACCCCTGTACTAACCGATTAATCTCTGCTTGCCTGGGTTTTATTCCTTTTTCTTCAAGATACCCATGGACAAAACCGAAAGCAGTCTTTTCTGCCAATCCAGTAATCGTTCCCGCCCGAAAAACATAACCTTTCCCTAACAACTCTTCAGTATAACGGTGAACTACTGGTTGGTAATCTCCAGAAAAATTCAGATCAATATCTGGTTCTTTATCGCCTTCAAATCCCATAAAAGTAGCAAAAGGAATATCCTGTCCATCCTTGATCAAAGGTGAATCACACTTCGGACAGGTTTTATCCGGTAGATCAAAACCCGAACCTATAGCTCCTGTTTCTTTAAACTCTGAATAATAACATTGCGGGCACCGATAATGAGCGGGTAAAGGATTAACCTCCGTAATCCCACACATAGTAGCTACTAAAGAAGAGCCTACCGACCCTCGGGAGCCTACCAGATAACCATCATCCAAAGATTTTTTCACCAGCTTATGGGCAATTAAATAAAGAACCGCATAGCCATGGCCTAAAATATTTTTTAATTCCAATTCCAGGCGGTCAGCGACTAATACCGGCAAAGGACTCCCATACAACTCTTCTGCTCGTTGATAAGACATTCTCTTAATTTCTTCCTCAGCTCCGGAAATTTGGGGAGGACAAAATTCATCAGGAATCGGTTTGATCTCAGCAATCTCTGCAGCAATTTTATTCGGGTTCTCCACCACTACCTGGTAAGCAAGTTCGTCACCAAGGTATCTGAATTCCTGTAACATCTCTGTTGTTGTCCGAAGATATAAAGGAGGCTGTAGCTCAGCATCATCATATCCTTGGCCAGCTAATAAAATCCGGCGAAAAACCTCATCCTTTGGCCTGAGAAAATGCACATCACCAGTAGCAACTACCAATTTACCTAATTCCTCTCCTAACTGGCAGATTTTAGTATTAATCATTATTAACTCTTCTTTAGTAAGCCGACCCTCCCTGGTTAAAAATTCATTATTTGATAAAGGCTGAATCTCAAGAAAATCATAATAATCAGCAATCATCCGGATTTTCTCTTCATTAACTCCATTAACAAAAGCCGAAAAGAGTTCCCCGGCTTCACAGGCGGACCCTAGAATTAAGCCCTGGCGATGCTTAGTTAAAAGTGAACGAGGAATCCGCGGGTGCCGGTGGAAATATTGAGTATGAGATGCAGAAACCAGTTGATAAAGGTTCTTTAAACCAATTTTATCCTTAACTAAAAGTATAATATGGTATGTTTGTAAGTTTTCCGGGTGTACTTCCGGAACCAAAGAATTTAGATCATCCCAAGATTCTAGAGAACGTTCTTTACACAAATCCAGAGCTTTTTCCATAATCCTCCATGCTGTTAGAGCATCATCCCCGGCACGGTGATGATGTTGCTGAACAATACCTAACTCTTTGGCAACTACATTTAAACGATGACTTTTAAGCTGAGGCCATAAAGCCCGGCTTAATGTTAATGTATCCACAACCGGGGCTTCAAAATCAACTCCTAGATACTTATTGTATTTTTCTCGTAAAAACCCTAAATCAAACTGGGCATTATGAGCGACTAATACTGCTCCACTGGCAAACTTTTTAAACTCGGATAAAACTTCAACAGGCTGTGGTGCATCTTTAACCAATTCATCTGTAATCCCGGTTAATTCCCTAATTTTATATGGTATCGGACGATTAGGCTGCACAAACTTTTCAAAAACTTCAATCACTTTACCATTTACTACTTTAACGGCACCAATCTCTAAAAGTTCCTCACGGCGAGGATTTAAACCAGTAGTCTCGATATCAAGAATTACAATTGGTAAATCGCTAAAAAACCGGTGAGGAGGATCCTCAATGATCGGCTCTTCATCATTTACTAAGTAACCTTCCATCCCATATATAATTTTGATTCCAAGCTTAGCACCCAAACGGGCTGCCTCTGGAAACGCCTGAACCACCCCATGATCAGTAATTGCTATAGCCTTGTGCCCCCATCCGGCAGCCATTTTTATCGCATCTTCCGGAATAACCAGACCATCCATAGCTGACATCTTAGTATGGAGATGTAATTCGATCCGTTTTTCTTCCGCTTCATCCATTACTTCCGGTTTCGAAGCAAGCTGGATACTCCGGGCAAACAGTACTATTTCACGGGCATATTCATCATACTGTAGATTACCTTTAACCCGTAACCACATCCCTTGTTGCACTGAAGTAGAAGGATCCTTTTTGGCAGTGGAAAAAGCCTTGACTGAAATCGTATCATCAAAATCAGTTATATCAAAAAGAAGTAAGTTCCGGCCAGACCGAAGAGCACGAACCTCTGCTTTTAATACCTCGCCTTCAATTACTACCCCTTTTTCCTCTTCTAGTAAATCACTAATCCTGCTTGGTTCCTCGCTGATCCTAGATCCTAAAAGCAGATCATCTACTTTTTTACTAGTTTTAGCCGGAGCAGGATCTGGGCTATATACTACTTCTTCCGTAAAATCTGGTTCTGGTAATTCAATTTTTTCTTCAACCACTTCATAACGGATCTTGAGACTCTTCCCAATCTTACCGTGAAAATAGGTGAGTAACTGTTTTTCTCGATGCCGAAGATAATCCAAAGCCAAAGGACTATTCAGATTTATAACTAAAGTACTATTTCCCTCAATTTGCAAAGGCGTAGAAGACAACCAAGCATAAACCCCGGGCAGTTTCTCTTTAATCTCATCAACCATAACCTTTAAGTATTTCTCCCGTTGCTCTGCATTTGTTAAATTAATAACCTTATTTTTTATTAGTTTTACTTTACAATCTGCTTTCAGAAGCTGAGAGAAATTCTTCTCAAGCGCTGTTTTAATCTGTTGATCAATTGTACCCGGAGTTTTAAGCCAAATAATTGCCATATTTGATTGACAATTAATGGCAACCCGTTCAATTGTAATTTCTTCTAAAACTTTATTATCCGGAAATAAAAGGGAGAACTTTTCAGTCCCCCTTATTTCCCTTAGATTTTTTAACTCGGGTTTTAAAAGATATTGTTTATTCATTATAACCTCCAATGGTAAGAAAGAAAATTAGCTTTTATGAAGAAGGCGGAAGTCTAAATGTAAATGCTTTAATAATCTCCCAATACATCAGTAAACGGGCAATAAAACCTCGTAGAAAACCGTTTTTCTCTTCTTTCATTACTTGATTCATCTTCGGCATCTCAACCCAAATTACTTTAGACTGATTTGCCCGGGCAAATCGACTAAGTACAACCTCGATACCGTATTTTGTTAGTTCTAAATTAGAAATAGATTCTAATAACTCTCTTTTTACTGCGCGTTGCCCATTTAGAAAAGGAGTAATCCGTTGCGATAGATTAGTACAAACCCTGCCTGAAGTAAAAAATCCAATTGTCATATCTGCATTATCATAAATTATCGGGTTAATTAAATCCGTAACATGTTGAGGAGTAAGTCCAATTAAGTCTGCATCCAATAAGAGAATAATCTCCGCAGAGGTCGCTTCTACACCCGCCATTATAGCACCTGCTTTACCTTTATTGGAAGATAAAGCAATTACCTCTGCTCCCATTTCTTGAGCAATCTTCGCTGTACGATCAGTCGAAGCATCACTAACAACTATCACCTGAGATAATTCCTTGCTCTTCATTACGGTCTCTAAAACACGAGAAATATTTTCCTCCTCATTATACGCAGGAATAACAGCTGTTACCTTCATTCAACATCCACTTTCTAAATAAAAGTAATAAATTTAAACCTCCGGTGTGGAGCTTTTTATATAAGCTAAGACTTTGGAAGTAATTTCTGAAAGCGGCCAATGCAAATCTTGATTATTCATCCTCAGCCTGACTTCAACCTCACCTTTAGCTAAGCTTTTAGCCCCGATCGTTACCCGGATGGGAATCCCAATCAAATCCGCATCCTTAAACTTCACTCCCGCTCGCTCATTCCGATCATCTAGCAGAACATCCACCCCAGCTGCAGAAAGCTCCTTATATATACTCTCGGCCTGAGGCAGTTGGTCTGTGCTAATCGGAAGGATTATTACCTGAAAAGGTGCAATCGGAACCGGCCATTTAATCCCATCCTGATCATTATTCTGTTCAATCGCAGCAGCTACAATCCTACTGACTCCGATACCATAACAACCCATAATCAAGGGCCTGTCCTTACCATCTTCATCATGAAAGTTAGCCTGAAGTGCAGTACTATACTTAGTTCCCAATTTAAAGATATGACCTACTTCCACTCCCCTGGTTTCTGCTAAAGGATGATGGCAATGTGGACATTCATCACCCGCTTTGGCTAATCTTAAATCAAAGAAATCATCCACCGAAAAATCTCTTTCCAGATTAACATTGCATAAATGATAATCCCTTATATTTGCTCCACAAACCGCATTAATCATGTTTTTTATCCGGAAGTCAGCCCAGACCTTAACTCCTTTTTCTTTTAAACCCAGAGGGCCTACATAACCAACGGGTAAACCCAGCCTATCAGCGATCTCTTCCGGAGGAGCCAACCGATATGGCTTATTAATCAGATTTCCCAGTTTAATATCGTTTATTTCATCATCACCACGAACCAAAACAGCAATAATCTCCTCCTCAACTTGATAAAAAAGAGTTTTAATTAATTTCGCCGAAGGAAGAGATAAAAAGGCTGTAACCTCAGGTACAGTAGCCTTTCCTGGCGTATGGACTTTCTCGACTGGCAAAGGAGATTCTTGATCCTTAGAAGTTAAAGCAGCTGAAGCTTTCTCATTATTCGCAGCATAAGAACACTCTTCGCAATATAAGATAACTGCCTCACCGGAATCAGCCAATACCATAAACTCGTGGCTTACATCGCCCCCGATTGCTCCAGAATCAGCCTCCACAGCCCGGAATTGCAATCCACACCGGGTAAATATCCGGTTGTATGCTTCAAACATTGCCTGATAACTACTGTTTAATCCCTCTTGATCCCGATCAAAAGAATATAGATCTTTCATAATAAACTCCCGGGCTCTCATTACCCCAAACCGGGGTCTAATCTCATCACGATATTTATTCTGAATCTGGTAGAGTCTAAGCGGTAGATCTCGATAGGAACGCACTTCATTCCTTACCAGAGTGGTAATCATCTCCTCATGAGTAGGGCCTAGACAAAAATCCCGGTGATGCCGATCTTTTAGCCTAAACATCTCCTCCCCGTAAACATCCCATCTTCCTGTTTCTTTCCAGATTTCCGCTGGTTGCACCATTGGTAATAATACTTGAATACCTCCTGCCCGCTCCATTTCTTCCTCAACAATACGGATAATCTTTTTAAGTACACGATGGGCTAAAGGTAAAAAGCTATAAATACCAGCAGATGACTTTCGAATCATGCCTGCTCTAAGCATTAATTTGTGACTGGCAATCTCTGCCTCTGCCGGTACTTCACGAAGTGTAGGAATAAAATACTGAGAATATCTCACAACAAAGCCTCCATTTCAAAAATAAATAATCTTAAAGCCACTTTTTGAAGTATTATTCGCAAAAAACAAGCTAATACCTTCTCTGATATGATAGAAGGCTATCTAATCTTTCTCAAACTTTTCCGTAATTAAACTACCTAATTCTTCTTTAAAGGCAGATATAAGATTCTCTTCTTTTTCTTTCCGTAGAATTCTCCCCTCACGAAAAATTAGTCCTTCCCCTTTTCCGCCCGCAATACCTAAATCCGCCCGGGAAGCTTCCCCGGGGCCATTAACAACACAACCCATTACTGCTAGATGAAGAGGGTACGGAACTCCGGAAGCAAGCTCTTCAACAGCTTCAACAAGCTTTTCTAATTCAATCTGACAGCGTCCGCAAGTCGGACAAGAGATAATCACAGGTCCCCTCTCCCTTAAATGAAGAGCTTTTAAAATTTCATAAGCTGCCATAACCTCTTTTACCGGATCTCCGGTTAAAGATACTCTGATTGTATCACCAATCCCCTGATTCAAGAGGATTCCTAAACCAACAGCAGATCTAATGGCTCCACGCCAGCTGGCTCCTGCTTCAGTTACACCTAAATGCAAAGGAAAATCCCACCTGGCAGCAAACTGCCTGCAAGCTTGTACTGTCTGTATCACATCTGATGATTTAAGAGAGACTACAATCTGGTCAAAGCCTTCTGCGGTCAATAGACGGATCTGTTCCTCAGCACCTAAGAGCATGGCCTGAACAATATCGCCTCCTGCCTGCTCCAGATGTCTGCGATGGAGGGAACCGGCATTAACTCCCACTCTAATCGCTACCTTATGCGCCTGTGCAGCATGGACAATTGTTTGCACCCGTTCCGAAGAACCAATATTACCGGGGTTAATTCGAAGTTTAACCACTCCGGCTTCTATTGCTGCTAAAGCTAAACGGTAATCAAAATGAATATCTGCTACCACCGGAAGAGATGAGTTCTTGACAATCTTTTCTAAAGCTTTAGCTGCTTCCTGATCCGGGACCGCCACCCTCACCAATTCACACCCCGCCTTTGCTAGTCTCCTAATCTGGCCTAAGGTTGCTTCTACATCCCTAGTATCAGTATTAGTCATTGACTGGACAATAACAGGATTTTCCCCTCCCACCATCAATTTTCCTATTTTTACCTCACGAGTTGTTTTCCCGTTTATCGGCACCATTTTCTCAGCCTCTTTTTTTTAATATTCCAGTTCGGATAACCTACCGCTAGCTTTCTATTATCTTTTTTGGGCGCAGGCATCACAAAGCCCTTTATTCTTTTCTACTTGGGCCGGTGCTTCTTTTCCACATTTCAAACAAAAGACCCCCGCAATTTTAGCACATTTCCGGCATAAACCAGCAGTTTTTACATATTCAGGATCAGGATTCCCGCAAGCGGGGCAAAGACAATTTCTACAATAACCGCCTCCTATCCTGACCTCTTCTGGGGCTAAGCGGCCACAACCAAGGCAGACCCAGTTTTTATTCTTCTTTTTTTTCAAGTCCTTAACACAATACTCACATAAGTTGTAGGTTTTTAAAATTCTACTTTGTTGAACAGTATTTCCACACCGGGCACAATAGCGTTTAGATCGTCTTCCCCGCCCCCTACCCTCTTTATTCGGATCAAGCCAGGGTTTTTTTGTTTTTCGTGCCATCTCCTTAACCTCCAAATGAGCTCTTATGTTTTCTGAAAAAGTCTCCTCAAAATACTATTGATATCACCAAAAATAACAGTAAGATAAAAAGCCATAATAATTAGCAAACCAATCATCTGTGCTGTTGCTTTCTGTTGTGGAGAAAACTCTTTTCCTCTTAATTTCTCTATAAATAAAATTACAATCCAACCCCCATCTAATAATGGTAAGGGGATTGGTAATAAATTAAAAATACCAAGAAAAAGATTAAAGCTTGCTACCATACTAAAAAATAAGTAAGCACCAGATTTTAAAGCCTGATCAATAATTCCGACCATCCCAATCGGCCCTAAAAACTGAGCTTTTTCTTTTCCCCTGATCATATTAAAGATGCTAACCGGAATTGCTACCACCTGATAGGCAGTAATACTAACCCCATATTGAACAGCTTCAAAGAAAGGAAGTTTCTTTACAACATAAGCAGGTAAAATACCGATTCTTCCTACATCCATTGATGGATCAAAACTTGGCTTGATCTCCTTACTAAAGATCGATTCATCTCTTTTTATTTTAAATACCAAGGTTTTTTCCGCAGAATTATGGATTACTTTCGTAATCTGTTCCCAACGGGTCATTTCTTCCCCATTAATCTCGAGAATCTCATCTCCTGAAGAAAGCCCCGCCTCATACGCTGGGGACTTAGGTTCGACAAAACCGATCCGGGTCTGGTTACTCTGTAGTTGATAAGGAAGGCCCAGGACTGCAGCGATAAAAATAAAAGTAATCATGGCTAGAACTAAATTATTAAAAGCCCCAGCTAAAAGTATAACAACTTTTTTCCAGAGGGATAATTCAACGAAAAGCTTCTCACCAGGCTGTTTTTTTGTCTCGCCTTCTAAAGCAATATCCATCCCGGCAATCTTGACAAAACCACCCAACGGAATTGCTCTGAGTGAATAAAGAACTCCCTTTCTTTTTTTCTGGGCCAGCACCGGGCCAAAGCCAATTGCAAATTCATAAACAGTTACCCCAAATAACCGTGCAAAGAAAAAGTGTCCAAACTCATGTACCAAGACCAATAACCCAATGAGAATTATAAACACGGGTAAAGTTGCTAAAGACAATAAAACCCCTCCCTCAAAATCAATCTCCGGTAAAGATTATACTTTCATTATTTGGCGCGTCAAACTCCGCGCCCAATTATCGCTCTCTAATATTGTCCCCAAATCCGGCCGGTAGATAACCCTTGGCAAATGTTCATTCATTACCCGTGTAATTAAACGAGGTATATCTAAAAATTTAATCCTTTTGGTCAAAAAAGCCTGGACTGCTTCTTCATTTGCAGCATTAAGAACTGCTGGCATTGTTCCCCCTGTTTTACCAGCTTCATAAGCAAGTGCTAAACAAGGAAAACGCTTAAAATCAGGAGGGTAAAATTCTAATTTCGACAGTTTATAAAGATCAAGCCGAGAGAAAGGATTCTCTTTTCTCTTTGGGTAAGTAAGAGCATACTGAATGGGTAGTCGCATGTCGGCTGGCCCCAGCTGAGCCAGAAGCGAACCATCAACCATTTCAATCATCGAATGAACCACACTTTGCGGGTGAATGACCACTCTGATCCGGTCATAATCAAGGCCAAATAACCAATGGGCTTCAATTACTTCCAAGCCTTTATTCATAAGAGTAGCTGAATCAATAGTAATTTTCCCCCCCATTTGCCAAGTCGGATGAGCCAACGCAGCCTGGGGAGTGATCTCTTCCATTTGATCTCTGGAAAACTGACGAAACGGTCCGCCGGAAGCAGTTAGATGAATATACTTTAATTCCTTAGGTTTTGTTCCCTGTAAGCATTGGAAGATAGCACTATGTTCACTATCCACCGGCAACAGAATTACGCCTTTACTTTTACTGGCTTCTTCCATTATTACCTCGCCAGCTGCCACTAAACTCTCCTTGTTCGCAAGGGCAACCTTTTTTCCTGCTTGCAGTGCTGCTAAAGTAGGTTCAATTCCTGCAGCTCCTACTACTGCTGAAACCACTAAATCTACCTCGGGATCGGTTACTAGTTCAAGCAATCCTTCTCTGCCGGAGAGCAGTTGACCATCCCATCCAGAAACCATAGAAAGAGTCTTGCTATATTGTAAAGGCTCAGTAACCACCGCTTTTTGTGGTTTATATCTTCTAATTTGTTCCGCAAGCATTGAGGTTTGAGTATGAGCAGAAAGCCCATAGATCTCTATTTCATCGTGGAGAAAATCAGCTACATCAATCGTCTGCCTTCCAATTGAACCTGTTGACCCAATAATTGCTATCTTCTTTTTCAACCTTTATCACCTTCTTGTAATTAGGGAATTGCATAATTAAATTATTTAAGATTCAGCCACAATATATTGATAGTCTAATAAAAGTTAAACACTATATATTGTGGTTGAATTGATACCAAAGGTAATTATGCAATTCCCTCATAATCTAAAATCATCTTCTTGTAAAAAGGGAATTACTCCATAATATAATGAACGTAACATTACAAAGAAAATTGGGCCACACAAAAAACCATAAATACCAAACAATTTAATTCCCAAATAAACCGTAAAAAGGGCCGCCAGAGGATGTAGGCCTAATTTTCCCCCGATTAATTTTACTTCAGCCAGCTGCCTAAATCCTAAGGTGATTAAGAAAATAAGAAGAAGAAAGAGTGCGGTTCCGATCTGACCGCTAGCAATTTGCCAGCCAATCCAGGGGAAATATAAAGCAGAAGGGCCAATCAACGGAAAAAAATCTAATAGGCCGAGAATAATTCCAATTAGCCATGGATGAGCAAAACCAAAAACACCCAAAAACAACGTAGAAAACAATCCGGTAATTACCGCCAGGATTGTTTGTATCTTCAAAAATTCTAATCCAGCGAGAATAACTTCATTATGGATCTTAAGGAGCGGCTTTTGCCATTCAAAAGGAAATAAAGAGAGGAAAAAAGCAGAAATTCTCTCTTTATCCCTACTGATAAAGAAAGCAACAAGACCACTTAAAAAAAGATTCAGTAAAAAAGAAGGAAATCCTTTTAAAAGGATTAATGCCTCCTGGAGTAAACCTCTAACTAAGGCAAATAACCGTTCGGGACTAATCTTATTACTTACTCCAAAACCTAGTTGAAACCGATTTTCTAAGTCCGTTATTAAACGTTCAAGTTTTTCCCCTAAAAATGCCACCTTGCTAGGAAAAACAATTAATAATTCTTTTATCTCCTGGTAAAGGTGGGCAAAAAGCAGAGTTAGCAGAAAACCCGTTATCAAAACAGCAAAAAATAACACGGCAAAGACTGCTAACTCTCGAGGGCACCTAAATCGCTTCTCCAGAAAAGCAACTGGTGATTCTATTAGATACGCAATAACCAGTCCTAAGAGAAATGGTGTTATTAGAGGGAAAAAATATTTAATCATTAAAAAAAACAAGAACGCCAAAAAAATCAAGACTAAACTAACACGGAGTTGTTCTGGAATTTTCAACAGCAACCACCCCGTATCAAACTTACGCTCTATGGATTGGAATCATTCTCAAAATCAATGCATGATCAATAATGCAAGATAGTAAATTATTGGCAGAGCAAATAAGGTACTATCAAATCGATCCAATACTCCTCCATGGCCTGGCAAAAAACTGCCACTATCTTTGATTTCAGCCGATCTTTTTAAGAATGACTCAAAAATATCCCCCAACTGACCTACAATACCAGCCACGAGACAAGTTCCAACCACCCAACCCAAAGGTAGTTTCACAATTATCCCAAAGATAGATCCAATAATTACACCTACAAATAATCCACCAACCGCACCTTCTACAGTTTTTTTAGGGCTAATCCTGGGAATTAGTGGGGTTTTGCCCCACGCCGAGCCAATAAAATAAGCACCTGTATCATTACCCCAGATTACTAGGAAGGAAAAAATGAGAATCTCCCAACCATACGGTTCAGGAAAAGCTCTAATTAATAAGATATATGTAAAAAGAATTCCAGGATAGATCAGAGTAAATAGATTAGCAAAAGTAGAAACAAGTGAAGTTTCGGTAATCCCCATTCGATAATCGGAAAGAAAAGAAAATAAAAGTACCAACACTGAGAATAGGCCAATTAATCCGCAACACCCTAAGGAAAGATTGTAATGGAGTGAAACAGCTTGTCCCAAAAGAAACAAAAGATTAATCGGGATCATCAAAGAAAATTTATTCTCAATCCCGGCAGCCTGCATCAGCCTAGAAAGCTCCCAAGTACCCAGGGCAACCAGAAAGCCAACAGCTAATACTAGAAGAATACCACCCTTTAATAGAAAGTATAAAAAGAGTACCCCAGCTATAATTCCTGTTAATATTCTTGTTTTCATTTTCCTCCCCCTTGTTTAATTCCACCAAACCGGCGTGAGCGATTTTGATATTCAATAATAGCTTTATTAAGTTCCGGGGGACCGAAATCCGGCCATAGAGTTTCTGTAAAATAAAGTTCTGCATACGCACCTTGCCAGAGAAGGAAATTGCTGATCCTCTGTTCTCCACTGGTTCTAATAATCAAATCAGGGTCTGGTTGCCCAGATGTTAAAAGATAATCTTCTAAGAGGCTTCCCGTAACAACTTCAGGATTTAAACCCTTTTGTTCAGCCTCCCTTATCATCTCCCTAATTGCACTGATAATCTCTGCCCGGCCACCATAGTTAATCGCCAAATTTAACGTGATCCCAGAATTATTTACGGTTTCCTCCTCTGCCTTTTTCATTAAGGATAATAATTTAGGAGTAAGTCTTTCTGGAAACCCAATAAAACGGAGTTTAACTCCCTTTTTATCTAATTCTTCAGTTTCATTCTTTAAAGTTTGATAAAAAAGATTCATTAAGAAAGAAACTTCCTGAGCGGGGCGCTTCCAGTTTTCAGTAGAAAAAGCAAATAGAGTCAAAACCTTAATCCCTAATCTTCCGCATTCTTCTGTAATTTCACGGACTTTTTTTAAGCCTGCTTGATGGCCTGCAGTACGGGGAAGGCTTTGTCTTTGAGCCCAACGCCCATTACCATCCATAATAATTGCAATATGCTTAGGCAAATCCGGATCTCCCGGCTGTAAAGTATCATCCCTTAAAAAATGGCTTTTTTTCTTAAAATAATTCTTAAATTGGGGGAAAAGCCTCAATAACTAGACCTCCATTATCTCTTCTTCTTTATTAGACATCAATTGATCAATCTCCTCAATATACTTATCCGTAATATCTTGGACCTGATCTAAACCCTTTTTACTATCATCTTCACTAAGTACACCATCTTTTTCCATCTTTTTAAGAATATCATTAGCATCACGGCGAATATTCCGGACGGAAATCCGTTTTTCCTCAGCATCTTTCTTTAGTAATCTAACTAGTTCTTTGCGGCGTTCCTCAGTTAACTGCGGGATCGCTAAACGAATAATACTCCCATCATTTGAAGGGTTAAGGCCTAGGTCTGCCTTGAGGATTGCCTTCTCAACATCATTTAAGATTGTTTTATCCCACGGTTGCACCACGATCATTCTCGGCTCCGGAGCCGAGATATTCGCCACCTGATTAATTGGCATCATGGAACCATAACACTCCACCATTACCCGCTCCAAAATACTTGGGTTAGCCCGTCCAGTTCTGATCGTTCCAAAATCCTTCTTAGTTTTTTCAATGATTTTCTTCATCCGACTCTCAGTTTCTTGTAAAACCTCTTTAATTGTCTCCATCATCATCCCCCCTAACAAAAGTTCCTATTTTTTCACCCATTACTATACGTTTTATATTTCCAAATTCATTAAGATTAAACACAACAATTGGTATCTTATTATCCATACATAAAGAAGTTGCCGTCGAATCCATTACTTTTAACCGTCTATTTAAAATTTCAATAAATTTAAGATTATCAAATTTTTTTGCTTCCGGATCAAGCTGAGGATCTGTTTCATAGACCCCATCCACTTTTGTTGCTTTCAAAAATACCTCTGCTTCTACCTCTATTGCTCGCAAAGCAGCAGCGGTATCAGTAGTAAAGAAGGGATTCCCTGTTCCGGCGCCAAAGATTACTACTCTTCCTTTTTCTAAATGCCGGATCGCCCGCCGCCGGATATATGGTTCAGCTACCTCTCTCATTTCAATAGCAGTCAAAACTCTGGTTTCCATTCCCATTTTTTCAAAAGAATCCTGTAAAGCCAGGGAATTCATCACAGTGGCTAGCATCCCTATATAATCAGCAGTAGCCCGATCAACCCCACGAGAACTGGCTCGCAGCCCTCGCCAGAAGTTTCCCCCTCCAACTACAATCGCAACTTCTGTCCCTAATTCTACAACTTCTTGAATTTGACGAGCAACCGAATTAACTACCTTTTGGTCAAGGCCAAACCCTTTTTCTCCAGCTAGAGCCTCACCACTTACTTTTAGCAAAATTCTCCGATATTTGGGTGTTTTCATTTTGCCCCTCCCCAATTGTTATTTATTTCTCCATCTTACCGAAAAAATCCTGCAAAAAAGGGAACACCGATTGGTGTCCCCTTTTATTTAATCTGGGACATAATCTCAGAAGCAAAATCCTCTTCTTTCTTTTCAATCCCTTCCCCTTTTTCAAAACGGGCAAAACGAACAATACTAAGTTTTGCTCCCAACTTCTTCCCAGTTTCAGAAACTAACTTCGAAACTGTTAAGCTATCATCTTTAATAAATGGCTGTTCTTCAAGGCAGATTTCCTTGTAGAGTTTTCCTAAGCGGCCTAACGTAATCTTCTCTGCAATCGCCTCCGGTTTTCCTTCGTTAACAGCCTGTGCTTTATAAATGTTTTTTTCCTTTTCAATAACTTCCTCTGGAACATCACTTTTTCTTAAATAATCTGGTCTTGCAGCAGCTACTTGCATTGCTAGATCCTTCGCCAGGTTCTGAACCTCTTCGGAATTATTTAAATCAGAACGATCAAATGCCAGTTCAATTAAGACACCGATCTTTCCACCCAGATGAATATACTCTTGAACCAGGCCGTTCTCTTTAACCTCAAAGCGGGCAAACCTACGGATAGTAATCTTTTCGCCGGTCGAAGCTACCATCTCAGTAAGATAGTCCCCTACTTTCTTCTGGTTTTTCATCGGCTGTTCCATCAGATACGGAGCCTGTGCCCCTTCCTGCTCAGAAGAGAGCGACTGGGGAGCATTCTCAACTATATGTTCGGCTAATTCCTGAACAAAATTCTTAAATTGATCTGTTTTCGCTACAAAATCAGTCTCACAGTTCACTTCAACTAGCGAACCGCGTTTTTGATCAGCAGTAATATACGAACTCACCAAACCCTCGGCAGCTACCCTGCCAACCTTCTTAGCTGCAGAAGCTAAACCCTTCTCTCGTAATAATTCTATAGATTTTTCAAGATCACCATTAGTTTTAGAAAGAGCCTTTTTACAGTCCATAATACCTGCCCCGGTTTTTTCCCGAAGCTCTTTTACCATCGAAGCAGAAATTTCCATTATTACTCCTCCCTTTCCTTAAGATACTACCTAGGATCAGAATCGTATTGTACTGATAGTATTTCCCCAGAAAATTTACAACAATTTTTTCACAAAAAACCCTGAAAAAAAAGGGGAGGGAAAGGGCTTTTAAAACCCTGCCGCTCACCCCTTTTTTCACTCGTTTTCGTTAGAGTCCAGTTCTTCAGCTTCCGGGGATTTTTCTTCAATTAAATCCATTTCCTCACCGGTATCCGTCTCATCGTTCTCTTCGGTACCGGATTCAGCTTCAGTCAACTGTTCTCCCTGACGGCCTTCAATCACAGCATCGGCCATCTTCGATGCCAGCAAACGTACAGCTCTAATCGCATCATCATTCCCTGGAATCACATAATCTACTTCATCAGGATCACAGTTAGTGTCTACAATGGCTACAATCGGAATATTAAGCTTCCTAGCTTCGGCGATTGCAATCCGTTCTTTTCTTGGATCAACAATAAA
>DIPO01000061.1:44712-70361 GCA_002427045.1 Firmicutes bacterium UBA5486
GGGAGAACAGTATATGAACCATCTTCAGCCATTTGTTCTATTTTCTTCAACCGCTCAACTCGTGAACGAATCGTTCTAAAGTTAGTTAACATTCCACCCAGCCAACGTTGAGAAACGTAATACATGCCACAACGGATCGCTTCCTCTTTAATGGAATCCTGAGCTTGTTTTTTTGTTCCTACAAACAGCACATTCCCACCATTAGCTGCTATCTCTCTGATAAAATAGTAAGCCTCTTCTACCATTTTAACAGTTTTTTGCAGATCAATAATGTAAATCCCATTACGTTCCGTAAAAATGTAAGGAGCCATCTTAGGATTCCAACGCCTAGTCTGGTGACCGAAATGAACTCCTGCTTCCAACAATTGTTTCATCGAGACAATTGCCACGCTTGGTCACCTCCTTCCCTCTTGGTTTTTCCTCCGCTTTTCTCATCCCCTTACCAAACCCATAAAGGGCACCTTGGCAATGAGTCCAAAAGCGTGTGTAATAAACACCAAATAAAAGTATACCATGGCTCTTGTCTCCTGGCAAGAGATTCTTTCGGATTATCCTGCCTCTTTTACTTTTCTTGAGAGCATCTAAAAGGAAAAGAGCAGCTATTGTAGAATAATTGTAAAATATGCTAAAGGAGGATGAGTATGCAAGGTTTGGCTTATGAGATAGCAACTCGGATAAAAAAGAACATTAGTCAGGTTTTAGTAGGTAAAGAGGATGTCTTGGAACTTGTTTTGGTAGCACTAGGATGTGAAGGACATGTCTTAATTGAAGATGTTCCCGGAGTAGGAAAGACTATGCTAGCTCGAGCTTTAGCCCTTTCTATGGATCTTAGTTTTAGCAGGATTCAATGTACTCCCGACTTACTACCAACCGACATCACCGGGGTATCCGTATTTGACCAGCGTCAGGCGGAGTTTAGGTTTAGGCCGGGGCCCATCATCTCTAATCTCCTTTTAGTAGATGAGATTAACCGCGCCACCCCCCGGACCCAATCCGGTCTCTTGGAAGCAATGGGCGAAAAACAGGTTACCGTAGATGGGAAAACTATTATGCTGGAAAAACCTTTTTTAGTTCTTGCCACCGAAAACCCCATTGAATTCGAGGGAACATTCCCTTTGCCTGAAGCTCAGCTAGACCGGTTTTTAATGCGTTTGAAGATGGGATACCCCAGTCCGGCTCAGGAGATTGAGATCTTATCCCGGCTCGAAACAGAGCATCCGATTAACAGAATTAATGCAGTGGTTAATCGGAAAGAAGTCTTAGAATTTATCAACAATAAAAAATCGATCTTTATGGAAGAGAGTCTCCGTACCTATCTGGTACAGATTATCCATAAAACCAGAACTCATAATGACTTAAGTCTAGGTGCCAGTCCCAGGGGTAGTATTGCCCTTTTCGATGCTGCCCGGGTTTTAGCAGCGATCCGCGGCCGCAATTTTGTTATTCCAGAAGACATAAAATATTTAGCCCCATTTATCCTGGCGCACAGAATTTCAGTTACTCCAGAAGCGGCAATCAGGGGTATAGACGGAGATTACGTAATCCGTGAAATCTTGCAGAATACTCCCGTCCCAACCGAAGAAGCTTTAAAGGAGTCTCCGGTATGAATGGAATCTGGTTTCTAATCTTCTGGTTCTTTTTACTTTCTCTTTTCACCCCTGGATCTGTTCTTGGTTATAGCGTATATACGTTACTTGGTGTTTTGTTCTTCTCCAAATTTTTGCAAAATAAATATTATACATGCTTTGAGCTCAGCTGCGATCTAACAAAAGGATGCGGATTTCCAGGAGAAGAACTTTTTATCTGCTTAAAACTGAAGAACCGCTCGCGGTTTCCTGTTTTTTGGTGTACAGTTCATCAGTCTTTTCCCATTGGCTTAGGCTCGATCCGGGCTAAAAGCTTGGTAGCATTACCACCCAGAAACGAAAAGAATATTCAGTTCCATTTTTATGGAGCTCACCGGGGAATCTATACTCTGCCAACAATAAACCTTACATATGGAGAGATCATAGGCCTAAAAGAAAATACCCTCGAGTTTAAATTAAATAAAGAAATTGTAATCTATCCTCAGATCTCAAATGTTCTTGGGTTAAAACTCATTCGCCACCTTCCTCTCGGGCAGCAACGTGTACCTTTTGGCCTCTATGATGACCCCGCTCGTTTGCGGGGCTGTCGTGAGTACTTGCCAGGAGACCGGCCAAAGATGATTCATTGGCCAAATGTAGCTAAAACAGGGAACCTGCAGACAAAAGAATGGGAAACCACATTAGATGCAGATATCGGAATCTTTCTTAATCTAAATGAAGAAGACTATCCAATAAACTCTTGGTCGGTATTGAGTGAAGATGGCATTGAGTTAGCCGCATCTATAACTTACCATTTAGCCGGGGACAGAATCGGGTTCTTTTCCAATGGCAAAACTCCAAACTCTGATCTGGATGAAGATATAGATTTACTTCCTAACAAAGAACGAGGTTTTAGATTACTACCCAAAAACGGATCAAAAACAGGAAAGGAAATCCTCACTTATTTAGCTGGAGTAAAATTAGACGATAATCCTAGTTTTGAGTCCATACTTCACGAGGCACGCCTACTAACTTTCGGCTCGATTCTCATTATTATTACTCCACAAATACAGGATTCAATAATAAAAGAGATTAGAAGACTGAGAAACATGGGATACCATCCATTAGTAATATCCCCAGGACGCTTTATTGAAAAACGTGACGGTATCATCAGGCAACTTGAAATGATCGGAGTCCCGGTCTTTGAAGGAAAGAAAGGAGAAAATAGCGGTCGTGTCTTCACTTTATCACTCAAAAACTGAAAGATTACAGGATAATACGCCTTTTCTACCATTACTCTTTATTGGATTATATATTACGGTCTTTATTCTCTTAATCATGCTGGCCTTTATACCAGATTACTTAAACTCTAAATCTTTCTGGACAAACGGACTTTTTCTTTTAACCGTATCAATCGGAGGATCCTTCTACTATTTTTTTCATCATAAATACCAGCTCCCCTTAATTTTTTTGCTAATAATTCTTTTACTATTAGCAACCCCGTTTCTCTGGCCAGCATTCACCGGAGCAGTAAGTATACAAGTAATTATTAGGTCTCAAAGCCAAAAGCTTTTAATCCTTACGATGAGTTTACTGCTTTCAACCTTATTAATTAGTACTTTATTAGAACTTTCTTTAATTCCAATCATTGAAAAACTTGATTGGTCAAATAGGAAACTATGGAACGAAAGAAGTATCATCTTTGGCAATAAACAATGGAGTAGCCGGTGGAAGAAATGGCGGATTAAATTAATAATATTAACTGCCAGCGGGGCTGGATTAGTCGCTTTTTGCTCAGCTAGACCACTCATATCATCTTTTGCCCAAACACTATTTGTTGTGGAAATAATATTATTTATTATCCTTTGGATACAAGGTAATTATTATTATCGAAGAGCCTTATGGCAAATAAACGGCCTTACTCCTGAACCAATAATGGAAGGTTTTTGGCAAAAAAGTTCAATTTGCATAGTAACTATATTATTTATGCTTAGTCTGTTATTACCTGGCGAGTTAAGGAAAATTAAGAATTGGTGGTTAATCAGGGCTTTGGTTCATCTATTTCAATCCTTTGATAAAGGTTCCTCTTTTAAAAAAGGCTTCCACTTTGAAGAAAAAGCCAGCCCATCGCTGACACTTCCTGAATATTTTATTTTTGAAGAAATGTCGGAGCCTAACTTCTTTTCTATAACAATTACTTTTAGCATACTAATACTTTCTACTATTGTTTTGTTAACCTCCATTTTCTGCCTGTTATTTTTTATTGGTCATCTCCTATATAAATACATAGATTCTGAAAGCAAAAGCCTAAAAGGCCTTCCCGGATTAATCCTTAAATTCTATCTTTATTGGCGTAACTTATATAAAAAGTGGAGAAATAAACGGAGACCTTTAAAAGCGAAAAAAACTGCTGCTCACTATGGAAAACCCATAGTAGACAACAGATTACCAAAGAAAAAACGGAGGATTTATTCTTGGGGAGATGGTCTACGTGCTGCCATCCGAAGAAACTATTATCGGTTAATCCGTCAAGGGCAAAAAGATGGTTTAAACTGGCACCCCAGTCAAACACCAAAAGAAATTGCTAATAACCTTACTACTTTATTACCAGCTGAAAAAGGAATAATCACCGAAATTACCACTGATTATCACCAGGCTCGCTATGCTCCCGCAGAGCCTGGGTACAAAATGGTTCAAAATTTTCTCAAACGTGTACGGTTATTGATTCAGAGATTAAGAGCTTAATTATTTTGAGTTAACTATTACATGACTCCTCGCTCGAAACTTGTCTCTCCTCGTTCTCCATTGGTATTGAATCCTCTTTAATCAATATACATTGGTAGCTTTATAAAATTCCCTAATATCATAAGTAAAGGCAATCCCTTTTTTAAAAGGATTGCCTTTACTTATGATAGACTTTCAATTAACCAGATTAAATTTGTTATAAATTTAATAAAGTAAACTTGCAGCTTCCTGCTCAAGTATTATAGTAACATCCGGATGGGTTTGGAGAAATGAAGATGGACATTTCGTAGTGATCTGCCCACTTACCGTCTTTTTAATTGCTTCTGCTTTTTTAGGACCATTGGCCAGTAATAATATCCGACGGGCTTTCAGGATTGTCCCCAAACCCATAGTAATTGCTTGGCGTGGAACCTCATCCATTGATCTGAAAAACCTGCTATTGACATAAATTGTTTCTTCAGCTAGATTTACTAACTGGGTCTGGGCCCTTAATTCTTCTGCTGGTTCATTGAAGCCAATATGTCCATTTTCACCGATCCCCAATACTTGCAGATCAATTCCACCTGCTTTTTTAATCAGACCTTCATATGCTGCACACTCTCTTTGAATCTCAGAGGAACTCCCTTTCGGTATATGTATATTCTCAGGCTTGACATTAATGTATTTAAATAAATTATCCTTCATATATAAATGGTAACTTTGTGGATGATCCGGTGACAATTGATAATACTCATCTAGATTAAAGGTCTTAGCCTCAGAAAAATCTACTTCTTCTCTTTGATACATCTTAACTAACTCCCGGTATAATCCTAAAGGTGTACTTCCAGTCGCCAGTCCTAAAACAGAATCTGGTTTCATAATAACCTGGCTTGCTACAATTAAAGCCGCTTTTCTACTCATAGCATCGTAGTTTTTCTCCACAATGATCCGCATTACAAGCCTCTCCTTATTACTTATCACTCTATCTCTTGTTCTTCTTTTAGAATGTACCCTATATCACTTTCTTAATAAGCCCCATTTTTTACAACCTAAATCAATATTACTCACTACTTCTGATGGTAGTTCCAGAGAGTAGCAATGATCCAATGCCAATAAAACTGCCCCGACCACCGGTTCGTATCTTGCTTCAACTACATTCACTTTTGGTGCAAATTGATGAACAAGAGTAGTTACCGACTCTTGTAAAATGGGAACTTTGCTTTTAAAAACACCTCCTGAAAGGACTAGATCGAGTCGTTGTTTTAAGAGATTAAATCGTTTTAACCCCGCTACTACATATTTTGCCATATCTTCTCCAAATTTTCTTAATAATGCTAAAGTAACCAAATCACCGTGTGTAGCTACCTCAAAAGCAAGCGGTACCAACTCTTTAAAACTTAAGTTAGGTATCCGATCATTAATTAAAGATTCAAGTAAACTATTAACATCAGCTATATTAAAATATTCCAACACTCTTGCCGTAAGAGCGGTATCCTCACCCACTCCAGAATACCCATCAAATACTGCACGCAAGATCCGGCGTCCTAAAGCTGTACCGCCTTGATCTTCGTCATCTATGTAATAGCCAAAAACAAACTCTTCTCCTTCAGGACTTCTAATCGCGCAATTTAATCCTGAACCCGCACATAATACCGCACCATAAGGTTCTTTTAAACCCCCGCGCATGGCTGGTAGACAGTCATTATAGACTTTTACTTTTTTAATTCCTGTTTCTTTAATTAATGCCTCTTTCAAAAGTTGATATTCATGGGGCCAATCCGCACCAGTTAAACCAGCGCTAATTAAAGAATTCTGCTCCAGCTCTATAGCTGCTTGATTTAAAGCCATCACCAAGGCCTGCCGCACTTGTCCCATGGCATATTCCATTCCATCACGAAAATGGTCCCCTCCACCGCTGCGGCCTATCCCTAAAATAAGTCCATTTTTATTAGCTACAATTACATCTGTTTTACTGCTACCTTGGTCAATACCAATAATATATGCCATGAAACCTCCACCTTGTCATAAATAAATATTCTAACCACCTAAGAAATAAAGAGAGGCTTAATCTTTAAAAAATGTAGGTAAGTAGTTCCTGTTGGCTTCAACCAACTCATCTAATAATGGTTTGGCTAGATTATAATCCCTAACTAAAGGATGAGCTACCAATGCCAGCAACGCTGTAGTCCGATCTCCAGTTACTGCCGCCTCAACAGCTAAAGTTTCATAATTTTTTACTGCCGCAATTAAGCCCCAGATAGCAGAAGGAATTTTCTCAACAACTAAAGGGTGAATACCAGTTTTATTAACAAGACATCCGATTTCTACTACCGCATCATCAGGTAAAAATTTGATTGCTCCTTGATTCGGAACATTAACTATCATCCAATGATCTTCATCATTATAAATCGCATTCATAAAACCCATTGCAACCTCAGAATAACCTCCACCGCCTCTTTTAGCTAATGCTTCCGGCTTAGTAAACTGGTGTTCATCTTTATAAGCAGAAAAGACTTCCCGTTCTAAGTCTTGAACTATTTCGCCCCTGGTTTTTGGGGCTTCCTTTAACTCTTTAACTACTTTAGAAGTATGATAATAATACTGTAAATAGGGTGCTGGTAACATTTTTAAAGCTTTAATCAGCTCGATATCAACTACATTAACTGCTTCCCCAATCTTTATCAATTCTGCCTCCGAAATTGGCCTTCCATTAATTTTAATATTAAATGCAAAATTTAAATGATTTAAACCAACATAATCATATCTTACTTCCTCTGGTTTCGCTCCCAAAACATCTCGCGCCCAAACTTGTGGAAGAATACCAATTGAACAAAAACCGGCAATTTTAAGCTTGGAGTGTTTTGTTAAAGCTTCTGTTATCAATCCTGAAGGGTTTGTATAATTTATAACCCAAGCTTCAGGACTACAAGACTCAATATCTTTTGCAATCTCGAGCATAACTGGGATAGTTCTCAGAGCTTTCATAAAGCCACCCGCTCCGGTTGTTTCCTGCCCAACCAAACCGTATTTCAGAGGTATTTTCTCATCATTAATCCGCGCCTTATTACCACCAACTCTAATCTGCAGATCAATAAAATCGGCTCCTTCTATTGCTTTTCTACGGTCGGTTGTAGCCTCCACCTCAATATTTTCACAACCAAGATAGGCTAAATACCTTTGACAAAACGCAGTCATTACTTTAAGTCGATTTTCATTAATATCCATCAGTGAGATTTTTTGGATTGGTAACTTATCCTTCTTCTTGGCTATCCCTTCAATTAACTCTGGGGTATAAGAACTACCCGCACCAATGATTGCCAGTTTAATTCCAGGCATTATTAACTCTCCCTTTAGTGTAATTATGTAATTCCCTCAATTGTTTGAAAATGAATAATTTACCCTTTAATCGCCCCTGCTGAAACTCCTTCCGTGATTTTATTCCGGAATACTAAATAAAACGACAGCAAAGGCAGTAACCCAATTACTAAGGCAGCAAACTGTTTGCCATAATCTGATGATAAAGCACTGGAGAACTTCATAATACCAACAGGTAATGATTTCATTTCATCCGTTGAAACTAGGATATTAATTAGCATAAATTCATTCCAAACTGCCAACACATTTAAAATGGCCAGTGTTGAAACAACCGGTTTTGCCATTGGAATAATGATTGCACCAAAAATCTTAAAATAGCCTGCCCCGTCAATCCTTGCCGATTCAACAATTGAATCATGAATACTCTTAACATACTCAGTACATAAATAAACGCCAATTGGAAGCCCAAAGCCAACGTAGGGAATTAACACCCCTAAACGAGTGTCAAGCAGGTTTAATGTATTAGCCATTAAAAATAGAGGTACCATAATTGATTGAATTGTCAATAAAATACCAATCACAAAACTACCGTAAAGAAAAGGAGTAGCCTTTGATTTAATTTTAGCAAAAGCAAAGGCAGCCGCTAACGACAAAAAGACTACCGCAATCGTAGAAATAGATGTATAAAAAACACTATTAAAAATAAGTTTACCCATGCCTGCAATCTTCCAAGCTAAACTATAATTTTTAAAGAACCAGTTAATTGGCAAACCCAAGCGATTGAACTGAAATTCCTGAGTCGTCTTAAACGAACTAAGAGCAAGCCAAATTAAAGGCAAAATCGATAGCACGGTAAAAAGCGAAAGAATTATCCCAAAGAAAAGCCGAGAAAATAAACTGGTTTCATTCTTCATCAAGTTTGTTTTAGGCTGCGATTTTTTTTCAGGATTGGTAATTGTCTGCGGAATCATTTTCATTCTTCTCTCCCTCCAAATCTCTTCTCTGCAAGCTTCGTAATAATAATTAAGAGAAAACTAAATACTACCATAAAGGTTGAAACCGCATTAGCCATTGGATAATTCGGTGCTCCTCGGAACGCAGTATCATACATATACAAAGCCAAAACCGATGTTCTTCTCGCCGGATTACCACCTGTCATCGCAAAAATTAGGCCAAAGCTTTTTAGGGATCCGGAAATTGCTAGGATTGATGAGGTAACGATTACCCCGGAAAGTGCAGGAAGAATTACGTATCTTAAACTCTGCCATTCGCTGGCCCCATCAATTTTAGCTGCCTCAATCACTTCTGGATTAATCTTTTGGAGGTTAGCTAGAAAAATAATAAAATAAGTTCCGGTATAATACCAAAGCATAACAAGAAGAACAGGGATAATTGCTGTACGAGGATTTGATAAAAGGCTATTTTCCCATCCTGGTTTAAAATGCCGCATTAATTCAGTAAAAGGCCCATAGGGTGAGAAAATCGTCTGCCATAGAATCCCCACAATCACAGAAGAGATAACACAGGGCAAATAAATAACTGTTTGAAAGAAACCTTTGTTGCGAACTTGATTTCTATGTAAAGCATAAGCCAGAACAAAACCCAAGGGAATTTGGCCAAAAACTGAAATCAATACAATATAAAGATTGTTTTTTAAAGAAATCCAAAAATATTGATCCTTCCACATTCTAGCGTAATTATTAAACCCAATAAAATTGATTGGGGTTGAGCCGCCAAAAATCTGTCCTCCAGAGTAATCACTAACACTCATCCAGATGGAGAATACCATCGGAAACGCCATCACTGCAAAATAGAGAAGTACAGCAGGCAAGACTAAGAAAAGGTAAGCACGACGTTCTTCTTTTTTAGCCTGGTACTGTTTCATCTTTACTCCCTCCCTAATTAAATAACTTCAACCTCTTGCGCATTAAAACTAGCTTGATAAAGAAACTAGCAATAAAAGAGGGGTGAGACCTTGCAGGTCTCAGAGATATACTGCTACCCGCAAGGCCTTGTCAAAAGGATTTTACCTTACTTTTTTGCCCAAGTATCGTAAGCAGCTTGGACTCTTTTCGCCACTTGTTCAGGAGTGGCTAAACCTAAACCAATCTCTTGCAAACCTATATTAATAGGAATACATATATCAGTAGCTATTTGATCATCAAGAACGTATGTTCCATTAACACGCCCATAGAAAAGGCCACGCTCTTGCGCCAAAGGTTCAAGTTGATCACTAGTTACACCTTTCCGTGAAGGGAAAGCTGCTCCAGTTTCCATACGCAACTTCTGTACTTCCTCGGAAGTAAGCCATTCTATTAGTCTCCAAGCTGCTTTTTCCTCAGCAGAGCCGGCCTTAAGTTTAGCACTCATCCCGAAGCCAACACCCGGAACTGAAGAGGTAGTTCCGCTAACAACTTCTCCCGAAATTGCGGGGAAGACAGTTATAACAATTTTCTTTTGTTTTTCCGGTGAAATAAGAGCTTGACCAGTGGTCGGATCAGTTAAAAAAGCACCTGCTTTCCAATCACCATCAATCATAAACGGTGCTTTACCGGCAGCAAATAAGGCAGCAACTTCTCCATAAGGAGTCTGCATAACATTACGATTTAACACTCCATCAGTGAAAAGCTGTTGATAAAATTTAAGAGCATCTACAAATTCTTTATCTGTAAACTTGACTTTACCAGCGATAAACTGATCGACTTTCGCATCACCCGCGATTCGACCAGAGATCATACTGAATAACACAGACTGCATTACCCAATCATCTTGCGCGCCTACTAAGACTACATCTTTTCCAGCTGCCTTTAATGGAGCAACCATATCTTTTAAATCTTGATAGGTCTTTGGCATTTTTAAGTTTAGTTCTTCTAATAATTCAGTGTTTACAAACATTACATGGGTTGCAGTAAGGCCAATCGGTAATTCACCCAAATATCCTCCGGCCTGAGGGCGTAAAGCCGCTTCAGAGAATTCATTTCTCTTCTCACCTAAAAACGGGGTAAGGTCTTTAACCAGTTTTTTAGTATGAAGAGTAGTAGAACGACCACCCGGCCACATATAAATTACATCAGGCAATCTTCCCGCAGCAGCATAAGACTCAGTTTTATGATGGAAAGGTTCGCCAAAAAGGTCTTCCCGGACAATTTTAATATCCGGATTATTCTTTTCAAAAGCTTCCCACACTTCGGTAAGTTCCCGGGAAGCACCAGGGCTACTAGCATCAAAATAGTTAAGCACTCGAAGCGTAACCTTTTTAGCCGCAAGCGTCCCCATTGGTAATAAGGAGATTACCAAAACCACCAATAAAACCATCAGCATTTTTGATTTCCGAAAAGTCATACAAAATACCCCCTTAATTTTGTTTTGGCATACATTCTGTCAAATCTAGGCTGAATAACTGTTGTCTAAAAATTATGCCTATTTATCTACTATTACATTGCATAATTCGACAACATTAAACTCTTTAATTAGTAGTTATCCCCTCCTTTCTCCTTAATGATGATTGTAAAAGATGATTCAGTTAATAGTAATGGTCAAAATAGCTAGGTTAAGTGCATGTTAGTTATTTTCATACTGAAATTAAGTGCTTAATAAAAATGCGACGTTCTTCTGCTTTTTTCGCTCGTACTAACTTAAAAGAAATCCCTTTATAAACTATTTATTAATATAACTTTTACGGTTTTATAGTATCATACTAAATTTTAACTGTCAATTAAAATAATTTATATTAGTCTTCAAACCACTTTTTTAAGCTATTTCTCCAGCTTAATAAGGCTCTGCTGTTTTTTATGCCCGAAAAATAAGATGTTTTTATTCTTTGCTACTGCTTTTATATTAGGTTATATTTTAACTATCTTGACATTTTATAAAGATCATAGTAAACTTTAAATGATTTATTTCTTATTGAAAAAAAGGTGAGATATAATGAGTAAAGAAAGACGAGGGTTAAATAGCACCAGTATAATCAGATCATACAATGTTGCTTCTATCTTACAGACTATCTATAGAGAAGGTACTTGTTCACGGGCAAAATTAGCTGAGGTTACCAAGATGAGCCCGTCCACGGTAACGAGGATTGTAAGCGAGCTTCTTGCTCAAGGCATCGTTGTTGAGCATGGCATTGGTGAATCAGATGGTGGACGTAAACCTGTTTTTTTAAAGCTTAGCTACGATAAACTTTATATTGTCGGTATTCAGATCCGCAGAGATCAAGTGGCTTTAGGTATTTCTGATCTTAAAGGAAAGCTAATGCAAAAAAGCAGTTACTCCCCTTATTCTCTTGAACCTGATACTTTAATCCGAGAGTTAGTTCAAGAATTTGAAAACCTTTTGGAAAACTCTAAGATAAAAAGGAAGCATATTCTAGGTATTGGCGTTGCTATTTCTGGAATAGTCGAAAGTAAACAGGGGGTTTTGTTACACTCCGTCAACCTCGGTTGGCGTAATATTAAAATTGCCAAGATTCTCGAAGATAAATTAGGTTTCCCAGTAGTAGTAGAAAATGATGCTAATGCTGCCGCTTTAGCCGAATTATGGTTTGGAGGTGCTAAAGATGTTTCTAACTTTCTTTATCTAAAAACAAGCACTGGAGTCGGAGCCGGAATCGTTTATAATAGAAAATTATTAACCGGCCCGCGGGGAATGGCTGGAGAAATTGGACATATTCCTTTACGAAAAAATGGTTACCAATGCCGTTGTGGACAGAAAGGCTGCCTTGAGGCTTACCTGTATCTTCCCGATGTACTCAAACGATATCAAATGGAAAGTGGTGAAGAAATTAATGATTGCTTTGAATTCTATGCTAAAGCTAGTAACCAAGACCCGGTGGCAACTCTAATCTTTGAAGAACTGGTAGGGGCTCTTTCAATTGCTGTTTCCCTCAGTGGAGGAATACTTGATCTTGATATGGTAGTAATTGGTGGAGTATGGGCTAATTTTAAAGAAGCACTAATTGAAAGGTTAGAAGATAATTTTCAGACGATTTTAGAGCGTAACGGACTAAAAAAACCATTTTCCGTAATTAGCTCAACATTAGGAGAAGACTCTGATCTTTTAGGTGCGGTAGGGTTAGTTACAAACCAGTGGTTTACACCATCTATTTAACTAAAGCGTATTAAAAACAGATTAATGCTAGAGTCTAAATACTTTTAGTTTTATTTAATCAATTATGGAGATCTTTAATAATTATGCAATTCCTCTAAAAAATGGTTTAACTAATGATATATAGTAAGGGAGAAATAAACATGATAAAATTTGGAACCGGTGGTTGGCGAGCTCTAATTGGCGAAGAGTTTACTAAAGATAATGTACGTCTCCTTGCTCAGGCTGTTGCTGAAATGATGAAACTTCATCAATCAAAAGCAAATGGTTTGGATTTTAGTATTGTAATTGGATATGACCGAAGATTCTTATCAGATAAAGCCGCAAAATGGATGGCGGAAGTAATAGCCGGTAATGGAATAAAAGTTTACTTTATCGCACGGGTGGCGCCAACTCCTTTGGTCATGTATACCGTGAAAAAGTTAAAAACTTTTTTTGGGGCAACCATAACAGCCAGTCATAACCCTGCTGATTACAATGGGGTAAAACTCTTTACTCAAGGTGGTAAAGATGCTACAGAAACGGTAACCACATTTCTTGAAGCTCTTCTCGAAAAGATTCATTCGGAAGATATCTGCTCAGTTGATTTTGAACAGGGTAAAAAAGAAAACCTAATTATATTTATTGATCCATTTAATGATTACATTGATACTATCTTAGGAATGATTGACATCGATGCTATTAGAGAAAGAAAGCTGCGCGTAGTTCTTGATCCCATGTATGGTGTAGCTAAAACCTCTTTACAGACTATCCTCGTAACCGCCCGTTGTGAACTGATGATCTTTCATGACCGTCATGATACTTTGTTCGGTGGCCGACTCCCCTCCCCCTCCACCCACACTCTTCATCGCTTAAGAGATACTGTGGTAGAAAACGGTTATGATATCGGAATTGGTACCGATGGCGATGCCGACCGGATCGGGATTATCGATGAACAAGGTAATTTCATTCATCCCAATAATATTTTGGCCTTATTATACTATTATTTATTAAAATATAAAGAGTGGAAAGGTGGAGTCGTTAGAAATATTTCCACCACCCATCTTTTGGATGAAATTGCTCATGGGTTTGGGGAAGAATGCTATGAGGTGCCCGTTGGTTTCAAACATATCAGTGCCAAAATGGAAGAGACAAATGCGTTAATTGGAGGGGAAAGTAGCGGCGGCTTAACAATCCGAGGCCATATCCTTGGGAAAGATGGGATTTTTGCCGCCAGTCTCCTAATTGAACTACTAAGTATCACCGGAAAAAGCTTATCTGAGATGTTAGAAGAGATTAACCAAAAGTTTGGGTATTATTATATGGTAGAAAAGAACATCCGTTTCAAACCGGATCAAAAAGAAGAACTGATTGAGAAGTTGTTTACAAAAAAAGAACTTCCCGACTTTGGCTTCAAAATTCAACACGTGAGTTATCAAGATGGAATAAAGGTCTACTTTGAAAACGGCGGTTGGATTAGTACTCGGTTTTCCGGGACTGAGCCTTTATTACGGATCTATGCAGAAATGAATAATGAAAAATCAGCCTCCGCACTCTGCGATATAATGGAAGGTTTTTTAGATTAAAGGATTATTTAACCGTAAGACCAGCAACGAACTACGAGGTGCTTTATGCAATTCTCTCATCTACTAAAACAAAGGAGAAGAAAAAATGAGATATGGATATTTTGATAATAAAAATCGTGAGTACGTTATCGAACGCCCAGATATCCCGGTTTCCTGGACTAATTATTTAGGAGTAAAAGACTTTTGCACGGTTATATCCCACAACGCGGGTGGTTATTCTTTTTATCAACAACCACAACATCACCGTATTACACGGTTCCGTCCTAACGCCGTTCCTCTTGATCGTCCCGGCCATTATGTATACTTACGTGATGATGAGTCGGGAGAATACTGGTCACTTTCATGGCAACCAGTTGGTTTAGAGCTGAAAAAAGCTACATATCAATGCCGACACGGTCTTTCATATTCTAAATTTTCTTGTGAATATCAAGGAATAGAAGCAGAGCAACTACTTTTCATACCTATAAATGATACAGTTGAGCTTTGGGATGTAAAGATTAAAAATAACACCGATAAGAACCGCCACTTAAGTATCTTCTCTTATGTGGAATTCTCCTTCCATCATATTGACATCGATAATCAAAACTTCCAAATGAGTCTTTATGCCAGTGGCTCCAATTATCAAGATGGTATTATCGAATATGATTTCTTCTATGAACCATGGACTTTCCACTATTTTACTGGCAACTTTAAACCTGACAGTTATGATGCATTACGCGACCATTTCCTTGGTCCCTACCGTACAGAATCAAATCCACTAGCCGTTGAAAAAGGACGCTGCTCCAACAGCAGCGAACTAGGAGGCAACCATTGTGGTGCTCTGCATAAAGAGCTCTCCTTAGCACCGGGGGAAGAAAAACGGATAATTTTTATGTTAGGGGTAGGAAACCGAGAAACTGGCCGAAAAATGAAGGAAAAATATGCAAGCCTTGATAATGTAGATCATGCTTTTATTGAACTAAAGGAATACTGGAGTAAAAAATTGGCCAAATTGCAATGTAATACTCCCAATGATGGACTGAATACAATGATTAATACCTGGAACCTTTACCAAGCGGAAACCTGCGTGGTATGGTCTAGATTTGCTTCTTTTATTGAAGTAGGTGGTCGTACCGGACTTGGGTACCGGGATACAGCTCAAGATATAATGAGTATCCCACATACTAATCCAGAAAAAGTTCGTCAGCGGATCATTGAATTATTAAGAGCCCAAGTCAAAAGGGGATACGGATTACATCTATTTGAACCAGAATTATTTGATCCAAACCGACAACCGGCACCTAAATTTAAATCCCCAACCGTCGTACCAGAATCCGCACCAAATAGCCTTATTCACGGCCTTGAAGACACTTGTTCTGATGATCACCTCTGGCTAATTCCTTCAGTCTGCGAATATGTAAAAGAAACTGGAGATTATAAGTTTTTTGAAGAAATCCATCCTTTTGCTGATGGCGGAGAAGCTACAGTCTATGAACATTTAAAAAGAGCCTTGGATTTTTCTGCTGAACAAGTGGGAAAAACCGGGATCTGTAAAGGACTCCGCGCTGATTGGAACGACTGCCTTAATCTAGGCGGCGGCGAAAGCGCCATGGTCTCTTTTCTTCATTACTGGGCATTACAAGCCTTTATTGAAGCCGCCCATTTTCTAGGACGCCATGAAGATGAGCAATATTACTCCGCTTTAGCTGAGAAAGTACGCCAAGTATGCGAAGATAATTTATGGGATGGGCAATGGTACATCCGAGGCATTACAGCTAAAGGGGAGAAAATTGGAAGCCAAGATAATGAAGAAGGGAAAATCCATCTTGAATCGAATGCTCTCGCTGTACTCTCTGGAGCGGCTTCTGATGAGCGTGGTCGAGCTTGTATGGACGCGGTCGACCAATATCTCTACTCTAATTGGGGCCTCCATCTGGTCTGGCCCGCTTACACCAAACCAAATGATGATATCGGTTTTGTGACCAGGGTTTATCCAGGAATAAAAGAAAACGGCGCGATCTTTAGCCACCCCAATCCCTGGGCCATCATCGCAGAATGTCGCTTAGGCCGTGGTAATCAGGGAATGAAATTTTATAATGCACTGTTACCTTATAATCAAAACGATCAGATTGAAATTCGTCAAGCAGAACCCTACTCCTACTGTCAGTTTATCATCGGACGAGATCATATCGCTTTTGGCCGCGCCCGGCACCCTTGGCTAACCGGAAGCGCCGGTTGGGTTTACACGGCAGCTACTCAATGGATATTAGGTATTCGTCTTACTTTTGCCGGATTAATCATCGACCCCTGTATCCCGGAAAACTGGGACGAATTCCAAGTGACAAGAAGATGGCAAGGAGCAACTTACCATATTACTGTCAAAAACCCCGATAGAGTACAAAAAGGGGTTAAAACAATCACCTTAAATGAAGAACCCATTCAAGGAGCAATTCCCCCGCAAGCTGCCGGTACAACCCATCAAGTTATTGTAATAATGGGTTAAGGAGGAACTAAAATGAAAGAATTTAACTGTTTACTGCCAAAACCAGTTACTGTTATTCCTAAATTCGGTTGTCTCCGAATTACTCCTGAATTTACTATTGGTATCGAAGGCCGCAAAGGAAACAGAATATTTATAGGGGCTTCCCGCTTCCTTTCACGTTTGGCGGGAAGAACCGGTTTGTTTTTTGGCCATAATGAACCCATAACTAATACTAATAAATGCTCTTTAGTTTTAAATAGCCGACGCCAAGGAAAACTAATTTTAAGTGAAGATGAATCCTACATAATAGAAGTTAGTAAAGAAAAAGCGCTCCTTAGCGCAGAAACCGATCTTGGAATCTTAAGAGGCTTAGAAACAATACTCCAGTTGCTAACCGCGGATCAAGAGGGGTATTTTATTCCAGCTCTTAGTATTGAAGATCGGCCCCGGTTTCCCTGGCGAGGTCTAATGATTGATTGTGCCAGACACTTTCAACCCCTTGAGGTGATTAAACGTAATTTGGATGGAATGGCTGCAGTTAAGTTAAATGTTTTCCATTGGCATTTAACCGATGATCAGGGGTTCCGGGTAGAAAGTAAGGTCTTTCCCCGCCTCCATCAATGCGGTTCACACGGAAATTATTATACACAGGAACAAATAAGGGAAGTGGTTACTTATGCCGATGAGCGCGGAATTAGAGTCATTCCTGAGTTTGATCTCCCCGGTCATACCAGTAGTTGGGTACTGGGATACCCTGAACTAGCCAGTGCTCCAGGCCCTTACCTTCCTGAAATCACTTTTGGTATTAAAGATACCGTGCTTAACCCGGCGCAGGAAGAAACTTATAATTTCCTGGAAACTTTTTTCCAGGAAATGGCCTCACTTTTCCCAGATGAGTATATTCATATTGGGGGAGATGAGACTAACGGGAAACAATGGTTGGCTAATCCGGAAATAAGAGCGTTTATGAGTGCCAACCATCTTCATGATCCCCACGAGTTACAGAGCTATTTTAATCAAAGATTATTAACTATTTTAACTAATTTAAATAGAAAAATGATCGGCTGGGATGAAATTCTCTCCCCTAGCCTCCCCTCTACCATCGTAATTCAATCCTGGCGTGGGAAAGAGAGTATGGTTCAAGCAGCAAAACTTGGATATAAAAGTATCCTCTCCCATGGTTATTACCTTGATCTGATCCAGCCAACTAATTTTCATTACCTTAATGATCCTTTGACTATAGAAGATGATTTAACCTTAGAACAAAGTATAAATATCCTCGGCGGAGAAGCTACTATGTGGAGTGAGTTTGTCTCACCTGAAACGATTGACTCTAGACTTTGGCCAAGAACCGCTGCTATAGCAGAAAGGCTTTGGTCCCCCTCTACCCACTGCTCTCTTGATGATCTTTACCAAAGATTAGATACCATTAGCCTTTACCTTGAAGAATTTGGCTTATCCCATGAAAAGAATTACCTAATGATGCTCAGAAGGCTAGTTGGTAGTGATGAGATTGCTCCTCTGAAAAATTTGGTTGATGTTTGTGAACCCGTTAAACTTTACCAACGCGTTATTCAGCGCTCTTATACTACTTTTTCTCCCTTAACCCGCGTAGTGGATGCCGCCAGACCGGATGCCAAAATTGCGAGAAATTTTCAACAGCTAGTTGATGATTACCTCTCAAATTATGAACAAAGAAAAAACAACAGCCAACTCCTGACGGAGCTTGAAAAATGGCTTAATCTATGGCTTAATAATCATAGCGCTTTAGAACCGATTATTAAGCGTTCTCCAGTTCTCCACGAGATTCATAGTCTCTCCACTGACCTGTCAATGGTAGCGGGAATCGGGCTAGAAACCTTACAATTACTTGAGACGTATAGAGAAAAACAGATTAACCTGGATGGGTTCTACGAGAGGCAAAAATATATTTTAGAAGAAGCTAAAAAACCTCGTGGTCAAGTAGAATTAGTTATAGTTTCTGCAATTGAAAAATTAGTTAAACTAGCCTGGGAAATAAGCCAGCTATAGCGGCTTTAAAAACCTCAGAACTTATCTTACATCTGGCCATAATTCACGAACAGTATCTATTAAAAACTGATGTTGGTTCTGATCTAGACTATAGACAGGTGAATTAGCAGAGGTCGTATCCCGGTTCTCTACTATTAGAACCAAGGCATCTTTACTCACAGTATGATTGTGCCAAACCGACTTTTTAATATTATAAATCTTAAACGGTTTCATCTCCAGGGGGATGATCTCTTCTACCCGATCGCTGTTGCCACCTAGAAACAAGAGACATCTCCCGCGAAGCAAAACAAAGACCTCATCCGTCTCATCATGCCGTTGCATGGTCCGGATTTCATCTGCCAAGAGTTCATCAGAATAACTGAGAACCGCCACTCGCCATGATTCATAGTCTACCAGCGGCAAATAGCCCTCTCCTGTCTGTTCATATACTTCGTACCAGGTAGGCTTCTTTTGTTCATTCGATTCCTTCGGTTTTTCTCTATTATCTTTAATCTTTTTACTGCCTATGATCTCTTTTGGTTCTTTATTCTTTATCGCTATCTTATTTTCTTTCATCTTCTTCATTCACTCCTCTATCTAATATCACCTCGAGGCGATGTGCAATGCCTTCAAGGTCTTCAATCCAATGCCTACTAATGATCATACCCCCATCAACTGGCCTTCCCTTGATCTCTACTCCATCAATCCGGACGTTTTGAATCTGGTAATTCTTGTATTCCAACAAAGAATGGTTAATATATTCTATAGTCAGGCGTTTATTCGCAAAGATACAATTTACAGAGGCCTTTCCTTCTAAGGTGAAGTTTTCTCGTAGTAATTGTGGTTTGAGGAAGAGATCTCCTTCGCACCCTTTAACTCCATATACCTCAGTCAACATCGTCAGCAGCAGCCAACTGGCGGATCCGGTTAGGTAATGATACATTCCCCTACCACAGCTGGTAAAATACTCAGGGATCCCTGGTAAGATCCGGCTTTTATCAAACTCTGTAGCCTGCCGGTAAAGGGAGGTAAGTACTTGGTGCCCTTCAACAACAAAACCTTGTTTATAGAGGGCATAAGCGTACATTACTACCATGTGACTAAAAACCGCCCCATTCTCCTTATGTCCATAAGCAAAACCGGTGAATCGGCCAAGATCGGTTGAGATCTCGCAAAAGTCTGTATTTAACCTGTACCCGCCAGTCTCCGGGTCTTTTAAGTAACTGTCAACTGCATTAATAACCGCTCGAACCTGTTCTTTAGTAGCGATCCCTGACATCACAGTAAAGACTTGCCCAGTAAGGGTCATTCGTATTCCTGATCGATGGGGTCCTTCCACCCGCTTTCCATTATTATCATAATACCCATTAAACCAAAACCTTCCTTCACCATCGCCGATCCATTCCCTTTCACGGATCTGTTTCGTCAGCCAATTGGCTTTACGTAGCAGATCCACTTTTAGGAGAGTAAGAGGTATTTTCACTTTTTCTCCATCAATAGAGTGGCAGCAGGAATCAAAGTACCTCTCTAGTCTCTGCTGTTTCTCTTGAGGGGAATCATAATTTACCGGTTCTTCCGAAAGGTCGATCAGGAGCATTAATTCTTTGGTAATTCTAATCCGTTCAATCCCGGCCTTATCTTGAAGAGTATCCATCAACCCCGCAAGTTCTCGTAAGTTTTGACAGTATAAAGCAGTCAAGGCAACGCTTTCACCTTTTTCACCCGCTAGATCAAAGGCATCGTTCCAATCAGCACCTTCTAATCGTATATTATTATGGGCACCAACATTGAAGAATTGAGTAATATTTTGCACCAGCAAATGCTCTAAGATTGTGCCACGGTAAATACTCCCATCTGCCTGGCGAAGAAGAGTTCCGTCCTTTGGTTGCCAAGATGGGTCTTTTTTTCTTCCCCGGTGCGATTGCCCGTCTTTAAAATAGGTCTGTTCTTCCAAAAGAAACTCTAGATCGCCACTGAAGTTTAGATAAAGGTTAGTTGTAAGAAATGGCCATGCTCCGTGGTCCATCCATACCCGAATAATATTATTCCGATCCGCAATAAATTCCCCGGAACGGGAACCTATAATCGTCGCATTACTCCCGTCAATCCTCACTCCGGCAAAGTTATCATAAAGCAACGACCGAACCTTCTCCGGTTCCAGTAATAATAAGGCCTGACAGTCCTGCCACAGATCACGCCAACCCCGTCCACCCCGCCCATAATCGTGATGTGGGAGAAAAGAGCAGCCATAAATCCGGCGAAGAACCGATTGTACCGCTACCCACCGCATCCAGCAATCGAAGTCTTGATCTTGTGAGCGAAAGGTAACTCGATCAGCTATATTATTCCAATGAGAACGAACCGCCTCCAACTCTTGCCTGAAAACCGTTTCCTTTAGATAAGGAGATACCATCTCTTCGAGAGGAGTCCTTCCTTCTTGATGAATACCTAAGGCTAAAAGATAGGAACGCTCTTGACCGGGTTCAAGAGTAAAAGACTGGAAACGAAGAGCACCAATTGCTTCATAACCCTGGTAACTCACGCCTGAGTCACAGAAAGAGTCAAGATTCTTTACTACAGCCTCTGGCCAATCCAAAGTCCCCCCTTCTCCAATAAACTCTTCCAGTAATGGGAAGAAACCAAGGGGAGGAAGACCGTCGCCCTCTGCTCCAAAGACCCCGTAGGCAATCTGGTTTAGAATATGTCCCCGTTCATTAAATTGAAAAGTCGGACAAACAGAGACTCCAAAGGTACTAGTCTGAATCCGCTGGAGAAGTGAGGTAACGTGCCGATGGTCTCTGAGGTTATCTGCAGAGCGCCCATAAATCGGAACCGCCGCCGTTGGCGTGAGCCTATATGGTTTTTCTCCGCGGTTTTTAACTGTAATTTTTAGCAGTTCCACCGTGTTATCATTGGCTGGGACAAAAGCAGTAACAGTTGCTTCCAGATTAAGGAGAAGACTCTTTCGTCTTACTCGGAACCATAAAAGCCCTGCCTCCAGGACAGATTCTTCAATCTTTTGATAACTAAACTTTTGAGATGATTGGCGAGCGGAAGCACCCGTAACAGACCACGGTCCGTAGCCTTCGATAAAAAACCAGAAGTTTCTGGAGGGGTAGGAGTTATAAAGATCCGATGCCGAAACCGGAGAGAGGAGAAAGGTGTGTTGATTAAGTTTAGCATCACCATGAAGCATTGGAGTAATGGCTGACTTCATACCAGCCTCATTAGCTAAAGGAAAATATAGGCAGTTGACATACTCCGGATCTTTTAAGGTAAAATCGCCGCGGTTATTGCTAAATCTCCATCTCGTTTGGTTGTAGTTTTTCATAAAGCTTTCCCATCCCCTTCTATATATTTTAAAGGAATTTAGCCGAATCTCGTCGTAAATCTCTTCAAACGACTTGAAGCTAAACACTTTATTTAGCTAAATCCACACGCTCACAGGCTATACTCTTTGGCGCAACTAAGATTTTATACCCATCGGAGAAAGTTACGTTCTGCGGAGAATTGGACAGATTATAGGCTACGTAAGTCCTTTGCTCATCCTTACTAAAAACCCCATAGAGTGTGGTATCCGCCACCACCGACCGCTCAACCCTTCCCAGTTCTTTTAGAGTAAAAAGCCAGTGGTAAACATTAGTCCGAGAATTTCCTTCTTCTGGAAGATACTCTGCTGCCCTGGCGGTATACTGGCGGATAGCTTCCTTAGGATCAGCTAAGGCTAACCACATCCAGATCAGATCCGCCCACTTGTCCCAGTCTTCGCCATTATTCTCTTTGAGAAGAGCCTGATAATTTTCGAGTACATACTCTGGATACAGACCAAGATAGAAAGAGCCTCCATGGAAAGGAAGCCAATTGATCCCGTGTACTTCCTCGGGATTATCCGTCCACCAGGTAGTATTGGCCCCCTTACCACCCCAGACGATCGTTACCACTGAGGGTGAGTAATCTTTGGGAAAATTCTGGTTGAGCGAATCAAACCAATACTCATGGACGGCATATACCTCAGTAGTATAAAGATAGATACCTAAATCACGAAGTTTTTGGTTTCCGCTAACCATCCCCCAGAGAATAATTCCAGCCCAGGCGTTTAAAGCCTCTGAAGAAGATTCCTGATTATTACCATCTTCATAACGAGCATTTCCCGAGGCCCAGGAATGTCCGGCATACACATCAAAACACCGGAGAAAAGGAAAAAGGGGATCCTCCCGGTCCGGAGAGGCGATATCCCGAATAAGCATGTTGACCATACCACCCCATTTTTCGTGGTTCGTCCATTCTGGAGTGGCTAAACCTAACTGAGCAGCGGCCCGAATAAAGTATCCGTAATGAAAATGGTGATCATTTAGATCGATCTCACTCCCATAACTTGCTGGATAACCGATGAGTGTTCCCCACTGATCATTGTAGTAGAAAACCTTTTCCGTCTTAAACCGAGCTGCATTAGCAGGAATAGCAGTGAACCATTCTTCCAATTCCTTCTTGACTAGTTTAAAAAAGCACTCCGCTTCACTGTAAAAACCGGCTTCCATTGCAATTGCGGCTAAAGTGGCAAGCTTTCCAAGGTATTTCCCTGTCCAGTAAGTATCAGATGAGCCACGATCCATTGTTTCTTTATCGATCCGGAGCAAGCTCTGTAGTCTTACTGGATCGATTTCTTCTGTAACAGGTAGCACAGGAAGGATACCATGGTACTTCATTTCTGTTGAGAAACCCTTACCCTCTCCAATCTTCATCAGTCCCCGAACTGATAAATAAGTATCTAGGAGAAGTGGATGGTCAGTATTTCGCCACTGATGAGGATAAAGAGCAAAAATAGTTCCTTCTTCCCCTTGCTCTAACTGATTAAATAAGAAACGATACTCGGTCCGAACCAGACTTTTTCTTTCTTCGTAGAACCATTCAACCCGTGTATCTACAGGATGATTATGGGCAAACCTGCTAAATCTCGTTAAAGCTTCCACACTCGCCTCCGGAAGCAAAGCCAGGCTAAAATAATCCTTACCTGCCAGATCATTTATAAATTCTACTGCGCCTGAATTTTTCCAGCACGATCCTGTCGGGCCAAAGAGTCCATAATGATTTCCATTAATGGTGATCCCTAGTACAGAATCTCCGGCTGCTTCGTGCCAAACCTTTGGTTCTTCTGAAAAAACCAAACGAGCTCCTCCCCCAGTACAGCGGGCATAGACATAAGGAGAACCGTGTCCATAAGTCAACTTCATCCCTATTCCGTGTTTCTCAAAGGCCACGGTGACCAACCAATCACTAAAGGAGTCCACCAGAGCTTCAGGGAACTCCTCTATAGAAGAGTGAGTAATCAAGAGATCTCTATTTCCAGTACGAGGCATCCGTCCGTAGATACCAGTCTCATTAGCTAAAATATGATTACCCGGATAATAAACACGCAGGCCTGAAGGTACGGCCATAATGGCCAGGGGATGAGGATATTGTGCTTCAGAAAAACGATCCCAAGCCAAAGAACTCCACCACTTATTGGTAGGCATCTTTCCTGAAACTTGTTTGGTTTTATAGATCTTACTCTGAACACCAATCGCCCGCGGAGGAAGAACAGTGGTACAGTTTCCCTCGCCAATGGAGAGTATAGAACTCTCTATACCTTCCTTCATTTTCGCTCCCTCCTTTTCTATTGCAGTAATCTGAGTTGTTATTGCTAGCGCTACTACTAAGAAACAAAAAGTTAGAACTCTTCGCCCACCTGAATGTTTACGTCTACACGAGTCCGTATAGGCTGAGGAAGAATAGACCATGTTTAGAACCTCCTCCAATCCCTCAATTGTTTTGATAAAGGATTAAACGGAACCCGGCGCCAACCCGGTAGATTGTCGAACCACAAAGTTTGTCCCCAAGCATTCATGACTGATTGGCTCATCATTAATTACCCCAACCAATTGTTTTATTAAATCACGGCCAATTTCGTACTTTGGAACATTAATAGTAGTCAAAGAGGGATTAACATAACCGCTCATCAAAATATTATCAAAGCCCATAATCGACATATCTTCCGGAACTCTCAACCCTGCTTCATGGAGAGCGCGCATCGCACCGATCGCCAACAGATCATTAAAACCAAAAACAGCGCTAATACCTCTTCCTCTAGCTAAGATCTCTTGCATAGAACGGTACCCTGTCATGATAGTGTCGGAACCCCCGCGAAAAATAAGTCTTCGATCATAAGCAATACCAGCCTTCTGCAATGCGTTCTTATAACCCATGACCCGCGGATCAGCTTCGTTTAGTTCAGCATTTCCCGCAATAATTGCGATCCGCTGGTGACCAAGAGCAATCAGATACTGAACTGCTTGTTCACAGGTTGATGCCGACTCAAAGGCTACAGTAGCAATCCCATCAAAGTTATGTTCTTTTCCTCCCTTAGCAACAGGCCATTCGGCATCAATGCAAACGGCCAAGGGTATCCCTCTTGTCTGTAATTCGGCTACAGTTAATAAGGTACGTTGATCCATATAAGATGCTACAGCCACTCCTTCGACTTGCCGGCGGATAAAGGCTTCTAGATATCTTTTAATTTCTTGAGTAGTCCAGGCGGTACAGAGCATTACAGTATAACCATGCTTGGTCGCTTCTTCCGTGGCCCCCCTTACCATCTCGGCATTGGCTGGATTGTCGATCCCGGTGATTACCACCCCAAACTCACCAGTTTGAGAACGTTTCCGTCCCAAATTCTGTGCCATGAAATTAGGTTGATAATCTAGTTCCTTCATCACCTTTAATACCAATTCTCTTTTGGCCTCGGAAACATTTGGTGAGTCATTGAGCACTCGCGAAACCGTTCCAACAGAAACACCTGCTGCCTTTGCCACATCTCTTAAAGTAGCCATTGCTGTTCTCCTTTCTGCTTGGGCTTTTTGCGTTGTCATT
>DIPO01000061.1:70519-95699 GCA_002427045.1 Firmicutes bacterium UBA5486
GACCTTTTAAAAAGGACACAACGAAAAAAGCTTTGCTTAGAAAATAGGGTTTTTTCTCTAGCCAGTATCGTATACGGATGAGTTTTTTTAGCAGGACCGACCAGAGACCGGAGGCATGACCGCTAACCTTTGATACCCCCAGCCATCACACCTGCGATGATATGTCTTTGGAAAACAATATACAAGAGAATAACTGGCAAAGCAGCTATAGCCGTACCGGCCATCAACATCTCATATTTAGTAAAATACTGTCCCTGAAAGACTTGAAGTCCTACTTGAATGGGCATCCTCTCTTTTCTGCTGAACATGATTAATGCCCACAGATAGTCATTCCAGGTAGCAAGGGCAGTAAAGATCATCACTGTTGCCCAAGCTGGGCGGGAAAGAGGAATCATTATTTTACTAAAAATTCCAAATTTGCTGCAACCATCGATTCTCGCTGCTTCCTCAAATTCCTTAGGAATCCCTTCGAAGAAACTTTTCATAATAAAAATTGAAGTAGCTAATCCACCACTAATTAAAGGAAGCATATAGCCGAGCCGCGTATCGGTCAGATGATATTTATTCATCAATAGATACAGCTGAATAAATGATCCGGGAATTGGTACCATTAAAGAACCGATAATAATATAGAAGATCACTTTTTTCCCGGGTATCTCCAAACGGGCAAATGCATAAGCGCCCAGCGACGAAATGATCCATACACTAAGCGTCACAATGACAGTATAAAATAGACTATTTACAAAATACCGGGCAAAATCTGCCTGTCGCCAAGCCTCCATATAATTACTGAACTTCCATGCTTTAGGGATCAGGCTGTAACTGGTAAAAGCCTCACTGGTACTCTTCAAAGAAGTAGAAATCATCCACATCAAGGGAAAAAGACAGATTAGAGCGACCAGGAGCAGAAATGTCTCTTTGATAAAAGTCGGAGAAATTCTCGAAAGTCTTTCTCGAAGGGGTATCTCCTCCGGTAGATCGATCTGGTATAAATTCTTATTCATAAAATTCCCTCCTCCCAATTTAATAATAGGTATATCTCTTAGAGAACTCTATCTGCACCAGAGAAATCACCAGCAAAATAAGGCCAAAGATGACCGACATCGCCCCAGCGTATCCATAATTATGATTTTTAAAACATTCGGTATAGATCGTCATAACTGGTACCTGCGTACTAAAACCCGGTCCTCCATTGGTCATGGCCGCTACCAAAGGGAAAAGCTGCATCGCACCTAAGATCGTCAGGATAGTTATAACCGTTATCACTGGTCGCAACATGGGCAAAGTTATCCTGGTCAACACCTGCCAACTACGGGCTCCATCCACTCTGGCTGCCTCATAAATCTCTTGCGAAATACCTTTTAAGGCAGCTAAGAAATATAGGAAAGAATACCCAAAACCCGACCACATCGAAGCAATAGAGACCGAAATTAGACTATAAGACGGGTCACTCAACCACGCTTTAGTCAGATGAGGTAAACCAATCATACTAAGCAAATGGTTTAGAATCCCTCCGTATGGATCGTAAATCCATTTCCAGATATAGCCTACGACCATGGCCGAAAGAATGGTCGGGATATAAAAGACCACTTTATAAAAGCCTGCAGCCTTTGCTCCTCTGTCCACCATAAATGCTAATATTAGCGAGAATGACTGCATGATTATTACTCCCAATAAAGCAAATTTGACAGCATTCCACATAGATATCCACCAGATCCGATCAGTAGTAAAGATCAAACGAAAATTACGTAATCCAACCCATTCCATCACAGGTGCCATACCATCCCATTTGTACAGAGACATATGAAAAGTACGAATAATGGGATAGAGACTGAAAGCAGAGAAAAAAACCACCACAGGTAGCAAAAATAGATAATTTCCTAAATAATCCGTAACTTTTTGCCACTTGGACCGTATTGAGCGGGCGGTAGGCATTTTACTTCCTCCTTGTTTTGTTATTCCACCGGCTCACCGAAATCCCGATGAGCCGGTGGACTTAGATTTTACTTTTAAGAGTAGTATAAAAGAAGTAGCTAATTGCGGAAATTGAATAAATACCTTCGTATCCATTTGAGTATAATACGAAGTTATAATAGGTTATCAATATATTATGGTCAAATCATAAATAGTTGAATTATGCAGTTCCTTAGTTTAAAGAATAAAGAATTACAACTTTCAATGCTACGACTCTTAATCTGTTATTTTTGCACCGCAGCCTCCCAAGCTGCATTACATTCTTTAACTACCTGTTCAGGAGTTTTCTGTTTTAATACAATCGCTTGAATGCCCCGGATAATATACGTATCCACATCTCCTGGACGGCCTTTAAGTCCAATTACGGGAATGATTCTTCCTACATCGTCAGCAAAATCACCAATTCCACCTTCTAAATTAACTTTTTCTGCAACTGCTTTACTAGCTGGCAAGTTCATGCTCTCAATAGCGTATTTTCCTTGTTGTTCCGCATCAGTAATCCATTGCAGGAATTTAACAGCCTCCTGTTTATATTTGCTGTTGGCATTAAGACAAAGAACCGCACCGTAACCACCCTGAATATATACTGGAAACTTCCCTGCGGATGGCGGAAGCATTGCACCTACCTTTGGTACCATCTCAGGATTGGTGTTATTTAATACCCCAAAAGTCCACGAACCATTATACATCATAGCCATCTTTCCTTGAGCAAATAAACGCTCCGCATCAGGATTATCCCAAGTAGCAATCCCATCGGCCAACATCCCGGCATCACGCATATCAGCAAAGACTTTAAAAGTTTTTACCCAATCAGGATCGGTAAAACGGGCACCCTCATTATGTGCTTTCACCATTCCATCCTGTCCCATGATATTCCAAGCATATACTTCCCAGAGGCTAATCCCCAACCAGGTGCCAAATCCGGCTCCAAAAGGAACGATACCTGCGGCCTTTAATCTCTTTCCGGCGGTCAAAAACTCTTCAAGGGTTTGCGGGGGCTTATTAGGGTCAAGCCCCGCTTTGGCAAAGAGTTCTTTATTATAAAGGATCTGCATATTGACCGCATCAAGGGGTAAAGCGTAAAGTCCAGGGGTAACACCGTACTCGTTCCCTTTAGCAAAAGAAATATTCCCCAATAAGGATTCTAGATAGTTTCCCCTCCATTCTTTATTAAGGTAAGGGTCAAGGCACATCAGCCCACCAGCTTTAATCCAGCGTGCTTTACACTCAATCTTTGCTGGATCAGCACTGCCACTAGAGGCATAAATGTCTGGAGCAGTACCAGCCTGGATCGCGGCTTCAATCTTGTTCTCCACTTCCTGGTCGCCCGGGAAGAGCTGAACATCGATTTTTACGCCAGTCTTTGCCTCATACTCCTTGGCATAGCTCTGCATCAAATCATGGCGATCAGTAAAATAGTGCCAAAAAACTAAGGTTTTTGGTGCGGCCAAGGACATTGGAACCGCTACCACTAAAGTAAGGACCATTACCATAAGTAATAAGAATAACAATCTTTTTTTCACTTTTCATCCTCCTTTTTTTAGGTAAACTAACAAATGACCATTTTCTTGAGGGCTTTTACCACCCTCTGCTTTTGATGCACCATTAATGGTGTTAAAGTAATATTGAACCGGTTCCAATGATATGTTCTATATTTTTTAAGTAATTCCTTCTATTTTGTTAAAAATAGTTTTCTAGAATACCTAATACTACTTATAGACCTTCCGAAGAGCCTATTTAATGGGTCTTTTTGTTTTAATTATGAACTATTTTGGAATCGGTTCCATCATGGCTGGCACTTTTTTACAACCCTTCGATTAATATTATCCTAATTTTCAACATTTCTTATTACTAAGAAATTGCATAAATTAGTTTTTTAAGATTTAACCACAATATTATGCAATTCCCTCATTAACACATAAAAAAAGCTATCACACTAGATAGCTTTTGAAAAAACCTCTTTATCCTTGATATTTTAACTTTCCTCTAACTTAAAACAAGATCATGCGCAAATCAATTTAAGATAAACGCTATTGCAAGCTTTTAAGATGAATATCCTTTTTCTCAACTTTAGGAAAAAAGAAAACATATGGCTTTCCAGTATAGGTTTCTTGTTGAATTATCGCTTTCACCCCAAAGACTGCTTCCAGGTTTTCCGAGGTTAGCACTTCCTCCGGAGTACCCTTGACATACACCCGGCCTTCTTTAAGTAGAATCAGGTTTTCACAATAGCGGGAAGCCAGATTCAGATCGTGAAAGACCGCCAGAATAGTCAAACCTTTAGTTAGAACTAGATTCTTTAATAATTCGCAGATTTCAAGGGCATGGTTAATATCAAGATGAGAAGTAGGTTCATCTAAGAGGAGAATCTGGGGTGATTGTGCCAGAGCCTGGGCAATAATTACCCGTTGAAGTTCTCCCCCACTCATCTCAGTAATCGGCCTATCGGCTAGAGCCAAAACTTTTGCTTGGGTCATCGCTTCCCGTACAATCATCCGATCATGCTTACTCTCTTTAGCAAAACGCTTGAGATGAGGAAAACGTCCCATCATCACTACTTCACTGGCAGTAAAAGGGAAATTAGCCCCCCATTTCTGTGGTACCACTCCCATAAAACCAGCTAATTCCTTGGTGCTAATCTTAGATAATTCTTTTCTGGCTATCAGAATCCGCCCGGAGACCGGAGAAAGCTCTTTACTGATACACTTTAAAAGAGTCGTCTTCCCCGATCCATTGGGACCAATTATTCCGGTAAAACTCCCCTTGGCAACTTCTAAATTTAAATTGGAAAGAATAGTTTCTTTGTAATATTTAACAGAAAGCCCTTGGATCTGAATCTCAATGTTTTGCTTATCATCGCCCATTCTACCTCACCTCTTTTTATCCAGCTCTTTTACTCTTTCTGAGCAGGTAAATAAAGAATAACCCACCAACAAAGGAAGTTAATACCCCCACCGGAAGCTCCGCTGGTGAAATTATAATCCGGGCTAAAGTATCTGCAATTAAAAGAAAAATCCCGCCCGCTACTGCTGAAACCGGTAATAAAGACCGGTGGTCCGGGCCAATAAGCAATCTGATTATATGAGGAACTACCAGTCCAACAAAGCCGATTACTCCACTAACACTTACCGCCGCAGCCACTAAAAAAGCAGCTGCAAAAATTAACCGTTTTTGGAGTCTTCCTACTTCCAGACCTAATTGATGAGCTTTTTCCTCCCCTAGAAGCAGAAGATTGAGTTCCCTTGAAAATCTGCCTGTATATAATAAACCAATTAGTAGATAAGGCAGAATCATTTTCACTTCTGACCAGCGACAATAAGAAAAACCGCCCATCATCCAGAAGATAATCCTCCCCATTTCTTCCTGACGAAAGAATAGTAATAGTGAAGTAATTGCAGAAAGAAAAGCACTAACTGCAATACCGGCCAGAATTAATACGGTTATAGAAGGTTTCGTTCCTACCCGGGCAATATTATAAACTAAAACAGTAGCAAGCATAGCTCCTACAAAAGCAAAAATCGGGCGGGAACTTAAACCCAACAAGGTAAGATTTGAATTTAAAACCACTGCTAAGGTTGCACCAAGAGCCGCCCCGGATGAAGTTCCTAACACATAAGGATCAGCCATCGGGTTTCTGAATAATCCTTGAAAAATTACCCCTGTTACTGAAAGTGCTGAACCAACCATTACGGCCAAAATAATCCGAGGCAGACGGATCTCTAGAATGATCTTTTGATCAATCGGATCAATCTCTCCACGATAATACTCTCCTATTACCGGTAGCTTGGCAGCTATAACACGCATTACCTCAGATAATCTTAGTTTGGCACTACCAATTGTAAGGGTAACAAAGATTAATCCAACTAAAAAGATTAGTAAACTAAATAAAAGTGTAGTTTTTTTGCTGGAATACTTCTGTTGTTTGGTTTGTATTTTCCTCATCTTGCAGTTCAATCCCCAAATTCTTTCTCCATTAAGCAGGCCAAATCATTTACTGCTTCAATTAAACGTGGCCCCGGCCGGGAGAAAATATTAACATCTATTTGATAAATCTGCTTTTTACGTGCGGCAGTAATTTGCCTAAAAAACGAATCTTTAAAGAAGATTTCAGGCTCAAGCTCAGTCAGAATTATATCGGGATCCATCTTCAAAATATATTCCAAATTCACCTGTCCCCAAGTAAAACCTAAGTCTCCGGCAATATTAACCCCGCCTAAAAGAGTAACCGTCTCATCAAGGAAAGAGCCGGAACCTGCTGTCCAGAGACTGTTTAAATCATTACCAATAGCGATAAAGACCTTTAACTGTTCCTTTCTCCGGTTGCTACCAGACATAGCCACTCTTTGAATGGTCTCTTCTAGCTTTTTTGCCAGTTTCTCTGCCTCATTTTCTTCTCCGGTTACCAGTCCGACTAGCCTTATAGCTTCAATAATATCCTGTAGCGACATTGGATTTAGGGCCACAACAGGAAGACTAAGTTCGGTAAGTTTCTCCACTGGTTCTTTACCATTTAAATTACAGGCCAGCACCAAATCAGGACGGAGAGATACCACCCTTTCAATATTGATGGGAGCAATATTACCGATCTTTGATTTACTCAAAGCTTCCTGTGGAAAATCACACCAATCGGTTACTCCAACTATTCTTTCCTCTAATCCTAGAGCAAATAAGATCTCGGTATTTCCTGGTGAACCGGAGATAATCCGTTCCGGCTGGCTATTAATCGTAATAAAACGGCCAAATTGATCCTCAACAGTCAATGGATACTGCTCTGCACTAATCGGAATTAAGGCTATTAAAAAGAGTAAACATATAAGAGTAAGTATTCCTCCCTGACGTAATAATTTTTTTGACATCCATATTACCTCCTTAAATAGACTTTATACTAATATCTTTTTTGTGAAAAGTAAAACCCCGACTGCAGAAGCCGGGGTTACAACTGATCATCAAACAGCTGACCATCCCCTTTCCGCGAAGGCTGGTCTGGAGTAAGCAGGCAGGTCTCCTGACTCCCGGATCCTAGCAAACAACTTTAACCTTCCCACGATTTTAAAAAGTAGTTTTCACAGTGGTTAAAATAATGCTCCCCGGTTACAGTGGCGGGACCGCTCAGGATTTTCACCTGATTCCCTATTATCCATAGATTAACACCATCAATGGCACCTGTTACCTTTTGAGGTAAATATTCAATTATCCTAATCAGTTCGCTGTTCTTTAAGAATATCCTCTTTATTTATTGCCTGCCGTAGACTACGGATAAAGGCTCCTACCTCCCGGTAGGAAGTCTCCGGATTATCATTAACCATTCTGTTTACTACTGCACTACCAACAATCACACCATCGGCTAAAGAAGCCAGCTCCCGTGCTTGCTCTGGACAGGAGACTCCAAAGCCAATCGCTACCGGTAGAGAGGTTACTCTTTTTATCTTCTTCACCAAAACAGGAAGCTCCAATGATAGGCTCCTTCTTTCTCCAGTTACCCCCCGCACAGAAACCAAATAAAGAAAACCGGTACTGGCCATAGCCGCTTTTTTTATCCTCATAGGCGTACTGACTGGCGTAGTCAAAAAATTTAAAGCGATCCCACATTCTAGTGCTATTCTGCTGATTTCTCCTGCCTCTTCGGGGGGAAGATCAGGAATCACGAGCCCGCCGACACCTGCCTCCATTGCCTCTTGAATAAACCTTTCCGTCCCGTACTGCAAGATCAGATTATAATAGGCCATTAAAACAATGGGCAGAGAAATTACCTTTACTGCTGCTTCAACCAGAGGAAAGAGCTTACTCATTCTAAAACCATTCTTTAAGGCACGCTGTGTGGCTTTCTGGATTACTGGACCGTCAGCTAAAGGATCGGAGAAAGGTATCCCTAACTCAATCAGGTCAGCACCATTCTCTTCCAGAACCTCCATCATCTTTAAAGTTACGTCCACCGAAGGGTCACCAGCCATCAGATATGGGATTAACGCTTTTTTACCCAAAACCGATAATTCAGCAAACTTTGCTGCTACCCGATTCATCTTTCCACCCCTATCTTCCCGGCAAGTGTTGGTACATCCTTATCCCCTCGCCCGGAGATATTTACTATCACCAGTTGATTATCGGGAAATTCTTTTGCTTCCTGTAAAGCACCGGCTAGTGCATGAGCACTCTCTAAAGCCGGAATAATCCCTTCGGTTTGACAAAGAAGAGTCAGGGCCTCAAGTGCATCCCGATCGGTTACTGTCTCATATCTAACCCGTCCTTTTTCTTTCAGGTATGAATGCTCTGGTCCTACTCCGGGATAATCAAGTCCGGCAGAAATAGAATAGGTGGGAAGAATTTGACCATCTTCATCCATCAGAAGATAACTAAGGGAGCCATGTAACACCCCGGGACGACCGGCGGTAAGAGAGGCAGCATGACGACCGGTTCCCACTCCCTTACCCCCTGCCTCAATTCCTATCAGTTCTACCCCTTGATCTAAGAGGAATGGATAAAAGATTCCGATGGAGTTACTCCCTCCACCTACGCAGGCATAGATCCGATCCGGCAATCGGCCTGTAGCCTCCAGAATTTGTGTTCTGGCTTCTCTACCGATTACTGTTTGTAGATCCCGGACGATCATTGGATAAGGGTGGGGCCCTACTACTGAACCCAAGAGATAGTAGGTATCATCAACATTAGCTACCCAATCTCTGATCGCTTCATTTGTAGCATCCTTTAATGTGCAGCTTCCGGAATGGACTGGAATAACCTCTGCCCCTAATAACTTCATTTTGAAGACATTTAGCCTCTGACGGCGAATATCTTCTTCGCCCATATAGACTTGGCATTCCATTCCTAAAAGAGCAGCCACCGTTGCAGTTGCCACGCCATGCTGTCCGGCGCCGGTTTCTGCCACTATCCTTTTTTTCTTCATCCTGCGGGCCAGCAACACCTGGCCAAGAGTATTATTAATCTTATGAGAACCCGTGTGATTTAAATCCTCCCGTTTCAGATATAACTCGGTTCTTTTCAATTTAAGTGCCAGCCGGCGTGCCGGATAAAGCGGCGTAGGCCGTCCAGAGTACTGGCTTAAATAATCCTGGAACTCCGCCCAAAAACTCGATTCTTCCCGGCATTGAAGATAAGTCGCTTCTAATTCAGCTAACGCAGGCAGTAAAGTCTCGGGAACAAATTTCCCTCCATAGGAACCATAACGTCCCCTTGAATCAGGATTCAAAGTAATTACCCCCTTTTTCTTTCTCCCAGGAGCGGACTTCCCGGAGAAAAGCTTTTATTTTTCCCCAATCTTTCTTCCCGGGATAGCTTTCCACTCCACTACTGACATCCACCCCGGCTGGTTTAGCAATGTCAAGAGCATCCTGGATATTCTCCGGTTTTAAACCACCGGCAAGCAGCAGAGGTAAACCTATACTCCGATATCTCGCAACCTGCGTCCAGGGAAAAACCTTACCGGTTCCGCCCGCCATTCCGGGATAGTAAGTATCTAGAAGAAGTGCACGATAACCCGCCTTTTTTATTTCCGGGGCGGGATGATCACGACCAACCGCTAGTACTTTAATCAAACGAGCCGGAGATAGACCAGTAATACTAAGATTCCCATGTATTTGTAGCAAATCAATTACTCCTTCCGTAAGTAGCCGTGGCCAATTCCCACTAGATTCAGGAGTCACCACCCCTACCCGGAGAACAAAAGGTGGTAATTTTTCCACGATGGTCTTTAAAACAACCGGGGTAATCTTCCTAGGTGAAGGAGCCAGCACAAACCCAAGGGCATTAGCACCAGCTTCCACCGCCGCCAAAGCATCACCGCAATTAGTAATTCCGCAGATTTTAACCTGAATCATTCCTTTTCCCCCAGAAGTAGGCTAAGTTTCTTTCCCGGATCATCGGCAATAACTAAAGATTCACCCACCAAAACTCCGTTTACACCAAGTTTTTTAAGGGCTAAAAGATCCTTTCGACTTTTGATTCCACTAGCACTAATTACTAATGATTCCTTACCTACCAAAGGGAAAAGCCGGTAAGTAACCTCCAGACTAACTTGGAAAGAGTGGAGATCCCGGTTATTAATCTGAATAATATCAGCTTTCAGTTCCCGAGCTTGGGCCAGCTCCTCTTCAGAATAGATTTCCACCACAAGATCAAGTCCCATCTCCCTGGTACAGGAAGCTAATTCTTCCGCCTGTCCCGGAGCAAGAGAAGCTATAATTAATAAAATTGCACTAGCCCCAGCCCACTTGGCTTCAAGGATCTGGTAGGGATCAATGATAAAATCCTTCATTAGTATTGGAATCGTTACTATGGTAGCTGCTGTTCGCAGATCGGTCAAACTACCCTGGAAAAATTGTCGTTCAGTCAATATCGAAAGGGCAGCTGCTCCATATTTCTCATAATCCACCGCCACCTTTTCTACCACTAAATCCGGAGCCAAAAGCCCTTTAGAGGGAGAAGCTCTTTTAAACTCTGCTACTATCGCAAAGTCGGAAGCATCCACTGCTTGCCGAAACCTACCGGTTGTAGACTGTTCTTCGATCTCTCCAGCCAAAGAAGACCAAGGTCGTCCCAGCTTTCTTGCTTTGATTTCTTCCGCTTGAGTCTCTAAGATCTTGCTTAGATACATACGCTCTCCTCCCCTAGCCGGTTAGAAAGGGTCGCCAGTTCTTCCAAATGTGCTAAAGCCCGGCCAGAATCAATCACTTCCGCCGCCTTTTTTGCCCCCACAGCAATACTCTCCACCTGCCCGGAAGTATAAAGAGCAGCTCCGCTGTTCAATAAGACCACATTCCGTTGTGGTCCTTTCTCTCCGCTAAGGATTCTCCGGATTAAAACGGCATTCTCCTTAGCGCTTCCTCCGCGTAATGCAGCCAAAGGAGCTCTTGGAATACCTACTTCTTCAGGAGTTAGCGTGTAGAAATCATATACTCGCCCTTCTCTCACCTCAAATACATGATTGACTCCGGAAAGGGAAAGCTCGTCAATCCCATCAGCACCATGAACGATTAATGCCCGTTTAACTCCTAATTTGGCTAAGACTTTGGCAAAAACCGGAAGTAGTTCCCGGTCAAAGACACCTAATAGTTGATAATCAGTCTTCGCCGGATTAGTCAAAGGACCTAATATATTAAAGATCGTACGGAAACCCAATTCTCTCCGGGGTCCAACAGTATACTTCATCGCACTATGAAAAAGTGGAGCAAAAAGAAAACCAACCCCCACCCGCTCAATACAGCGCTCAACCTGTTCCGGCTTAAGAGTCACTTTCACACCTAATGCCTCCAAAACATCCGCACTTCCGCAGGCACTAGAGACGGCACGGTTACCATGTTTAGCCACAGGGATTCCCGCAGCCACCGCTACAAAAGCCACTGCTGTTGAGATATTAAAAGTGTTTTTTCCATCACCCCCGGTCCCGCAGGTATCTAGTAAGCCCTGCCGTTTATGACAGATCCTGACTGCTTTTTTTCTCATGCCCAAGACTGCTCCATAAATTTCCTCCACAGTCTCTCCTTTAACCCGGAGAGCAGTTAAGAAACTCCCAATCTGGGCAGGAGTAGCTTCGCCCTCCATCACCCTGCAAATTACAGAAGTCATCTCCTCCGTGGATAGATCCTCCCTGTTAATCAGCTTACTAATCATCTCTTTCATCCTCATCTCTCCTCATCTCTACTATTCTCTACTCAATAGTGTCAATTCACCCGCCCTTGATTTGCATTGCTTCGTCATGCTGTCGGTAGGCAGCATAAACGACTACTTATAACCATCCATCTTCCCCCCTTTCCAGCAATAATAAGCAAGTGAAAAGAGCCTGGAGTTTTAGAGTAGTCTCCTCATACTCCCTTTCCGGATCTGAATCGGCTACAATCCCCGCTCCCGCCTGCAGATGAAGACAGTCTCCTGTTTTCACCGCTGATCTTATAGCAATACAAGTATCCATTCGACCATCAAATCCAATATAGCCCACAGCACCACCGTAGATTCCTCGGCAACAAGGTTCCAATTCCTCAATAATCTCCATAGCACGGAGTTTGGGAGTACCACTTAGTGTACCAGCCGGAAAAACAGCTTTTAATAATGAAAAAGCATCCTTCTCTGGTCGGAGTATCCCCGTTACTTCAGAAACCAAATGTAGAACATGAGAATAACGCTCTACCACCATCAGCTCATCCACTTGTACCGTACCTAACCGACAAACACGGCTCAAATCGTTTCGTCCCAGTTCTACCAGCATTAAATGTTCCGCCCGTTCCTTCTCATCCTTAAGTAGTTCCTCACAGAGAGACTCCTCACTCCGTCCGGGAAGAAAACGGGGACGGGTACCAGCAATCGGTCTCAACTCCGCCTGTTCCCCATCCAGCCGGACCAACATCTCCGGCGAGGACCCAACCACCTGGTAAGCTCCGCAATGAAGATAAAAGAGATAGGGGGAAGGATTAACACTTCTAAGTGCTCGATAAAAGGAAAAAGAATCACCATAAAACGGAAAACTGAGCCGTCGAGAAAGAACAACTTGCTGAAGCTCTCCATCCAAGATATAATCCCGTGCTTTGCTCACTGCCTGCAGAAATTCCTCCCGAGACAAAGAAGAGGTTATCTTCTCCGGTGAAGGTAATTGATGTTTCTTAGGAAGGCTAAACCCACCCGCAATTACCAGTTCCCGACGGAAAGCATACAGCTTCTCAAGAGCCGTAGTATAACCTTGACTAGTTGAAGAAAGTAGTATAAGAGCAATTTCTTTAGTTACATGGTCAAATCGGATTATTTTTCGCGGTACCATCCACCAAACATCAGGAAGAGAAAGCAAGTCCGGGTTTTGAACTGGTATCTTCTCTAGTCGACGGACATAATCATACCCCACATAACCTACCGCTCCACCAAAAAAGACTGTCTCTCGGAGTGGCGCCACTTTGAGGTTTTGGATTTGTTCCGCTAAAACCGTAAGCGGTTCACCCTCCGCCCGTAAATCAACCCGCTCACCCTCTCTGATTTCTATTCCTCCATCTTCACGGGTTGATAAAAGTAATAATGGATCGAACCCAATAAAAGAGTATCTTCCTACATTAATTCCTTTCTCCACACTTTCCAACAAAAAAGCGTAGGAATTATCTGCTATAGCCATAAAAGCTCCTGTAGGGGTTAGACAATCTGCATGTATTTTCAGAATTAAGGGGATGAATCGATACCCAGCGTGGCCTAGTTGCTGAAAATCCTCCTGGCTAAGATTGAGATTCAAAAAAGGATGTTCCTCTGCCGCCGGGCATGAAAAAGGGGAAGATCGTGGATTAGATGAATTGACCATCCTTATTTCTCCTTTCTGGAAAAGGACGGCCTAAAGGGTACAAAAAACCGGACCCGAAAGTCCGGCCTCTTTAAAACAAATGACCCTTTCTCGGCTCGTCTCAGCTCCGCTCAGTATTAATTTATTACTCTACTCTGCTCATCTCATATTCTATTAAGAAAAACTTAAAATAAACTCCTAAGGGAAATGCTACCAATTTTTGTTTTTTATTATAAGTGGTAGCTAATTAAAAGTCAAGCAAAATCTTTCAACCCCATTTTATTTCTCGCCTACCATTAACCCTAATTTATGATTATATTGCCCACATTAATCAAGCTTTCTGTAACCTCTCTACACGCGGAGTAAAATTCAAAGTCTTAATCATCTGCATATACTCTTCACCAGTAATTTCTGATGGTTTTTTTCCAATTGCCGCAATAATAATCGCTTGAATTACATTATTACCAAAAGAACGCCCTTCAAAATTGGGGGTAGTAGTAACTAAAGTCTGGACACCTCTTCTTTTTAATTCTCTAACATTATCCTCGGTAACAGTATTCGTGATAATTACTTTTCCCTCAAGGTCATCCGGCATATACCTTTGGATATAAAGAAAATCGCCAGCAATAATCTCCGCTTCCCGATAATAACGGGCATATTTTTCCGGATTTTCTACATACTCCTCCCTTTCTCCGGTAGGGTAGAGCATCTCAAAGGGGAGCAGACAGACTACTGGAGCTAGCATTTTAACCACTCGGCGGAAAGAATTAAATCCCCGGAGTAAGAAAGGAAAACCAAAAGAGAAGACCAGATCACCACAGACTAAATCGCAACCAAGTTCCATAAAAGCCTGAGCCATACTATAGCGGTCAAAAGCTACAGTAATCAAAGCTTTTTTTCCACGAATCGGGAGAATACCTTGCTGATCAAGGTGGATAATTGCTTGCTTTTCCAACACCATTTTCAATTCTGTCCCATCTACAATCGGTGTTTCCCTAGCAGTTTTCATTAAAGGCTTTGCACTACGGAGAAAATAGGTTTTCTCGCCTACCGGAAAAAGCATGGTAATCCCGCCTAAACCCATAGCATCAACTTTACCATCATATTGGTGGATCGCGGCTTTAAGTTTTTTTAGATCACCATCCATTCCAATCCTTTCAATCAGGTATTTTTCACCCAAAAGCTCCATCTCCACCCGATGGTCCCGCGTAGAAGAACCCAGACTCACACTTACTATATGTTTCACTATGATAGTTCCTCCTTAAACCATTAGGTATACCTTGTGAAAACATTTACCTTATTATTCTGCTAATCAGGTTTCTACAAAAACAAAACAGTCCCTTCTTATCTATGGAATATTTTACTTTTTATATTAATAATCCCATAAAACAGGAAGTAACATCTGACCTAGCGGAGTGAGTCTTAATAAAAATAGAGACACTTCCCTCAATTTGATCTTAAGTTATGCAATCTTCACTATTAAGGCTATCCTGATTTCTTCATAAAATGCATAATTTTATCTTTCGATCAAATAATTAAAATTCAAGTGTAATAATTTATTCCATAACAGAATATTATAAGATATTAGGAAACTGCATCAGTTATTTTAAGTTCAAACATAAAATATTATATTCCCAAAAGAGAGGAGTATTAAAAATGACCATTCAGATGGATACTTTATTTCAAATTACAGATTTTAATATTGTTAAATTCCTAAGTTATACTTATCAGGGAAAGTTGCGAACTGCAACACTCCTCCTTTACTTAGCTTGCTTAAAAGCTTTCCCTGAATGGAATCGTGACGATCTTTATAATACTTGTTATGCTAAAACTATTTTGATCCATGAAACAGTTTTTTAGTTTTTAAAAGTTTCTCGGATAAACCTCTCCGGTAAAGCTCTTTTCCCATCGCAATTCAAAGAGTCTTTCATATGCTATAGAAGAAACTAATACTAGAAAATCTCAATTGCTTTAATTGTTGGAGAAATTACATAACAGCTATGCAAACTAGTATTAGCCAATCTACTTGAAGGGAGAAAGCCGATGGAGCAGGAGACTAATATTTCCCGAATTGCTCAGGAATTTATTGGAATCCCATATCTACATGCCGGCCGTAGCGTGAAGGGAATTGACTGTCTTGGTTTAGTTCATCTATTCTATAAGAAACTGGGATTAAATATCCCCGATACTGATGGAAAGGGATACTCTCCGGATTGGTATAAAAAAGATCCTCAACGCTTGCTACACGGGATCCAAAAACTAGGTAAAGAAGTATTAATTACTGGTTCAGAACCACTACAACCTTTAGATCTCGTCTATTTCCGAATCGGTGGAGCTATTACCCATGCCGGGATTATGGTGGATGATAAACACTTTATCCATGTAATGATTGGGGAGAGGGTACGTGTTACTCCTTTAAATCGGGCCTGGATGAGACGTCTCCAGGGTGCGAGAAGGCTTATTTAAAATAAAAAAGCGGGATATTCAATCCCGCTTTTTTATTTTATTTGCTAAGATATTCTTGAAGAATTTCTCTGACTGCTCCCTGATGGGATAACATCTTCCCTACCATCTTCTCTAGTCGTTCACCAGTACTTCCATGCGTATAAAGATCCTGGCCCATTACATCTTTTAAAGCAATTAACTCTTTAAAGACAGAAGCTGAAGCTGTTTCACCAAGTTTCGCTGCTTGACCGCACTTGAGCAGTAAGTCTTTTCGTGGATCATCTTCCAGATTAAACTTTTCTCCTTGATCATCAAGACCTAAAGTATAACGTAGAAATCCTGCCACCGGAAGTAAAACTAGATCTAATTCTTCTGTTGAAATACCTTTTTCACAACCGGCAAAATAAGTATCCATAAATCGCGGGAGCATTTTAGTTGAACCATTTAAAGCAATCCGCATTGGATCATCAGGTATATTAGGGTTATTCAAACGTTCAATGGTTGCTTTTGCAAAAGCATGCGGATCTAGTTTTTTTGGCCGTTCAATTGTCTTTATTACAATGGCAATTATTCTATTAATCAGCTCAGCCAATTCCGGATCCTGCATCGCACGGTAAATTCCATATTGACCACGATAACCAAGCAAAACACCCAATCCGGCAATAAGCGAATGACTCATATTAAGAATCCGCAATTTCATATCTTCATATTTTTTAATTTCTTCATAAGAATCTTCCATGAAAACGCCATCCGCTTTTTCAAAGGGAGGACGTCCAGCAGGAAAAATATCTTCTACTGCCCAGTAACGAGCTTTCTCAGTAACAACTATATTCGATCTAATCCCAAGTTCCTCCATAATTTTAACAGTCTGTTCATCGGCAGGAACAGCAATCCGATCAATCATACAATTCGGAAAACTAAAACGTTTAGGATCAGAAAGATATGCTAGAAAACCTTGCGGAGCAAAACCATTCTCTTCCCATGCCTTAGCCACTGTTTTAAGGGTAGCAGCTGTATAATGGCCATTGCCTGAGAAGTTTGTACAACTTACCATCGCAAATTTTAAACCAGCTTTAAATCTTTCAAGAGCAAAAGCTGTCCATTTAGCCGGATCAGAATTAATCGTCCCTTCTTCCATATCTTTGATTAGTACGGGATTAATGGGCTTAGCAAACTCACCACCACTATAAGTAACTCCATATGCACCCTCCGGAGCATTAATCGTTGCAAATTGTACTTTAGGGTCTCTAGCCAGTTCCATAAGTTTAGCCCAAGAGAGACTATTGGCGGAGCCATCTGCCAATAAAAGCTTAGTGATCGCCCCTTGAACTTTAGGTAAAACAACGCCTTTTTCATTTTCAAAAATAAGTTGAGTCATTAAGAAATCTGAAGCTGCTAACTCTGTTACATATTTTGGCGCAAAAGTTTCAACTCCAACCATTACCCCAATTTCAGGATCTTCGTTTAAAAGATCTTGCATAATATCTCCGGTATGAGCATAGGCCATTCTTCCCGCAGAAAAACAGATCGAACGTACAGCAAGCTGTTCCCGATTATACTGGGGTAATGCAACTTTCTTGCCTTTCCAGAACATTTTGTCAGATAATAGTTTTTGATCTAGTACTTTCAATGCCTCGAATCCTCCTTCTATTTTGCTTAGCTTTGATTTAAAATAATTGTTTACCTTTATTCTTATTCTACCAAAATGTGTTGATAAGTCAAAGGGATAAAAGCACCTTAAAATAAGTTTTTCTTATATTCGCTATATAGATGCTTTAATTCTTTCATCTCTGTCTCAATCACCAATTGCAATCGAGAAATTTCATTATATTCCCGTTTCTCAATTGCCTGGCGTAACTTAGAAAAGAGAGATTTGTAATCCGAACGATCCTTCATCAACCGACACCGTAACTCATGAATATAAGACCAACGCTGTTCATCAAAGGAAGAATGAACCCCAAACACTTCAGGAGTAAGAGACCGAATTACTTCCATATTTTCTGGAAGGATGCGATCACGTAACTCAGTCATCCATTGGTTTAACATCGCCAGTGAATATGATTTAATAATCCGTTCGGTAAAAACTTCTCCTTCCAGCAAAACAGTTGTTTTTTTCTGGTTTTTTTCGAGGTTCTCAAGCACTTCCCAGACAGTAGCAGGAGGTTTCCCAAAAAGGCGATCCCGCTCTTCCTGGTTATATGCTTCAAAAACATCTTTTTCGCTTCGATAAGCCCGATCCTGTTCAAGATATTCTCCTGGTTCACCCACTCTTTTAGAGAATTCCCGTTCCAAGTCCTTACTTTTTCTACCATTCTTCAATACATGAATTATTCCATCCATCATCCCTTGGTATATAGAGGCTAGAGCAAGATAAGTATTGGTATGGGGATGCGGAGATCGCACCTCAAATCTTGTAGCTAAGGGATTATTAACATCTCTGATTAAGCCAAGCAAAACCGTCCGATTACGGGAAGGAGTATGGAGATCATGTCCGATTGAGGCTACAATACAGACTGGAGCTTCAAAGCCAGGTTTTAAACGATTAAAAGCATCATTAGAAGCAGTAATAAAAGCTCCAATCGCTTCATAATTTTTAAGAATCCCCATTAGTGCACCCCAACCAATTGGACTTAAAAAGCTCTGCTTAAGATCAGCTGGCGAAAAAAGATTTCGAAGAGCACCATCCTTGAGTTTAATTGCTAAACCTACATGTGTATGCTCGCCATTACCTGCCACTTTCTCCATTGGTTTTGCCATAAAAGTAACCTCTAAACCATGCCTACGAAAAGCCTCCTTAATTAAGATCCTTGCTAATAGTTCATTATCTGCCGCTTGTAAGGCATTAGCGTATTTCCAATCAATTTCCAGCTGCTCCATGACATGGGTAAGCCCTCCATCTTCCCCAATCTGAGCCTTGATTCCACCAACCTCTTTATGCCCCATTTCTGGCTCGAGCCCATACTCTTCTAATAATAATAAAGAATACTCTAAAGCTGTCCGGACTGCCCCCTTAGTTCTTTTCCAGTATTGCTCCTGGAGTACCTGTGAAACAGTAAGCTGTTCAATCACAGCCTTTTCATTTGGTGTTTTTACCCAGAACTCCAGTTCTGTAGCAGAAGTTGTTACTACATCAGTGATTTCATCAGGATTAATACCCATCTCTTTAAGCGTTTCTGGATACATAGTAAATAACTCCAATAATTCCCCGCGAATTCTTTCCATGGTACGGAGAAGTATGGAACGGGAACATACCCGTTGCCCGGAATGAATAATGAAAGACGGAATCCGCAAAGTGCCAATAGGTAATTGGGTTTTCGGGTCTAGATGTTCATAATTATAATCAACAAACCAATTTACTCTCGTATCAGCTTCAAAATCTACTTTTCCATCATTTAGAGTAGCAATCCCGGGTAATACCACACTAGATCCATCAGTCTGAATCCCACCTTTTAAAAACTTATCAATATCTTTAAGAAAAATTGAGATTGGAATTTTTTCATCAGTATCATTCCCACCTAAATCAACACCCACCATTGAAACAAATTTAATTTCCGGGTGAGATAAGAGTATTTTCCTTAACTCAGCCGGGGTGCAGCAGTGTTCAGGAGGGATAAAATAAATCAATTCTTCTAACATTCTCACACCTGCTTTCTATTGACAATTTAATTGAGGTAATTACATGTTTTTTCTTATATTCAAGGTTAGATAATTACTAGTGGGAGTATCAACATATTTTGGTCTAATCTTAAATAATTGAATTATTCCATTATTGAAATTATATAATAAGAATAATTCATTACATTTTATGGCGAAGAGAGCCTAATAATTATTATAGCATGTACTTTTCATCGCATGAACTTTAGAAAAGAAAAATGTTTAATAAATGGTTAATTTTAAAATGTAACAGAACAAATTAACCACGCTTATTAATTAATCTTTGCTCTTTTCCTTTTTTTGTTTCGTTTATATATTTGAAATTTTATACCCAGAAGCTTATTACCTTTCAATATACGCCAAGATTGGCCGCAAATTTCCTTGACTAGGGTTTCAGCTTTTATTAACTCTGTTTCATATTGAATAAATGTTTCGTTTGGCTCAGCATTTATTGAAATTACAGGAGGATTATGATTAACAAGTTCAAAAAGATAATAATTTTTGTTTTCATCTATATTAATTTCTATTTTCCCACATTTTCCTATATTAAAGTATACATTAATTAAAAAGTCTAAAAAACATCTTATTACTTCCGCGATTTTAAACGATTTAAATTCCGGTATTTCTAAGGTTGATTTGCTTTTTACAATAATCCGGACTTTTTTCTCGCTAGCCTGAACCAGAGAAGACAGAAGAGATGAATAGATTATGGGGTTTTTTATTTTAGAGATGTTTATTTCTAGACTTTCCGCCACAATCTTATTAATATAGTGCATAATTTCAGTCTGATGACCTAATTCCGCATGAGCTTTAATAACTTGGAGTTGATTTCTTACTTCCCGCTGTTTAGAAGCTAAGGTATTAATCAAAAGATAACTTTGTTCCAATAACTTCTTAAGTATTTCATGCTCTATTTCTTTTTGTTGTTTAGTACTAATAATAAAATTAATTATAAAAAAAATTATCCCAGAAACAATAACTAATATATACTCCAACAGTATCATTTTTTTTAAAACAGGATTTGGAATATGTTTGTAGATCCATAATACTAAAATAGTTATATGATAGATGGCAAAGAAAGAAACACCAAATAAAATGATGGCAAGAGTTTCTGAAGTTGGAGATTCGATTCGAAAAGGAAGAAATGAAAACTTGCTTTTTAGGGTAAATAAATAAAAAAAGAATGGGAATAGGGTTTCAATAAAAGTACCTATAGTAATTCCTAATGGATCAGTAGTTAAAAATTGGATAATACTTATGTTGATTCTAAATAACGACTGTATGAATAGTACATTCCCTACGGCAGAAATCATTAAGATAAAAAAAGAGGTGAAGAAAGCTTTTAGCAATTTTATACCACTAAAACAGAAAAAGCAAACCAAAACTAGAACATTTATTAAACCCGTAAAGTATATAGGTAAAAATACTTTTGTACAAAATGTACATATTGTCCCAATGAAGGCTAATATTAATAACCTAAAATTATTTACCGAACTTTTATTTAAGGTAGTTCCTAATTTTAAAAATATAAACCAGTTCCATAAAAATAAAATAAATATTAATACTGTATAAATATCTTTATTTAATATTATTTGTAATAAATGTTCTTGTAACACTTTCTTCTCCTTAAAAAACATTTTACTTCATACCATGGTCAACACTACTTATTACCTGATTTTTTCTGGAAATCTGGGTTGATAGTACCAGATAAAACATGCTGAACTACTACAACAAATGGCAAGTAAAGAAAGAATAGAAATAACTAGAGTTAAGAAAAACTTTCTCACTTTTCTCCCTCCTTTCCAGCTTTAGAATATAGGTTTTTTCTCTATATATCCTAAGAACTTGTCCATTTTTTCAATTCCTTTTGCTGAGGCCTCTAACAAGTTAAAAACCTGGAATAATACACCATAGAAAAGCTCGTTTACCCCCCACTTTACAGGGACAAAAAGACAAATTAAAGAGATAACAGCCATTATTAGTCTAGACAGCACCGTAAGAAATGATTTTTCTTTTTCATTCAAAGGTTTCTCAAAAGTCTCGCGCGGTGCTTTAAACCAGACAATAATATTTATTACTAATAGGAATATTAACCGGAGGGGAACCGGGATAGTGCTTAAAGGAAAACAGATCGACAAATAACTTATTATAAGGATAAAGACTCCACCCGCAACAGCACAACGTAAGGGAGTACTCAAATGCAAGCCTCCGGTAAAATTTTTAACGACAGCCCCAACCAAGGCAATTAATAGAGCAGTTTTTAAGATCCCAAAGATAGCGGCAAAAACACATAAAACCACCACTGATAATAACATGGAAAGTAATGCTTCCAAAACATAACGAACTAAGTCAATTTTATAATTATCTACTTCGCTTATATTCCGGAACAAGGCTTCTGCCCACTCAACAGCCCATTTTTTAAATAACATTTTCTTTCCCTTTCTTTCTATAAAGTTTATCGGAATTTGGTTTTGGGATCTTTAGTCTTTATTATAATATTTTTCCTTTTTATTTTTCTTTATTATTTTACTGCTTTACGGTATATTTCGTTTTTTTCTACATAAAATATTATTGCCCTCTTCCTGGTATAACAGGGCACAAAAAAGAACCCTGGGTTCTGGTGACCCAAGGTTCTTTTTCTATTCTTACTCCGCCCGCACTAACTTTAACCATTCCCTAGCAATCAAAGCATGTCCTGCTGGTGTAGGATGCACTCCATCTTGTGTCCAAAAAGCCGATTCTCTAAACGTTGACACTTTACTAAAGATCCCATCCATCGGTAAAAGTAAGGCTCCAAATTCTCTGGCCAGATCACGGACAGCATTAATCTTGGGATCTAAATCTTCTCTCCATTTCCTTCGATCCTCTGTTACTGGCAAAACAAACGGTTCAATTAATACGAACTTTGCATTAATTGTCTCTTTTGCTTGTTTTAAAATATCCCGATAATCGGAGGTAAACTTTTCAACGAATGTAGGGTCATTATTATCATACCTACGCCAACAATCATTAATTCCGATCATAATCGAAACCCATGTTGGTTCTAAACTAAGGCAGTCCTTCTCCCACCGTTTTTTTAAATCTGCAACTCGATTTCCACTAATTCCTCTATTGATAAACTTTACCTTCATTTCAGGATAGGCTGCCGCAAACCAACTTGCAACCATCATCGGGTAACCATTCCCCAAATCCTCTTGTTTTTCTTTATCTCTTCCTACATCAGTAATGCTATCGCCTTGAAATAAAATTACTGAATGATCTTTGATTAACATTTCTTACACCTTCTTTGTAATTGTTTATAAGTGAGAGATTTGCATAGTGACCTATCTCACATTTTGCACTCTTTAAGCAAAGGCCAAGCTATATTAATTCTCTATAAATTAACTGGATGGTTATACCATACATCAATCACAAATAGCTAAAAACATCCAAACTATCCAGCACAACCAAGGCAGATATGATCTCTCTTAACTCATCATTATTAAAATAACTTATTAATTCCAATTCTTCTTCCTCCAAGATTATCAGTATCTCTTCTTCTGAATTGAAATCGTAGATCTCATCTAATTCATATAAATAATCCAATAAATCCAGTACCGTTTTCTTCTCTAAACCATACTCCACCTCTAAGGCTAGGATAATTTGATCAATTATTTCCACATCGTAATCTTCTAGTTCTATACTAAACTCTTCGAAATCAGATTCATTCTCATCAGCATATTCCCCAGAAAAACTTTCTTCATTAGATTCTTCAAAATCATTATTAAGAAAACTATCTTTTTTCACTATTAAGCTACATCTTCTTAAAACTAACTCTTCATCATTCAAATACATTTTTTCATCAGTTTTTTTCGCTTGCGCCTTTATTTTTATACCATAATCGCCGCAAACAGCTAATACTTTACTAGTTTTGGTTCCTAGCATAAGAAAAACTCCTATTAACAGAGAAAGAACAAAGATTATCCTTTTCAACCTATAATCCCCCCTTTATCCAATTTTAAGAAAGCACATAATTATTTTCACCTTTTATAAAGCGGACTTCATTGCTTGTTGATTCACCTGGCTTTGATTCAGTTCACTTCGTGATGTCTGTAGGTAGCCAGCTTGAACAACTACCCGATTTCAGCCGGAGCTGAACCTTAGAATGCCTGAAGAAATTCACGTGAACCGAGGGAATTGCATAATTACATAAAGTATCCATTTGAGCACAATATATAGTGTTTAACTTTAATTTCAAGGGAATTGTCAAATTTCCAAAGACATACCTTCAATCAAAATATTATTAGACAATTCCTAGTGGGAATATCAATATATTGTGAATGAATCATAAATTAATCAATTATGCAATTATTAGAACCAAGAAACAACTTCTGACTAGGCGAAGATTATAACTAAATTGTATTTTCATCTTTTCGCTTGCCCCAGCTTGCTGGGGTGGGGGACTACTTAACTAATGAAATAGAGGGTCTTTATCGTTATCAATAAACTATTAATCTTTTCAAAAAAGGATTCTTCTTCTTTTTCTTTAAGTACCTAGAACATTTAAAAATCATACAACTCTTTATCTAAATTCTATCATCTCGTAGCTGATCCCTCGTTGCTGTTGCTTATCTAAAACTACCTTTGGTGTTTCTTCTCTATTGTGGTTATATATTGCTTGATTAATAAACAATCTTTATTAAACACGAGCTGCGAGCATCGGGAGGGTAATTATGCAATTTCTTTAGGACATAAGAATCCAGTCTTTTCGGGAAAATATAAGATAGTCGCTCTTGCTTAAAGATAATCATTTTTTTGGAGGAATGCTTTTATGAGCCAACGTATACGACAGATTAAGATTGCATCATGGGTTGGAATCATTGGCAATCTCATCCTAGCAATTTCCAAGATAATCTTAGGTTTAATCTCCAGCAGCTTAGCTGTGGTCGGTGACGGAATCGACAGTACAACCGATGTTCTTAGCTTCTTAATCATCTTCTTTGCTGCCAAAATAATGTCAAAAGCTCCCGATAAAAATCATCCCTACGGTCATTATCGAGCGGAGACATTGGCTACTTTGATAATTTCTTTTATTATCCTTTTCGCCGGACTTCAGCTTTTCACCTCTTCCCTTAAAACAATTCTTAATGGAAGTAGAGCCGAAATCCCTTCATCACTGGCAGTTATTGCAGCTTTTATCTCTGTCTTAGGTAAGCTAACTCTTGCTGTTTATCAGTTTAAAATCGGTAAAAAAACTGACAGTTCAATGCTAATCGCCAATAGCCGGAATATGTTTGGAGATATCTTTGTTTCTCTGGGAGTTTTAATCGGAGTATTCTTTACCATTAAATTTAATACTCCGATCATCGATCCGATTATTGCAATTCTAATAAGTTTCTGGATTATACGCACTGCCATTCACATCTTCCTTGAAGCTAATACCGAACTGATGGAAGGAATTGAAGATACTTCTATCTATAAACAGATCTTCGATGCTGTCAAGAAGGTTAAAGGTGTTTCTAATCCACATCGAACTAGAGTCCGAAAATTATCCAACCTTTACTTGATTGATCTTGATATTGAAGTAGATGGAAAATTAACTGTTACCGAAGGACATCGGCTTGCTATCAAAGTCGAAAGCATTCTTCGTATGTCTATTGATAATCTTTACGATATTGCAGTACACGTTGAGCCCCTCGGGAATGTGGAATCTGGGGAAAAATATGGTATTTCAGATCAAGAATTCTTCGGTACCTAATTTTTATGGGTAAATCTTAAATGAATTATGTAATTTAAGGATAGTAATTATGTAATTCCTTCATTTAATAAAAAAGCTTTTTGTGATGTGTCCTTTTTAAAAGGTCC
>DIPO01000061.1:95863-109972 GCA_002427045.1 Firmicutes bacterium UBA5486
ATATTGTGCAGGGACAAAAAAATTCAATGGCAACGCAAAAAGCCCTAAAAGGAAAGACCCGGGAAGCTATTTAACATTGGTTTGTTTCCACTTTCTTCCAATTCATCTTGGCCATAGAGGCTTAACAGCCAATTTCGCCAGTTAACTAATCCTACCCCAGTTCGACAAGAAAGTTTAATTACCGGCACCTCCGGATTAACCTTTCGCAGCTGGGTTTTAAATCGAGATAAAGAAAAATCCGTAAATGGCAGTAAATCAATCTTATTAACTACGACTAAATTAGCTTCTTTAAACAACCGGGAGTGCTTTAAAAGCTTCTCTTCCCCATCCGTAATGCTGAAGAGAATTACTCGGAAACTATCTTCCTGTTCTTCAGGAAAATAGAGTTCTGGGCTTCCAGAAAGCTCATGAAAAAACAGCCTATATCCTGTATCTTCAGGACTCCTTGTCTTTACAGAAGAATCCTTTAATAGATCCGTTTTAATAATAGCTGTAATCCCAGCTGCTCTTAATCTTTCTATATCATATATCGAATTAAACTGGCTATACAGAGCAATAATCTGGAGCCTTCCACCTAAAGACTCGTGGGACCTTCTTATTAGTTGTGTTTTTCCAGAACCGGGGTTTCCCACTAAAAAAATGGTCTTTGGACTACATTTATCCTCTGGTTGACACAAAGCACTATCTTGACCATTTTGGTATTTCTCCCGATCTGTATACATAAAAATCACCCTCTTTCTACCGGGGCTAATCACATTGTCCTCTTTTCAACTGTCAAGCCACAATAACTTTATGCAACAGGATAATTGTCTGTCGTGGCCTCAAGTTAATTTAACAACGTAATTAGCTTCCATCATTCTATTATTACGCAAAAAGGATGATTTTAAGCAACAAATCTATGAAATAGAGCCTTTGTTCCCTCGTTTTTCCTATATTAGTAATTTTACTAATAGTAGTCGCTCACTCCAGCCTTGCTGGGCACGTGAAAGAATGAAAATCCAATTTAATTACGAAATGCTTTATATAATTTCCTCACTTATCTAGTATGATTATTCCATCGATTTAGATCATCGTTTTTTCCTAAAACTATCATTGTGTCCCCGGGTAAAACTGTCGTTTCAGCACCAGGAGAGACCTCTATATCTCCAGTTTGCTCTCTTTTAACAACAATAACAGTAATTCCCCACCGGTTCCGTAAATTTAGCTCACGAAGTGTTTTTCCATGGAAGCTAGCTGGGGTAGTCATCTCTTCAATCCGATAATCTTTAGCAAGTTCAATATAGTCCATAAAATTAGATGAAACTAGACTATGGGCGATTTTTTTACCCATTTCCTTTTCCGGATAAACAACCCGGTTGGCACCAATCTTTACCAAAACTCTTCCTTGCAGCGTATTAATTGCTTTAGCTACTACATAAGGAATACCTAGTTCTTTTAAGAGTAAGGTTGTGAGAATATTTGCTTGAACATCTTCGCCGATTGCTACAATTCCGATGTCAAAATTACTAATTCCTAATGATTTTAAAGCATTAATATCAGTCGCATCGATCTGCACTGCATGGGTAACCTGTGCTGCAACTTCTTTGACCTTAACTTCATCAATATCAATTGCCAGCACTTCCTGGCCTAACTTAGCCAAGTTCAAAGCAATACTAGAGCCAAAACGTCCTAATCCAATAACAACAATTTGTTTTTTCATCTTCCCTCAAATCCTCCACAACACGGTCTAGTCAACCGATGATCACTTTTTCTTCAACAAAACGTACAGACTCAGTCTGTTGTAAGCTCCGTGTTACTGCCATTATAATCGTAAATAACCCCACTCGGCCTGAGAACATAGTAAAGATTAGAAGTACTCTACCTAAATCAGAAAGCAAAGGGGTTATTCCTGTCGAAAGCCCCACCGTACCAAAGGCTGAAGTCGCTTCAAAAAACAAGGTGATAAAAGGCATGTTTTGATCAGTAATATTTAACAGTAAGGTTGTTAATACTACTAAACTCATTGAGATCGTACTCACAGTAACTGCTTTAAGAACAACATCATTAGAAAGCCGGCGTTCAAAAACCTCTGTTTCTTTTTTTCCTTTAATCATTGACCAAACAGTAGCCAAAATAGTCCCAAAAGTAGTAGTCTTTATTCCGCCCCCAGTAGAACTGGGAGAAGCTCCGATAAACATCATGATTATCATAAAAAGCAATGTTGAGTTCCTTAACTTTCCGATTGGTAAAGAATTAAACCCGGCAGTTCTAGGAGTTACCGCCTGAAAAAAGGTGCTGATAATTTTCGTGGATATGGGTAAGTGACTAAGTGTTTCGGGGTTAGTATACTCTAATAACATAAAACCAAAAAAGCCGGCGATGATTAATAATCCCGTACTTGATAATACTATCTTTGAATGTAAAGATAATCTCCTGCCAGAACGATGGCCTTTTATATCCATCAAAACAGGAAAACCTAAGCCACCAATAATAATAAGAAAGGCAATAACCAGAGAGACTAACCAATCCCCCACATAAGCTGTTAAACTTGAAAAAGGGGCATAAATTCGCCCAAAGAGATCAAAACCGGCATTACAAAATGCCGATATAGCATGGAATATTCCATATAAGATAGCCTGTTTAATTGGCATATCATAAAGAAAACGTAGGGTTAGTAAAAGTGCACCCGTACCCTCACATAAAAAAGTCACCTTAACAACTTGTTTTATCAGTCGGACAAGACCGGCCAATTTATACTGGTTAAAGGCCTCTTGAATTAAAAGCCGTTCCCGCAGACCAATCCTTTTTCCTGCTAAAATCGCTAACATCGTGCTGAACGTCATAAATCCCAACCCACCAATCTGGATTAGGATAATAACAATAACTTGTCCAAAAGTAGATAAATAAGTTCCGGTATCTACAACCACCAATCCGGTAACGCAGACAGCTGAAGTAGCAGTAAAAAGAGCATCTAGATAGCGAAGCGGAGTTTTACTGGCCGTAGCAGCCGGGAGTTTTAACAGAAGTGAACCGATAAGAATTACCCCCGCAAAACCAATAACCATAACCTGCGAAGGAGAGATCTCCCTGAAATAAGATATAAATTTTTTTCGAATCCAATCCATTCCTAAAACCTCTTTAAATGATTACTGGCAAATAGCAACCCGGGGTAAATTAGAGTAATCCTTATAAGAGTATACTTTACTAAATCCAGCTTTCGTGGCTGCCTCTTTTATCAGAGAAAACTGATCATAGCCATGCTCTAAAGCAAGAAAGCCACCAGGAATTAGATACTTACCAGCACTTTCTATTATCCGATTGATAATCTCCATTCCCTTCATACCACCATCTAAAGCAGTATGTGGTTCCGCTCTAACTTCCTTGGATAATGAAGGAATTACCTCGGAGGGAATATAAGGAGGATTAGAAACTATCCCAGTATAACTGCCCTGCTTCTCTACAGGAAGAGCAGCAAAAAGATCTCCGCTATAAAAAGCAACTCGCTCATTAAGCTGCTGCCTCATGGCATTCTCTTTTGCCACCCCAATCGCAGCTGGACTAATATCAACAGCATCTATTTGATAAGTAGGTAAGTAATGAGCTAAAGAGAGGGCTACCACTCCACTACCAGTCCCCAAGTCTAAAATTTGCCCTTCATCCCAATCTTTAGTAAACTCTAATACCATCTCAATTAGAATTTCGGTCTCCGGACGAGGCACTAGCACATCAGGAGTAACATAGAAATCCCAATTTAAAAATTGTTTTTCTCCAGTTATATAAGCCAGTGGTTTACCCGATAACCTCTGGCTTATTACTTCTTTATATTTGTTGATCTCTCCAGAATTTAATGGACGATCATGATCCGTATATAGTCTTAAGCGATCTAATCCCAAAACATGAGAAAGTAGTAGTTCTGCCTCTAGTCTGGCAGATTCTAAGCTGTGTTTCTTGAAAAAAAGAGTGGTTTGGGTAAGAATCCATCCTATTGTAGGGTTCATCAAACCACTCCCTCATCAACCTGCTTAAGTTTTTCCGTCTGCTCTGAAATAATCAGATTTGAGATAATCTCTTCTAAATCACCCGCAATGATCGAATCCAAATGATATAAAGTAAGGTTAATACGATGATCTGTAATTCGGTTCTGAGGAAAATTATAAGTTCTAATCCTTTCGCTCCGGTCTCCCGACTTTACCATACTCCGCCGGGTAGAATCAATCTCTTGCTGTTGTTCCTGGATTATCTTATCCAATAAACGAGCTCTTAAAATCTTAAAGGCTTTTTCTTTATTCTTTAATTGTGATTTCTCATCCTGACAAGTTACTACCATCCCCGTTGGAAGATGGGTAATCCTAACAGCCGAATCTGTTGTGTTTACACTCTGCCCTCCATGTCCGGAAGAACGATAAACATCAATCCGTAAATCATTAGCTGCTAATTCAATTTCTACTTCCTCTGCCTCCGGAAGAACTACTACTGTAGCAGCAGAAGTGTGAATTCTTCCCCCTGTTTCGGTATCAGGAATCCTCTGTACCCTGTGGACACCGCTCTCATACTTCAAGCGGCTATAGGCACCCTTTCCCTCAATTGAAAAGATTATCTCTTTAAACCCACCTAATTCAGTAGGATTCGAACTCATGATCTCTGCTTTCCAGCCAAAGGTTTCAGCATATCTTGTATACATTCTAAAAAGATCAGCCGCAAAAAGAGCAGCCTCATCCCCACCAGTACCCGCTCTAATCTCAACCAGAACGTTCTTATCATCATTGGGATCTTTCGGAAGCAACAAAAGCTTAATTTCTTGTTCTAATTTTTCTTTCTCCTCTTCCAATAAACTAACCTCTTCTTTAAGGAGAATCTCTTCATCATCGGATGGCTTTTCCAAAAGCAATTCCTTAGCTACCTCTAGATCGGTTTCAACCTGTTCGTAACGGTGATAAGCCGTAATAATTGGAGTTAAATCTGCGTGACTTTTAGCAAGTTTCCGCATCTCCTGCAAATCTGTTAGCAGTTCCGGATCAGCCATCTTTTTTTCTAAAGCTTTGTACTTCTCATATAAAGCTGCCAGTTTTCCTAACATTAAACTACCTCACTCTTTATATTTCTCAATCCCCATTACTCTTTTACAAATGCATCTTATCTTTTTGCGGAAAAATCAGATTATTATTTTGCTCTAAAGCTAAAACTTGTTTTAAGGCCATAATTGCTACCTCAAGCTGACTATCATCAGGTTCACGCGTAGTTAACCGCTGAAGCATCAAACCAGGCCAGCTTAGAGCTCTCCACAAGAAGAAGGACTGATTTTTTCCGGAGATTTTAATTAATTCATATGATATTCCTGCTACTACCGGTAATAGAAGGATTCGAGATAAAAGCCGCATCGCAATTGTCTGTTCACCAAGAAAAGAGAAGACAATAGCACTAACAATCACCACAAACAATAGAAAACTAGTACCACACCTAGGATGAAGAGTAGTTTTAGGCCTAGCATTCTCTACAGTTAATTCTTGACCGGCTTCATAGGTATGGATTACTTTATGCTCTGCACCATGATAGGCAAAGACCCGTTTAATATCTGGAACATAAGAAACCGCAGTTATATATAAAACCAAAACCACAGCACGAATCAGGCCTTCAGTCAGATTACGCCAAAATACTCCGGGAAGAAATCTCCCTACCAAACCACGGATGAATAATGGAAGTACAATGAAGAGAAGAATAGTAAATCCCAGAGCAAAAAGAATCATTAGTGCCATTTCCCAGAAAGAAAGTTCTTCCTCACCTTCAGTATCCATAAATTGATTAGCCGAATACTGCAAAGCCTTTAATCCTAAAACAAATGACTCTGCCAAGGCAACTACGCCCCGGATAAATGGTAGCCGTAAAACAGGATGCTTTTGAGTATAGGATCCTAACTTTTCACTACGGACACTCATTTCTTCAGTGTCTTTGCGAACAGCAATCGCATAGTGCGATCTCCCGCGCATCATTACCCCTTCAATTACAGCTTGCCCGCCATATTGGTAATTATTTGCCACAATTACCACCTTCTTAATTATTATTAAACTATTTTGTTATATACCGCAGCCCCTGCAAGCATGAATAGTTTAAAACAGAGCTTTTAATGCTCTGTTTTAAACTTACTTCCCGCTTTTTTTTAGCCGCTTCTGGAACTTCTCCACCTGTCCACCGGAATCAACAATTCTTTGTTTCCCTGTAAAAAAGGGATGACATTTAGAACAGATCTCAACGCGGATCTCTTTTTTGGTAGAACCGGTTTCAAAACTCTCACCACAGGCACAAGTTACAGTCGTTTTCGAATACTCAGGATGAATACCCTGTTTCATTGGTCTCACCTTCTTACTTAAGGTTTTTTAACTCTGACATTATATCATAGCCTAAATTTTTCTGCAAGAATCCCCTTAAATTCCAGCCTTTTTCTTCAGTACTTCTGTTTTATCCATACATTCCCATGGTAAATCAAGATCAATACGGCCAAAATGACCATAACTAGCCACCTGACGATAAATTGGGCGTCGTAAATTCAAATTTTTAATAATTGCTGCGGGACGAAGATCAAAGATCTCAAGTACCAGTTTTTCTAATTCTGGCTGAGGAAGAATCCCAGTCCCAAAAGTATCTACTGTAATCGAAATTGGAGTGGCGACACCAATAGCATAAGCAATTTGCACCTCACATTTGCTTGCTAAGCCAGCCGCAACAATATTTTTAGCTACATACCTGGCAGCATAGGCTCCAGACCGATCCATCTTTGTCGGATCTTTACCCGAAAAAGCACCTCCACCATGCCGAGCCATTCCACCATAGGTATCGACAATAATTTTTCGTCCGGTAAGGCCAGAATCACCCTGCGGCCCACCAACAGCAAAACGGCCTGTAGGATTAATAAAATATTTTGTTTGGTCATCAAGAAACTCTGCCGGTACAATTGGTTTGATTACTTCTTCCCGGATTCCCTCTTCTAAGATTCCCCTTTCGACAGCAGGATCATGTTGGGAAGAAACCACAAGTGCATCCATCCGCAAAGGTTTATCTCCATCATATTCTACTGTAACCTGCGTTTTTCCATCCGGACGGAGAAAGGGAAGAATATTCTTTTTCCTTACGTATGCTAATTGCCTAGCCAAACGGTGAGCCATCGCAATAGGCATTGGCATGTACTCAGGAGTCTCATTAGTAGCATAACCAAAGACCATACCTTGATCTCCTGCTCCAATCTGAGCTACCAAATCACCTTGCTCTCCCGTTTTTATTTCCCAGGCTTGATTAACTCCAAGAGCAATATCAGGAGACTGTTCATCAATAGCTGTCAATACAGAACAGGTATCACCATCAAATCCATATTTGGCTCTTGTATAACCGATCTCTTTAACCGTAGTCCTTGCTACTTTGGGAATATCCACATAACAGTTGGTAGTAATCTCACCCATAACCAAAACTAACCCTGTAGTAACAGCCGTTTCACAAGCCACCCTCGCATTTGGATCCTTTTCTAAAATTGCATCAAGCACCGCATCGGAAATCTGATCGCAAATTTTATCTGGATGGCCTTCAGTTACAGACTCCGAAGTAAAAAATCGTTGTTTATCCATCTTTCTCTGCCTCCTACTCAAAAAAAAAGCCCTTCTTCAGGAAGGGTTTGAGTTTGGTAACTCATCTTCCAGAAAAACCTGGAGGGATTTAGCACCGTTTGGAAATTTATTCCCAATGGTTGCCGGGTTTCATCGGGCCCTTACCCTCCACCTCTCTTGATGAGTGATATTTCTTATTAATAGAAATTATAATCCTATTACGTACTTACGTCAAGTTTAATTAAGAAATTGCATAATTCAATTGTTAAATTTGACCACAAATATACGCAAATGGATAGATTAATTTGAAGCCAAAATTTCAGCCAATTGATAAAGTTTCGGATCAATCCGATTCTTAGCAGCCATTGCCTCATCCATTGTTGAAATCTTGATTTTACTTTTTACCCATCCTACCATCTTCTCGGTTTCACCATCCAAAAGCATTTTGGTTGCTGTTGCTCCAAATCTAGTGCCTAATGTCCGATCAAGAGCTGAAGGCGATCCGCCTCTCTGAATATGTCCAAGAATAGTAATCCTTGTATCTTTTCCTGTCTTCTGTTTAATATATGTCCCTACTTTAAAGGCACTGCTCTCAGTAGTGGAAAGAGCATTAACCGGATCACCAAAAATACCTTCTGCCACAATTACAATACTATGTCCGCGTCCTTTACGATTAATCTCTTCTATCCTTTTTACTACCATGTCCAAATCAGGTTCAATCTCAGGAACAAGAATAGCATCGGCTCCCCCAGCTAAACCGGAGTATAGAGCAATAAAACCTGAGTTTTTACCCATTACCTCTACCACATAGACCCGATCGTGGGATATAGCAGTATCACGAATTTTATTAATCGCATCCAAAACAGTATTTAGAGTAGTATCAAAACCAAGAGAGCAGTCAGTACAACCAATATCATTATCAATAGTGGCAGGAATTCCAACAGTTACAAAACCCATTTTATTTAAATCCCGGGCCCCGCGAAAAGAACCATCGCCACCAATAACAACTAGTCCTTCAATCTGAAATTCTTCTAATTGTTCTAAAGCCATTTTCTGTCCCTCTTTGGTCGCAAATTCAGGACATCTTGCGGAGTGAAGTACAGTACCTCCACGATGTAAAATATCAGAAACCGCTGTAGAACTTAATTCCACTATTTCTCCGGTAATTAAACCCTGATAACCACGTTTAATTCCAAACACCTGGCATCCGGCGTTAATTCCTGTTAAAGTAGCCGCTCTAATTGCAGCATTCATTCCCGGGGCATCACCGCCACTAGTAATAATTCCTATTCTTTTCAAAACAGTCCCTCCGCTTCTTTTATAAAAAGTTTTTTATTCTTCAATATAACGGCCTACCTCACGGAATTTTTTATAACGCATCCGTAATAATTCCTCTGTATTTAGCTTTAATAATTTGGCAAAACTATTTTGGATCGCCTCTTTAATTGCCTTAGCAGTTGCTTCAAGATCCCGGTGAGCTCCTCCTAATGGTTCAGGAATAACCTCTTCAATCACTCCAAAATCCAACAGGTCTCTTGCGGTTAGACGCAAGGTCTCTGCCGCTTTTGAAGCATCCGATGCATTCTTCCATAGAATAGAAGCACACCCTTCCGGAGAGATTACGGAATAATAAGCATATTCTAACATAAGAACCCGATCCCCTACCCCAATAGCTAGGGCCCCACCACTCCCTCCTTCACCCGTAATCACCACAATAATTGGCACTCTTAATTTTGCCATCTCCATTATTGAGCGGGCTACTGCTTCACCTTGTCCTCTTTCTTCAGCCTCTTTACCAGGATACGCGCCAGCTACATCCACAAAACTAATAACCGGCCTTTTAAACTTTTCCGCCTGTTTCATCAGCCGGATTGCCTTCCTGTATCCTTCGGGATGCGGCATCCCAAAATTGCGATAAATATTCTCTTTGGTATCTCTACCTTTTTGATGACCAAGTATGGTAACAGGAATTTCATTGAAGTAAGCTAAACCGCCTACCAAAGCAGGATCATCCTTAAATAACCGATCACCATGTAATTCAATAAAGCCATCAAAAATTAAATCAATATATTCAAGCAATGTTGGCCTTTTTGGGTGTCTAGCAATCTGAATTTTCTGCCAAGGAGTTAAATTATTGTAGATCTCCTTCTTTAAAGTTACGGCCTTAGCTTCAATTCTAGTAATCTCTTCAGACATATCAATCCTTTTTTCTTCGGCAAAGGTTTTTATTTCTTCGATCCGCTTCTCTAGTTCCTGTAAAGGTTTCTCAAAATCTAGATTATAATTACTTCCGTTTCCCATCAAACCACCCTATTCCGTCTTTGATGAAATCGTAAAAGGCGAGCAAGGGTACTACGGATTTCCTTTCTATTAACTATCATATCTATAATTCCACGTTCCAATAAAAACTCAGACCTTTGAAAGCCTGGCGGTAATGTCTGACGAGTAGTCTGCTGAATAACCCGCGCACCAGCAAACCCAATTAGTGCTCCAGGTTCGGCTATGATAATATCTCCTTGTGAAGCAAAACTGGCAAAAACCCCTCCAGTAGTAGGATCTGTTAGAATTGAAATATAAATAATAGACTTCTCAGCTAACCGATTTAAAGCCTGGCAAGTTGCAGCCATTTGCATCAAAGACAGAATTCCCTCTTGCATTCTAGCCCCTCCAGCGGTCGCAAACGTAACAACAGGGATTTCATGTTCTGTAGCATATTCAAATAGCCTTACTAATTTTTCGCCTACAGCTGAACCCATTGAACCGCCAATAAAACCAAAATCCATTACCCCTAATGCTAAATATATCCCTTCTATTTTAGCTGTTCCTGTAAGAACCCCCTCTTTTAAACCAGTAGTTTCCCGAGACTTAGCTATTTTTTCTTTATATTCTGGAAAATTTAGGGGATCAGAGGAACAGACATTGGGAAAAAGCTCCTTAAAACTATCTGTATCAACAAGAAATTTAATCCTTTCCCAAGCACTAATCCGAAAATGAAAACCACATTTAGGACAGACTTTTAAATTTTTCTCTAAATCTTTATGATAAATTATCTGATTACATTCATCACATTTTGCCCATAAACCATCGGGAAGTTCTTTTTTTGTCTTTTCTGGTTGCTCCATTTTTGTAGCATCTTGATGATGTCTGATCGTTACATATTTAGGCTTAGACCGGAATAAATCTTTTAGCAACCAGTCATCACCCCCCTCTTTAATTGAGTACTCCAAATCAAAAGTAACTTCATCATAATCTAGCAAAGCTAACCCTTCATCTATTCAGATCACTTCTCTCTTAATTCACGATACTGACGAACTTGTAAAGCTTGATTTAAAACCTCCTGTGCCTCCTCTAGTTCTGCTTCTGTTACTTGAATTTCAAAATTAGTATAACTTCCCTTGTTACGCAAGCCAATTGGTCGAAGTCTAACCAAAATTCCTTCGGCTTCCATAAAATCTTTAATTCTATTGGCTACTGTTTGATTCGGTGCGATATATAATATATTCCACAAATTGGCTACCTCCCAAAAGAAAGTTGTAGTCTCTGTCGATACCTGCCCAAAATAATAAAAAAATTATTTTGGCAAGTAAGCCAAATATTTTACTTCTCCATTTAGTTACAATCTCCTTCCCCAAATAAATATTACTCCAAGTATTACTCTTAGAACGCCTGTGCTCTCATGCAAAATGCAGGATTCTCTTCTTGAAGAAATTTAGCAAAAATACTGTCGCTCGCATTAAGTCCAGTTAAAAAATCCCCTGCAATTACTGCTTCCACTTTACCCTTTATTTTCCCTTTTTCAATCAATAAACACTGGTCGGCTTTTAATGAAAATTTTCCTGATGAAAAGTCCTGAGTATGTAACCCTAAAACAGAGTGGACAATAAGGCCTCTATCCAACTTTTTTATTACTGTATTTAGGTCCATCAAATCCGGGACTATAACTAGTAACCCTCGACCCCCTCCTACAGGAATCGGTGTCGGTTTCATATCAAGCTTCTGTGCATACTTTAGATTAAGGATGGGAGTACTTAATCTTCCAGCATTTATCAGATCGATCTCCCCAGTAGAGACTCCTTCTTCCGTACATCTATATGAATTAAAACGGTAGGGACGGGTTCCATCAATTCTTACAGTAAAATCTTTGCGGAAAAGTTTCTTTTTTTTCTTAAAATCTTCTAGATCAAAAAAGCTCTGGCGCTCTGCAATCAACTGACCAGTCAGATTGCTAAGTAAGTAATGTTCTAAAAAAGCTTCAAATACTTTTGGCGGAAAAATTATAAATAACTCCCCTTGGGTAGAAAAGGAAGTTTTTCTTCTTAACTTTTCTATAGTTCCACCCATATACTTAAGTAAGCAATCAAATTCTTTATTAGTAGGCAACCTTTTCTCCACAAAATAGTCACTAAAAAGGTCATCACCTTCAAAGAAAACCTCTACAGGAGTCTCTTCATCCATTACCCATAAGCCCTCCGAATTTGCAGTTAATCCTCGGTCATAGCTAATCCTTACACCGCTATTTATTTTTTGACAATCATAATCTGCTAAAACTTTTTTCCCTTGTTCAAGTAAATTAAAAGGTATATCAAATTCTCCATTTGTAATCTTAACTGCTTCTTGTTGGGCTAAAGGAATCGAAGGCGGGTTATACGGTTTAACCAAGCCACCCCCATATGGATCTAGATAAGCCGTTTTCTCCCATAAATCAAGATTTGTTTCAAACTCTTCTAAAACCCGCCGATCAATCTGGCCCAAACTGTATTTATTATCTGACCAGAGCAGATAGACTTCTCCTTCGGTATCTGTTTTTAGCGAAGGAGCAGTATAAGGCCCCCCAAGTCTATTGTTTTTTATTCCCACCTCTAAAAGATTGACTACATGCAAATTAAATCTCCAGCCTTCCAAAGTCAAACCACTTGGTAAAACCTGCCCTATTAAACTATCTAATTTATCCCGTAAATTTTTACCTAAATCATTCATCAATTTCACCCCCAATGGTAATTTCAGGGTTTTTATCAATTAAGAGAAAATAATGAGAACCTCCACTAGAGGGGACTCCTTGAAACATTTTCCCACAAGTACCCATCGCATCAGTCTTTAGTGGGCCGATCCCAGCCACTATGGAATTTAGTGCTGAAAGAACATTCCCGGAAAAGATCGCTGGCTGATAAAGAAGAGCAGTTTCTCCCAATCGATAAATACCCGAACAATTGAAAACAAATTTTCCAGATGCCGGATTTACTTGACCTCCTTGATATCCGGTAAGGTAGAGAACCTCTTCATTCTCCCGAATTAATCCCGAATGAAGAAGTTTTTTGTAAATTATTTCCGGTGTGATCTCTTCAAACTCCTTTTCAACCAGAACCGGATCTTTAACCTCTATCCTAATATTAGACATCCTAGCCAGTGGCAAAAAGTGGCAGGTTTCAACTCTTCCTGCCCCGGTCAGCGGAACTCCGGCGGCCTCGGCAGAAAATAAATCGGCCAGGCCCGCACGTAAAATACCATCCTTGACAATATGTACAGTTTCCCTTTTAATCCCATTCGCACTAATCGGTTGGTAAGCATAATCTCCCTCTAAAGGGCCATCAACAATCGAAACTATATCGGCAGCAACTTTTTCTCCCAGTCTCATTTTGCCATTCTTCCCAAGGATTGAGCTTTCCATCCCATCAGTTTCAGCCGCATGACCAAAAGCTTCATGAGCTAAACCCTTTGCCAGAGCATAATCAACCACCATTTTATATGAACCGCTTTTAATTGGTCTAGCAGTTAACAGGTTCAATGCTAGTTTAGCTGCAGCTATTGATTTTATTTTCAGTTTCCGGACTAGATCAGGTTGGATCAGAATAGAAAGATCAGAACCTGGTAAATTACTATCGGTAGTTATAGTCTTTCCTCTCTCCTTGGCCGTAAATATATTATAAATAAAAGAACGGGGAGTCATAAAGGAAGAATCCGTACCATCCTGACGAGCAATTCTCCACTCTTCATCTACTACTCTGAATACTGTACGAACAGATAAACGTGGATCTAACTCAGTTAATTCACTATTTACCTCTTTGAGTCTCTTTTCAATCTCATTTAAATCCAAACTACCATACGGATATTTAAGCTTTAAAATACTACGTTCCCGGGTCGGCGAAAGTTTATAAATGGCTTTATTATTTTCCCCCTGTTTTTCTTGGACTTTTTTTGCTAATTTACAAGCTAATTCTACCAAATTTCCGGCAATTAATGGCTCGATCCGATCAGTTGAAGCAAAACCAGTGTAGCCATCAGGAGTAAAAACTTGGATACCCATGCCTTTTAAAAAACTGGTTGCTATACCCTCGACATCTTTATTATTCACCTTAACCATCGTCTCTTTTTTATCCTGAATCCGTAAAATATAACCTAATCCAGCCTGCGCAGTAGCGTTCCTAATAGCTTGTATAGTCTGATTATAACTGTCCACTCTTAATATTCCAGTCATTGAATAACCCTCCCTCGTAGGATGTATTTTTTTCCATAAACAAGCTTTTTGCGATGTGTCCTTTTTAAA
>DIPO01000061.1:110096-127331 GCA_002427045.1 Firmicutes bacterium UBA5486
AATGACAACGCAAAAAGCCCATAAACAGATTACTCTTGTTTTTTTCCTCTTTTATGCTAAAATTATATGAATTCTTAAATATCCTTCGTTCCTATGAAGGAAACTTACCCAGCTAGACGAACTTATATAATAGATTAGATTATTATATTTTTCTACTAAATGGAGGATTATTATGCAAACTCAAAAAAAAGTCCTTTCCCCCGCCTTAATCCGGAAAGGCCTAATCATAACTTTAAGCATTGGTTTAATTACTATGGGAATCCTTCTTTATTCCTCCACAACACCCGAAACCTGGCATAGCCTACGAAACATTCACCTAAAAAACATCCTTCTGATGTTAGGTGCGGTTGTCTTATCCTGGCTTATTGAAGGATTCAGAGTAAAAACAATTGCTTCGCTTTTAGATGAACAGATCGGTTTCTTTGATATCCTCCGCATTAATCTGGCTTCAATATTTTCCGGAAATGTAACACCTTTATATTCAGGAACTATCCCTACCCAAGTATATTTTTTTCATCGGAAAGGAATCTCGGTGGGAAAAGCCACTGCTATTGTGACAATCCGTCTCTCCTTTACCAGCCTTTTACTGGCGATCGGAGGGCCTTTATTGCTTTTTATCTTTAAAGGTAAAATCCTTGATGAGATCGGCCTTTCCCATTTAGCTGGCTTTATAAATTATATACTCTTATTAGCATTGTTTTTTTTCGGTTTTCTTCTCTTTCTACTGCTCAAGCCGGATAAAGGAGAAATACTGATCAATAAGTTTTTCCAACTTAAATTTGTTAAAAAAATTTTAGGTTCCCGGACCGAACCGTTTTGTCATAAAGTTACTTCGGAAGCAAAAGAATTTCATTTTTGGTTAAATACACTTTTTCAGAAAAAAGCGCTTTCTGTTCTTTTCGTAGTAATTTTAACGTTTTTCTCTTGGCTTTCCACTTTAGCCATCACCCCTGCAGTTATGCTTGGCTTAGGTGTCAATATCAAAGGTAAAATATTCCGCATCCTCCTGTTGCAATTTATAATTCAGTTCTTTCTATCCTTTATCCCAATCCCCGGAGGTAGCGGAGTTGCCGAGATGGGTTTTTTCTCGATCTTTTCAGGCTATCTTCCCAAACACTTGCAAGCCATCTCTGTAACAATTTGGAGACTTCTTAGTTATTACCTAAATACCTTTATTGGTGGTTTCTGTTTTCTCCGGCTGTTTACTGGGAAAGAGAATGAGTAGGCGGATTCTCCAAAGTTATTCGGCCTAGTCGTCCCGAACGAAAATCACTCCATACCAGGCCTGCAGCCCGAGAATAATCTATTTCCCCTCCTTTTATTAAACAACCACGTTTTCTTCCGATTTCTTCTAAGAGCTTTACTGGTTCATCTTCTTGCTCTAAAGAATAGTAATCCATTAATCCTTCTGGATATTTCTCTTGTAACCAACCGAGTAAATAGACTGCCAGTTCTTCCAGATCAAAGATTTCCTGCTTAATCGCACCCACCAAAGCTAGTTTCCATCCAACCTCCTGGCTTGATATTTTTGGCCATAATATTCCGGGAGTGTCCAGAATCTCCCATCTTTCTCTTTTTACCCATTGCCTTCCTCTGGTAATTCCTGGCCTTTCACCTACACGTGCCGCACTCTTTCCTACCAGCCTATTCAAAACAGACGATTTACCGCAATTGGGAATACCAAAGACTCCTAAACGTAAAGATGCTTTTTGCCTTGTTAGCTTTTTTTCTTCTTCATTAATTGTTCTAGCTAATTTTTTTAAGTTTTCTCCGGCCTGAGCATTAAAATCCAAAACTACCTCTCCTAAAGATCGATAATACCTTATCCATTCACTGGTTATTTCCGGATCTGCTAAATCAGCTTTATTCAATAATAGAATCGATTGTTTCCCCTTGATTAAAGCCGGTAAATCAGGATTCCTGCTACTCAGCGGCAATCGGGCATCAACAACCTCGATTATTAAATCTAACAGAGGTAACACTTCTTTTATCTCTCGTTTTGTCTTAGCCATATGCCCCGGATACCATTGAATTCCCAATTTTCTTACCTCCCTAACTAAAACATTAACCTTAAAAAATAAGTTATCCAATAAAAACGTTTTCTTCCCCGGTAATAAAAAACCTCTTTGAAAACAGAAAACACACCCTTTTTAAGGGTGTGTTAACTTGCTCATAAAAATAAAAATATTTATTGCAACCTCTTAAAATTATGCCCGGGGATGAGCCTTATCATAAACCTCTTTTAATCTATTTTTAGTTAAATGAGTATAAATCTGAGTAGTTGATATATCCGCATGCCCCAACAGTTCCTGAACAGCCCTTAGATCAGCACCATTCTCTAACAAGTGGGTAGCAAAAGTATGTCTAAGGGTATGTGGAGTAATAGATTCTACAGCATCAATCTTTTCAGCATATTTTTTAATAATTTTCCAAAAACCCTGACGAGTCAAGCCATGTCCATGATGATTAAGAAACAAAACCTCCTCAGCTGGATCAGAAGCTAGAAACTTTCTAGCATGTTCTAAATAAAACTGAAGGTATTTAATAGCTACCTTTCCCAAAGGAACAATCCGCTCCTTAGAACCTTTACCAGTACATTTAATATATCCCTCTTTTAAATTAACATCAGAAATTTTAAGGGTTACTAATTCCGTAACCCGTAATCCAGTAGCATATAAGACTTCAAGCATCGTGCGGTCTCTAATTCCTGAAGGAGTCTTCAAATCAGGCTGTTCAAGAAGTTCAACCACACTTTCTACTGAAAGAACCCGTGGTAATCTTTTTTCCTGTTTAGGAGCATCTAAATTAATTGTCGGGTCTCTATTAATAATCTGTTCCCGAACTAAAAAATGATAAAAAGCTTTGATCGCAGCAAGAGCACGAGAGATCGTAGATGCCGCTCTCCCCTTGGCCTGCAAATACAGAAGATAACCCCCTACTATAGGTTGAGTGGCTTCTGTAGGGCTTATCCCCTTTTTATCATGTAAATAATCTAAATACTGTCTAAGATCTCTTCCGTATGATTCGAGGGTGTTAGGAGCTAGTCCTCGTTCCACGGCAATATAATTAGTAAATTCTTGTAAGTAATCATGCAAAATTGGTCAACCCCTTTACCCTTCTGGCATTTTTGGTATTTATCCTTTATTTTATTTGGATTTCGACACAATAATAGTAAATCCTCTTTTTTGCTTGGCGAGAAAGATTTCCATAACAGGAGAAAGTGCATTTAAGGCTTCATTTAATTACAACCTTTCCGTGTGTGAATACCTAAGCTAAAGTCGTTGTTAGTTCAATTTGTATAAACCAAAAGTAATTATGCTATTCCCCCGACTTAATAAGGTAAAACAAGAGCACAAGGCAAGCTTGAATTTAAACAAACAAAGACTTTCTTTCATCTGAGCAATGAATGGCGAGTTCCGAAAGTTTTCTAAAAAAGTTTTGCTACCCAGTAAATAAATAAAGGAGAGATAAATCCTTCAATTATTCCAGAGAGCGTTAGAATAAAGATCGCCATCCCGTTTATTCCTAAACACTGTAACAATTCTGTGGAAAGCGGACGGTATACTTTACCGAATCTGCTTTTGAGAATCGCACCGGAAAAATCAATATTCGCTACACCTGCCATTAAAAATGCGGGAATAATAAAAGCATAATGAGGAAATACCGAAGTTATAGCAAATATAAAGCCTTTTCCAGATAACTGTTGCAAGATAAAACCGATCGTAAACCCAAGAATATATCCTTTAGCAAAGATGAGGAAGAGGATTAAAGGAACCCCAATCACACTAAAACCTAATAGCAAGAGAAACAATATGGTTTTTAAATGATTAAAAATCGCATTTTTTGCCAAAGACACATCGGAAACAGGTTGGTTCTCTTTTTTCATCCCCTGAAAAAAAAGTTGCACATACTGAAGAAGTTCTAATTTTTGCCCTTTTTCCAAACCTTTTGCAGAAAGTGTACCAAAGACAATACCCATCACAAAGAGTAAACCGACTAAAATAAAAAGAAATAAGCGTTCCTCAATATATTCCCGGCTTGCATCCCGCCAACGAGCAATAAACAATGATACCACCCCCTTGTCCCTGTAAATAATTATTATGTTTCATTCAGGAGTGGTATGCCTTTTTTAGAAAATCCTGCTTCTAACCACGCTTATATTAAGCCTTTAGCTTTGGCCATTAAAAACGCAGTAATTGTCTTAGCATCCTTAATCTTGCCTTCTTCAATCCAGAGCATAACCTTTTCCAGTGAAAGTAATACCGTATTAATAAATTCACCTTCATCCGTATCAGAAGATCCCATAGATGGGTTTTTACTTAAGTAGAGATGGATCTCTTCATTCGTAAAAGCGGGTGTTGTAACTAAAGAACCAATCTTAATTAACTCACCGCCAAAAAGTCCGGTCTCCTCCTTCAACTCGCGAGCAGCACAATCTAACGGAGATTCACCGGGATCTAATTTCCCTGCTGGTATCTCTAATGTTTCGCGTGTAATCGGGTAGCGAAATTGCTTTACTAGAATTGTCTCCTTACCATCAAGTACCGGGAGCACAGCAGCGGCTCCCGGATGATTAATCCACTCTCTTACAGTCTGCTTACCATTCACCAGTTCCACCTGATCACAGTAGACTTTAAGCAGGCTTCCATCATAAACCAGATCTCTGTCTAACTTTTTTTCTTCCAAATCCATATCTATTTCCTTTCCAGTATTCAGGAATTGCATAATTTTTTAAGGTTTAACATATACCTACGGTTCTGTATCCAAACAAGAGTATCCGCTCTTAAACCTCTTTGAGCAAAGATAACTCATCTTCCTTTCCAAGAGAAAAAATAGCAGCCAAGATACCTGCTGCTGCCGCCGTATCAAAGAACGCTGGATCCTGATGATAAGAACGACCCATCGTTTTCACTAGTAAATCATGCTCTTCCATCAGCTTACCAACTGCCGGAAGATCAATCTGATAGCAGTAATGTTTCAATAGGTTGCTTGCTCTGATTTGTGGCGCAAGCAAACAGTTTCTTTCATCATTCCAGCGGGGGAACCCAATATGAGCAGTAGCATATGTCAGCTGTCCTAAAATAGTCTGGCTATGGTGACTTAAACCCTGATGCCGAGCCCGAGGATCAGTAAAACTAATTCTTGGGATAGCAATCGGAAGGCCTCCAAGTCTTTCTACTGCCTCCAGGATATAGGCTTGTTCCACTCCGGAAAAACCATACTTTGTTCCTGTTCCTACAATCCCGGGTCCCATGGCCACAATGATTAAATCAGCCTTCCCTACCATTTTAGCAGCAACCAGAGCCGAATATATATTTACGGCTTCCAGATCTCCACCAAAAGCATGTCCACAGGTGATTGTTTGGGTGATTAATCCTTTTTCTTTTAATTTACGGACCAAATGGCTAAGTCTAATCGGCAGGGCAGCACCATCCGTCATAATATAGACCGCACGTTGTTCGGGAAGTTTTAGATGGTAAAGTAGTAAAGCCGGCACCACCATACTATGGAGAGTTCCCACGATCACTGGGGTTCCTTGAAGAGAAGAGAATTCTTTAATCCTCTCGTGATTAGGGGAGTCTTCTTCTTCAACAGCCAAGACCGGAAACTGCCAGGGAGTATACCGGAGTTTCATAATATGCCCAGCCTGGTTATATTCCCGCTTCTCCTGTCCCAGAATACCCATCACAAAATGATAACCTCCGGTACCTAGCTTTAGTTCAACTGCAGTCGTGTTCAGCCATACTAGATCTTGGCAGCGGACTTCTCCGGTTAAATCTGGATACGAGATCGCTTTTGCTTCCCTATTATTGATGATTACAACTATTTCCTGGTAACCAGGTAAATTGCGGAGAACCTCTTTTACATACCCTTGCTGAATACTAAACATCTTTCCCGCCTTATCCTAATTTCATAATTTTTTATTAAATCCTGCCTTAACCCGGAGTTTAATCATATTTTAACCCAATTAGCCTTACAATTTTCAGCGTAAAATATCTTCCTTCTAAGGTTCAGCGCTTACGCGTAAATTCCCTTACTTAAAAAAAACAGCCCGTTTCTCGGCTATTTATCTCTTATTTCTCTCAGTACATAATAAGAGTTTTATTATGGTTGAGGGAATTGCATAATTACCTTAATCGTATATTTAACCACAATATATAGTGTTTGACTAATATTCGCAGTAATTGTCTAAGACTAGACAATTACTAGTGGGACTATCAATATATTGTAGTCGAATCTTAAATAATTGAATTATGCAATTCCTTAATGGTTAATTATAAAACTAACGAATAATCTAATTATACAAATATCAAGGCTAAGGCACTCTCTAGTACCTTAGCCTTGTTCCGGTTAAGAGTATTCTCTTACCTTAGCAGCTTATTTTCGTGGGTTATTAATCTCTGCCTGAGCGGCTGCTAATCTAGCAATCGGCACACGATAGGGGGAACAGGAAACATAGTCCATCCCTACATCATGACAGAAGACCACTGAAGCCGGATCGCCTCCATGTTCACCGCAGATCCCAATTTTCAGATCCGCTTTGGTCGAACGTCCTCTGTTAATTCCAATCTTAACTAACTGCCCGACACCTTCCTGATCCAAGCTTTGGAAAACATCATCCGTAAGAATCTTCTGATCAACATAGCTTGGTAAAAACCGGCCCGCATCATCCCGGCTGTATCCAAAGGTCATCTGTGTCAGATCATTAGTACCAAAAGAGAAGAATTCTGCATCTTCCGCAATTTTATCCGCAATCAGAGTAGCCCGTGGGATCTCAATCATGGTACCAATCTGATACTTTAATTCTACCCCTGCTTCGGACATAACTTGTTTAGCAACAGCAATACAGTAATCTTTTATTATCTTCATCTCGCCGGTAGTACCAATCAAGGGAATCATCACTTCCGGTACAATCTTCTGACCTTGTTTTGATAATTCACAGGCAGCTTCAAAAATAGCTCGCACCTGAGTCTGGAAGATCTCCGGAAATACTATTCCTAGACGGCAACCACGGAACCCGAGCATCGGATTAAACTCCGCTAGTGCCTGTACTTTCTCAATGATCTTTTCAACAGGAATCCCCATCTCTTTAGCCATTTCCGCTTGGCCTTTAGCATCATGAGGCAAGAATTCATGAAGAGGAGGATCAAGTAAGCGAATCGTAACCGGTAGATCCTTCATGGCCTCAAAAATCCCGATAAAATCTCTCTTTTGGAAAGGAAGGATTTTATTTAAAGCTTTCTTTCGTGCCTCAGTATTATCTGCCAGAATCATCTCCCGGACCGCCATAATCCGTTCGTGCTCAGGGCCAAAGAACATATGCTCTGTCCGGCATAATCCAATTCCTTCAGCACCAAAATCTCTAGCAACTTTAGCATCATGAGGAGTATCAGCATTCGTCCTTATTTTTAGATACCGGTATTTATCAGCCCATGCCATCAAGGTCTCAAAACTACCGGAGATCTCCGGTTCAACAAGTGGCGCTTGGCCAAGAATAACATCTCCAGTTGAACCATTTAGGGTCAGCCAACCCCCTTCTTTAATTTCTTGGTTATTAATTACCACTACTTTACGTTGCTCATTAACTACAGCTTCACCGCATCCGGCTACGCAACATTTACCCATCCCACGAGCTACAACCGCAGCGTGAGATGTCATTCCACCGCGTGAAGTAAGAATACCTTGTGCAACATTCATACCGCTAATATCCTCAGGAGAAGTCTCTGTCCGTACTAAAATGATTTTTTTATTGTCTGCTACCCATTTTTCAGCATCTTCTGCGGAAAACACCACTTGTCCAACCGCTGCACCGGGACTGGCCGGTAAACCCTTAGCAATCTTTTCTACCTTTGCTTTAGGATCAATCATCGGATGTAAAAGTTGGTCAAGCTGCAGTGGTTCAACACGTAAAAGAGCTGTTTTTTCATCAATAAAGCCCTCTTCCACTAAATCGACGGCAATCTTAATTGCTGCCGGGCCAGTTCGCTTACCATTCCTGGTCTGTAGCATATAAAGTTTTTGATCCTGAATCGTAAACTCAATATCCTGCATATCTTTGTAGTGTTTTTCAAGAATAGTACGGATCTCAACCAATTGTTTATAGCATTCCGGCAAATACTCTTCTAATGAAGGATATTTCTCTTTCCGTTCTTCCTCAGGAATTCCATTATCGGTAGCCCATTCTCTGGAAGCTTCAAGGCTAATCTGCTGCGGAGTTCTAATTCCAGCTACCACATCTTCGCCCTGGGCATTAATGAGAAATTCACCATAAAATTTATTCTCTCCGGTAGAGGGGTTCCGTGTAAATGCTACACCAGTGGCAGAGGTATCACCAAGATTACCATAGACCATAGACTGAACATTTACTGCCGTTCCCCAGTCTTCCGAAATTTTATTTAATTTCCGGTATGTAATTGCCCGCGGGTTCATCCAAGAGGAAAAAACAGCATCAATAGCACCCCGTAATTGATCCCACGGATCAGTAGGAAACTCTACGTTTAGCTTGCTTTTAACCAGTTCTTTATATTCTCCGACAATCGCTTTGAGATCTTCAGCATCTAATTCATTATCAAGAGTAACGCCTTTTTCCTTCTTTTTTCTGTCTAAAATCTCTTCAAAATTACTATAATCCATTCCTAAAACGACATTACTATACATTTGTACAAACCGTCGGTAACTATCATAGGCAAACTTTGCATTCCCGGAGAACTTAATTAAACCTTGCACCGTAGTATCATTTAAACCCAGATTTAAGATAGTATCCATCATCCCCGGCATGGATACCCTAGCGCCAGAACGGACAGATAATAGCAAGGGGTTAGCAGGATCTCCGAAACGTTTCCCCATAAAATCTTCAACTTTTTTCAGGTTTTCTTTAATCTCCTCTTCCAAACCCTCCGGCCATCTGTTTCCGCTTTGAAAATAGGCCGTACAGACCTCAGTAGTAATAGTGAAACCCGCAGGAACCGGAATCCCCAGATTAGTCATTTCAGCTAAATTGGCTCCTTTACCTCCCAGCAGGTTCTTCATTTCGGCTTTTCCATCAGCCTTTCCTTTACCAAAAAAATAAACTTGTTTTGTCATTCTTGTCCTCCATTCTTCAATCTATATAAATTATATTTTAAAAAGAACAATCAGGATTTTATTCGTTATGTTCCCCGTTTTTCCTTCTTTAAATACTCTTTGTTTTTACGTAATTCAGTAAACTATCTTTTTTTACTAAGTTTTCTCGCCAATTCTTCTCTCAACCCCAGCTCTTAACCTTTTTATATTCTCCCGGTGCCGATAAAAAGCAATTATCGCCAGCAGAAGGGAAACAACTATGGTAGATATATCTTCACCCACAATAAATAAGCCTAATGGGACCAACGAAACTAAAATTAATGAACCTAAAGAAATCAAGCGGGAAAGATATACAATTTCAAGGGCGATACTTATAGAAACCAGTAAAACCAATGGATTCAAAAACAAAAAGCTTCCAATTGTAGTAGAGATTCCTTTACCTCCCTTCTTACCCAGAAAAAACACTGACCAATTGTGTCCAAACGTAACAGCTAAAGCTGCTAAAGATGTAATCTTAACAGATCCACTCAGTAAATCAGCTAACCATAAAGCAGTTGTTCCTTTTGCCACATCTAAAAGGCCGGCAATTATTCCAGGCCCCCAACCTAAAACACGAATCGCATTTGTACCGCCCAAATTTCCACTACCCAACCTCGATAAATCCTTTTCTCCTTTTAACCGGCCCATTATATAAGTAAAAGGAATAGAACCAATCAAATATGCAAGTAAAAGAATTGCAAATTTAATAAGCATATTAATATCCCCTTTAAAAAATTTGCATAATTACCTTAACTTAGCTATCCGTTGTTTCTTTATAAGCTTATCTTAAAAAAATGAATTATGCAATTTTTTTATCTATTTTTTAATCTTTTACCTTAATTTTTCGGCAAGGAAATTAGAGCCAAAGCTCCTGGCCCGGCATGGCTACCTAGGGCAGGCCCAGCTTGATTTAGAATAACCTCAGCATTTTTAAAAGTCTCTTCAATAATAGCCTTTAACTTTAATGCTTCGGTTTTAGCCTTTGTATGAACCACGGAAATTATTGACCTAGTTTCCATCCCAATCTGTTCCTTAAACTTTTCCATAAGAAGTGTAATTGCTTCTTTTCTATTCCTTGCTTTTCCAGCCGCCTCTACCTCTCCGTGGTTAATCCTTAAAAGTGGCTTAATTTTCAGGACAGATCCTAAAAAAAGTTGTAAACTACTTACTCTTCCCCCATGACGGACAAATTTTAAGGTATCAAGAAGAACAAGAAAATTAATCTGTTCACGTAGGGAATAGACCATTTCAACTACCTTTTCAAACTTCATACCACGTTTCAATCCACGGGCAGCTTCCAATACTAAGCTACCTAAACCCATTGAGGTAGAAAGAGAATCTATCACTCTTACTTTACCTGAAAACATTTCACTGGCTAATTGGGCTGTTTGTACTGTCCCAGATAGTTTGTTTGATATATGAATAGAAATAATAGTATCAAACTTTTCCAGTAACCGACGGTATGTTTCTATAAAAATACCAGGTGAAGGTTGAGATGTAGATGGAAGATTGATACCCGGAGTGGATATTTTTTCGTAAAATTCGTCCCTACTTAGATCAACTCCATCACGAAATCCCAATCCATCAATAATTACCTGCAAGGGAATTACTTCAATATTATATTCTCCCACTAACTCCTGGGGCAGATCAGCCGTACTATCTGTAACAATTCCTATTTTCATAAAAACGCCTCCATTTTTTTGTTATTACCAACTTAAACCATTTTAATTAAAATTATATTAGGTATGGTTTCAAAAATTAGACGTAATTTAATAAAAAAAAGTTACAAAAAAAGAACCGGTTAAATTAAACCGGTTATCTGCCTGCCAATTATTCACATCCTTAATTAATAAACTTTAAACTTAAAACCCATGAAAAGAATAAATCTTAACGGTTCTGTGCGATTGCTGCCTTTACTGTATTCTTCATTAACATGGCAATCGTCATTGGCCCTACTCCACCCGGAACCGGAGTAATCGCTCCAGCTACCTTAAGGGCAGAATCGTAATCCACATCACCCACTACTTTTCCTGATTCTAAACGGTTCATTCCCACATCAATCACTACCGCACCCGGTTTTATCATTTCACCATCAATCAGACCGGGCTTACCAACTGCTACCACTAGAATATCAGCCCGCCGGCAGATCTCGCCCAGATTTCTCGTTCTAGAGTGACAGACAGTAACTGTACCATGTTCTTTTAATAATAAATGAAACATCGGTTTTCCTACAATATTACTTCTTCCTACTACCACACATTCTTTCCCGGCAATCTCCACTCCACTCTCTTTAATCAATTCCATAACACCAGCCGGAGTACATGGTAGAGCTCCATCTTGGCCTCTCATTAAGCGGCCAAGATTTACCGGATGAAATCCATCCACATCCTTTTCCGGACTGATCAGATTCGTGACTTCCTCTTCTGATAAATGTTCGGGCAGGGGAAGTTGTACTAACATTCCATTGACTTTAGGATCAGCATTAAGTTTTTTAATTAATTGCAGTAACTCATCTTTTTCAATAGTTGCCGGTAAACGCTCCACCCAGGAATTAATACCCAACTGATTACAGGCTCTTTCTTTATTCCGTACATATATTAATGAGGCCGGATCTTCTCCCACTAACACTACTACTAAGCCAGGTACTATTCCCTCTTCCTTAAGTTTCTCTACTTCAATCCGGAGTTCATCTTTTACCCTACTTGCTACAGCTTTACCACTAATAATCTTTGCTTCCAACAAACTCTACTCCCCTTCTGTTTAGAATAATCCGGTAATCTTTCCATCCGGCAAAAGATCCACTCTCTCAGCAGCCGGTGATTTTGGTAAACCAGGCATGGTTAAAATATTACCAGCCAAAACTACAATAAAACCAGCCCCAGCAGAAATTCTAAGATCCCTTACTGTCAAAATCCATCCTTTAGGCGCTCCTTTTAATGCCGGATTATCCGAGAGTGACATCTGAGTTTTTGCCATGCAAACCGGAAAATGATCAAAACCCAGATCAGTTATCTTCTCCAGAGCCTTCTCGGCTTCTTTGGTATAAGAGACCCCATCAGCACCATAAATCTTGGTGGCTAGTAAAGTAATCTTCTCTTTTAAAGTATGTTTTTTACCATAAAGAGGAGAGAAGTTATTTACACCCTGATCAATTGTTTTTAATACTCCCCTTGCCAGATCAGCCCCACCTTCTCCGCCTTTAGCTACCACTTCAGATAACTCTACCGGGACACCTTGCTCTTGACAGTAATTCAAAACTACCTCAATTTCTTGTTCATGATCTGTGGGGAACTTATTAATCGCAACTACTACCGGCAAATGATAAACTTCTTTAAGATTGAAAAGATGTTTATCAAGATTGCTTAGGCCTCTGCTCACAGCCTCTGCATTTGTAGCATCCAGATCTTTAAAGTTTACCCCGCCATGGCTTTTGAGTGCCCGGACAGAAACAACCAACACCACTACATCGGGTTTTAAATTAAACTTTGGTGCAACAATATCAAAAAACTTTTCTGCACCCAGATCAGAAGCAAATCCACCTTCTGTAACGACAAAATCTGCTATTTTTAAAGCTAAACGAGTAGAAATTATACTATTATTACCATGGGCAATATTAGCAAATGGGCCTCCATGAATAAAGGCTGGCTGTCCCTCCATCGTCTGCACTAGATTAGGCTTGATTGCTTCCTTCAATAATACGGTCATCGCCCCTACCGCCTTTATATCCCGGGCATAAACCGGAGCACCATCATAGGTATAGGCCACTAAAATCGAACCAAGCCTGTCCTTCAAATCTTCAATATTCTCCGCTAAACAGAGAATAGCCATAATCTCAGAGGCTACAGTAATATCAAAGCCACTCTCCCTGAGTACCCCATTGCTTTTTCTTCCTAAACCAACGATTATACTCCTAAGCTGGCGATCTGAGATATCCATCACCCTTTGCCAAAGTACCTGTTTAGGATCGATTCCCAGAGTATTACCCTGATAAATATGGTTATCCACCATAGCTGCCAATAGATTATGTGCAGCAGTTACTGCATGAATATCACCTGTAAAATGAAGGTTAATCTCATCCATCGGAAGTACTTGAGAACAACCACCTCCGGCAGCTCCACCCTTTACACCAAAAGTCGGCCCTAAGGAAGGTTCTCTTAAAGCAACAGCCACCTTTTTTCCAAGCTTGCCAAGAGCTTGAGTCAAGCCTACTGCAGTACAGGTTTTTCCCTCACCCGCCGGAGTTGGAGTAATAGCCGTCACGTAGATTAATTTCCCATCAGGCTTATTCTTACGTTTCTCCAGTGTTTCAAGGCTAATTTTAGCTTTATACCTACCATACGGTTCATATTCACTTTCTTCCAACCCAATCTCTTCAGCCAACTTATTAATTGGTAACAACTTAGCTTGTTGAGCTAATTCAATATCGCTTAGCATCAATTCAACTCCTTTTTCTTTACTTTTCATTATCACACTACAAGATTATAGTAGTCTTCTATAAGCATAATATATTTTATTGTCCTTAGAATTCATCTTATTTGGTCTCTTTTGCTTCGTACTTCTTCTCTCCATACAACAAAATCAAGTCAAAATCCGGGCTACACCCTCTCCCAAATTGCCCCAAAGTTTATTAATCACCGGAGCAACCAGCTTTGGATCACCGGAGGTAAAAAACCATTCCTTTCCGCCCTCTAGGTTCGAGGTAAGTAAAGATCTTTCTGCTAATAACCGGCGGGTCTGTCTTGCCACCGGCTCACCGGTATCAATAACTTTAACCCCTGCCCCCAGAAACTTTTCTACTATTGGCCGGAGAAAAGGATAATGAGTACAGCCCAGAACCACTACATCAACTCCATAAGCCTTTAGCGGTTCAATATACTCTTTTACCAGAGCTTCTGTCTCACTCCCGTCAATTTCACCAGCTTCTACCTTCTCCACAAGCCCAGGGCAGGGTTGATTTATTACATTTAGCCCTCCCGCAAATTTTTCTACTAATGAAGAAAATCTTTCTCCGGAAAGCGTCAGCTCTGTTGCAAGTACGCCAACCTTTTTATCTTTAGTATGCAAAGCTGCCTGTTTGACAGCAGGTTCTACACCAACAAAAGGAAGTTTAAAATTATCTCTAAGACTCTGAAGGGCAGCAATTGAAGCTGTGTTACAAGCTACTACAATTAGTTTAACTCCTTTTGTCAGTAGAAACTTCGTAATTATAAAAGAACGCTTAATAATCTCCTCAGAAGTCCTCTCCCCATAGGGGCAATATTTCGAATCTGCTACATAAATCAGGTCTTCTTCCGGTAAAAGACGGCGAATCTCTTTCATAATGGATAGCCCGCCGATACCCGAATCAAATAAACCTATGGGCCCACTCGCCATCATAGCTCACCTTCTTACTTGTTTCTCTTTATTTTGCCAATATTGATGAAAATTATAATTTCCAAGTTTGTATTCTTTAATATCATGAGGGAATTGCATAATTACCTTAATCGCGTATTTGACCACAATATATCGTGTTTATCTTTTATTCGAAAATCATCGGAATTAACTAACGATCTGCTCAAATTTCTTAACCATCCGGACTTTAAGATATCTTCGGGTTAAAAGATATAGAAACAGGAAAATCAATCCTAAAATAAAGATGGTATTCCCATATCCTAATATAGAAGAATAAGAAAAAACACTAAAGAAAATCATTATTGGTACCAATCTAAAAGCAAGCGATAGAAGAACATTTAAATTATTCTTAATTGCAACAGTAGGATTGGACCAATTTAGATAAGGACGGTAAATATTAATAATAAGATCAATTGCCGCTAAAAACAAGTTCAACGTTAAAAGAAAGAATACCCCGGGAATGAAAAAATAAAATTGGATCTGGAATAATGAAATAAGCAAAATTCCCAGTACAAATGAGGCCAAAAAATTAATTAAAACAGTGGTCATCATCCTTGACCGGATATTATCCCAGGTACTCACCGGCAGGACCCTGGTTTCCCAAAAAGTACTCCCTTCTCTGGAAATCGAAGTAGCTGAAAGGTTTGCTAGCAATGCCGGTGCCGAAGATATCCCCAGAATTAACTGAACTGCGCGATATTTATTCTCCGGTAAAGTAAAAAAAGTTAGAGAGAGATCCCCGCTAATTATACTAATCAGAAGGATGAGCCAGGGAATCGCTAAACTAATTAAAGTATTGATCAGAAAAATTGGTTGCTTAAGAATAATCTGAATGTTCCTTTTCAAGAGTTGTATAATCTTGTTTCTTTGTTTGTAATAAATTCGTCCCCGGTGAGCTCCTTCTTGATCAAAAGTAAGAATAGCTATTTTATAAAGTTTCCTAACTGTAAACCGTAAACCCATAATCACAAAAAAATTAAGTAAAATAAAGTAGAGAATATCTTTAAGCGAACCAGAGACTGCTCTCCTAATCCAGATTGCAGGAGGGAAATAATCTTCCAGAGTTGCTACCAAGCCTTCAATCTCTACTCCACTTTTCTCAATGATCATAAACCGGGCTCCAAATAATAGAATAAAAAGAGCTAAACCAAAAAACATAGTAAGAAAATTTTTCTTGTTACTCCTCGCTGCCACCCGCATTAAAGCAAGAGAAACCAAAGTAGAAAAAAAGAGCGGGACAAGGGGGGAAAGAAGCCAAACCAGTAAACCGAGTATAAAAGCTATTGGTTTAAAATTCCAATTAACCACATAGATTACCACTGCAGGATAGAAAACCAAAAAATTTATCCCCAAAAGATAAATATAAAGCGTACTTAGTTTGGAAAACACAATATATTCTTCAGGTATTGGCAATGTAGCTAAAAACTTAAGATCTCTGGCATAGAAAAAACTCGAGAATAAAAAAGGAACCGCGGTCAAAGAAATAAATAAAATCCCGGTTATATACATAAATGTTATTGTTAGTTCCGGCTTGCCTATCGAAAGAAAGGTATTATAAGCGTCAAAAGACATTTGAACAAAAGGAATAGCAAGTATTCCTAGGGTCAGATAGACCAGTATATTTCCAAGTTTACCTGCCTTAATTCCCATCCCGGTTTTGTACTTACTAAAAAAGTCTAGTAATTCTATTCTGGCCAGTACGAATAATCTACGCATCCTTTGTCAACTCCAAGAAAATTTCTTCCAATGTATGGTTAGACTGTTCCTTAATCCTCATTAAAGTATCGCAGGCAATTAATTCTCCATTTTTTATGATCGCAACGCGGTCACAGATATTCTCCACTACTTCCAATAAGTGTGAGGAGAAAAAAACTGTACCCCCTTTTTGACAATGTTCCTTCATAATATCTTTAAGTTTTTTCGTTGAAAGAGGATCTAGCCCAACCAGAGGCTCATCTAAAACAAAGAGTTTCGGTGCGGGTAGTAAGGCTCCGCAAATAAGAAGTTTTTGTTTCATACCGTGGGAATATGAAAGAATCAACCGGTCAAGCTCCCCATAAATACCAAATGTTTTGGAAAATCTTTCAATCCTTTTTCTTCTATCCTCCAAAGGAACTTCATACATATCAGATAAAAAATTCAGATAATCTATCCCCCGGATCGAACTGAAAATCTCGGGATGATCAGGAACATAAGTAAAGTTCATCTTTGCTTCTACAGGCGCCTTAGTAATATCAATACCATTAATCATAATCTCTCCTTGAGAAGGAGGCAAGATCCCTGTAATCATCTTTATAGTTGTAGTTTTTCCCGCTCCATTCGGTCCGATAAACCCAACAATCTCCCCCTTTTTTATCTCCAAACTCAGATTATTAACCGCCTTTTGCTTTCCATCATATGATTTAGTAACATTCTTAAGGACCAACATGATAAGTCACTTCCTTAAATAAGACTTCCTTAATAAAACCTGCTCGTGGTAAGCAGGTCTATGGGGATTTCCCCGACTAAAAAATTGTAATTAAAAGTGAAAATTCTATAATTTAATATTTACATATCCTCATTTAGCTCGTCCTTAAATTAAGTCAAAACTATATAAAGCTTTTTGCGTTGTGTCCTTTTTAAAAGGTCCCAACACAATATATAGTGTTAGGCTTGTATTAGGCTATCAATATATTGTGCAGGGACAGAAGAAATCAATGACAACGCAAAAAACCCAATTAAGGAGAGAATAGCATGAAAATC
>DIPO01000035.1 GCA_002427045.1 Firmicutes bacterium UBA5486
CCGTTTTATCGAGAAAGCCTCAGTGGTACATTTTCTATTTAGCAGAAGTTCAATTATGGTACACTTTCATTTTAGCAAAAGCATATATTTATTTAAACATTACTATCTCTATAGTTTTTTTGCAATTACATGTATAAAACGTTCTTCTTTCATTTGATCAGTTGGATTATAAATACTACTACTATAATTGTTATATAATATACAAAAACCAATTGCATTTAACATTTTTTCCATTGTTGCAATCGAAAATAAATAAAAATGTCTAGACATTATATCCAAACCAGCAGAATAATTAGGAGTTTCAATAAAAACCACTCCACTAGATTTTAGTTTGTCATATACCAATTCCATAGTTCTTCTAGGAGAACTAAAATGTTCAATAGAATCCACCAAAGCTATAACGTTAAAACTATCAGGGTGTAGCTTCTTCAATTCAAACTCAACATCACCAATAAATACCTCACCAAAATTCTTGGCTTTTTCCGCAACTAATGGCGCTACCTCTATACCATAACTTCTATATCCATTTTCCTTGAAAATTTTCACAAATTCCCCATTAGCACAACCAATATCTAGAAAAGTTCTTTCCTCTTCATTCTTTTCCAAAAATCCTTTGATTAAATGAAAGTATTCCTTAAAAAGAGTTTCTCTAAATGATGAATCGTAATTACGAATATATCCTTCATATTTACCTGATAAGTATTCATCATAAAAACGGTTAACAACCCAATCTTTGATTCTTGGATTGACATACATCAAACCACAATTTAAGCATTTTAGTAATTCAAATTTATTAGGGAGATACTGAAAAGGATTCATTTGTTTACTGCTTTGATAAAATTTTTTTACAGAATCCCATTCATTTGCCAAAAATATTTTTTCAACTACATAATTTGTTTCACCACAAAGATCACATTCTCTAACAACATCAACCACTTCTTTAATTTCAGCCATAATTAACCTCCCTCTATATTAAAGTAAAAGCTTTACACATTTTTTGCAAAAATCATTAACAAAATGTTGATTATTCTAAATATATTTCATTTATTACAAACAACATTAGAGAACTGTTCAAAATTTGTTTTATTGATTGTTGAGATAAATCATCAATATTTACTTGTTCCAAAATATCCATACTATAGTAAAAATTAATCCGTGTTTTTAATATATTTAGAAAAACATTATAACTTTTTTTATAATACACAATAAATCCGATAAATTTTCTATTAAGTACTTAGTCTTTGCTTTTAGTCTACTAACCTCAACAATGTGGTTATTCCCCAAATACCACACCATCCCCGCCTCCCCCAAAGCCTCCAACATCTCCACCTGATTCTCCGCTACTGCAATTGCAATTGTCGGCAGTTCCAAATAAAGTCGCTCCCAGGTAGTAACACCCCCTGCTCCAATCGCTAGATCAGCTGCAGCCATCAAATCTGCCATATTCTCCACCTGACAGTGATAGGTGGTATTAGTCATCTGGCTACAAAGCTCTTTAACTTCTTCCTTGTGAGGATTAGCAGCTCCAACCACGACATCAATCACTATATCCGGACGGTTTAGAAGCTTAATCGCCTCCAAGGTCTTTACCGTCTCATTAGTGGGGTCACTACCCCCGAAGAATACTAGGATTCTCCTGACTTTACCATCTCTTTTTCTTAAGTTTTTCTTTGCTTGATGAAACTCCGGACGTAAAAGCGCGTACTTCGGACCCAAAAGTTTTCGGCAATGAGATGGTATCAGTCCATCATAACGGCTATCAAGGTTTTTATAATAATTCTGATCCAACAGAATGTCACAATCATGGGGACGATTGGCCAGGTCATCAACGACCATTATCTTATTAACATATGGACGTAAGTACTTCTCCCATTTAATGTCTAGGGAATAGTTGTCTACCACTAAGCTTAAGTTTGAAGCTGATTCTAAGCTTATTTCCGCATTTGAGAAGATTTTCGCGACTATTCTTGAACTAATATTAGTTATATTTTCTTCTTCGTTATATCCTTCATTTAGGAAGAGAGCTTGTTTATCTATATTATTCATATCGGAAAGATCAGTAGCTTTATTTAGCAGTATTTTCCGTGTTTCTTGAGCATCTTCTAACCAGTTTTTACCTAACCGCTCCCAATATTTATCTTCAGCTAAATTTGTTTCTACTTTTAAGCGATAAACCTTAAAACCCTTGCTCTCAATATAGCCACATAAATTCCCCGGCAAAACCCGGCAAATAAAAGAGACCTCCATTTCAAATTGTTTAAGGTCTCCAGCTAAAGTAAGACAGCGCATGACATGCCCTGTCCCTATTTGTGTTGATGCGTCAACGCGAATAAATACCTTCATTCCACGTTCTTCTGCTTAACCTCAGCATTGATCTTGGCCCACTCCGGGTGTTTTTCAAGAAGTGTCAAGCAGTCCTCCAAAGTAAAATTAGGGTTAGTTGGGTATAAGGTGGTAATCATCCTTTCCATTAATTCAAAATCAGCAGGTGTATCTACCGTCAACCGGTAATGACTATAATCTTTTTCATAAGGAAGATTAATTATCCGGTAGCGCTTGGGACTCCGTTTAATAAAGATGGTTACATGTTCCCTTTCAACCTTGTCAACAGCTTCTTCAAAAGCCTCTTTTAGAATTTTGTAAGAAAAGACTTCAGTATCCATCCCCCGTGGGTAGGTCAGCTCCGGAAAGGTATTGGAGACGTAATCATATTCATTTTGATGGGACAAATAAAAGCTTATCACCTGATCCACTACTGCCGGATCGATCAATGGGCAGTCCGAAGTTACTCGTACTACTGTATCAGCTTGATACTTTGTGGCTGCCCCGTAATAACGGGATAAGACATCTTCTTCGGAACCACGAAAGTAGGGTACACTAAGTTTTTGGCAAAGATCAACAATCGGCTGTTCTTGCCCTTGATCCGTAGTGGCAATAATAACTTGATCCGCTGATTTAACTCTATATAACCTTTCCAGTTGGTACTCGAGAAGAGTTTTATCTAAAACTTTTTTTAGTATTTTACCCGGCAATCTAGTCGAGGCCATCCGGGCTTGCACTATAATGGCGGTGTTCAATTTTCACGCATCTCCTCGAAGCTCATTACTCGTTGCTCGTGTTGAATGACTGCCTTAACGGATGAAAGTTCTATTTTCATGTCCTTTCGCCTGCCCCAGCAAAGCTGGGATGGGCGACTACTTTATTATATTCCGCAAAACCTCAACCACATACTCCTGATCCTCATCGGTCAGGCGATAATAAAGGGGGATAGTTAGGGTTTCGCGATAATACTGCTCCGCTTCTGGGAAGTCCCCTGCTTTAAAGCCTAGTCTCTCATAGTAAGGTTGGGTATGAACCGGGATGTAATGAACATTAACGATGATATTAATTGCCCTTAACTCTTCAAAAATCTGCCGACGGGTCTTGGTCAGTTCATCCAGATGTAGGCGGAGCACATATAAGTGATAAGCCGAATAAGTTTCCGGATCCTGCCATGGCAAAGTCACCGGAAGCCCTTTTAATAATTGATCATATCGTGCTGCTAACTCATGCCGGCGCCGGATAAATTCATCAATCCTTTGAAGTTGGCTGTAACCAAGAGCCGCCTGTATATCCGTGATCCGGTAATTAAACCCCAACTCAATTTGCTGGTAATGCCAGGGACCATCCTGGGGTTTAACCATGAACCGTTCATCACGGGCAATCCCGTGGGTGCGGAGGCGCATCAGTTTTTCGTAAAGATCCTCCCGGTTGGTGAGAACCATCCCGCCTTCCCCGGTAGTGATGATCTTCACCGGATGAAAACTAAAGATGGCCATCTCAGAAAATTCACAAGCCCCGACCTTTTTCCCTTTATAGCTACCACCAATCGCATGGGCAGCATCTTCGATCACGGTAAAGTTATATTGATCTGCAAGCCGCCTAATCTCTTCCATTGGGCATGACTGCCCGGCAAAATGAACCGGGATTACCACCTTAGGTAATCTGCCAATTTTTTCGGCTTTCGTTAGCTTCTCTTCTAAGGCACTTAGACTCATATTATAGGTTTTAGGATCAATATCAACAAAATCTACTTCGGCCCCGCAATAGAGGCCACAGTTAGCAGAAGCCACAAAAGTATTAGGGGAGGTCCAAAGGATATCTCCCGGGCCCAAGCCTGCAGCCAGGCAAGCAATATGTAAGGCTGAAGTTGCACTATTGACAGCCACAGCGTATTTAGCCCCGCAATAATCCGCTACCGCCTCTTCAAAGCGTTTAATTGCTGGTCCTTGGGTAAGCCAGAGAGATTGCATAACCTCCATTACTGCTTGGAGATCATCTTTATTGATATCCTGCGTACCATATGGAATTCTTTTCATCTCTCATCCAACTTTCTTAATTCTTCTACTGTTAGGAAAACTGGATTGGTATCAGAACGATACTCAAAACCCTCCTCAAGGGGTGTACCCTCTTCTCCCAAGGGATTTTTACTATAATCAAGTTTGCCAAAAGTACTAATTGTTGGCTTTACTAAGTAAAAATCAGGGTACTCCAATGTCAAGTGGCAAGCCTCTGCCGGAACCATCAGTTCATGCAATTTTTCACCCGGCCTGATTCCGATCATCTTCATCTTCAGATCATCACCAAAGGATTTAACCAAATCAGTAATCCTCATGGAGGGGATTTTAGGTACAAAGGTCTCTCCCCCCTGCATCCGGGAGAAGTTCTTTAACACAAAATCGACACCTTCCTGGATGGTAAACCAAAAACGGGTCATTCTAGGGTCAGTAACCGGTAGTTCTTTGGCTCCTTCTGCCACCAGTTTTTTAAATAAAGGAACAACCGAACCCCGGGAACCAATCACATTTCCATACCGGACAACGGCAAAACGGGTCTTTAATCCTCCGGCTATATTATTCGCAGTAACAAAAAGTTTCTCCGAAACCATCTTAGATGCCCCATAGAGGTTAATCGGGTTAACAGCTTTATCTGTAGAAAGAGCTATTACTTTTTCAACGCCACTATCAAGAGCTGCTTTAATCACATTCTCCGCTCCATTGATATTGGTCTTAATAAACTCCATCGGATTATATTCTGCGGCTGGTACCTGTTTTAATGCTGCCGCATGGATCACATAATCTACGCCTCTCATTGCTTGACACAAACGATCCGGATCCCGAACATCACCAAGAAAATAACGCATTGAAGGTTCATTAAAGATTTGTTGCATCTCATATTGTTTCAATTCATCACGAGAAAAGACAATTAACCTTTTTAGATTATACCTTTCTAGTAATGTTTTAACACACACCCGGCCAAAAGAGCCTGTCCCTCCGGTGATTAACACGGTTTTATGTTTAAACATCTTAATACACCTCAGCTATATAGAAGCCTTGCTTGCTTCCATAATAATCTTTTGAAAGTCCTCGTATTCCTTAGCCATCATATCAAAATCGCTTTGCAGACTATTAACAAAGCTACTGAAGGTCTTAATAATTTTCTCGCTTTTTTTACTTGAATCACTCTCAAAACGGACTTCATCAATATTCTTAGCGATCATTTCCAGTTCCACTCTTCTGCTCGGTTGGATAAACATAATAAAGAATTTGTTCTTGATTAGTTTTTTTAGTTCGCGATCAAACCTGGTAATTTTCTTTTGCACTTCATCTGAATTAGCCCATGAACCAAGGTTTTCCAGAGAAGAAAAGGCTTTTTTAAATCTGTTAATGTTCTGAGCCAGTTTGTGATAATCATTATCCATCTGTTTTTGCTGTTCCAAAAGGTACTCCAGATCATAAACGCAAGAAGAGCTAGTGGGAAACCAACTTGGATCTACCACCCGATTTTTTAATCGTTTCTCAATTAATTCTTCAAGAGGAGTAAAGATTGCGCCCTCAATCTTAGCCCCACCTTTAGTAGTATTAATAAACTCTCCCTGTTGATAGCTGGAAATTAAAGTTTGTAATTCAAGACGCATCCGGTTAAAACCTTCGTTAGTATATACTTTTTCACCATCAATGGCTTCTACTAAAAAAGCCCCTTTTAACCAGCGTTCATTGACGGCAGGATTATAATATGGTATTCCCCCGGCATATCTATACTCTCCGCGGTAAGCCAGATTCTGTCCGACAAAGATCAGAGGGTCAAAGCCTAAATACTTTAAAAGTTGAACTAAAACTACGGTGATGGTCGAACTATCATAAATCGTTTGGATTTCTCTACCATTCTTAAAACGTAGGTAGTACGGAGCTAAAGTATCTTGACTATTAATCATATGAGCCATCATGCCGGGATACTTCTGCAAAGAAATGCCAACCGTACTCCCAAAGATTAATGGAATACTGGTAATCTTCTCATCAAATACCCTTTTGTATACACCATCAAAATTATTAGGATCGTAAGAAGTAGCTGCCTCTGGATAGATTTTATTATTAAGTAGCGGAACCAAACCTGAACCGGCCGAGAAGATATAGGCTAAACCATTCTCTTTAATGTATCTGATATTATCGATCTCATCCATCAAAGATGGACCGGCTGCTACAATTAAAGCTGGAATCCCTTGAAAACGGTTTTTTTCACTTAAAATATTAGGGGTTTCCAAAAGATATTTAAAGTTTCTGATGCTATTTATCGTCCATTTCCTCTGGTAAACAGTTGTAGCCTGAAGGTTAATCCTTTTCGATGCCACTATATTTTGGAAACTATTTAAGAAAGATTTAGTTAAATCCGGAAATACCCGTTCATAACTAGGAAGACTAATAAACAAGACATTTCCATCAGAAAAATCAGTAAAATCTTTTAGTAGAAGTGGTCGGTTAGCCGTTGAGGTCTCGACATAAATATTCTTTAAATTTTTAACCGGCAAATCCGTTAATAGGTGGGTAGAAAGATAGGTATAGAGGATCTGCGGTACCGGCTCGTAAATGGTAAAATCCATCTCCGGGTATTTTTTCATAAAGGCCTTTAAATGATATCCTAAACCCATGCCAAAAAAGAATACATGATTATATTCTTCTACCCCTGTAAACTGAGAAATAAAGCGTTCCGCTTCAGCTTCCGGGTTATAACTACTATGAAGATAAAGGGGCTTCCCTTCGTTTTCTACTATTAGAGTCGGTGACCCGTTTTTTGCTTCTGTAACATGGAGCCATTCCGGATGCTCATCCTCTAGTGGCTTAATAGCTTGCCATAGTAAGGGAAACCTTTCAGTTAGAAAATTAAGGTTATCAATTAAGATCATTGGCCAACCCCTCTGTTGTTAATGCTTGCTCTAAGGCATCAGATAAAGATGAAAACATTGGTATTAATTCATAACGTAAAAGATCACCGATTAAAACATAGTCTGTATTTTTCATTGCTTCTTGCAGCTCCTTAGTTTTTTCCTGAAACTCCGTATTAAGCTGCTCGTAAGGATGCTGGTTTTCAGTTGCCAGAGTATAAGTATCTACCGCGGTCACGACCTGCAAGAGCCATTCTAAGCCCTCCAGCAATTGAGCAAACTTACCCCAAGATTCTTCGGTTGGCCCTTGGTAAAATTCATCACATAGTTTCTCAATTTCGGGAGTAGCCCGTATTAGATACTCTTGTGCTGTAGCCATTGTCTCAGTCAACAACTCTCTGAAACTTTTGGTCCCCACTACTATTTCTTGAATCTCTGCTATATTTTGCATCAGGTATTGGGCATAATCCGTAAAGATCTGAGTTCCATCAATAGTTAAATGGGAGAAGATCTGCCCGGTATTCTCCAGTTCTTCTTCAATCTTGGTGAATAACTCTCCAATCGAGGAAGGATGATTCTCTAATTCTATTACTTGTTCTAAAATTTTAATTCTCACCTTTATTCCCCCAAAAAGTCTACTTCCTTTACTATGGTATCGGCAATTACTAACAAAAAGTTAAGAGCAGATATCCAAAACAAGTCCATAAAAAAAGGAGGTAAAAACTCCGTCTTACTTCCTTTTTTGCTCCCAGATAGCATTTAACTCTTCTGCTCCTATTCCGGTTTGTACTGCTTTTTCATTCTCTTTCTGTATTTCCTGGTATACTTCTTCACGGTGGACTGCTATGCGCCGTGGAGCACTAATCCCCAATTTTACCTGCTCCCCTTTGACTTCGACAATAGTTATCTTAACCTCGTCCCCGATCATAATACTCTCATTGAGTTTTCTGGTAAGTACCAGCATGTAAATCCTCCTTGAATTATCCTCTTCTTTTCCAATCTAAGCTGCATTATAGTTTCTTCAATGTTTGAGGCTCCAAATCTAATTATCCGTAACTGGTTTCCGATTCTTAACACTTACTATATTTTCTCCAAACTCAAGGAAGATCCTTTAAAAAAGCAAAATTTAATCGTGTTATTTACCTGCAGTCGCAGCTTTATTTGGTTTTTCCGCCCACAATCTACAATGTAAAGGATAACCAAGATCAGTCAGAATAATCTGGGCACCTTTTTTTTCGGTAGTATTAATCACAATCGGAGCCTGGAGGTTTACAGTAGCATCATTCGGTTTACCTTGGGGAATAGTAACAATTGACAGTAGTAAAACCTCTTCCGTTTTAGAAATCCCTAATTCCTTAGCTTTTTCATCCGGTAATTCAAAATTATAATCAGGACAGATGGTAAAAGGAGAGATCACAACAAAGGCTGTATCTGGATTTTTACAGGATTGTAAACACCCAAAAACAGCTTGATCCTGATGTATATAAATAAACTGATCATCATTTTCAAAACCAGGAAGCCCATTCGGAAAACATATAATCTCTTCCTCGGCAATCTCTAACTCCCCATAAAACTTGGTCCTTATCTTCATTCTTCTCACCTCACAGCAAATTGCTGATTGTTTCACTATACATTATTGGACTAAGGAATCACATAATAGAGTATTTAAGTTTTATCCATAAAATATTGTTCATTAGAAACTATATATTGTGCCAATGTAGATCTAGAGTAATTATGCAATTCCCTCCAAATATAAACTATTTTTAGTTTAGGCTTTACAAGATCAAGGGAGTACTATTATATGTAATTTACTAAAGTGTTTTGGATAATCCGTGCTCCAGTAGCTAGTGCTGCCTGATACACATTCTCTTGCATTTTTAGATTCATTGTGACCTCAGCATAATCGGTATCCTCGGTCTTGCTAAGTAATTCTTTAAAATTAACATCCATTAGATTAATACGTTCAATATTATTTTCCAATCTATTCACTTTTGCCCCAATCTCGCCACGAATCATTAAAACTTCATCTAAGCGATTTTGAATCGCAGGAAGATCTTCATTTGAAATTAGAGCCTGTTCTCCATTTTGCAGGTGTTCAATAAACACTGTTAATTTATCAAAAAAGTCACCAAACACCTGTTCTCCTGTTACTGTTACATCCATAATGATCCCAGTACCCACTTCCGCTTTTAAAGGATCTTTATTCCCCACGAAAGTAATGATATCTGAATTCGGAGGGTTAGGAGTAATATCATACGCCGGTTGATTGGTCCTTTGCCCGGCAAAGATATATGTATTCTCCTGCTGAGTATTGGCAATCTGATATAAATGATTCCTTAATTCATCCACTTCACTAAGAATCGCATTAAGATCAGTCTGATCCAGTGGCCCATTTGCACCCTGGATCGCCAGATCATTTAAGCGATGCAAAACCTTAGTCATTTCATCTAAGGCATAATCCGAACCATTCAATAGGGCCAAAGCCGCATTAGCATTCTCCTTGTATTGCTGCCCTTCGATAATTCCTTTTTTAAGTCGCATCCCGATAATCATTCCCACCGGATCATCTGAAGGACGGTTAATCATTTTCCCGGTAGAAAGCCGGGTATAATTAGTATTCATCCGTTCAAGGCCACTTTGTATATTTTCAGTTAGTCCCTGATGGAGCATATTTTCTGTAACCCGCATTCTTACTCCTCCTTTACTTGGGCTAATCGCGTTATCTATAATTTAGAAATATCCAGTACTTATCAATTCACTATAGCCAGCGTAAGCAACTACCTTCCTACCAACCCGGTACCATTAATCAGTTTATCTAAAGCCTCATCAAGAGCAGTCATTATCCGGGCCGCTGCATTATAGGCATTTTGAAACCTGATCATATTAGCCATCTCTTCATCAAGGGAGACCCCGGCAACTGATTCCTGCATATTCTGTAAGTGATTAATCAGCGTTTTCTGATTCTTGTAGGTAACTTTAGCTTTTTCAGCGTCAACCCCTAGTTTGGCAATCAAGCCGCCATAATAATCAGATAAAGAGGCATCTCCAAGTGCAACAAAGGATTGGTCTTTGATTAAACCTGCAAGTTCTAAAGCATTTTCTCCATTGCCCACCTGGCCATTCCTAGAAGCGGCAATATTGTTCAAACCATTAACCGCATCAAGAATATCAGCAGCCAAGGTAATATTCGAAGCATCGCTACCAGTTTCGAAAAAGAGACGTCCGTTATTCCCATCTAAACCAAAGCCCAAAGCATGTTGAGTATTAAATTTATCCACTAAAGTAGTAGTAAACGTATCTAATGATTCCAGATAATACGGTATTTCAGTATCACGCATATCCATGAGTCCTTTGAGTTCCCCATTGGATAGGTTAACATCCTCCCCATTATAAGCCCATACCACTTCATTCATCCCATCAGGAATGGAATCAGTATCATCCGTGTTAACTTGCGTTTCAATTGCAAAAGCTGTATCTTTTGACACCAGCATCATTCCGGAAATACTGATCGTGTAACGATTAAGTTCATCCGACTGCAGAGAAATATCAGTCAGGCCGGCTAATTCATTCACTAACTGCTCACGATGGTCCAGTAGGTCATTGGGCTGATTTCCCATGGATACTACTTTAGCAATCTCCCTGTTAAGCCCGGCAATTTCCTGAGCAATGCTATTGACTCTCCCAACCCGGACTGAAATCTCGGTATTTAGATCCTGTTGCAAACTTTTAAGCTGGTTATAAGTGCTACGGATCGTATCACAAAGGTTAAGAGCTTTCTCCCGTACTACTGAACGCACGGCAACATTATCCGGCCGGTTGGCATTACCTAGCTTCTGCAGGGCATCCCAGAACTCATTAAGTTGGGAGCCGATACTAGCGCCCCCTTCCAGATCGGTTGGTTCAGCCATAGTTACTTCTAATTGATTAAAATTCCGATGCCTTGCATCCCAATAACCCAGAGATGCATTTTCATATTGAGTCCGCCGGTCAACAAATTCATCCCGCATCCGACAGATCTCATTGGCCTCTACTCCGGTTCCAATCTGTCCGGCAATCGCATTCCGGTTCATGGTCGGAACAGCATAAGGATCAGTAGCTATTAACCCCGCCACTTGGCGCGAGTATCCCGGTGTATTGGCATTACTGATATTATGCCCGGTAATATCTAAAGCTAGCTGTTGAGCCCGTAAACCGCGCAGGGTAGTCTCTATTCCTCCAAAAGTTGAGCGCATTTTTATCCTCTCCAATTAATTACTGAATTTGCTCCCTGGTTTTCCACATTTCCAGAGGAGCCATAAAGGTTGCCTCCCTCATCACCATGGAGTACCCTTAGGGAAAAATTAATAAAAGCTAGCGAATCTTCAAGCAATTTTTGATTTAAAAGATTTGATTCTTTAAGTTCCTCAATTAATGTTTCCCGCTCTTCATAGCATAATTGTAACTCCGGAAGCTCACGGTAAGCATCATGATTAAGACTCTCAAACCCATTGATCACCGCGAGTTCTTCTTCTTCCGCTTTGATTATTCTACTAAGTTCTTCAATATTATCATGTAAAATAGCGTCTCGTTTTTCCTTGGCTAGATTAACCAAGTTCTTAAGAGCTAAGCTCTCTTCTTCTAATACTGCACGTATTTCCCTAGAAGGCATCTGGTTCATCCTCCCATAATATGGTCGACAAGACTCCGCACCAGCATCCGGTGGGCCACCTCTTCACTAGAGACTTGGTATTCACCTTTTTCAATTGCTGTTTTAATCTCTTGTACCAGCCCAGAACGGATCTCAGGCGTCGCATCTATTTTATTACGTATTTTATTTAACTCTCTAGCCTCCGGTGATAGTAACAAAGAATCACCCCGTTGTACTGACCCGGCTGATAATATCGTCGGGTTCTTTTTAGTAGCCGTTATATTATAAGCCTTAATAATTGAATTAACTTGTTGGTTTGAGATAATCATATCTCTATGCCCCTTTCCATAGAATCATCCCCCAAAGAAAGTATCGGTCTATCCCTACCGGATATTTAGTATTATTTATTGAATATAATTAACGCCGCTTGCGATAAGAATCTAAAGAGTGAATCTTTCCATGTACCTTTATATCATCACGCTGCTTAAGATCACGCGCTGCCTGTTTCAATTCTGAGCGTAATTTGTTTACACATTTCTTACAGTAACGCCCTTGGTAAATCGGAATCCCACAAGATTCACAAAGAAGACCGCTTGAAGTTTCTGCCGTCGCTTCTTCGGTGGCCAACCGTCCCTCGCGGAGAAACCTGGTGATCGTTGCTGGCTCAACCCCAGTCTTCTGGCTTAATTCCAATGTTGAAACCCCAGGATGTTCCCGCATATAATCCCGGATTTTTTGAAAATCTTCTTCATCTTTACCAATACATGCTGGACAAACATTATGATCATGAAAATTAAACAATTTGCCACAACGCTTACAATTCTTCAAGTTCAAATGATAACCCCCAAACTCCAGTCTAATACGGAAATCATTGTTTGCTCTTAAATTTTCCAATTATCTTCAATAACACCAATTGCTGCAGTTATCGCCTTAACGCCGGTTGCCCCAGCTAGTAATAGCGCTCTCGCAGCTTCCGAAAGCGTATAGCCAGTTGTACAAATATCATCTACCAGGAGAACTTTTTTCCCGGCTACTGCTAAGCAATCAATTACCCCGAAAGCCCCCTTTACATTTTCCTTTCTCTCTTTACGCCGTAGCTTACTCTGGCTTCGTACAGGTTTCACCCAACTTAGCACCTCTGAAAGTAGTGGCCGCCGCAGAACAGCTGCCAATGATTCAGCCATTAATTCTGATTGATTATAACCACGGGCTAATATCTTTTGTGGATGAAGCGGCACCGGAACTATAACCTGGATATCTTCCAACCTTTTCTCATGCTCTGCCCAAGCTGCTAAGAGAGTTCCAATCCCCCGGGCCAAATCCGGACGGAAATTATATTTTGCTACATGTAATAATTCCCGCATAAAACCATCATAAACTGCAACTGCCATCCCCTGTTCATAATAGCGTCTCTCAGTCCGGCATTGAGAACAAGGATCAGTCTCTTTGCCTCTAAGCGGACGACTACAACTGCAACAAACCGGTTTCGTAAGCAAAGGTATACGAGCAAGGCATCTTTGGCAAAAGGCAAGCCCATAATATGGTTGGAAATTATCCCCGCAAAATACACACCTTGGTTGGGGAGGATAGATCAGCTCGATCATCTTTCTATAGATACTCTGTAAACTACTTTCTAAGTTATACATCGGTTGAAATCCATAGTAACTTAATAATATTGAGCGCATAATTTAAAAAGAAATCACCACCTTCCCTGATCAAAGCCTTATGAAGATCGATATTTCATCTTCCTGGCTTCCATATTCATTCTTAGCACCCATTTCCTAGCCTCTTTCATCGCCGGGGAGACAGTTTCTGCTACAAACCATACTCTTCCATCAGGATCTTCCGCACTTCTTCCTACCCGGCCGGCAATCTGAACCAGTGTCTCCGGCGAAAAAACCCGCTGCTGATCAGCAAATAATACCATTACATCTAAGTGTTTAAAGGTTAAACCCCGTTCCAGAAGGGTAGTAGTAATTAAGACGCTTAAAGATCCGGAAGTAAATCTTTTAATCTTTTCCTCCTTTAAAGGATCCTGGGAATGGATATAATCAATATTTGGATCCTTACTTTTTAATTTTTTCCCAAACTCTTCAACCTGCTCCACTCGGGGTAAAAAGATCAATCCTTTGCGGTTCTGTTCCCGGAGATTAAAGAGAAAAACTTTTAAGACCTTGGGTATAAACCATTTGCTTTTTGATGGCAGCCTGCTACGGAGTAGTGTCGGGACAGGGAGTAGGTGTCCATGGTAGCGAAGGGGGATTCTTACGATTTCAATCTTAGATCTACTGGCCTTTCTCCGCCAGCTTCCATCAGGGGTAGCAGTCATATAGATCTTCTTTCCGGTAGGAAGAATGACTTTATTTAAAGCTGCATTTAGCATCGGATTATCACGGAAGGGAAAAGCATCCGCCTCATCCAAAATTACTAGGTGGAAGTAAGGACTGAAACGGAGTAATTGGTGGGTAGTAGCCACCATAAACAATGACCCTGGCTGCTCTTGCTTCTTTCCTCCATATAAAAGGGTAAAACTCATCCCCGGGAAAGAGCGTTTAATTCGTGCAGAAAGTTCCTTTACTACCTCCCGGCGGGGAACAGTTAAGAGTACCCTTTTACCTTGGGATAATGCTCTTTGAATAACAGGGAAGACGACTTCGGTCTTTCCCGCTCCACAGACTGCCCAGACTAAAAGGGTATTATGAACAGAATCTTTCTGCCAAAAATCCAGAATCCGTTCTGCCGCTTGAGATTGCCAGAGGGTTAATTCGGGTAGTACTAATTCCGGCGGCGACCATCCCTTGGCCTCCGGCAAATTACCAAGCCAATGGTAGAGTGGGGTTAAATCGGAAAGTACCCCTAAGTTCCTACAAGAAGGGCAGACTCGGCAGGGAAAAGAAGCAGCCTGAAGATATTCCTGGTGGATCCTCTCTCTTTCCCCGCAGCGGCGGCAATAGAAACGTCCTATCTCATCCAACCCTATTCCAGCTCTTCGTTGTACCCGCCCTTTCAGAATCATCTGATGAAGATAAAACTCAAGACTGTTTTTATTCACAGCCACTCCGGTCCGGGATAAAGCACCAACCAGCTCAGCCGATGTTAATTCCCTCCCCGGGAGGTACTTTTCGATATAAAGCTCCACTTGATCTTTAGAAGTGTAAAAAGAATGCTGTAGGCTAGAGCATTCGGTAAGCCGGATCCATCTGCCGGTACCAGAATAATTGTATCTTTGGGTAGTTTTTCTAATCCCTCGATTTATCCGACGAAAAGAAAGACCAGTCCCTTCACTAAGTAGAGAGCGAAAATCCTGATGGATTATCTCCGCTAACCACAAAGGAAAAGACTGATCCCAACACCAAATCTCAGATATGCCGTTCTCCCTCCCCCAATTAAGATCAATCCCGGGTTCGGGAGAGATGTTTAATCTAAAACCTTTCTGCGTCAATAATAGGGTTAGGTAATAGCGGAAATACAGCATCAGGGCCTCCCTCTTGGCCAAACCAGAAAGCAACTGTTCCTACTACTATCCTTACGCTTGCCTCGAAAGAACAAAAAACAAGTCCCAAGCTACGCATAGTTTTTTTTAAGCATAGTTATTTAGTCTTCCTCACTAAATAGGCCAACAGCTATCTCCCAGTCCGCCAGAAAATCTATTTCAATACAGCGAAACTCTGAGATGTCAACCGCCTTGAATTTCTTCCCTTTCCTGATCGTTTTCTCGATGCCTTTTTCAAAGTAATCATCATCTTCGCATTCCTTTAGCGACTCTCTAAATTCCTGGAGATCTCTTTTCGAGATTTTATTGATCCCTACTGCTTCACCGCGAGCCTGCTCCACTGTTTTACTAATCTCAGTAATACACTCTTGATCATCAATCGCATATTTTACCTCTTCTTCCCCGCAGTGAGCAGAGTTCACCAAGACTAGATTTCCTTCTTCCTGAACTACTCTTTCAATAACTTTCTCATCGAAGATCACATCGCCATTAATCCAGAGCACATCATCATCAATATGTTCAATCCCTCTTAACAGACTCTTTGAAGTATTCGTAATATAATAAACTGGATTGTATTTATAATATACGCTAGGAAAGGTCTCCATAATTAAGCCCATCTTAAACCCGACAACAATAATAATCTCTTTAATTCCATGAGCACGGAGGATTCTAATCTGTCTTCCCAGAATACTTTCGCCATTGGGTAATCTAGATAAAGATTTAGGATAGGGTTTTCCTAATCTTGAACCTACACCTGCCGCTAAAATTACCGCTTTCATTTTTTATGACTCCTTCCTATTTAACCTGGTATAATTACTTTAGAAAACATACGTGCTAGTTTTCCCGCTAATCTACCTAGAAAACACTCTCGTTATTCTATTCCCAGCCTGGTCAGAATGTTGTTTCGCAAATGATATTGGATTTCTTCATTAGC
>DIPO01000074.1:0-15331 GCA_002427045.1 Firmicutes bacterium UBA5486
GCTTACATCGCAAAAAGCATATTCAAAATACCTCTTGACAGATTCTCTGTTTTAGGTTATTCTAAGTAATGTCACATCGTTAAGGGCCCGTAGCTCAGTTGGGAGAGCGCTTGAATGGCATTCAAGAGGTCAAGGGTTCGATTCCCTTCGGGTCCACCAAAAAAGATTAATTAAAGCCCTGCAAAAGCGGGGCTTTTTGCTTTTGTCAAACAAATTAGAAATCGGTTGAAATTCGCTTAAAACAGCCTAAAATCATGGTTGTAATAGGCGTATATGCAAGTAATATACACGACTTTAGATCATTTCGAAAGTTTTCTCATAATCAATAGGATGAAAGGATTTTTTAGGCGTTCCCAGCAAAAAGATAGCATGAAGCATTTGCTAGCACAAACAAAAACCCGGTCTCCATTTTTGCAGGTGACTGGGTTTTTTTACACCTTAATTTTATCGCTTAACCATTTTGCTCCTTGAAGTGTTTCATGAAATCTGCCAGTGCTTTACACCCGTCGTAACTCATGGCATTGTAGATGGAAGCCCGGAGGCCGCCTACTGAACGATGGCCTTTTAACCCTACCAATCCTTCTTTGGTAGCTTCCTGGACAAATTTAGCATTCAGTTCCTCGTTCGGGAGACGGAAAGTTACATTCATCAAGGAACGGCTATCCTTTTCAGCATGTCCTTGGTAAAAACCGCCACTATTGTCAATCTCATTATAGATTAAAGCAGCTTTTTCTTGGTTCATCTTTTCAATCTGTTTTAAGCCGCCTAAATCTTCAAGCCATTTTAAAACCAGAGAAACCATGTAAATAGGGAAGGATGGTGGAGTATTGTAGAGAGAATTTTTTTTAGCATGAGTCTTGTAACTAAACATCGTGGGTAGATCTGTTTTTGCTTGAGCTAACATATCATCACGGATAATGACAATAGTCACTCCGGCAGGGCCAAGATTCTTTTGTGCTCCTGCATAAATCAATCCAAACTGCTCCGTATTAATAGGACGGGACAGAATGTCGCTGGACATATCGGCCACTAAAGGAATACCTCCAAGTTCCGGGAAGCTCTTCCATTGTGTCCCATAGATTGTATTATTACTTGTAAGATGGACATAAAGCGGAGCGGCAGATAGTTTAATTTCAGTAGAATTAGGGAGACGCCGGTACTTGTCTTCGCTCATATCTGCAGCCGAATGAATCTTGCCAAAAAGTTTGGCTTCTTTATATGCTTTTTCAGCAAAACTACCAGTAATTAAGTAATCAGCCGTTGTGTCCGGAGAGAGAAAGTTCATTGGTACTATTGAAAATTGTGAGCTGGCTCCCCCTTGTAAAAAGAGAACTTTATAATTCTCTCCCAGGTTTAGGAGTCGTTTTAACCTGGCTTCAGTCTCATTCTGAAGGGATTCATATTCCTTGGAACGGTGGCTAATCTCCATTACCGACATTCCGGTAGATTTAAAGTTTAGCAATTCATCCCGGGCAGCTTCTAATACAGGTAAAGGAAGAGTAGCAGGGCCGGGATAAAAGTTAAAGACACGTTCTTTCATTATTTGCTTTATACCTCTTTTCAATGAATATTTATTAGTCATTATACTATTAATTGTTCCTGACTACAAGAGGGACCGATTGTTTTGCCTGAATATTATTAAATTTATGAAGGAAAATGAATACTCATAAAAGAATAAGTTTAATATGTTTGACTATTTAAGATTTAAGGGGAATGTCCTAATACATCTCTTCGCTTGACATTTGTCACTCATGTTTAGGGAATTGCATAATTAGATTATTTAAGATTCAGCCACAATATATTGATAACCCACTAGTAATTGTCTAATCTTAGACAATTACCTCGGATAAAAAAAGCTAGTTCCAATATTATTTTCTTAAAAACAAACAACAAAAAAAGAAAGGGACAGGTTGATAAATGAGAGAGATCAATAATAATTATGGATTTTCACCATCTTTGGCTGTGGAGATGAGAAAAAAGGGGATTGATCTGAGATTAACTAGAGATATTTTAGAAAAATATAATGCGGGTGAATTTGACCGTTTTCAGCCGGTAAAAGCAACAGGAGTCCCCAAAATTGATGGGAAAAGAATCATTGATCTTACAGGTGAGGTAGAGGTAAGAGTTGAACTTACCACTGCTCAGAAGAATTTAGAAAAATGGGGGCTAAAAATTAATCTAAGTGAGTTCTGTAAAGTTGAAGGAACAGAAGGAGTATTTGACAAAAAAGCTTTACATAGCTTAGGTATTCTTTTATATCCATTCCTTGGTTATGGTATCTTAAATGGAGGTTCAGCAAGTAGTTATTTTGATTCCAAGAAAAACAGATCATTTAACCCACGTTATTTTGAACTCTGCCAACAGGAGTTTTCGGTTTTAGAAGCAATCGGAAAGAATAGATCTAAAGGATTAGTTCCTGCTTACATAAATGAAGATGGTACTCCAGGAGCTTCTTTTATTGAATTAAAAATGCGCTCTTTACTCATCGAAACTCTACGTTATCAGAAGGTAACTGGTATTAAAGCACAGAGAATTCTGCCAATGTTCCAAATGACCAGTATTTATAATAATAACGAGATGAAAGAAGCCTATCAGCATTTTGAAGATAGTCCATACCTTAAGGAATTGGCATCTAAGACAGGAGTAGAGGTAACAAAGGTCCTAACAGGTGTACAACCTATGTTAGCAGCTTTTACTCACAGTAGTTTAGGCCGGCCTAAAGATATTTTTACCACCGCCTATGGCAAGGAAAATAATCCTCTGCCTATGCCTGGTGGGCATGGACAAAATTTTGCGGTATTACGAGATACCTATCAGGAACTTTTGGATAATGGTATTAAGATGGTTTATTTAGGTAATGTTGATAATTTAGGATTTACAGTGAATCCGGTTGCAGTAGCTTTGCTGGCTCTCCAAGCAAAGCAGGCAGGATTTGAGTTTTCTTTTAGAACGGTAGTAGATGTTAAAGGCGGGGTATTAGTTATTGATCAAGATAACAGAATGAACTGCGCTGATCTTGGAGTTGCTATCTCTCATGAAGATGTTTTTGCGGCCGAAGAAAGAGGGGAGAGAATCCTATTTAATTGTGCTACTGGTTTATTTAACTTGGAGTATCTCGTTTCTCACTTGGACTCGATCATAGAAAATCTTCCAATCCGATTTTCAGATCAAGACAAAGATGCGGGCCGTTATTCCCAAGCTGAACAAGTTACTTGGGAAATAATTGGTATGTTAGATGACTTCTATGTTCTTGGCATTGATAAGTACGACCGCTTTTTAGCAGCGAAGCTTGTAATGGAAACTTTAATGGCTAGTGGAATTGGACTAGATGATCCAAGATTCCCCAGAGAGGAAGACCCGAAAAAGGATCTAAAGTATACTGCTAGCAGGCTCCATGATGGATTAAAGCAGAAGTTATTTACAGTCTATGGAATGAAAAAGGTGGGAAGGCGTTGGGAACCAAAGTCTGTAAAAGAACTGGAGCATGAAATGTAAAATTGTTGATCAAAAAGCCGCAGCGCTGTTGCTGCGGCTTTTAACTGAGGGAATTGCATAATTACCTAAGCTAATGAGATTTTATATTGTAAATTAACCTTTAATCTGTTATATAGCTAGCTATAATCTCACCAAAATAAAGTACATGGTAATCATGGCCTTGATACCATTTCTCCCGTAATTCATTACAGAGCAGCCCAGGTTCCATCGCCTGTTGATAGATGACTTTACATTCATAATGTAAATCACATTCCTGAATAACCGGAGTTGATAAAGATTTACCTTCCAAGGGCGTGAACTGGCATTCTTTAAACTTATCTAGGTCCCGGCCAGATTGACGGCCGCAAATCAATAATTCTTTTTTCAAATCTTTAGTCCTAGATAGGCTTACTGTAAATTCTTTAGCTTTTTCTATTAAACCATATGTATATCTTGAATAGCGTACCATGACCATGAGCATAGGTTTACCCCACATATAGCCGATATTTCCCCAACCAATCGTCATAATATTTGCCTTTTCCTTGTCTTTAACTGTTAGAAAGGCTCCACCACTGGCTAACTGGGCAATCACTTCCCGGGAATATTCATTAAAAGCTACGTCTTTACGCATTTTCCACCTCCTAATTATTTTAGAAACGATTCGATGCTTGTTACTTGTCGCTCAAAAGAGTGACAAGTGTATTGTGGATGAATTTTTGCTTTTTGCGAGTCAACCAATTGGTACATCTTTGACACCAGTATTTCCCCATTCTCATTCTTGGCTTGAAATACCAGGGTATCTTTATAAAAATAGTTTTTCGGAATAGAGAACAAATAGAGTGCAGGCCTTCTGCTTGCTTTAATTATTACGTAATACCCCCGGTATTTTGCTTCTATAGGTTCTATTCCTCCTGCTAAGACTAAAAGTTTATTATTATTAAGCTTTACATCGGGGAGCTGAATTTCCCAGTTCGCGAAAAGCAGATGTTTTTTTGACAATATTTCATGATCAATTAGGAAAAACGTTCCGATTAGTAAGTGTTCTTCCCGGAATAGTATATCCAAAGAAAGCGGGATGTACTGTACCGCTGGGTAGGGATATACTTTACTCATTTGGCACCAACCTCCAAAGCTTCCTGGTAGTTGGGAATTGCATAATTGGTGAAATAATACCTTAAAGTAATTATGCAATTCTCTCGGTAGTTTTTTTATTCTATGCAGAGGGGAGGATTGTGGTGCCATAGTCCTTGGTTAACGAGAAACAGGAATGCCTGGTATCAGAAGAGAATCATCTAAAATTTTACTATTTTCATCTTTTTCTAGCTCTTCATCATTGTTTATTACGGGGAAATCTTCTGTTAAACTCCTAACAATTTGATACTTAGTAGGTTCTTGAGTCGGGATAACGGTAGAATCCTGGTTCGTGGTCATACCTCTAGGTTGATTGGTAGGAAATAGATAAAAAGAAGTTACCAAAAAAAGAAAGGTACAGCCCGCAGTCATTAAGAGTCGTTTGCCCCAGACCAAAGGATGGTTAGCAAATTCATCGGCAATCATTTCTTGGTAGCAAAGATGAAATTTAGTAGCTGGTTCTATTATGGGAGTCGGTGGTTCTAAATTTCCGAGGATTCTTTTAATGTCAATTAATTCTTCATAATTTTTTGCACACGTAGAGCAGTTAAAAATATGATTTCTGATTAGCCGTCGTTCTTCAGAAGATAGTTCTAAGTCAAGATAAGCAGAGAGAAGATTCTGTACACGGTGACAATTCATTTATCTTTTCCCCTTTCCCCGCTAAGATACGGCCGGAGATATTCACGGAGTAGACGGCGTCCCCGATGAATACGAGAGCGAACCGTTCCCAGCGAACACTGGAGGATATTACTTATTTCCTCATAAGAGAAACCCTGTATATCACAGAGCACAACTGCTGCTCTAAACTCTTCAGGCAAACGAAGAAGAGCTTGCTGGATGGTTTCTCCTAATTCAAGCCGGAGAGCAAAATCCTCTGGTAACATAGTATGATCAGGAACCTCAACTTGCTTTGGTTGGTCAAAATAAGGTGGTGATTCATCCAAAGAAGCAACAAAAGGCCGACGTTTCTTTTTACGGTAGTGATCAATAAAAGACCGATAAATGATCTGATAAACCCAACGATCAAAGGCTGTTCCCAATTTAAAACGATGAAATGCACGATATGCTTTTAGCAAACCCTCTTGTACTAGGTCTTGAGCATCATCATGATTACCAGTTAAGCGGTAAGCAAAATGGTAGAGGGCTTTTTCATGAGTTTTAACTAAGTTTTCAAACTCTTCTAACGCATCCGGTGCGGGTTTGGTCAGAGATAATGTCTCAGTTCTAATCATAGTACCCATTCCTTCCTGAATACGATCTCTTACCAACATTTTACCGCTGAATAAGTTTTATGTCAAAAGCAGGTTTTGGTTATTCATCTTCGGGTCTAGCTTCCAGTATTACATCAAATTTTTTAAATTGATTATCGCGCCAGGCCAGGAGGGAAAGTTTATCTCCAATGTTCATTTTTTGAATAAGCAAGGCTAATTCTTCTCCAGACTTAATTTCTTTACGATTAACCTGCGTAATAATATCACCGGATTGTAATCCTGCTTTAGCTGCGGGGGAATCTTTAACTATTCTTCCTACATATATACCATTTTTAAAAGGTAAATTGAAGTAGGCAGTCATATCTTCATTTACATCTTGCATATATATTCCCAGCCAAGGCTTGGATTCTGTGGCATGAGCAATTCTTCCTTTAGAAATCAGTTCATCAAGATTATCATTAAGCAATTTAATCGGAATAGCAAAACCGATATTTTGGGCATTAGAAAGAATAGCCTCATTGATTCCAATTACTTTGCCATTTAAGTCGACTAATGGTCCGCCACTATTTCCTGGATTAATAGCCGCATCGGTCTGAATCAGATAACCACCATCAGTCTGATCTGAAGATAAGGAACGGTTTAAGGCACTAATAATCCCTACAGTGACAGTTTCATGTAAACCAAAGGGATTACCAATTGCCACTACCCACTGCCCAATCTCTAGATCGTCAGATTTACCAAGTTCTAAGTAGGGTAAGCCTTTTGCTTCAATCTTCAAAATCGCAAGATCATACTTTTTATCTGTTCCGATGATCTTTGCCTTATATTTTTTCCCGCCTTTTAGATTTACAGTAACTTTATCAGCACCATCGATCACATGGTTATTAGTTACAATATATCCATCTGAACGAATAATAAAACCCGAGCCAGTACCTTGTTGTTGGTATTCACGTTCTCCAGAATCAAAAAAGTCCGGACCGAAAAATTCGCGGAAAATATCAGGAACTAAAGGGCTGGTTTTTACTGTTCGTACTGTATCAATATATACTACTGCCGGGGCCACCTTTTTATTAACATTAATAATCGCGTTTTCCCAGGATGAATCGGAACCAAAGTTGAAAGCTGCTTGTGAGACCTGGGGCTTGGCTTCTGTATTTTGTTCAGCCGGAGGGAGACTAACAGTTTCGGCTTTAGAACTAGAAAATGCGAAATAAACAGCAGAAGTAATCAGTGCAGTTACGACAATCATAAAGAATAAAAATAAAAATTTTTCGTGCTTATGATAAAATTTTTTCATATTAGATCCTCCTCTATGTTTTTGCTGTCAATAAAGTTTTTTCTCACATTGATTGTTTACTCTTTTATTTTAAAACGATAGGTATAGAAGAAAAGTTCCAGGACTCTAGAGACTTAGATAGGAAAATAAAAGAAAATTCCGCAGAAAAAGCAGGAATTTTTTTAGCCTAAGTGGAATATATACATGAATTATTTATATAGAAAATGAAGCTCGTAATTCGACAATCGTTTGAATGAATGGTCGCCTTTATAAATTCTAAAATGAAAGCTCTATTTCCATTAAATTCCATCATTTCATGTGTGCGGTGGTAGCCAGTATGGGCGACTGTTTTTAGAGAGTCGATATCTATTATTGCCAATATAAAAGATATTACAAGAAATAATGCTGGTTTTTAAATTAATCAATGACCAGCTTTAATTTCTAAGGAGACAATGTAAATGCCTTGTAGTATGACTGGTTATGGAAGGTTTTGTTTAGAAGACCACAATTCAAATTATACGGTAACCGCAGAAATGAGAAGTGTTAATCATCGTTTTTTAGATCTATCTGTTTATTTACCCAAAAACTATTCTTGGCTTGAAGCGGATTTAATTAAGATTTTAAAGTTGTATTTTCAACGCGGGAAAATCGATCTGTATGTTTCAATAGAAAACGTAGCAGATCATAACCATTGGCAGCTTGAATTTAACCGTGAGTTACTTGTAGGGTATCTTAAAAATTTCAAACAGATAAAAAATGAATTTAAACTATCAGGTAAAATCCGAATGGAACAGCTCCTTTTAATTCCTGAACTATTTGTTATAAAAGAAAATATTGATGAGGAGGCTATAAAAAAAGCGGTCTTGAAAGCTGCTCAAGGAGCAGCAGAGGAGCTTTTGTTAATGAGGGAAAAAGAAGGAGAGATTATTACTTCGGATTTAATTAAGCGGATTACTTTTTTGCAAGAAACAATTGGTAAAATTCAGGAATTAGCCTCTGGATTACCGAATCTTTATCGTGAAAAATTGAGCCAAAATATAAAAGAAGTTTTGGGTGAGGTGGAAATTGATGAGAATCGTTTAGCTACAGAGGTTCTTTTTTATGTAGATCGCTCATCAATTACTGAAGAGATTGTAAGATTCAAAAGCCATCTAGAACAGTTTCTTTCTACGCTTTCCACTAATGGTTCAATCGGTAGAAAGCTTAATTTTATTACCCAGGAATTACATAGGGAAGCAAATACGATTGCTTCCAAAACAGTTGATTTATCAATTTCCGAGTATATCGTGGATATTAAAACAGAAATTGAAAAAATTAGAGAACAAGTTCAGAATATTGAATAGGAGGTGAAAAAATGCCGCTTCCCAAGTTAACAATGGAAGAAAAAAAACGGGCATTGAAAAAAGCTCAACAAGTAAGAAGCCAGCGGGCACAAATTCGTCGGGATTTAAAGGCTGGACGTACCGGAATTCGTGAAATTCTAGAGAACGTAGATAATGATGTAATTGCAAAAATGCGGGTTGCCTATTTATTAGAGTCCTTGCCGCGTATTGGAAAAGTTCGTACTCGTAAGATTATGAATGAGATCGGAATTGACGAAACCAGAAGAATACAAGGACTAGGTTCTCGCCAAAAAAAAGCTTTGATTGAACGTTTTGGCAACCAGTAAGAAGGGGGATTCCACTCTGTATGGAGATTAAACTAATCAATATCGGTTTTGGAAACATAGTTGCTGCAAATAGAATTGTTGCCATTGTGAGTCCTGAATCTGCACCTATTAAGCGAATAATTCAAGAAAGTCGAGACCGCGGAATGCTGATTGATGCCACCTACGGAAGAAGAACTAGAGCAGTGATTATAGTTGATAGTGACCATGTTATTCTTTCTGCTGTACAACCGGAAACAGTCGCTCATCGTTTAAATTCTAAAGAAACATCAAATAATGATCCCGAGGAGTAATTTTAACTATGGCAAAAGGTTTACTATTTGTGATTTCTGGTCCATCAGGGGTAGGAAAAAATACTGTTCTCAATGAAATTATCAAAAAAAGAAATAATTTGACCTATTCGATTTCAGCAACTACACGTCCGCCACGTGGGCAGGAGGTAGATGGGGTTAATTATTATTTCCTTTCAAAAAAAAGGTTTTTGGAAGAGATTGATAACAATGGTTTTTTAGAATGGGCGGAAATTTACGATTATTATTATGGAACACCAAAACAAACAGTTTTTGAACAACTTAATAAAGGAAACCATGTTATATTGGATGTTGATATTCAAGGTGCAGCGCAGATTAGGGAAAATTACCCCAATTCTATCTTAATTTTTTTGTACCCTCCTTCAATTGAGGAGTTAAAACGCAGGCTTTATCTGAGGAATACCGATGATCAGGAATCGATCAATAAAAGATTATCATACATAAAAAAAGAATTATCTTCAGTTGCTTTATATGATTATGTTGTAGTCAATGATTGCTTGGAACAGGCCTGCTACAGGGTGGAATCGATTATTAGTGCAGAGGAATCAAAGGTAGCAAGGGGTTATTGGAAAAAGCTACTTCGCCCTTGACAATTGACTGAAATGGTGTTATCTATATTTAGAGAATAATATATTTTAAGGAGGAGTAGTTACTTTATGATCACCCCTTCACTTGAAAAAATGTTGGAAAGGGTGGACAATAGATATTCCTTAGTTGTAACTGCTGCTAAACGGGCTAGGGAGATTATTGCCCAAAGTAGTGCTTCAGATGAGGATCGTGCCACCAGGGCTGTTTCTATTGCTTTGGAAGAGATTATTAGTGGAGATATCTTTCCTCTACAGCAGCCTTCTAACAATAAGTTAAAATCTTAAATAAAACTCCCCGGTACCGATGGTACCGGGAATTTTATTTAAGGCTTAGAGATTGAGGAGGGCTTTAAATGAGTAAACAGAAAAAACATATTGTGCTTGGTGTAACTGGCGGGATAGCTATTTATAAAGTACTGGATCTAATCCGCTCTTTACAGAAAAAAGGTTTAACTGTTGAAGTTATTATGACCAAATCAGCACAAGAATTTATTACACCACTAACTTTTAGGGAATTAACCGGAAATCCAGTACATATAGAGATGTTTAATCCACCAAAAGATTGGACTGTAGAGCATATATCACTAGCTAGGAAAGCAGATTTATTGGCTATTATCCCTGCTACTGCCAATATAATCGGGAAAATTGCTTCTGGAATTGCCGATGATTTATTATCTACCACAGTGATGGCGATGGAAAAACCCGTCTTACTTGCACCAGCTATGAATACGGTAATGTATGAGAATCCTATCGTTCAAAAAAACCTTTCTTTTCTTAATAAGATGGGGTACAAGATTGTACCACCAGATGCTGGTCAGTTGTTATGTGGGGAAGAAGGAAAAGGGAAGCTAGCTTCAGTTGAAATATTAGAAGAAGAAATCTGGCGGCTTATTACGGAACAAGATTATTCTGAGAAGAAAATTTTGGTTACTGCTGGCCCTACTAGAGAATATTTGGATCCGGTCCGCTTTTTAAGTAATCCATCCACAGGTCGAATGGGTTACGCTTTAGCGAGTGAGGCCGCCCGTCGTGGCGGGGAAGTGATTTTAGTCTCAGGCCCAACAGAACTTCCTCTTCCTTACGGTGTACATTACATACCAATAACTACCACAGAACAACTGTATAATACCGTCCTTGCAGAGATGTCAGGGGTTGATATTTTTATTATGGCGGCAGCTCCGGCAGATTTTCGTCCAGAAACAATCTTTTCGCAAAAAATAAAAAAGAAAGCCCAAGTACAAAAAGAATTATCTTTAGTTTTCAACCCGGATGTGGCTAAAATAATCGGTGAACGGAAAGGCAACAGTTTTCTAACTATTTTTGCGGCTGAATCAGAAAACTTAGTTATTAATGCTAAAGATAAATTGGTTAGAAAAAATGCCGATTTAGTAGTGGCAAATGATATTACTCAGAAAGGAGCTGGATTTGAAGGTTTGACGAATAAAGTGATCCTTATAACAGAAAAAGAAGAGAGAAATCTTCCTCTAATGTCAAAACAAGAGGTAGCAGCAGAAATATTATCGTCGATTTCCAGGTTAAGCCGAGGTTTAAGTTTGGTGGAACCAATTGATTGAAACTAGCCGTTATATTCAAGCCGTAGTAAATCTCCCAGAATTACCAGAAGATCAATTGTACGATTATAAAGTTCCAAAGGGTTGGAATTTCATCCCACCTTCTGGATGCCGGATTTTGGTACCTTTTGGTAGAAGAAAAGTAGAAGCTGTCGTCTGGGGAAACCAAAAACCCACCTATGATCCTGAGCAAATCAAAGAGATTATAGCGATCTTAGATGATACGCCACTTTTAAATAAGAACCAGATTTCCTTAATCGAATGGATGGCTCAGCGGTTTTTCTGTCGGCGTCAGGATCTTTTACACCTTTTTTCACCTCCCGGCTCTAATGTTAAAACCGAAAAATGTTGGCGATTAATTGGCGAACCAACGGAAGTTGAAGAATTTCTTAAAAATATCCCCATTCCAGACCAAGTTCGCAGTAAATTATCTGAACAACTTCAAAAGCTTACACCTGAATTTACAGTGTTTCCAACTTCAAAACCTGAATTTATTCCATATATTACTCAATTAATTGATGCTGGTTTAATAGAGGTTAGTTGGCGCCTATCAAAACCTAAAGTCAGGTTTAAAAGAGCTTTAGCCTATACTTTGGTACCTCAAGAAAGTATAGAAATCGAAAAGACTTTAACTGAAAAACAGCGAAAGGTTTATCAGTATCTTTCTAGCCAAAATAAATCTCTTACTTCAAATCAGATTCTTTCGGCTACTGGCGTATCAACTAGTGTGTTAACTGCTCTTCACCAAAAAGGGGTGGTTAAGAAAGAACCAATAATCATCGAGAGAAATCCTTTTCTTAATCAACCATCGCCCAAACCGATACCAGTTTTAAATGATGAACAGCGGATTGCTTTAGATCAGATATTTTTAGCAATCACACAAAATGAACCAGCCTTCTTTCTTTTACATGGTGTGACCGGAAGTGGTAAAACTGAAGTTTATTTAAGAGCGATTGATAAAATTATAAAAAAAGGGAAAGAAGCAATTTTCTTGGTACCAGAGATTTCTTTAACTCCTCAAACAGTGGAAAGAGTTAGAGCTAGGTTTGGTAAAGATGTTGCAGTTTTACATAGTAGTTTATCTGATGGGGAACGTTTTGATCAGTGGTGGCGGATAAAAAAGGGGAAAGTTAAAGTAGTGGTAGGCGCAAGATCTGCCATTTTTGCCCCTTTACCTAATTTAGGTATGATCATTATTGATGAAGAACATGAATATACCTACAAACAAGAAGAAGTCCCTCGTTATCATGTCAGGGAAGTAGCCAAAGAGATCTGCCGCCGAATTAATGGAATACTAATCATGGGAAGTGCAACTCCCTCTCTAGAAAGTATATATGAGGTTAGAAAAGGGGAGTTAAAAGAATTAGTGCTTTCAGAACGGGTTATGGGCCGGCCAATGCCGGAAATACGTGTGATCGATTTACGCCAGGAGTTTAAGAATAAGCGGTTTTCGGTCCTTTCACCTCCTCTTCAAAGAGAGGTTGAAGAGCGATTATCCCTTAATGAACAGGTGATTATCTTATTGAATAGAAGAGGCTATGCTACTTTTATTATCTGCCGGGAATGTGGGCATGTTTTAAAATGCCCTGCTTGTGATGTTTCCTTAACTTATCACCAAAAACCTGGTATTCTCCGTTGCCATTACTGTGATTACCAAGCTACTCCCCCAAATATCTGTCCCCAATGCCGTAGCCATTATATCCGTTATTTTGGGCACGGGACTCAACGTTTAGAAGAGGAATTGAAAAAAGAGTTTCCTACTGCACGAGTGGCGAGAATGGATTTAGATTCTACTATTCGCAAAGGAAGCCATGAAAAGCTCTATCGTCAACTTGTCAAAGGAGAAATTGATATCTTATTAGGTACACAAATGGTAGCCAAAGGATTAGATCTTCCTAAAGTAACTCTGGTCGGGATTATTACTGCTGATTCAGCACTAAATTTGCCTGATTTTCGGGCTGCAGAAAGGACCTACCAGATTTTAACACAGGCTTCCGGACGTTCCGGTCGGGGAGAAAAACCTGGTACTGTTGTTATCCAGACGTATAATCCTGATCATTATAGTATTAAATCCCTGGTTGACCAGGAGGAAGCTACCTTTTACCAAAAGGAGCTCTTTTTCCGGGAAGCTGCTGATTATCCACCTTTTACTCATTTAATCCGGTTAGTATTTTCCGGTCCTGATCTGACAAATGTAATGACAATAGCCGAACAAGTTACAGCTCAGGTCAGAAAAGAGATAATTCGTATTGAACCCGGAAATAAAATTGAGGTGATTGGTCCACAGTCTGCAGTGATTGAAAAGATAAAGAATCGATTTCGTTGGCATACCTTAATAAAAACTTCAAAGCTTTCAATTTTTCAACAATTACTTCCTAAAATTATTTCTGAGTTTTCCGGCAAAAGGAAGCAAGGTGTGAGGATTATCATCGACGAAAATCCGTATTCCGTGCTATAATATGATAAGTACCTTTTTTGAAACGGAGTGCTAATCATGATTTTACCGATTATTATTGAACCAAATCCAATTCTTCGACAACAATCTCAACCTATTAAGAAGGTAACAAAACGAATTAAAACCCTTCTGGAAAATATGCTGGAAACAATGTATCAGGCCGATGGTGTGGGATTAGCTGCCCCTCAGGTCGGTATCAATGAAAGATTGATCGTCATTGATGTGGGAAAGGGTCCCATTTTGTTGATAAATCCTGAAATTACCGCCAAATTCGGTGAAGAACGGGATGTAGAGGGATGTTTAAGTATTCCCGGGGAAAATGCTTATATTACTAGAGCCTCTAAAGTAGAGGTGATAGGGCTTAATTCTAAAGGCAAAAAAGTACATTTTAAAGCAGAAGGACTTTTAGCTCGAGCTTTTCAACATGAAATAGATCATCTTGATGGTATCTTATTTATTGATTACGTAACTAAGGAAGGAGGGGAGCTTAAAAATTGAAACTAGTTTTTATGGGAACCCCTGAGTTTTCGGAAATATCGCTTTCGCGCTTATTGCAGTCAAAACATGAGATTCTCGGAGTAGTAACGCAACCTGACAGGCCAAAGGGGCGCGGGTTAAAACTCTATCCTTCTCCTGTAAAAAAACTGGCAGTAGCTAATAATTCACCCATATTTCAACCGAAACAACTTCCGGAACAAGATTTAACCAAATTTTTAGAAAAAACAAAACCAGATGCGATTATAGTAGTAGCCTATGGTCTTAAAATCCCTCCGGTTTTATTGAATTTTCCTCCGTATGGCTGTATCAATCTTCATGCTTCGTTGCTTCCTAAGTATAGAGGGGCCTCCCCAATTCAAGCGGTAATCTTAAACGGGGAGAAGGTTACCGGGGTAACAACAATGAAAATGGATGAAGGATGGGATACTGGAGATATTCTGCTTACCCACTCTGTACCAATTGGAGAGCAGGAGAACTTTGGTTCGCTCCATGATCGTTTGGCTACGATTGGGGCGGATCTCTTAGTCGAGACCCTGAACCTGTTGGAAGCAGGAAAAGTTAAACCGCTACCCCAGAATCATAATGAAGCCAATTATGTGCGTAAACTTTCAACAGACGATTTTATTCTTGACTGGTCTGCTGATACCACCTTTTTATATAATCGGATTCGTGGCTTAGATCCAATACCAGGAGCCCGTACTTATTTAGATGGAAAGCTCCTGAAGATTTGGTCAGCTACTATTGGTGAAGGATGGTATGGATTAAAGAACACTGTTCCTGGGACTATTGGCGAACCGGAAATGGGGGAACAAAAAGGAATTCCGGTACGTACAAAAGATGGAGTATTATTAATAACTGAACTCCAAAACCCAGGAAAGAAAAGATTAAATTTTGAACAGTTTATGGCAGGTTCACCTCTACAAGCTGGGTTAGTCTTAGGAGAAAAGTAAGAAACTTTTTTATAAACATATCGTTTCTTTAAATAGAAAGAGGGAATTGTATAATTATCTATCTCGCATATTAAACCCTTTTAGCAAAGGTCAAAACTACATTGTTTTTACTAAAATCTGGATACGTAATAAAAGCCCAGCTTTGTTAAAGCTTTTTGCGTTGTGTCCTTTTTAACAATATATTGTGCAGGGACAGAA
>DIPO01000074.1:15431-62172 GCA_002427045.1 Firmicutes bacterium UBA5486
ATATATTGTGCAGGGACAGAAAAAATCAATGACAACGCAAAAAGCCCTATTAGTAATACACAAAAAGTGAAACCTATGGCTTTATTTCACTAATTATACAATTCCTTAAATATAGAAACGGGGGTCTAAGGGGAGACTACATGAAGAAAATAATCCCCTGATTAATCCAAGGCCCACCCCAAAAGGAGGTATAATAATGTTTCCCTTATTTTATGATCCAACATATATTCTGATTATTCCTGCACTTATACTGGCTGTTTACGCCCAAATTAAAGTCAAATCTGCTTTTCAACGCTACTCACGAGTTACAGCTAGTTCAGGTATGACAGGAGCACAGGTTGCTAGAGATTTGTTAAATAAGAATAATTTGCATAATGTCCCTGTCGAGATTACCCGCGGAACATTAACTGATCATTATGATCCTAGGCAAAAAGTTTTACGCCTTTCTTCCGAAGTTTACCATAGCAGATCTTTGGCAGCCTTAGGTGTTGCTGCCCATGAAACCGGTCATGCGATTCAACATTCTCAAGAATATATTCCCCTTAATATTAGAAATGCGCTTGTTCCAGTGGCTAGCTTTGGCTCTAACTTAGCTTTTCCCCTCTTTTTCATTGGGCTTTTATTTAATGGTAGTTTTTTAATGAACTTAGGAATCCTTCTCTTTTCCTTTGCCGTCCTCTTTCAGGTCCTGACTTTGCCAGTAGAATTTAATGCTAGCAATCGGGCTTTGCATATGTTAGAGAGTGAAGGATACCTAATGCGTGGTGGAGAAGTAACTGGTGCTCGTAAAGTGTTAAGTGCAGCAGCTTTAACCTATTTAGCGGCTACAGCAATGGCAATCTTCCAGCTTTTCCGGTTACTTTTGTTACGTGGTTCTCGTGATGACTAACAACATTTCTGGAAGGGATTTAGCACTAGAGGCCTTATTAGATATTGAAATCAATAGTGCCTATGCAAATCGTAGTTTAAATTTTTTATTTAGTAAATATAAGCCGGAGGAACGAGAGAAAGGTTTAGCTACTGAAATTGTTTATGGAACCCTTCGTCATTTAGCATTAATTGATGATCTTCTTAGCCAATTATTGACAAAAGAGTTATCTGCTCTTCCTCCCATAATCCGGAATATTCTTCGTTTAGCTATCTATCAGTTAATGGCTAATCCCCAAAAGGGTTATGCTGTGGTAAATGAAGCAGTTAAACTTACAAGGAAGCGGAAATTTGCTGGTCTTTCTGGGCTTGTAAATGGGGTTCTCCGTAGCTATCTCCGTAAAAAAAACCAGTTAATTCTTCCTGAGTTCAAACAGGAACCAATAGAACATATGGTAATTGTTCATTCGCACCCCAGCTGGCTAGTTGAAAGGTGGGTTCACCGATGGGGGATTGATATTACTCACCAACTGGTTGAGGCAAATAATTCGGTTGCTCCCTTTACGATTAGAACAAACACCCTTATTCTCTCTAGAGAAGAGTTATTAGCTCATTTAGATTTGGCAGAAATAGAGGCTTATCCTCTGGCATTGGTACCCGAAGCTATAAGAATCAAAGAGGCTAGAGAGTTAAATAATACCCCGTTTTTTTCGGCGGGGTATTATTATATACAAGACGAATCGTCAATGTTGGTTTCGCATTTACTTTCACCACAACCCGGTGAGCTGATTGCCGATCTATGCGCTGCTCCCGGTGGAAAAACTACTCATTTAGCTCAATTAATGAAAAATACTGGTCAGATCTATGCTTTAGATGAATATCCGCATAAAACTACATTGATTCAAGAAAATGCGGACCGGCTTGGGATAAGTATTATCCGAACATATACTGCTGATTCCAGGTTATGGAATCCAAAAATACTTTTTGATGGCATTTTGTTGGATGCCCCTTGTACAGGAACGGGTGTTTTACGACGAAGACCTGATATTAGATGGCATCGTCAACCCAAAGATGTAGAAGAATTGGCAACTCTCCAAGGTGAACTTCTTGACCATGCCGCTTCTTTGCTTAAGCCAGGAGGAAGGTTGGTTTATAGTACTTGTTCTCTAGAATCAGAAGAAAATGAAGAACAAATTAGTAGATTTATTTCTATGCATCCAGACTTTGTAATTTCCATACCAGAGGGATTTGAGGCAAAACTAGATTGTCAACGTCTTCAAGAAGGATTATTGATTCTTCCTCATAACGGAGAAGCAGATGGTTTCTTTATGACCAGGTTGGTAAAGATTTGTTAAAAATATATCTTGCTTTCCGGTTAAAGCATTGTTCTTAATTAATATTTATGATAAAATAAAGAATAATTAAAATTTCAAATAGGAATTTTCAGGAATAACTGAATAAAAAATAAATAGCAATGAGGAGGAGAACTTCTTGGAGATTTATATTGATGGTAAATTTTATCCAAAGGAAGATGCTAAAGTTTCAGTTTTTGATCATGGTTTACTTTATGGAGATGGGATATTTGAGGGTACTCGTGCTTACAATGGTAGGATTTTCCAGTTTGAAGCTCATATAGATCGGTTATATGATTCTGCTAAAGCAATTGCCCTTGAGATTCCGATTAGTAAAGAGGAAATGAAAGTAGCCCATCGGGATACTTTAAAGAAGAACAATCTTAAAGATGCCTATATCCGTACAATTGTTACTAGAGGGCCTGGAGATCTTGGTTTGGATCCCAGTAATTGTACCAAAGCAACTGTTATCATTATCGCTGATCGGATTAGCCTATATCCAGATGAATTATATGAAAAAGGGCTTAAAATCATTACAGTTCCTACTAGAAGAAATATGCCGGAAACAGTTAATCCAATGATTAAATCCCTTAACTATTTAAATAATATTCTGGCCAAAATAGAAGCTAATTTAGTAGGTGCTTCTGAGGCTATCATGTTAAATCAACAGGGTTATGTTGCAGAATGTACCGGGGATAATATTTTTATCATTAAAGGTAAGACCATTGCAACACCTGCTGTTTCCTTTGGTGCCTTAAAAGGAATTACCAGAAGTGTGGTTATGAAACTAGCTGCTGAAATGGGATTAGAAGTAGTAGAGCCAGCCCTGACTAGGTATGATGTTTATGTTGCTGATGAGTGTTTCTTAACTGGTACTGCCGCGGAGATTATTCCGGTAGTAGAAGTTGATGGCCGAAAAATTGGTGCTGGTGTCCCAGGAGAATACTCTAAAAACCTTAAAAAGGCCTTCCATCAATTTGCGATGGAAAACGGAACTCCCATAGTTTAAACCTCATTTTCCATGATTTTGCTAGAACAAACCCTTCCTTTAGGGAGGGTTTGTCTGTTTAAATAAAGGAGGGAGGCTTTGTGGGGATGGTTAAAATCAAGGTTCCTGCTACTAGCGCCAACCTAGGACCGGGATTTGATTTTCTTGGTTTAGCACTGGATTTATTCAATATCGTTGAATTTACCCCGGCAGAAGATTGGTTAATAACTGCCGAAGGATATGGTGCAAAGAAACTTTCCGGACAGAAAGACCTGCTAGTTTGTCAGGCTGTGAAAAGAGTATTTGCAGTAACTGGTGAATCTTTAAATGGGGGAGTTATTCACTTAACTAATAACATCCCTGATGTGGGAGGCCTAGGTTCTAGTGCCTCAGCGATTGTAGGAGGACTAGCCGCTGCCAACACTTATTTGGGCGAACCATTAACCAAAGATGAATTACTCTACTTGGCTTCAGAGATTGAAGGACATCCGGATAATGTGGCCCCAGCAATTTTCGGTGGATTAGTAGGAGTTGTAAAAGAAAATACTTGTTCTGGCCAAGACTCATATTCATATCTAAAAATCCCCTTTCCTATGGAACTCCAGGTGGTTTTGGCAATCCCGGAAATTTCAGTTGCTACGACTGAGGCACGGAAATTGCTCCCTTCTCATGTCCCTTTTTCAGAAGCTGTATTTAATCTAACTCATACCGGGTTATTTATAGGTGCTTGTTATGCTAATCGTTTAGATCTTCTGGAAACTGCAATGCAAGATAAACTTCATCAAGACCGCCGTGCAGTATTAATTCCCGGTTTCCATTCAGTAATAGAGGCGGCATCTGAAAATGGTGCGATTGGTGTAGCACTGAGTGGGGCTGGCCCTACTATAATTGCTTTTAGCAAACCTGATCCCATTCAAGCAGTAGGGGAGGGTATGGTATCAGCTTTTGCTGCCCATGGAATTAAAGCCCATTGGCTTTCTATTGCTATAAATAATGATGGATATATTGTGGTTTAAACCATTTATTTTTATTGATTTATTGACATTATTTATACTGTATGATAGTATTCTTTTAATATAAATAAAGGATCCAATGCTCTTCTTATCAAGAGAGGTGGAGGGACAGGCCCGTTGAAGCCTCGGCAACCTTGGTTTCTAACTCAACCAATTGGTGCCAATTCCTGCAGAGTATATCTGCTCTGATAGATGAGAAGGGGTTAGCTATAATTTGCGAACCCTTGGGGTTCTTTTCTTTTATATAAATAAGAGTTGTGAGCTAGGGTCCGGGGGAGGGATTAATTTGTCGATAACTAAATCTTACGAAGAGATTAATGAGAAGATTAAAACTGGGAAAGTAGTGGTAGCTACTGCAGAAGAGATTATTCCTATGGTTCAAGAAGAAGGCGTTTCTAAAGTCTTGGAAAAGGTTGATATTGTTACCACTGGGACTTTTGGAGCAATGTGTTCTTCTGGGGCTTTTCTCAATTTTGGGCATGCAGATCCTCCGATTCGCATGTCTAAGGTTTGGTTGAATGATGTTCCGGCTTATGCTGGGATTGCTGCGGTAGATGCCTATATTGGGGCTACGGAATTATCAGAAACCAAAGGTGAAGAGTATGGCGGAGCACATGTTATTGAAGAATTGGTATCCGGAAAAAAAATTAAACTTAAAGCTTTGGGTACCGGAACTGATTGTTATCCTCGGAAAGAGATCGAAACTTGGGTAGACTTGAATGATCTAAATCAAGCGTATCTTTTTAACCCCAGAAATGCTTACCAAAATTATAGTGTAGCTGTTAACTCTTCTTCTCGAGCCTACCATACCTATATGGGAATTCTCCTTCCCAACTTTGGTAATGCCACTTATAGTACTTCCGGTGAGTTAAGCCCACTGCTTAATGATCCAGAATACCGGACGATTGGGATTGGAACGCGGATCTTTTTAGGTGGGGGTACGGGTTATGTAGCCTGGGAAGGAACTCAACACAATCCAGCACAACAACGGGATGAAAATGGTTTACCGCTTGCAAGTGCCGGAACCCTTGCTGTAGTTGGCGACTTACGGGAAATGAGCTCCAAATATCTGAGGGCAGGGATCTTCCACAATTATGGTATCAGCCTCTATGTAGGAATCGGGATTCCGATACCACTTCTTGATGAAGAAATGGTGAAGAAGGTTGCGATCAGTAACAAAGATCTAAAAACTACTATCTATGATTATGGAATACAGAGACGTTCAAAACCAGCACTTGGTGTAGTTTCCTATGCCGATTTGCGCAGTGGATCCATTAATTTAGATGGGAAACAGATCCCGACAGCTCCTTTATCCAGCTTGGATAAAGCAAGGGAGATTGCTAAAGAACTTAAAGCATGGATCCTTTCCGGACGTTTTTACTTGACAGAACCTGTTGCTGCTTTACCTTACAGAGATGGTGTTAAACCTCTAGATGAGGAGGTGGAATAAGTGGCTAAAAAAAGAGTAGTTTTAACTTTTCCGCCAGAATTAACTGAGATTCCCTTAACGTATCATTTAGTTAAAGATTTTGATTTAGCGATCAATATTCTTAAAGCTAAAATTACCCCAGGGGAAGAAGGTAAACTCGTTTTGGAACTATCCAATGGTTCTTTAGAAAAAATTGAAGATGGACTGGATTATCTGGAAAAACACGGAGTTACAATACAGCCTCTAAGCAAAGAAATTGTTCTGGATGAAGAAAAATGCATAAATTGTGGTGCTTGTACAGCAGTCTGTAACTCAAAGGCCCTTAGTATGGATGCCGATGCACGGTTGGTATTTAATAAAGAAAGTTGTATTGTTTGCGAATTATGCGTTTCAGCTTGTCCCATGCGGGTTATTAAGGTGATGTTCTAAAAATGACTACTAAAAATCCCCGCTCAGATGTGTACCGGAATTATCGAAGATTAAGCCCTGATTTACATTGTTTCCGTTTAACAGTAGGTGAAAGTGATCTATGGATCGAGTCTACTTTTGAATGCCAAGCAAAAGCGGAAAAGATTCTTAAGATGCTCCGTCGGCAAATCAAAGAATATATCCACTATCATCCCGGATTTATCTCTACCCTTTGTCCTTGGCCAGAAGACACTTTAGCCCCTCCGATCGTTCAAGAGATGATCACAGCTTCTAAAAAAGCCGGAGTCGGACCAATGGCAGCTGTGGCCGGGAGTATTGCTGGTATCTTAGGTCAAAAACTGCTAATCCCCGGTGAAGAACTGCTTATTGAAAATGGCGGGGATCTTTTTCTTTCGATTCAAAAACCACGAACGGTAGCTATTTATGCCGGTAATTCACCTTTTTCATGGAAAACAGGGATTAGGATTCCACCCGGTGAATCCTGGGGATTATGTACATCTTCCGGGACTGTGGGGCACTCTTATAGTGGAGGTAAAGCTGATGCCGCAGCGATTCTCTCTTTTGATTCTGCTTTAGCCGATGCCGTAGCCACGGCGACTGCTAATCGTATAAAAAAGCCTTCTGACCTGGAGAAAGCTGCTAATTTTGCCTCCCGGATACCTGGGATAAAAGGAGCAGTTTTAATTTACGGTTCACAGATTGCCGCCTGGGGAGAGATAGAATTAGTAAACCTCGGTTTTGAAGAAGGAGGAAAAGATAATAAGTGAAACATGAGGCTTTAGATAGGTTTTTTTCGGAAAAAGGAGTTTATTTATTTGATGGTGGAATGGGGAGTATGCTTCAAAATAAAGGTTTATCTCCCGGGCAACCTCCAGAAAGAATGAGTTTAGAACAACCCAAAGTAGTTCAAGATGTTCACAGAAAATATATTGAGGCTGGGGCTGATCTTATTGAAACGAATACCTTTGGAGGTAACCGTGCTGTACTCTCCCGTTACGGTTTAGAAGATAAAATAGAAGAAATTAATAAAATTGCCGCCGAAGTTGCTCTTGAAGTAGCCCCTTCTGACGTTAAAGTGGTCGGTTCTATTGGTCCGACTGGACATTTATTAGCTCCGCTTGGCGAAATTGACCAGGATCAAGTAGAAAAGATTTATTATGAGCAATCTCAAATCCTAATAAACTCCGGTATTAATCTGGTTAATGTTGAGACTATGAATGACTTACGAGAATTAAAAGCAGCAGTTATTGCTGCTCGTTCTTGTGGCCTATCGGTAATGGCCGAAGCTACAATTATGGATAATGGTTATACTCTTTCGGGAGCTTCGGCAGAAGTAATTATTGCTACATTGGAAGCATTGGGAGTAGTCGCTGGTGGCCTCAATTGCGGCCTAGGTCCTACTGAACTAAGGCCAGTAATAAAAAGAATGTCTAAGGTTAGTCTTCTTCCGCTTGTACTCCAACCCAATGCCGGATTACCACAAGTTATTGACGAGGAAACAGTGTATCCTTTAACTGCGGAAAGATTTGGAGAAAAAATGAGAGCAATCATTGAAGAAGCCCATCCGCGAATTATCGGAGGGTGTTGCGGAACTACGCCAGAACATATTAAAGTCTTACGAAGTATAATCGATTCTCTTCCTAGTAATTTGCTCCAGGCTACTCAAGAGAAAACAGATAAACCTATTTTAATTGCTGGCAGAGGGAAGACAGTAAATTGGAATAAGAACTGGGATGAATATGCTTTCCTTGAAGTAAAACCAATAAATTGTAAAACTATTCAAACCCCTCAAGGGACTGCGGATGATCTTTTTTCTGTAATTACCTTGCTAAAAAAGAACAAGATTGAGCTTGTTCGTCTTGATTTAAGTTGTTGGGAAGCTGAACCATCAGAAATAAAAAAGTTCATTCAAGAATTTCAGCTTTATTTTACCGGACCTTTCTCTGTAAAAGGAAACAAAATAGAAATCCTTTCAGAATTTTTCCACTATTACTTAGGCAAACCCTTGTATGAATCCACTCAATCCCCTGTTCCTGCCAGTATCATGGAATGTATAGATAAATATCTTCCTGGAACTATAATCTGCTAAAAAATTGAGTCTTTCCTTGACAGAGAATGTCAAGGATTTTTTTTAACTAATTTACATTTAAACAAAAAAACTTTAAACAAAGTTTACATAAATTGCATAGAATATTAAGAAGCGAATAAGAGAAAAACAATTAATTCTCTTCAAGGAAAATATTTTTTACTCTTTGGCATAAATCTTTTCAAAAAGGAACATAATAAAACGGCAATCCATCTATGATCTAAAAGAGATGGTTGTGATCATTTTATGTTTTGGAGGGATTTAAAATGGAAAAACTCAATCAACTTGCACGAACAGATGATTATATTCAAGAACGGAGTAGTGTTGGCAAATCAAAGCCGCGATATACAGAAAGTGAAAATGAGATGATCTATGAAAACTGGTGGAATCCAACACTCCGGAAAGAGCTTTCACAGCGTTTTGGCAGAAAAATTTCGGCTTTAAGAAGTCAGTTTTGCCGAATTCTTAAAGAAAAAGGTATTTCAAACACGGATTATTACAAAATAATGAGAGCCAAGTATCAGACTCAGACTCCTAAAGAATTATTAGCAGATGATGAAGACCAATTAATTTTGGAGGTTTTTGCCAAACATCAGGTTCTTGGTGGAACAAGAAATGATGCCTGTTTCGAATTACAACGATTAATGAAAAAAAAGATTAGTGAAGCAGCACTAAAACTTCGCTTTTATCGTTTGGTTCAAAAGAGAGACCTAAGTGAAGATACTATTAATCAGCTCGGGCATGATGTATTAAAACGTTCAGGTGTTAAGATCCCAAAAGCTCCTGTTTTAGATGGAAAAGAAGTCCCAATGAAAGGGCAAAAGAAGAGAAGTGAATTGAAAACTAAAGAAAAAGAGAAAGTGGAGATGATAGAGGTACCAGTGGTATCATCAGAAATTGAAAAAGAAAAGGATAAAAGCACAATACATAGTTTTAAACAGGAAAGTGAAGAGAAAAAATCTACTTTTCTTTATCAATTAGCCCATCTGCCCGAAGCTCTCAAAAATCTAGAAGTAAGAGTAATTTCTTTAGAAGAAGCCCAAAAACGCCAGTTAGATCTGAGAGGTTTTATTGAACATCTCTTAGCTGTAGAACGGGATATGAAACAAGAAGAAAAGTTTCTTCAAGAGATTGATCGTTTAGTTGCAGAAAACCAGTTATTAAGCGAAAAATACGAAAAGGAACATGCACGTCTGGCAAAAAGAGAAAAGGAACTTACAGAAATCTATGAATTACTAAATGGCACTTTAAATGATTTCATGCATTTAGAGAGTGTTGCAAAATTAGCTTCTTTAGGCGATTTTATCCACAGAATGGAAATCACTGTAGATCAATTTGGTAATGTAATGAGTAGCCGGAGAATACAAGGAGCATAAAAAAGGAAAAGGGAAACCGGGCTAGTTAGGCTTAAATCATACTTTAAATTATTAATCTACAGCGGAAATATTTTGCATTGTAATCCTTGACACTGTATAAATCCAATGTTATAATTAGATTTGCTTTAAGCATTCGGGCCGTAGCGCAGCTTGGTAGCGCACTAGACTGGGGGTCTAGGTGTCGCAGGTTCAAATCCTGTCGGCCCGACCATGAATATTACCAGCTCTGAGAATTTTCGGAGCTGGTTTTTTCTTTTTGCCTAACAATTTATCTACCTTTTTTGGGTTGGGTTTGTCTGTAATATAATCTTGATTTAGTAAATTGAAGGAATTGCATAATTACTTTTATGATCTAATCATACTAATGATTTAATAATCATATAAATAAACAAATGCAGGCTGGGGGGGTAGATATGGTCAATCAGGAGCAATCAGGAATGAATCTCCGTCACTTAATAAAATCCATTTTCTCCGGCTTAAAATATTCTTTCTATCTAATTTTTATTACCATATTACTACTAGTTTTAACTTACTTGATGGGCTGGGATTGGAGTAAATATGAACAAAGTATATATGAATATGCAATTTATACTGCGATCGGCTTAGGAGCTTTGGCAGCAGGCTATAAGTCAAAAACTAAAGGTTGGATGGTGGGTTCACTTCTAGCTTTATCTGTCTGGTTAATTTTCTTTATTATCGGAAGGATATGGGGAATAGAACAAAATATTAATGCCGGAATGATTAATGGATTAATTGGCATAATTATTGGTGCCGTAGTTGGCATTATCGGAATTAACTTGTGATTTTGCTTATAAGTAAAATGAAACAGGCCTTTAGCCTTCAATAAATAAGGAATTGCATAATTTTATTTAACACTAAGTCGTTCATGCCGCTTACCTACAGCATTACGAAGTAATGTAAATCAAAACCAGGTGAGTCGACAAGCCGTCTAGAAGGTGTAAAAAATGCCGGATGAATCGACAAAGCACAAAGGCATTTCCCTAATGGGTCAAATATACGATTAAGGTAATTATGCAATTCCCTCTAATATAAAAAGCTAAAAGGGAAGGCTAATAGGCCTGTTTCTTACACCAACTTAATTGAGAGACTCTTCTCTTTTGATGAATAATATTCTTTTTCTCGCACATAAATAGATAAGGGGTCACCTGAAAATTGTTTAATTTTAATGTGATCTTTACAAACAGTGATTCCTAATCTTCGGCCTCTAAAAGTAAGTTTAAAACTATAACTTTCCCATGCTTTAGGCAGATAGGGATCTAAAGTAAATTTACTATTTTTTACTGCGATCCCGGCAAAGCCCAAGACGATTGCTAACCAGTTCCCAGCCATACTAGTAAGGTGGATTCCCTCATCTGTATCATCATTACAGTTTTCTAGATCTAGACGGCTTGAGCGAAGGAAGAGTTCATAGGCTTTATCATGATATCCGATGTTGGAAGCTACAATCGAATGTATGCATGGTGAGAGCGATGATTCATGAACAGTTCTTGGCTCATAAAAGTCAAAATTTCTTTTTTTACATTCCAAATCAAAACGTTCGGGAAGAAAATAAAAAGCTTGAATTACATCTGCTTGCTTAATAAAACAGGAACGTAGGATCCGATCCCAAGACCAATGTTTATTCAAAGGTAGTTCTTCAGGGGGTAAATCTTTCGCTAAAATCTGTTCTTTATCCATGTATAAGTCGTTTTGTTCAAAGATACCTAACTCTTCTACAGTTGGGTAATACATTTTTTCTAAAATATCATTCCATTTCTTTAATTCCAATGCTTCTAAAGATAAATTATTTCTAAGGTTATTATATTTCTCCTGATTAAGTTCTTTCAATTCATTAAGAGATGTAATGGTATATTCCAAAGTCCAAGCTGCCATATAATTAGTGTACCAATTGTTGTTGACATTGTTTTCGTATTCATTAGGGCCAGTAACACCAAGAATCATATACTTATCTTTACGAGGATTAAAGCTTACCCGGCTTGCCCAAAATCTACTGATTTCTATTAGTACCTCTAGTCCATAATTATATAGATAAGAACCATCTCCTGTATAACTAGTATAATTATAGATGGCATAGGCTATTGCGCCATTTCGATGAATCTCTTCAAAAGTAATCTCCCACTCATTATGGCATTCTTGTCCATCAATAGTAACCATTGGATAAAGTGCGCCTTTAAGCCCCAGTTTAGAAGCATTCTCTTTTGCCTGGGGTAAATGATAGTATCGATAAAAGAGTAGATTCTTGGCAATCTCCTCATTGGTATATAGGTAAAATGGTAAACAAAGAGCCTCTGTATCCCAGTACGTTACACCGCCATACTTTTCACCGGAAAAACCTTTGGGACCGATATTAAGACGGGGGTCTTTCCCATTATAACTTTGGTTAAGTTGAAAAATACAGTATCTAGCTCCTTGTTGAGCTTTTAGATCTCCTTTAATAATGATATCAGTATCTTCCCATTTCTTTGCCATTTCTTGTAGGTGGTTCTGATATAGATTAGTATAGCCTTTTTCGTATGCCTTCTGTAGTTTATCAACAGTAACCTGTTCTAAAGTAATTTCCTCGAAATCCCTTGAAGTGCAGACCGCGATAAATTTTTGGAGTTCTACCGATTTCCCAGCTGTTAAGGGGATATTAATCTCATATCCAACGTATTTATGTTCTTGTAATAGTTTTTTCTCAAAAGTTTCTGGTACCGTGTCAACTAAAACCTTAATAGACATCGCAGTTGAAACGAGAAATTCAGTCTTTTTTGTTTTTAGGGTCAAAAAAGCATATTCTTGGTTAATCTCTTGATTTACTTTCTGCCAAAACTTCTCCCCATAATTAGCATCTTCATTTTTCACATCACCATCAAGATAGGGGGTTACAGTTAATACGCTATGATGATTTAAAGCAGTTGCTTTAACCGTAATACAAGCCAAATTCGGTTCAGCCATACTAAGAAATCTAGTAATCACAAAATCTGTTTCTTTGCCGTCTTTACTAATTAAAGTAAAAGAGCGTGTTAATTTACCTTGTTTCATATCCAATTCTCTTCGGAAGTTTTTGAAGGATGAGACCGCAAGATCAACTTTTTCTCCGTCCAGTGCTAGATTAATACCGATCCAGTTAGTTGAGTTAATTATTTTAGCAAAGAATTCAGGATAACCATTTTTCCACCAACCAACTCTTGTCTTGTCAGGGTAATAAACACCAGCAATATAGGTCCCTTGCAAGGAGTCACCGGAATACTCTTCTTCAAAAAAACCCCTTAAACCCATATGGGAATTTCCTAAAGTAAAAATACTCTCTGAAAATCTAGCTGTTTTAGGTTCAAACGAATTCTCAATAATTTTCCACTCATCAAGAATAAATCCGTTACTCATTTTACTTCCTCCTAGTTATCTATTTTTTACTACAATGTCATATATAGGAATATAAGTAATTTAACAATATTGACAAACAACTTAAAAAGAAATATTATATTTGTATTCGATATTGTTATTCAATGTTACGCTTTTGAAAAGCAACTTTATTATAAACAAAAAGTATTAACCATGTCAATCAAACGTTTGCGTAAAAATAAAGATTTAAATAATTAAACCCTTAGATTAAGCATTAAATCTGGTTTTATAAATGTTTTTTTTAGAATTTATTTTATAGAAGGAATTGCATAATTCCCTTAAATAAAAAACACAACATAGTTTTCTTGCTTATTCTTGCTTAAAGGAATTTTGGAATAATAATAGTAAATTAATAATAATAATGAGGAATAATAATAGTTAAGCATAGAAATCAATTATCTTTCTCTAAAAGGGGTAGCAAACATGTATACTATAAAGGATGTAGCTAAACTAGCTCAAGTTTCTCCTTCTACTGTTTCAAGGGTTATATCGGATAGCAAGCAAATTAGTGATGAAACTAAAAAACGGGTAAAAAAGGTAATGGAGGAGATTGGTTATCATCCTAATATGATCGCCCGAAGTTTGATTACTAAATCAAGCCAGACACTAGGTTTAGTCTTGTCACGCTCCACAGAAACTGCTTTTTCCAGCCCTTTTTTTTCGGAAGTCATTAGAGGGATTAGTAAAGTAGTTCAAAACCATCAATATAGTCTACTCTTGGCTACAGCTGAAAATTATAAAGAAGAGGGCAAACAATGTATGAAGATGATTATGGAAAAGAGAGTAGACGGAGTTATTCTATTAGCTTCAAGGGTAAATGATGATCTAATTGAGAAACTTTTATTAGATGATTATCCTTTTGTTGTGGTAGGTAGAGCACCGGCAGGTGCAAGAATTTATTCAGTTAATAATGACAACATCAAAGCTGGTTATAATGTAGCGCGGCATCTATTAAATCTAGGCCATAGACAAATTGCTTTTCTAAATGGTTCTAATGAATATATTTTTTGCCACGACCGTTATGAAGGTTTTGCAATGGCTTTTCGTGAGTTTGGTTTAGAGATTGATCAAACATATGTTATTGAAACCGATCTTCAACAGGAAAATGCTTATTTTTATACTAAACAATTATTGGAACTTGATCGTCCGCCTACGGCGATTTTTGCGATTGACGATATGATGGCACTTGGAGTTTACCGTGCAATAAAAGAAAAAAATTTAGAAATTCCTGATGATGTTGCAGTTGTCGGCTTTAATAACGATCATTTTACTTCGTTAATTAGCCCTCCATTAACTACTATTCAAATCCCCATTTATGAAATGGGGATCAATGCTGCTGAAATGATGATGGATTTATTAAAAGGAAAAGAAGTGATACCACAACAAAGAATTCTTTCATCAAAGTTAATTATACGTAACTCTTGTGGAGGTAAACCAAGAAAAATTTAATTTATTATATTTTTTAGAAGGAATAGGATATACAGTAGAGAATATATATATTGGTTCCCGCAAACGTTAGCGTAAAAACTAAGTTAAGAAGGTAGTTGGTCATTAATTAGCTTTTTACGTAAGGAGGTGAATTTGGGGGAGAAATTGAAAGCTCTTAGGTAGCAGTGTAAGTAAAATTAAGGAGGTATTTTAGTGAAAAAAAGTAGAATTCGGTATTTTCTAATGACCCTAATTATTTTTGTTTTGGCAGGTACTTTCTTTACTTCTTTTGCCTCAGATAAGGTCGAAATTGAACTTTTTTACTATAAACAAGAAATTGTAAAACAAATGGGTGAAATGGCAGAAGCATTTAGTAAGAAATATCCAAATGTTTCTGTTAAATTAACTCTAATTCCTAATGATAGCATGACTGTTTTGCAGACTAGGATGGCCGGAGGAGATGCACCGGATATCATTCAGTTACAAGCATATTCTGCAGTATTTGAATTTGCTAAAGCAGGATGGTTAGCTGATCTTACTAATGAACCTGTAGCTTCTAAGGTTGTTGATGGTACTAAAACTTCAGTTACATATAATGGTAGGATGTACGCTTTGCCAATGGATTTGGCAGGTATTGGTATTATCTACAACAAAGATATTCTTAATAAATATAATTTAAAAACACCGACAACTTTTTCTGAATTGCAAAAAGTATGTTCTACACTGAAAAAGAATAATATTACTCCTTTTGCTGGTTTATTAAAAGCAAATTGGTCTTTAGGACATTTCATTTCAATGGTCCATACTACTCTGGCCGGTCCTAAATTAATGCCCTGGCTGGATTCAATGAACAAAGGTACTGGTTCTTTTGCTGATCCTATTAAGACCAAAGATTTATTTAATATTATGGATTTCTATAAAGCAAATGTAGGCGAAAATGCTGCTGAAATGGATTTGGACGAACAGCAAGCTGCTTTTGCTTCAGGTGAAGCTGCAATGATGGTTCAAGGGTTATGGTCATACGGTGCTGCTATTGAAACTAATCCCAAGTTAAATTGTGGTTTCATACCGTTCCCTTGTACCAATAATGCAAAAGATGCTAAGCTTTTTGCTGATGTTGACTCAACTTTTGCCCTTTCTGCAATTTCAAGCCCAGCAAAGACAAAAGCAGCAAAACAATTTCTTGAGTGGTTAGCAACACCAGAAGCAATCAAGATTTGGGTAGAAAGATGTAAACTTGTCCCCACCTTTAAAGGTGCTGATGTATCTTCTATGGATGCTCCTTTCCAAGATCTGGTTAGATATATGAATGAAGGAAAGACTAATCCATGGGCATTTTCTATGTATCCAGTAGCTGCTTTTGAAGATGCCTGTAAGAACGGGGCACAAGAGTATATTTTTGGATTAAAAAATGCTAATGATGTCATCGAGTTTATTGATGAGACTTGGAGAAGAGAGGTAAAACAATAATTAATAACTAAAGAGGGAAGAATAAGCGGTTATTCCGCTTATTCTTCCTCTTTTAGGATATGAGGAGAAAGAATGATTACAAATAAAAAAACAAAAGCCTTCTATTTTATAATATTTTTATTACCTGCACTTTTACTTTATGGGTTATTCTTTATTTTTCCTCTCTTTCAAGGTATAAAATACTCATTTACTGACTGGAATGGTATTGTCCCTGAAATTCCTTTTAATATTGCGAAAAATGAATTTGAAAATAATATTTTAGCTAAGATAAATAACCCTCATAAATCTGAATATTTATTAAAATTCTACGAATTAGATGAACCCAGCTCTTTTTACCGGTTAAGTACATGGGTGCAGGAAGATAAGGGAGAGCCAAGGAAGCTAACGAACAAAGAAAGAAAAGAGATTAAAAAAATCTTAAAATCGGTTGGAATCACATCTATTAATTACATTGGTTTAGATAATTTTAAAGAGATGTTTAAAGATAAAAGATTTGTTCCTAGATTTGAAAGACGTTATTTATATAATGAATTTGATGAGCTACCTACAGTTTTGGGGAAAAGAAGTTTCAAAAAGAAACTATTGAAAAATATTACTGACGAGAATGAGCGGGAATTTTTATTATCCAAATATCACTTTGTAAAGTCAAAATCAGCATACATTCTTGATGGTGAATTGACTGAAGAAGAAACTACTAGGATGAAGTCCATTCTGGGAGATAATATGTATGAAAAGGTATTTGTCCGAGGTGTAATTGGTTTTACTCTCTTTTTTACCTTATATAATGTACTACTAACAAATTTGCTCGCTCTAACTTTAGCACTGATTTTGGATACTAAAATGAAGTACAAGAATCTTCTTCGTTCGATGTTCTTTTTACCAAATGTAATCAGTCTTATTATTGTAGCTTATTTATGGTCTTATATGTTTAGATTAATTTTCCCCTTAATAACAGGCATTTCGGTCTGGCTTGGCAGTCCGGATCTAGCTCCTTACTCTGTGGTTATGGTTGCGATCTGGCAAGGCTGCGGTTACTTGATGGTTATTTATTTGGCGGGTTTACAAACGATCCCCACGGAATTGGTTGAAGCTAGCGAAGTAGATGGGGCAAAATGGTACCAACGTTTATTTTTTATAAAATTTCCACTCTTGTTACCGGCATTCACGATTTGTTTATTTTATAGTCTTTCTAATTCCTTACGTACTTTTGATATTATTATGGCTCTTACTCAGGGTGGTCCTGGGTATGTAACAACTCCGATTGTTGTTGATATTTATAAAAATGCATTTATGCAGAATAGATATGGCTATGCTACAGCAAAAGCAGTTTTACTTTGTTTGATGATTATGGTGATAACAGGTACTCAATTATACCTGATGAAAAGGAGGGAAGTAGAATTATGAGTACTCTAAAGGTCAAAAAAAAGATTTCTGAAAATAAAATTGGATATAAGAAAAAAGAGAAGTTTAACTGGGAAAAATATTCTTTAACTATACTTCAAGTTGTAATGTTTATTTTTGGCCTAATATTTCTCTTTCCAACTTTTTTCACCTTAATAAACTCGATGAAGACAGATGCTGAAATTACTATGGCACCACTAGCTTTCCCTAAAAGCTTGAGTTTTGAAAATTATATTGAAGCTTGGAAGGCAATGAATTTTCCTTATGTTTTTAAAAACACTTTACTAATAACAGTATTGAGTACAGCTGGAATTATCCTAATCAGTTCAATGGCTGCTTATGTAATTGTTAGGTCAAAGTATAAATTTAGCTGGTTTTTCTATTTTATTTTTGTATTTTCTATGGTTGTGCCATTTCAAACAATTATGATTCCTTTAAATGTTACTGCTACCAATTTAAATTTAAAGAATATTTTTGGGATCATCCCGATTTATATGGGGTTAGGATGTCCTTTAGCAATCTTTATGTATCATGGTTTTATTAAAGGTGTTCCAGTTCAGATTGAAGAATCGGCGGCGATTGACGGAGCATCGGTGCCTACAGTTTTTTTCCGTTTAGTTTTTCCTGTTTTACAACCAATCCATGCGACAATAGCGATTATGAATGTTCTTTGGATCTGGAACGATTTTTTGCTTCCATTAATTATTTTACCTAGTCGTTCTACTATTCAATTGGCACAATATACTTTCTTTGGTATGTTTAGGACCCAACTTTCTTTGGCAATGGCTTCATTGATTATTTCCATTTCCCCAGTGATTGTTTTTTACTTGTTTATGCAAAAATATATAATTAAAGGAGTTGCCGCAGGAGCAATTAAAGGTTAGGCTATTAAGCAGTTTTCTTAAACAAACTACTATTATGAGAGCATGATAAAAGTTTGCCTGTTATAATATGGATAATCTAATAATTTGGCCGAATCATATTAATTAGTCTTGACACTAGATAGAAAAATATATATAATTTAATATGCGGATGACACAGGGGAGTAGCTCAATTGGCAGAGCGTCGGTCTCCAAAACCGGTGGTTGCGGGTTCAAATCCTGTCTCCCCTGCCAAACAGTTTGTGAACCGGGAAATAAACCGGTTTTTTTTCTGATTAAATTTGTCTTTGTAGAGAAAGGAGTACATAGCAGCATGTCAATTAAAGTACCCGTTGGTATTTCCAACCGTCATGTTCATCTAACAGAAAAAGATTTAGAAATACTTTTTGGTTCAGAGTATAAACTTACAGTCAAAAAGGAGCTTTCGCAACCAGGACAATTTGCAGCAGAGGAGACTGTCAATCTAATCGGACCTAAACGTTCAATAAACAATGTCAGAATCCTCGGGCCAATCCGTACCCAAACTCAAGTTGAAATCTCATTAACTGACTCTTTTACCTTGGGGGTTGCTGCTCCGGTACGCGACTCTGGTAATTTGAAAGATACACCGGGAATCATTATTGAGGGACCTAAAGGTCAAATTGAAATTTCAGAAGGAGTAATAGTTGCTCTGCGTCATCTCCATCTGCATAACTCAGAAGCAGAAGAACTTGGTTTAAAAGACAAAGATTATGTCCAAGCTAGAGTAGAAGGCGTTCGTGCACTTGTTTTTGATCAAGTATTGGTTAGAGTAGGGCCTAAATTTAAAAAAGATCTTCACCTGGATATTGATGAAGCTAATGCTGCGGGCTTAAAGAACGGAGATTTAGTAACCATAATAAAGTAAAAAATAAGGCTTAAAAACCGATGTAGCCTGAGGTGATTAATATTGCCGATTTATGAATTTGCCTGCAAAAACTGTAACAATAAATTTGAAGAACTTTGCAAACAAGGTACGCAACAGATTCCTTGTCCCAAATGCGGTTCAAAAGAGACTATCCGTCTTCTTTCCGCTTTTGGATTTGCAGTTTCCGGTAATACTGGTTCAACTGGTTCTTCTGGTTGTGGCGGTTGTAGTGGTGGACACTGTTCTTCTTGTCACTAGCACTTTAAAATTAGATAATTATCGTTTATTGTCAGTGTTTTTTACTATACTATTGAAAAACGGAAAAGAGCTTATCAATGTAAAAAAGTCTTGTTATCCAAAAGAGATAACCGGGCTTTTTTTATTGTGTAATTATTGCTTTGGAGCTTACTATTTAGTACTTCTATTAGATATTTTAGAAAATAATTAAAAAAACCTTAGAATAAAAAGAGGAATTTATTAATAAACATTTAATAAATATATAAGCGATACAAAACGTTTTGGTAAATTATTTGTAAATACATGAAATGAGGCCAAAAGATGATTGTAACAATTCATGATGTAGCTAAAAAATCCGGTTATTCTATTACTACTGTCTCCAGAGCTTTAAATGGATATGGTGATGTAAATGATAAAACCAGGAAGAAAATTATTGAAGTAGCAAAAGAACTTAATTACAAACCGAACCGCGTTGCCCGTAGTCTAGTTTCAAAAAAGTTAGATACAATCGGGCTTTTCGTTTTAGGCCGTACCAGTTTTCAGCAAGGTTTTATTTTTGATATTGTCAGTGGTTTGATGGATGAAGTTTCAGAGCATGATTTTGATCTTTTAATTTTCGGAACGCAATCCTTAAAAACCGGTTTAACTTTTCAACAGCTTTGCCATCAACGCGGGGTAGGAGGGGCCGTTATTACAGGCTTAAAGATTAATGATCCAATTATTCAAGAGCTTGAGAAAAGTGATGTTCCTACTATACTAGTTGATGTTCCGGTTAAAGGCAAGAAGGCTACTTATATTACTTTTGATAATCAACAAGGCGCTATTCAAGCAATAGATTATCTGGTCAGTTTAGGCCATAAAAATATTGGATTTATCAATGGCCATAGGGAAGCCTGGGTTTGTTTTGAACGTTTTAGTGGATACAAAAAAGGACTGGCCAAAAATAATCTGCCATTTAAAGAAGATTATATTTTTTATGGTGATTTTACTAAAGAATCAGGACAAAACGGGGCTAGACAGTTAAAGGAAAGCAATTCAGAACTTACAGCTATTTTTGTAGCCAGCGATGTGATGGCTGTTGGTGCATTAGAAGAGCTTGTTGCTATGGGTTTTGATGTACCGAATGACATCTCGATTATTGGCTTTGATGATCAGGATTTTGCTGCTTTTACCAATCCAACCCTTTCTACCATCCGGCAGGATGTATATCCTTTAGGAAGGGTGGCAGCTAAAAATATTATTCGGCTAATTACCGATCCAGAATATGAGCCGGAAGTAAATATTTTAAATACTTCTTTAATCGTTCGGCAATCAACAAGTCCTACAAAATAATTAATTATTTATTTCGATATACTAATTGGCCTTAATAAACTATGTTATAACGGAGAGGAATGAAAAAGACTTAATTTATCCAAAACGTTTTGGTTTTCAAGTCAATAATGCAATTTATTAAGAAAGGGGTGATGTTAAGAGAAATCTCTCATGAATTTATTCTTATATTCTCGTAAACTTGAGAGGAGAGTGATACTGACAGCATTTTAAATTTCCAAAACGTTTTCATTAATTAGGAGGAAAGAAAAATGAAAAAAAATCTATTGGTGATTTGTACAATACTTTTAGTCGTTATGGTGGCGACATTTCCAACTGTTTTTGCTGCTAAAGTAGAGGTGCGAATCTCTGGTTGGGGTGGTAGTGACCAACCGATTATCGAAGAAATGCTCCGGAAATTTGTTAATCCTGCGATGGAAAAGGAAGGTGTTTCCGTACTATACGAGCCGATTGCTGATGATTTTCAACGGTTTATTGTCAATGCTTTATCTGCCAAGACCGCTCCGGATCTATTCTACATGGATATTTTCTGGGCCCAGTCTCTCATTAAAGCAGGTCAGATTGAACCACTCGACAAATATATTTCTGAATCTAAGATTCTTAAAAAAGACCATATTATCTCCTCTTTATTAGATGCTTTTACTTATCAAGGTAAAGTCTATGGAATTCCAAAAGACTTTAATACCTTAGCATTATTCTATAATAAAGATCTTTTTGATCTAGCAGGTGTTAACTATCCTGATGAAAATGATACTTGGGATACTTTAGAGACTAAATTAAAGCAAGTCTCTAAGCTTGATGGGGTATACGGTCTGGCACTACAACCTGAGTTTGCCCGTATGGGTCAGTTGGCTTATGCTGCAGGTTTTGAACCCTTTGACAAAAATGGAAAGACAGATCTTTCTCATCCGGGTTTCAAATCAGCCTTTGAGTGGTATACCGGACTTGCTAAGAGTAAAGCCGGTATAATGCCTGCTGACATTGGTCAAGGTTGGGGTGGAGGAGCTTTTGCCACCGAACAAGTAGCTGCTTGTATTGAAGGAGCCTGGGTAGTAGGATTTTTGAAAGACCAGGCACCTAATTTGAATTATGGTACCACTTTCATTCCTAAAGCTCCTAAGACCAGAAAAAGAGGAAACTTAATCTTCTGTGTAGCTTGGGGCATGAATAAAGATGCAAAAAATAAAAAAGCAACTTTTAAAGTCCTTGAACAATTAACGAGCCCTGAAGTTCAGCAATGGATCCTAGAACGTGGCCTGGCTCTTCCCAGTCGTGCGGCGCAAGCTGATAACCCTTACTTTAAACAGAATACTTCAGAGGCGGAGGCTAATTATATTGTATTCAAAGGTGCTTCTGAAGGAATTGTTTTGCCTTTTAGCTTTCGTGATTATGGTGGCCGTTGGATGGATCCCATTAATGAAGCCCTTCGTTCAGTAATGAGCGGTGAGTATACAGCAGCTGAAGGTATTAAAGAGGCTCAAAACAGGTTAGATCAAGAGATGAAAAGATAACATAGGTTATTAGTTTTATTTAAATTACAGTTTCACATTTGGCCGGTATTATTCCGGCCAAATGTGACTATCATTCTATGGGAAGTGGTTTGAATGCGAAAAATAAAAGACAAAGCTGCGCCCTACGTGCTTCTTAGCCCTTATCTCTTTATGTTGATTGTCTTTTTCGGTTATGCTTTTATTCGTTGTTTATATTTTAGCTTTATTGATTTTGACCTTTTTTCTCCTCCTCAATGGGTGTGGTTTCAAAATTATAAGAACCTTTTCAAGGATTTTCAGTTTGGATTGGCACTCAAAAACACTCTTCAATTTTCGGTCATCGTGACTACTGTTCAGACGATTTTAGCCCTTATTCTAGCAGTAGTTTTGAACCAAAAGATCCATGGAATAAAGTTTTTTCGTGCAGCTTATTATATGCCCAGTATTACATCGAGTGTAGTTATAACCTTAATTTTTATGTGGCTGTTTCAAAAAAGAGGATTGATTAACTACCTTTTATCTTGTATTAAGTCAGGCCACAGGATTATAGCGGTTTTATTTGGATTAGCAATTATTCTCCAAGGATTACAGGTTTTATATGAAAAGCTTAAGAAACGACCGGTATCGCTTTTTGAACCTAGTTTTCTCATCTTATCAATCTTATTTAGTGCTATTATTACATATTTGCTGGTCAAAACCGGAGTTGTATCCAGCATCGAAGGGATTGAACCGGTAGAAAATATTTGGTTAAACACTAAGAAAACATGGCCTGCAAAAAGTGGTCCTCTGGGTGTTCCTATTCCTTTAGCTTCGATTATGATGCTAAACATTTGGACCACGGCACCGACCTTTATGTTAATTTATCTGGCTGGTTTACAGGACATTCCAAAAGAGCTTTACGAAGCGGTTGCTGTCGATGGTGCAACAAAATTTAAGATGTTCTGGTATGTAACAAGACCTCAATTACATCATATAACTTTTTTAGTGGTAACCATGGGTTTAATCGGGACTTTACAGATGTTTGACCAGGTGGCTGTGATCGGAGAACAAGCTCCTTTAGATGCAGTAATTACTTTAGCCTATTATGTATATATTAATGCCTTTCCTAGTTCAGCTTCGCCAAAGATTGGAATGGCTAGTGCTGCTGCCATCTTCCTGGCGGGTTTGACCTTAATAATTGTCCTGATCCAGAAAAGAATGATAAAAAATTAAAAGAAGGAGAAAATAAATGAAAAAAAATTTTAATCAAAAACAACTGAACACTAAAGCAGCACTAGAACTTCATCTAATCAGGCGGCGAAGGTGGCTTAGAGTGGGTGGCGCCTACCTCTTATTATTGTTTTTTTCGCTTCTGTTTATTGGGCCATTTGTCTTTGGATTACTCTCTAGTCTAAAGGATAACCCTTTAGAATGGCCGCCAAAACTCTCCGTCAATCAACTGAAACCAAGTAATTGGAGTGCCACGTATAAACTAGGTAAAGCTGGCTGCGGAAAGGGATTCTTTGGCGAATTTGCTCCTGGAGCAGTGGTACCATTTAAAGTAACATATTTAGTACCGGTAGGAAAAGAACCGGTTATTCCACAAGTTGCAGTTCCCAGACGAGTACCCGGAACCACTAGTGCAGCGTTATTAGTGGAACATTATGCTGCTGATTACTCCAAAGTTAGTGATGTTGAAGAGATTATTCGAGAAACTTTAGATGATGGATCGATAATGGTTACTTACAAATTTACCATTTACCATACTGGTGATGTTACAATTGACCGCTTACCATTAGATATAACTGTACCCCTAGGCCAAAAGTTTATCCGGGCCACTCTTGATCCTAATCGGCCGCATGAACGCTTAGGTAGGGTACAAAGTTGGAATAATCTTACCTCAGGAGTAATTCCCTATATTTTCTATAACTATCATCGGGTTTTTCGAGAAAATTACAGCCGGACCACGGGGAAGCATCTCTTTAGTAGCTGGATCCGGAATTCATTTTTTATCTCGATTACGAGAGTAATAACTACTTTATTATTTGCGTCAATGGCTGGTTTTGCTTTAGCTAGATTAAATTTTGTGGGGAAAAATAGTATTTTTCTTTTAATGCTTTTTTCCATGATGATTCCCGGGCAAGTAACTTTTATCTCCAATTATCTTGTACTAAGAGACGGAGTATTTGGAATCTCAAAGCTATTTGGCGTTGATAGTCTACTTAACAATTATTCCGGTCTAATTATTTCCGGTTTGGTTAGTGCCAGTTCGGTTTTTATAATGAAACAGTTTTTTGAAGGCTTACCGGCCAGCTTGGAGGAGGCTGCTCGGATTGATGGGGCAAGTACCTATCAAATATTTTTCCGGATCTTTTTTCCCTTGGCCAAACCGGCTCTAGGGGCTTTAACGATCTTAACCTTTCAGGGAGCTTGGAATGAATTCTTCTGGCCTTTGGTGGTCCTTACTTCACCCCAAGATCGGTTTACTTTAACTATTGGTTTATTAAGCTTTAGAAAGATGTATGGGGTGGCTTTTGATTGGGGACCAATTCTTGCTGGTTCAGTAATCTCTGCTTTGCCATTAGTTATCCTCTTTATCGTATTTCAACGATACTTTGTTGAAGGTATTAGTTTTACCGGAACTAAGGGATAAACGCTTTTTTTGTGTTTCCTAATTTAAGGAATTACATAATTGTTTAATTTAGATTTAATCACAATATATTTATAGCTTAATTAAAGTTCCACACTATGTGGTTAAATTGATGCCTGAGTTAATTAATGCGATTTCATTAATTAATACTTTTTGTGGCCAAACCATAATTTTGGAAACGATAAACAGATTATTTAATGAGGTGAAAATAGTGTTTATGAACTCAGTAACTGCTGATAAAACTTGGACCATCAGGGAAGAAAATTTTGTTGCTGAAAAAATGCAATATTACGAAACCATCTTTACACTTGGAAATGGTTACCTTGGAACAAGAGGAGTCCTTGAAGAGGATTATAGATTACGCAAACCTGGTACTTATATTGCTGGTTTATTTGATCAAGTACCGCATGAAGTTACTGAATTACCAAATGCACCGGATTGGGTTAGTATAGAATTGGAATTAGCAGGGGAACGGTTTGATCTGGAAAAAGGAGAGATCCTTGAATACCAGCGTACTTTAGATTTAAAGCAGGGGATTTTGTATAGAAATGTTCGTTGGAAAAGTCCACAAGGGAAAGTAACAAAAATTGACTACCAACGTTTTGTTTCAATGGAAGACCAGCATCTGATGGGAATCCGAATTAACGTAACCCCGGAAAATTATTCCGGTACTATAAAGGTGGTCTCTTCCCTTAATGGGCAAGTAACTAATGAAGGAACTCAGCATTTCAATACTTTAGAAGAATGCACCCATGGCGAACGTGGAATCTACCTTTTGGCCGAAACTAATCAATCCAAACATTTTTTAGGAGAAGCTGCTGACCATCGTGCAGAGGGTAAAATAGTAAAAGAAAGCTTTTTTAGTGGACGAAGAAAGATCGGATATCAAGTAGATTTTGCCGGTGAAAACGGTGTTACCTTGACCTTTGAAAAGCAGGTTATCATTTATACTTCTAGGGATCTTAACAACCCGGAAGCTTCCGCTATTGAGAAAGCGGAAGAAGTAAAAGAATTGACACTTAAAAAGAGTCTTTCTGCTGCTGACAAAGATTTCGAAACTCATCTTTTTGAGCATACTGCCAAATGGGCTGATTTATGGGAACAGGTTGATGTCAGCATTGAAGGTGATGATTTTTCTCAACTAGCCACTAGATTTGCCATCTTCCATCTGATTCAAATGGCTCCTTGGCATGATTATCGAGTAAGTATTGCTGCTAAAGGTTTAAGTGGAGAAGGATACCGCGGACACGTGTTTTGGGATACTGAGATTTTTATCCTTCCTTTTTTCATCTATCAATTTCCCGAAGCTGCCAAGAATCTACTATTATATAGATACTATACTCTGCCTGGAGCCCTTAAAAAAGCTAAGGAGAATGGTTATGAAGGGGCTATGTACGCTTGGGAAAGTGCGGATACCGGAGAGGAAACTACCCCGAAATTTGGCGGGCTTGATTTAAAAACCAGGAAACCAATTCGAATCTGGTGTGGAGAATTGGAACAACATATCACTGCTGATGTTTCTTATGCTGTTTGGCATTACTATCAAGTAACCGGAGATAAAGATTTTCTTCTTGATTATGGTGCGGAAATTCTCTGTCAAACAGCGAGATTCTGGAAGAGTAGGGTAGAGTATAATCCGGAAAGGGATTGTTATGAGATCAAAAATGTGATTGGCCCGGATGAATATAGCGAGTTCGTCGATAATAACTACTTTACCAATGCTTTAGCCCAATGGAACCTGCGCAAGGCTATTGAAGTTTGTGAGCTATTGAAGCATTGGGGGAAGTATAAAGCTTTAGCTACAAAGATCAGCTTAAAAGAGGAAGAGTTTGAGGCTTGGCGTAAAGTAGCTGATAAAATCTGCTTATCACGGATCGATCAGAAAATACTACTGCAGTTTGACGGCTTTTTAAAGCAAAAGGAGATTGATCTTTCAACTTATCACCATAATCCTAGCGATTTCTTTAAAAACTTTAGTTGGGAGGAGATTACCAGTTCCCAGGTGTTAAAACAAGCAGATGTAGTAATGTTGCTCTACCTTTTGAATGATCAGTTTACGATGGAAGAAAAGATTGCGAATTGGGATTTTTATGAACCCAAAACCTTACATCATTCTTCATTAAGCCCTGCCATTCATGCCTTAGTGGCTACAGAAATCGGTAGGAATGAAAAAGCCTTTTCTTATTTTACTACGGCTGCAGAGATCGATCTGAATGATAAAATGAGAAATAGTGATGCTGGCCTCCATGCTGCTACATTGGGAGGTATTTGGCAAGCTGTAATTAAAGGTTTTTGTGGAGTACAAGTAAAAGATGGTCTATTGATGCTTCGTCCTTCACTTCCTAAGCATTGGAAAAATGTAAGTTTCCGTTTTATGTATAATTTTGTTCCCTTTAAATTACAAATAACAAAAGAGAGCATTAAACTCCAAGTTTTAACAGAACAATTTGAACCTTTAAATATTCAACTTTTTGATAAGATGATTACTCTCGATCCAAACACTCCAGATTTTACTTGGCAAGTACCGTAAACTTGAAACTCGTCACTCGGGTTGAATGATATCCATTGCAATTTACGGATAAAAGTGATATTTTTATTCTTTTATGTACCCCAGCAAAGTTAGGCTGGGGTATTACCGTTAATGAAGTAAAATGTTTAATAATTTGACGTCTTTCAATATTTGTTATAAATTAGTATTACTGGAATAGCAATATATATTTCCTTAATTTGTAGGATAATAATCCTTTTTCAAGTAGTCGCTCACACTGGCTACTGCCCGCGCACATGAAATGATGAAAACATAAGCCAGGTGAGTCGACAGGCATCGGAGGCGCTTAAATAAAATCTACAAAGGAGGTCCCTTATGGAAAAATTAATAACTCTTTTACTTTTCTTAATCGCAATAACTCTACTTGTTTCTAATACGGGATGCGATACCAAATCTCAGGCCGCTTCTTTAGGGTATCAAATTTCTGAGAAAGGAGATAAAATTACTTTTATTTTTGATGAAAAAACTCAAAATCAAACCTTAGTAACAAAAATACATGTTGCTGGTTCTTTTTCTTCTTGGGATATTTCTGATTATTGGGTTTTGGAGCAAAGCGGCACTAAAGGAGTCTGGATATTAACAGTTCCAGTTAAAATTGTAAATATTCCAGGAAACTCTGGATACCCTGAATTTAAATTTGTGGTTAATGGTAGTAAGTGGATTAATTCTATAGCCCCTGCCGGTTATCAGTTTACAGGTAATACGCTCATTGTATATCCCGGTGATGATATAGAGCAGATTATTACTAATGAAAAGATCGCAAAGACGATAAAAAAACTTGATGAATTTGATCTTACTAAAGAAAAAGATAAAAAGATAATTGCTAATTTTCGCCTAGTTCCTGGAACCGATAAATTATTCCGTTCATATCATCCTTTTAAAAAATCCCGTCTATTCGATACTGAAAACCCTCGAATTGAAATGATCAATGAATTAATGGAGAGTAACTCGGTACAATCAATTATTTCTTTATCGGAAAGAGAAAAACCACAAAATGATGGAGAATTATCCGCTTATTTAAAGAATATCTTTGATCATAACCATGTACTTTTTGTTGATTCTTCTTATGATACAGTATATTATCAATCAGATTCATCCGACTTTGCAAATCAAATTAAAAAAATAGTTGAGTTTATTATTGACCCGGAGCATCAAGCTCCGTTTCTGGTTCACTGCCGGATTGGCACCGACCGGACGGGGGTAGTATCAGCTGTACTGGCAGCATTTTGTGGTGCCTCATGGGATAGTATTTGTGCTGATTATCAAAAAAGTAATGATATGGGTATTGATGAGTTTAGAGACTATAAATTGTTACAGTACTCTTTTGAGAATATGCTTAAGATGAAAATAGATGAAAACATTAATTTGAAAATTGCAGTATCTAAGTATTTTACTAATGAAGGGTATTTATCATCTGAGCAAATTGAAGCATTAAACCAAAAATTGAAAAATTAAATTTTTAAAGGTAATTAAGCTCGCTTATTAGCGGGCTTTTTTAAATAAATAGTTTTGATTTTGCCCGGAATAGAAGAGTAAAGATCTGAGGTGATAAATTGGCTTTAAATCCTACTAAGATTATTCTTTTGTTTTCTATGGGAATAATTATCGGCAGTTTTCTTAACGTTCTTATTTATCGTTTGCCACGCAAAGCATCAATAGTTTGGCCTCCATCCTCTTGTCCTCATTGTGAACACCAGTTGAGCTGGATTGATTTAATTCCGCTCCTAAGTTACTTATTGCTTAAAGGCCGCTGTCGATATTGCCAGAAGCCTATTAATACATTATATCCAATCATTGAGCTACTTGCCGGTTTTACAACTATAATATGGGCTCTTCATTTTGGTTTATCTCCCTCTGAACTATGGAAATTGGTTTTGCTCTATGGGTTGCTTGCAATCTCTTGTATTGATTTGCAAGCTAAAATTATTCCTAACAAATTAACCTATCCCTTAATGGTTGGAGGGTTAATTTACAGTTGGAGTCAAGGAGAACTCTTATTTGCCCTTACCGGTGGACTTACAGGTGCAGTTATTTTATTACTTATTAGCCTGCTGTATCCGAAGGGGATGGGAATGGGGGATATTAAACTATTAGCAATGTTAGGGGTTTTTCTTGGTTGGCAAGGGGTTATCTATACGCTTTTTTTAGGGAGTCTGACTGGTGTGTTAATTCTGTTTCCTCTATTACTAAACGGAAAAATTCAGCGGAAAGATCCGGTTCCCTTTGGCCCCTTTTTAGCCATAGGCGCTCTTGTTGTTATTTTATTCTTTTAAGGTTAGAACTCACATTTCGCACTTTCCGATTTAATTAGGTATTTCCTGCAGACATCACGAAGTGAACTGAATCAAAGCCAGGTGAATCAACAAGCAATTAGTGATGAGCTAAGAGAAACATTATCAATTTCCCTAAGAGTGAAAAAAGTGAAAACTCATTTCAAAGCAGGAATTTAGCAAAAATGACAGAAACTTAATATAATTGACTATTTGAGGAAATTAGGGTGGATAAATGAAGCATTCCGATTCCAGGTATCTTGGGGAAATACTGCTCCTAAAGGGTTTGATATCTCCAGAACAACTTAAGTTAGCATTAGATCGGCAGCATAAAAACGGAAAATACCTGGGCCAAATTCTAGTAGAACAAGGGTTGGTTACTGAAGAAGATATACTAAAAGTGGTAGCTAAACAGTTAGGTTTAGAATTTTTATCTCCTGCAGAAATGGATATTCCTATAAATGTTTTAGGAAGAATTACTCCGAAAATGGCCCAGGTATACCGGGTTATACCTATCGAAAAGGGTAAAGGCTGGCTAAAATTAGCTTCTTCCGATCCATTAAACAGTAAATTACAAGAGCAACTGCGTTGGGAATTACAGACCGTAATTCGATGGGCTGTTACCACTAAGGAACAGATTAATAAAGCATTAGAACGTTTTTACCATGAACAATTACATAATGTAACCGTGATCCTCGAAGAATTGAGTGCGGCAGAAATAGAACAACTTTCCGGTTCAACTGGACGTGAAATGGGCGATGATCCGGAAAAACTGGTGAATGAAGCCCCTATTGTGCGGCTGGTTAATTTTATTATTAATGAAGGCATTCGTTTGAATGCCAGTGATATACATTTGGAGCCTTTTGCTGAAGGAGTAAGGTTAAGGTATAGAATTGATGGTGTTTTATACGAACGTAAAGCACCTCCTCTTGCCTTATACCCAGCAGTTGTCTCTCGTTTAAAGTTGATTGCAGGAATGGACATTACAGAGAAAAGACTACCGCAAGATGGAAGAATTACCTTCGCCTATACTGGCCGAGACCTTGATTTACGGGTGGCTGTTGTACCTACGATGCATGGGGAATCGGCAGTCGTCAGAATCTTAAATCGCCAGAATCTCTCGCTTAAATTAGAAAGCTTAGGCTTGGAAGGAATTTTAAAACACTTTGATCGGCTGATCAATCTAACTCATGGCATGATTCTTGTTTCCGGACCGACAGGAAGCGGTAAAACTACCACCCTCTATGCTGTGCTTTCTCGTCTAAATAAACCAGAGCGTAAAATAATTACGATTGAAGATCCAGTTGAATATGAACTTACTGGAGTAAATCAAATCCCAGTCAACCCTCGATTGCAGTTTGGTTTTGCCCAAGGACTCCGAACAATTGTGCGGCATGATCCAGATATAATTCTGGTTGGCGAGATTAGGGATCGAGAAACAGCAGAAGTAGCAATTCAATCGGCCCTAACTGGACACTTGGTCTTTTCGACAGTACATACTAATGATGCAGCTGGTACTTTTACCCGGCTAATTGATATGGGAATAGAAGAATATTTAGTTACTTCAACGGTCCGGGGGGTATTAGCTCAAAGATTAGTAAGAAAGATTTGTCCCGAATGTAAGCAAGAGTATCAACCAATCGCTGCTGAAAGAGAAATTTTAGCACAAATAAAAAACGTACCCCCAATCCTTTATCATGGCATAGGGTGTGAAAAATGTAATTTTATTGGGTATAAAGGCCAGACTGGACTATTTGAATTATTAATCGCCAGTGAAGAAATTGAGAATCTAATAATGAATAGAGCATCCAGCTCTGCGATTAAAAAACAAGCTATCAAGGAGGGGATGACTACTCTCCGGAAGGATGGTTTGCAAAAAGTTAGTGAAGGAATCACCACCATTTCTGAAGTATTACGAGTAACCTGATTGAGGGTAGGGAAGAGATGAAAGATTCGTATTCATATTCATATAAAGCTGCCGATTTATCCGGCACTATTTATACAGGCATTCGTACCGGAAGTAAAGAAGAAATAATGCGAGAGTTAAGAGAAGAGGGACTCTTTCTCTTAAAAATTATTAAAGTTAAGGACAAGAAAAGTTTTTTAAGCAAAAGAATTAAAAAGTCTGAAATAATGACCTTTACTAGACAATTAGCAGAATTGCTTAACTCTGGATTACAAATTAATCAAGTTCTTGGTTTAACAGCGGAATTATTGGGTAAGACCAACTTAGCCCAGAGCGTACAAGGCATCAAAAAAAAGGTGCAAGAAGGCACATCTTTCTCTCAAGCCTTAGAGAATTATGAACCAATCTTTGGAAATATTTATATTAATCTCGTCAGAGCAGGAGAAAAAGCCGGGCTTTTACCCCAAATTTTAAAGCGGCTTGCCAGTACATTGGAGGAAGAGATTGAGTTAAAAAGAGAGATTACCTCCAGTTTAATATATCCTACACTTGTTACTCTTGTAAGTTTTATTGCCACCTTTGTAATGTTAAGAGTGGTTGTTCCTAGTTTTGCGGAGCTATTCACCCGTAGTGGGCAAGAACTTCCTACTATTACCCGCTTTATACTTAGTTTTAGTGAAAAAATTCCCTATTTTGGCCTGGCTTTTATTATATTTTGTATTGGTTTTGGCCTTTGGTTCTTCACCAGTTATCAGTCAAAAGCGGGAAAGTTAGCATGGGACCGTTTCCGGTTTACCCTTCCACTTATTGGCCCTATTAGTCTCCGACTTAATCTTGCCCGCTTTGCTCGGACGCTTAGTTTAATGCTACAAAGTGGTGTACAGCTTTTAGAAGGGCTTTCTATCCTAAAGGGAACCATGACTAACATGGTATTAACAGATCTATTAGCAGAAGCGGAGATAGAAGTGAGAAAAGGGGGAAGTCTAGCCCGCTGTTTTGCCAAGCATCAAGAGTTGCCTATTCTAGTTCGACAGATGGTAGGTGTTGGTGAAGAAGCAGGAAATCTAGATCAGATGCTGGCACATCTAGCTCATTTTTATGAGCAAGAGACGCGGGCAGAGATTAAAAATCTCGTTTCCTTACTGGGACCTATACTTATTCTAATGCTGACGGGCTTAGTTTTTCTGATTGCGATTGCAGTCTTGCTACCAATCATCAATGTACCGTTTTTTAATTAAATTTTATTTCTTTTCAAATAGTTTATTTCTCTAAATTTACCTAAGGGAATTACAAATGCTGATCTCATATTTCGCACCCTTTAAAGCTAAATTATTTATGGGAAATCGTGAAAGCCTGCGATAGCGTTTTCCATGGTATGGATCAATAAGTCACGGGTTCAGAACTTCAAAACTTTAGATATATGGTTAAATCTTAAAAAATTAAATTATGCAATTCCTTAAGAGGGGGTAAGGCTGAATGAGTTTACATTTAAATCTAAAAGATGAGCAAGGGTTTACCTTATTAGAGATTATTGCCGTCTTTTTTCTGGTTGCTCTTCTTTATGCTTTAGTCGGCCCATCAGTATGGAACAGATTAGACCAAGGTAAAGTAAAGGCTACCCAGGCACAGATGGCTATTTTCCGTAACTGCCTTGATGATTATCGCCTTGATTTTGGAACCTATCCTTCGACTGAAGAGGGCTTGCGTGCACTATGGCAAGCACCAGCTAGAACTGAAGAGCTTTGGAATGGTCCCTATATCAATGGTTCAATTCCTAAAGATCCGTGGGGAACACCCTATGTCTACCGTTATCCCGGTGAAAAAAACCAAGAAAGTTATGATCTATATTCTTTAGGTGCAGACCGAAGAGAAGGCGGAACCGGTATTGATGCCGATCTTTACCTGTGGAGGGAAGAATCCAATGAGGCGGAAGGATTTATGGAACCATAATCAAGAAGGTGGTTTTACCTTATTAGAAGTAATAGTTGTTCTTACTTTAATCCTTCTGTTAGTTAGCCTTATCTACCCCATAAGCCTAGAACTAAATAATCGTATACTGCTTAAACTCAGTTTAAAACAGATCAGTTCAGACTTTGCGGAACTACATTCCGAAGCCTTAAGTGGAAGAATTCCGTTACAGGTTATCTTTGAACCAGAAAAGGAATATTACACGATTAAACGAGGAGATTTAGTTTTACAGCGGCCGCTGGCTGGTTTAAAATTAGCGTCGGAGACGGAATTTAACATTGTGTTTACTAGCCAAACCATAGATAATACTACTTTAAGATTGGTAGCCGCAAATGGGACTGAGTACCGGTTGAGCTTTAATGATTTAGGAGAGGCTGGCTGGGAATATTGAAGATGTGTTTCTCTAAGAGAAAAAAGAATACTTTCCAAGCAGGGTTTACTCTTTTTGAAGTATTAGCAGCCTTGGTTTTATTATCTTTGGTTTTAAGCCGGATCATCCCCGGCTTTATCCAGATCCTTGATTCTAATGCTAGGGCACAACAGCGGTTAGAGGCCTATCTTTTGGGATCCGGGAAATTAGAAGAGATTCTCTGTCAGGCAGAAAGAGCCCAGGAAGGAAAGTTCCCAGCTCCTTGGTCCCAATATAATTGGCGTTATGATGAAGAGAAAAGCGGGGAGTATATCAATCAAATCCTAACGGTAAAATGGAAGGATCATCTTGATGAAAGACAAGTTTACCTTAGAAAATTACGGATTAATACAGAATAAAAGGGAAGAGGAAGGATTTACCTTGCTGGAGGTTATTATTGCTCTAACTCTGACTGGAGTAATACTATTTATGCTATCTCCTGCTCTTTTCAATATTGAACACCTGTTATTTAGGGAAAACGAAGGTGCCGAGGTAAGTAGAGTACAGCGTCTAATCAGCAGGAAAATGGAAGAGATTCTTGGGAATGCCTATCTTTATCCGTTTTATGATGGAAGATTAGATTCTTTCTCCGGAGATGCCTGGGGCTTTTCTTTACCTACTGTTACGGAGAAAGGCTTGGGCCAGACAGAAGTAAGGATCGATGGGGAACAACTATTCATTAAATGGGAGAGTTTCCATACTAATCATAATTCAGAAGAGGTAACGGAAGAACCAGAGATTATAATGCTTACCGCTCAGCTTAATGAATCTTCTTTTTCTTATCTTGATGAGAAAACAGGGACTTGGATAAGTAGTTGGTATGAAGATTATTACCCAAGACTGGTTCAGTTTAATTCGGCTCTTATTCAAGCAGAAGGGGCAGAGTGTAAATTAGTACCGATTATTTTACCGCTTAAGGTAGGCCAAGTATATGGAGATTAATCATGAGCTACAGCTACCAAAATCATAAAGAACAGGGAACTGCTCTACTCTATATATTCTGGATCTGTCTCTTACTTAGTGCAGTTTTATCTTTCTTTATCCATAATTCAAACTTGAGAAAGGCTTTAGTAGTAAGCTTTGAGCAGGAAAAAAGCTTGAAACAAGCGGCTGAAGATCTTACTGAACTTGCGATCGCACAGATCCGGAATAATACTACCGGATACGATGCTCCGGGAAATTTAGTTATTACCCCAGATAGGATCAGAGAACTTCTTTCTGTAAAACATCAAGCCACAGTTGAAATCCGTGATGAAGGTAGTCGTTTCAACCCGAATAACCTACCTGTGATTTATTGGTTGGAGTTTTTTAAAAAGTCCCCGGAATCTTATGAACGGCTATATTCTTGGTGCTTTTCATCAGAAAGTAAGTCACAGTTTTCAACACCAATTCGGAATAATTATCTTTTAACTCCTGAAGATTTACAACAGGTGTTTGAAGGAAAAGAATACAATTATCGGCCATCTTTAGAATTGACAGTCTTTGGCCCTGCCAATTATTATCTGATTGATGGGGAAGTCTTTGTTTCTCTCCTTTTCAGATCTGGCCTTACGCTATCTTCAGTAGCAATCGAAACTGTAATTGAACGTTTTAATAATAATCATAATCAAATTTTCAATGATAATCTCTCTACATTACTTAGCTACTTACAACTCCCGGAACTTCCTCCACTTGAAAAATTTGAACAACTGATAACAACTAAAGGAAGTATTAATCCTAACTTTGTTACCCCTGGCTATCTTCGCCTGTTGGTGCCAGGTGGAAAGGAAAGAGATTTTTCGGATCTAGCCTTAATCCAAAAGGAGCAGCCTTTCACCTCTTTAACAGCTTTAGAAGATTATCTCTGCAATAAGCATGGGTTACAGATTTCCAGGGAACGAATGCAACATATATTTTCTTTAAAAAGTAAGGTCTTTGGGATCTATATTTCAATTTATAATCAAGATAATCAGGAAGCTACTTTGGAATTAAATACTATCATCCAACGTGGTTCAGAAGGGAAAGAAGGTAGTTTTCAAGTTATTTACCGACGAGAACAATGGTCAGCCGGGAAGAAGGGGAAGAATGAATAAAAGAATTGGTTTAGATATCCGGGATGATGGCTGGACGATTGCCGAAATCTCTGGAAATAAAGAATTAAATATTTCCGCTCTTATTAGTGGCAAGTGGGAACCCGGAACAAGCATCCCATCCAAAGCGGCAAGCTTAAAGCAAGCCTTTTCAAACCACCAAATACCATCTAAAAATCTTGTTGTTTCCGTACCCATGAATGAAGGTTACTGGAAGCAGATTGTTTTACCTTCTCTTCTTTCCCGAGAAGTGGACCAAATAATTCAGAATACACTAGTTGCAGATTTACCGCAGCCACCATCTAGTTTTTGTTATGGATATAAAAAAAGAAGCCATGGTTCTAAGCAACTATTGGCAGAAGGTTTTGTTATACCTAAAAGGATAATCATGGAAACAACAGAACTACTGCAGGAAGCAGGGCTTAAAGCCTCCTGTTATCTACCTGATTTATATAGTCTAATTAAAGGTTTTACTTTTCTAGCAGGCGAAAATTTATCAACTAGTGCGGCCATGTTTATTATTGTGCATCACCTTTATTTAGAAATAGGTATCTATGAATCTAATCTTCTTAAGTACTATCGAAGTATCCCCTTACTAATTGCTAATGAAAAAATTGAGCAACAAGTTGTAATGGAGGAATTACGACTAACAAAATTCATGCTACGGAAGGAAGGCTGTAACTTACCAGATTTTTGTTATCTTTTACCTGGTACTGGTCTGTGGAAAAAGGAAGAATTGCTGGAGTTAACTACACTAACTTTAGATTTTGAACGACATAAAATTAAGACTCCATCTGATTTTGGTTTACCTTTACGATTTTATAAGGAAAAAGAAATAGTTGCTTTGAGTAGTCTGACTGCGGTTGGATTAGCCTTAGAGGTAAGAACAGCAGCATCGAATTCTATTCGCCTGACGATGGAAGATAATAGAGAGAAGAAGTTCAAAGGTAAAATAAATTCAATTCTTCTGGTTTTAGGCATATTAATGGCTTTAATCGGAATAAGACTAAACTTCAGACTAGAACATAAGGAAAGGCAAGACCTTATTGGAAAAATAGTTGGGCATGAGGAGAAAGTCAGAGAGGTTGAAAATCTGATAGATATGGATGAAAGCTTAACCAAGCAAGCTCTGTTTTATCAGCAAGAATGGGAGAAAACCCGTAGTATACTTAAGTTTTTTGCCGTGTGGGAAGAGACCGTTCCCAAAGAAACAATCTTAACTTCAGTTGTTTTTGATAAAGATCAAATCAAGCAAATAACCGGCCGTTGCCGTTCTTTTTCTGAATTATATCAAGCCCTACTAAATTGCGCCTATTTTACTCAGCTACAAGTAAAGGGGGAGATTACCATTAACCGGGATGGATACGAGAGCTTTTACCTCGCCGGTAAATGGAATAATGAATATGAAGTTACTAACTAAGAAGAATTGGCCTTTGGTTGCGATCGCAATTTCAATTACCGGTTTGCTTTTCCGGTATGGTCCATGGTTATCCCAAAAAGGTACAAGTACAAAAGATAATGGTAATAACCTAGCTTTGACTTCTACGGATTTATCTTTTCTTCAGCAGAAAGTAGAGACGATCAATTCCTTACTTAGCAGGGAAAAAGAGTATAAAAGAAGAGTAGAAGAGAGCCAGCAAACCATAGCGAGTTGGGAAAAGAGTTTTTTCTCTGGAACCCCTGAGACTGCTACCGCCGTATTGGTTGCTATTGTTGAAGAAATAGCAGCTAAATCCGGAGTAGTAGTAAAAAACAAAACTCTACATCCATCCCTCCCGGGTTCAACAGTGGCCGAGTGGAAACGAATCGGAGTTACTATTGAGGGAAGAACAAGTTTCCGTGAATTAACCGATTTTTATTCCACTCTGATTGCTGCACCAAAATCTCTGTTTGTAGAACGAATTGAGCTGCGTTTAGACGAATACAACGGGCTCCTAAATTTTAAGCTCAGGTTGTATTCCTTCACCCAGTAGTTGGGCTTTTATTTTACATTCAATTTTTTAAAATACATTTACCCTAACCTTCTTAACGGGTACGTAATGTGAGATAGGTAAGTATGCAATTCCCTCAGAATATTAAAGTAAGTTAATAAATAACTTCGAGGTGTAGTAGTGAAAAGGAGTAACTTATTCTTTTATTTTGCGATCACCATCTTTATCTTTGGTCTAATAGTTTTAGGATATGGTATTATTCGATGGATATCGTACTCTCCTGAATTAGAGTTGGTAGCGGCAAAAGAAGTTAAGGAAGTAAAACCAACACCAAACAAGGCTTCTCTTCATCGAAATCAAACTCGTATTCTCTGTCAGAAAAATCCTTTTACACTTTCTGGGGAAGAAATAAAAGAAGTATCCACAGAAAATTCGTTTGATTCTAAGCTTGTTCTCAAGGGAACGATCATCGGATCGGAAAAAACAGCAGTCCTGACAGTAAAAGAACATCCTCAAGAAAGCTATCTGGCCAAAGAAGGGGATATCATTTTACAGGAAAGAATTGTAACCATCAAGCAAGGCCAGGTTATTCTCTCAAAAGATGGAAAACTACTCACTCTTTATCAGGAGAAGTAGAATTCGACTAACTGTCAACTGTCCTGTAGGATTTAATCAAGACCAGATGAATCAACTAGGGCTATTTTTTAAGTAGATATTTTTCATACTGCTCAAAAGCGGGAAGGTCCTCTTGCTCTTTTTCTTGTTCAGCATATTCGCCAGAAAGTAAATAAGGTGTAATCACTATTACAAATTCACTTTCCTCTTTGTCGATCGATGTATGGGAGAATAAAAAGCCAATCAGGGGGATACTTCCTAAGATCGGTATTTTACTTTTAGAGATGCTCTCTTGGGTTTGAATCAGCCCACCAATCACAATCGGATCACCATCCCTAACTCTTACCGTGGATTCTGTAGAGCGTTCACTGGTTGCTGGGATCTGGGATTGACTACCGACAAGCGTATCAGGAACACTCTGGGTGATCTTTGGTTTAATCTCAATGGTAATATCCTTACTGGCAGATACCCAAGGAGTTAGAGATACTTGGATACCGGTAGATACTTCTACTAATTTTGTTTCAGAAGCCTCCTTTTCATCAGATCCGCTTGAAGACTTTAGCAAGACCGTTCGTGGGTAACGGCTAGTAACACTAAAATTGGCATTATGTCCATTCAAAGTTGTAATTTGCGGATTGGCAGATAAACTGGCTTCACCTTGACTAACCAGTGCTTCTAGCCATATTTTTACATTCTGGGCTGCAGTAGAACCGGGGATGATTACTTGCCCAAAGAGAGAGTTCATAGAATCCCAAACAAATTTAGAAACATCATTGGCGGCGGCTTGCTCTGCTTTGGTCAATCCAAATTTTTTACCTGAAGTTTTATTTAACTGTACTACCATTACATCAAAAAGAATTAAGGGGTTAGCAAGATCAATCTTTTCAATATAAGTTGCCACCTGGTTGATCCGGGTTTCAGTTCCGGTAATGGCAATGGCATTTGCTTCTTTAACCACCATTACATCAGTTTTTGTTAAAGTAGATGGGAAAAGCTTTAAGGCCTCCTCAGCTTTGAGGTGTTTTAACCGGATAATCTCCGTGCGAAGCTGGTTCTCTGGTTGGTCACAAAGCGTAAGAAAATCTTTTACTTGTGCTTGTACTTCACGACTTCCACTCACCAAAAGAGCGTTTTGCTCTTTAAAAGCGATGATATTAGCACGGGGAATATGGGCCGGTAGATTATTGAAAATATATTCGACATTAGTATATTGTAGCGGGTAAAGCTGTGTTTCTAAAAGGTCTGTAGTTTCCGGGCGCAGGTTACGCCCATCACCAATCAGGTATACATTATCTTTTAATAAAAATGTGTAAGGACTACCTTTAAGGAGTAATGTAAAGGCTTCTTCTAAAGGTAAACCTTTGACTGAAAGATTATTAATCGTATAGGTTACATGATTAAAAATTAAAATGTTTTTCTGTGCTTTCTTTGCTAAATCAGAAAGCACCTGGGGTAAAGAGGCATTTACTAGTTCTAAATCAAAAAGTTTAGTCTCTGAGTCATAATATATCTTGCTGTTTGCTTGCATAGAAGATCTATTAACATAATAACTACCAGATCTCTGTTCCAAAGTAAAGTTATTGGTCTCAAGTAATGCCCGAAGTCCAGTTTCCAGCGGTAAATCTACGAATTTAATGGTAATCGGGCCTTTTACTTCCCGTTCATACAGGATATTAATTTCCGCTTGTCTTGAGATCTCATCCAAAATCCTGCTGATATCGATATTCTTGGCTTCGATCGATAATAGCCCCTCTCCAAACTTAAGACTAAATCCTCCTTCACCCCTAGTAATCCTGTATAAATTATCTCCTTCTTTTATTAAAAAAAGATTATTAGTCTGGCAAAGTATTTTCATCCCTGTTTCCAAGGGTAAACTTTGAAAAAAGACACTAACATTAGTGTTTAATTCAGCATCAGCAACTACAGAGCACTCAGTCTCAGCTGATACCTGGCGTGTTAGATCACGAATACTTACATTTTTAGCGTTTAGGGATAAGAACTGATCTTTCCAGGTAATGCTAAGATTCTCTGCAGAAATTGGTTTTTTAAGCAACCGGATTAAATCAGGTTGCTTTTTTATTTCAAAGCCAGCATCTTCAGCAATTAAACCCAACAAGGTCTCAAAAGGAACTTGTTTTAAAGATAAGGTGATAAAGGCCTCTGTATCACGGGGAAAGATGATATTATTTTCTGTAATGGCACTCAGTTCCTCCAAAACAAGAACAGCTGGTGCATTCACCAAATTCACCGAAAAAGTCTGTTGCTCAGGATCAGGTACAATTTCCAATTGGTAATAGGGGAGGGCTGAAAGGTAATACATGGAGTTTTTCCGTTCATAGCTAAACCCATATTCCCGCGCTAAAGTATCCAAAGCTTCTTGAAAAGTAACTTGGTGAAGGTAGAAGGTTGCTTGACCTTTGATCTGAGGATCAATAATCATATTCACTTTTTCTGAAGTGGCTAATGCTCTTAAGATATCATGGAGATCCGTATCTTTAAAATCTAAGTTACGTCTGCTTTCCGCCGCAGTTGAAACTAGGCCAATAAAGAGCACAACCATAAGAAACAATACTGGAACTTTAAGTTTAATCTTCACTACTGAACCTCCATTACAAATTTGGCAAAATTACTCTTTTAAAGGAAATATTCGGCATCTATTTAACTAATCCTGCCAAATTCTTATGAAAATGGGTTTTTACATTTTTGGGCTCTTAAGGTGTTATAAAAAATATTATAAAATATCATTGGTATTGGTTTGACGATATGAAACTGGTTATTTAGGAAATAATTAAAGTTGGCATTTTAAAAATTACTTTATTGGGGTAAGGGATTCTTCCAAGCCAGGCTATTTCTGAAATAGGATATATTAAAAAGAGGAGAATTGGTAGTGATGATATGGCTGTGTAATCTTTTTAAAGGAGACAGTTATTACCGTAATATTGCGAATTATAGCTTTTACCCCCAAATTTTAGAAAATGGTATTGATTTTATTAACGTGTTTGATATACTATTTAAAACAGTATGGGGAAATATTGGAATATATAGATATTTTTTTATGGATTGCCTACACTAGGAAAAAGGTGTTACATAACCAAAAACGAGGGTTAAATTTATTTTTATTATATTAGGAGTGACTTAGGCTAGGGGGAAGAAGAATGCGGAAGATTATAGGTTTTGCGTTTGTGGCATTCATTACTCTTATTATTCTTGTTGTTTCAGGCGGTTTTAGCTGTAGATAGTGAAAAGCAAACGGATGGTTCTATTGAAACACTACAGGCTGGAATCGAAAAGATGGATCCCGAAAATGAAATAATAGACCAACGGTCCGAATATCGGCGAAGCTTTAAAGATGACCAAGGGAAAATTGTTACTTTCATTGCCACATCTCCCTTGAACTATTTAGAAGACGACAACCAGTATTATCCGATTGAAACTAATATAGTTGCCGAAAAAGCCGGGTCCAAGCCTATGCTCTTTCGAGCCAATAAGGCTGTTAGCAACGAAGGTGCTGATCTCGGTGAACTCTATGGGGTGCAGCGTTTTCGTTATCATGCGGTTAATAATACGGTGAAAGCCCATTTTGCCGAGAAATCTGACAGTGGGGTTGTTTTTGAGTACCAGAATAAGCCAATTATATTCCAAATTGACCATCAGTATAAACGTTCTGCCAAAATTAGTAATAATAAAATAAGATATGAAAAAATATTTGACAACTGCGATCTGGAATATACAGTGCTTCCAGGAGGAATAAAAGATGAATTAATCTTTCATTCTCTCCCGGAAAAACCAATTTTAAGCTTTAGGGTTGATTTTGGTGACTTAAAGACGGAAGATGGACCCGAAGGATCCATCAATTTAGTTGACAATGCAGGAAATGTCATTTATACAATTCACCCATCATTTATGTTTGAAAAAGAAAACGAAGAAAACTCTATGGAGATCGAAACCAGGTTTCACCGTCAAGGCGCCCAGCTTTATTGTGACCTAGTGCTCAATATGGGTTGGTTAAAGGATAAAAATCGGAAATATCCAGTAGTAGTGGATCCCCTAGTTTCAGCGGGGGAATTAACCAGTCACGGCCAACAGAAACGACGCTTTTTGTTTTATGCTCCCGAAAGCTACGGGATGATTAAATGTCGAATTGATATTGACGGCCCTGGTTACCATGGTCATTTGTCGGAGCATGACCCTGCAGAAGCCCATTTTAAAGACTTAACTCTAAACGAACATTTGTTACCATCTTATGAAGGATATCATAATTACAATAAGCAAAGTCCGGAAATATCGCTTATAGCCGGACATTATTATGAAGTGTCTATTTACGGAGGGCGAAGTAAACATTATATTGGCGGTAAAAAATTTCCTGGCCAAGCCACTGCGATTATTACTTATGGAGACGCAAATGGTCGCTTGTTTGCGGAAGTACCATCGGAGGTTTTGTATACAAAAGTTCATAAACATGAAGTGGAGAAAATTTTTGCGCTAGACTATCCTCAAACCATAAGCTATACAAGTAACTCGGCGACAACTGCTGGTTTTTGCGTGTATCAAGTAGGAGAAGATACCCCCATCTTCACCTCCTCATCGGATAATGGTGCGTTTCAATTAAATGCTGGACCATATAAAGTTGTCGTCCCGCAAAACGCCTGGGCGGAGTTGAGGTTTCCTCGCTTGACCCAAAATTATGAGAGCCGTATCCTAATGCGAGGTAACCCAGGAATCATTGACTCAACATTTACTTTACCATCCGAATCTGAAGTCAAGATGCATTTTAAAACCGTTAAAAACGGATCGCCAAGTAGTATGGGTTATCCTTCCGTTAAAATTCTATCAGGTATGCAGACTATTTATGAACGAAAATTTAATGTTAGTTATTACAATTACTTTGACGGTGGCGATAAAGTACGATTGAAGAAGGAAGTCCCCTATCGGCTGATTGTTAGTCGCGGCTCTTCATCCAATTCCGGTTGGGGCTCGCTGGAATTGGATCTTTATCATCCAAAGAACAATAGTTGCCAGGTTACAGATCTTAGCCTGGTCGATAACAAGAATAATCCGGTTCAAAATCGTTACGCCAATGGAAATCATCATCTCAGTTTCAACTATTCGGATCCGGACGGGAATTCTTTAAAAGAGTACAAACTGACTCTAGAGCAAACCAATTCAGCTAATAAGTATGAATATTGGTTAAATCCGTCGGGTGATGGGTTTGGTGCCATTAATATTCCATATTTGATGCGGCAGTTTAATTTTGACCCAGGCAGCGAAATACTTTGTCAAGTAGCAGCCTGGGATGGATTTGGTTTGTATCCTTCGTCCTATTATAATTTTACCTTGGATTTGTCTCCTCCGGCAGTTGATAAATTCCAAGGAGAGGTTAATAGCAGTAATAATTCGATTGATTTAGAATGCCAAGTACGGGACCTAGAAAGCGGACTGCGGAGTAATAAGATCTCATGGACGGTTAATAGAAAACCCGGGGGTTCTCATGAGTTTTCACCGAGCGAATCGACCTTTTCCATACCCGATTTGCCGTGGAACGCTAAGGTAGTGGTTACTTTGGAAGCAATTGATCATACTGAGAATAAATCGATCCGCACCTTAGTTTTTTATACTTACCCCCAAAAAGCTACTTTACTAGCGCCTAAACAAGCGCAAAGTCAAACAAAGGCGGAGCTGAAGATTTCAAAAGCTAAAGCTTCACTTTTAAGGGTTGAGAGACATTTAAAACACGCGGATGGTCGTCTCCAGCTGGATTATGATACCGGATATATGGATCCCTCCCAATTAGGGGTAGCGGTTGTAGGGTACCCCCAAGTTTCGCTAGATGTAAAACCAGTTGGTTCAGACTTTATGCAACCGACTGACCTTATTCTGAGCGCAGATGCCTTTGACTTAGATGGCCGAATTACAAAAGTCTTATTTTTTAACGGAACGAAATACCTCGGTACGGTTGAAAGCAGCCCTTATAATCTTACAGTGCATAATTTATCTTTAGGGGAATACCAGTTTACCGCCAGGGCTATAGATGATAGCGGTTTAGAGTCGGTATCTTCTCCCGTAACGATTAGAGTGAAAAATAATGAGCCGACGGTATTCATAAAGAATATCAAAAATAATCAGAGTTTCACGTGGCCGACGAATATTACAATCCAGGCCGACGCTATAGACCAGGATGGAACGATCAGTAAAGTTGAGTTTTATGCCGGTAACATCCACATTGGGACAGCTACCAAAAGCCAAAACAACACCTATAGTGTTTTATGGAGTAATGTACCGCTCGGAACACACACCCTGGTAGCAAAAGCGACCGATAATAACGGCGCCGTAACAAGTTCCACACCTATTACGATAAATGTTAGTCCACCACCATTAGGATCTTATAATGTTTCCTTCAGCTGCTCGACATATGCTGGTGTTAAAAACACCTATACATTATATTTACCGGCAGACCGACCTGCTCCTGGAAGTCATAGTTACGGCCCGCTTGGGCGGGCAAGTAGCCGCGTAATTAACACAGTAAGCGATGTTAAGACATTTCCCTGCGCTATACGGGTTAACTATGAAGTTACTGTTAAAGATAAAGAAAAAAGACATCGAGTGGATCCGAGTTTTGTTGTGACTACTGCTAGTAAGGAGTTGTTGAGAATAGCTACTTAACAATACAACAAGGAGGGGAAGTTTTGAGATCCCAGCAAATTCTTATATAACAATCCGTTATTACTCCGGTCACCATGATAAACCAAAGATAGGGGACGATATAGATCTGGGATATGATTGTGAATTTAGAATGACTTTTGAGTATATTTTTGATGAAAATGTTAATGCTTCTACCCAAACGATCGGTCCGGTGAATTATATGGAACCGGTAGTTGTCATGCAAGAACCTGCTCCGCAAGGACAAAGTACTGCAGCCGATTATGAACTGGTCTATAGCTTCCCCGAACCTGTTCCGGCGCGTAGTCATGAAACCTATGTTTATCGGGTTTATACGAAAAACGGGGACAAAGAGGTTTTTGATGAGAAAGAGGTCCAAGTAAGTAATAATTCACCGAAAATTTTGAATATGGAGCCTGTACCCGACCTCTGCACATATAGTTATCATACACTCACTTTTAGATTAAATGAGGTTGTTGATGAGGATGGTGACAGCCTTACCTATACGTACAAAATATTCGGGAAGAGAAATACCGGAGAAGATTATACATACGGACCGATCACCCGGGTTGACCGAGAACCGTTCACCGTGACTAACCTTCCTGATGGTAACTATACCTGGACGGTTCAGGTTAAGGATGAGTACCAAGGTTTGGTAGAAGCTACGGGGGACCTGATTGTAGACAAAGGACAACCGGTTGCATCATTTAAGATCAACAGCGGTAATCGGTTTACTAATCATTCTTCAGTCACAGTTAATATTGATGAAGCTTATAATGTTCATCGGGTAAGATTCTCTTATGATAATAACAATTGGATGAGCCCGGTGGCTGATTGGAATAATCCGATTCATCTGACGTTGCCTGGGGGAGAAGGAAAGAAAACCATCTTTATGCAGGCGCAAACTGAGGCGCAAGCTGTTACCGGCGATTGGGGGCCGCCTGTATCGATTCAACGGAGCATTATCTTGGATACTAGTCCACCGGCAGTTGAGTACTTCAGTCTCTTTAACCAAGGTCAAACTAATTCTGTCTATTTCCGCTGGGGAGGGGGAGATGATACCTTAAGCGGGATGGCCGGATATAGAATCCAGTACTGGAACGGTGCGGAATTGGTGGATTTACATACTAACGACAATCGGATTACTGTTCCGGCTATAGGCTATAATGTACCAGTAAAACTAAAGGTTCAACTGCTGGACCAAGCCGGGAACAGTTCAGATTGGATTGAGAACATCGGTTACACTAAAGCAGCTCCCGGCAGTCTTAACTTGACAGAAAGCACCAGCGGCTATACGCCGGAAGATGGGCATTATATTAACTTAAAGCTTAACCCAGCCGCAGGCGCCACAAAATACAAGCTAATCTGTGTGGAAAACGCCGGCGGGGGTGATATGGCCGAAGTTGATATGAATACACTTTCCTATAAAGATACCACGCTCATCCCTCATGGAGTATATAAATATAAAATTCAAACCTTTAACTCCAATGGTGAAATTACTGAAGCAGAACTTGAACCCCTTCAGGTCGCCAATGTTGCACCAGAGAAACCTACTGGAGTGGGTCCGAAAGGGTATATTAACAGAATTACGGGAGTCACCCATAGTTTTCACCCTTCTCTTGAACAATTAGATGTTGATGGAGATCCAATCTTTTTAGCCCCCTAAAATGTT
>DIPO01000072.1 GCA_002427045.1 Firmicutes bacterium UBA5486
AGTCTATAAGCATGATTGAAATCCTTAATTTTAAAGCAGTACAGCCACTCTCTTTTGATTAAGGCATGAAATGATTCTATGCAAGCGTTCTGCCATGGACTGGCCTTTTGAGAATAGCTAGGCATAATATTGTTTAAAGCCTCAATATAGGTTCCACAAACATACTGGGAGCCCCGATCAGAATGAAGCACTAAAGGTTGGATGGTACGCCTCAATTTCTTAGCCTCCAGGCTATAATTCTTCGTGAGAATAGATCCATGATACTTGTTAAATAGACAAACCCCTTTCCTGTATGACTATAGGTGATATCTGAACACCAAATGGCGTTGGGCTTTTCGGGATTGAACTGCTCGTTAAGCAGGTTTTTAAGGCGATTATTGAAGTCTGGAGCGATAGTAGTTTTAACATAGGGCTTAACATAATGGGCTTTGATTTTCATTTCATTCATGTAGTTGCCAACAGTTTTTTCGGCAACCTTGATTCCTCCCTTCTTGAGCTCTTTTGTGATTTTGGGAGCGCCGTAAATTTGCTTCGATTTTAGATAAACATCTAGGATTAATGCCTTAAGTTCATCTTTACGTGATGGTTTTTTTGTTTTATTGAATTCCCTTTCCTTGAAGCTGTAGTAGCCGCTTCGAGAGACGCCTAGAATTCGCAGCACCCCGCTGACATTAAGGCGGCGCAGCCCTTCTCTCTTTAATTTCTTTTCCAATATCGCCGTTTGTGAGAAGATCTCCTTAGTCAGTCGCCCAGAATGCTGATTGCTTTTTTTAAGATTTCAAGAGCATCTTTCGTATCTCGAAGTTCTTTTCTAAGACGGGCATTTTCTTTGGCTTCATTGGATTCATTGTTTCCAGAGCCTCGGTGGACTTCGCCACGCTCTTTCGTTTTTTTTACCCAGCCATGTAGAATATTGGTGCTAATCCCCAGATTACGGGCACAAGCATTGATGCTTAAATCAGAATGATTATGGACATAAGATAGGGCATCTTTCTTAAACTGTTCTGTAAATTGTCGGGCCATTCTTTTCATCCTCCTTAAATATAAATTATCGTATCTGGGAGGATCTGTCCATGTTTATCTTATACTATTTATATACTACCACGGTTAACTTCCTCAAATTCATAAAGCATTTCTTCATGTGTCATATCTGTTTTTATGTATTTTAAAAACAATAGTTCGTAAAACGCAAAGGGTATTACCCCTTCTACAAGAAAATATAATTCCTTTTTACCACTTTTATATAGGTGAACAACAATATCAGTATCCAAAGTAAATTGAAGACTTATCGCCTTTCCCCACCACTGTCATTCATGAACCTTTGTAAGTACCGTAGTACCGTAGTAGCGTTCATAAGTTAGTGGCGTTGCCACATCCCAAACCACTACCTTAAAAAACTTTCACAAGCCATGGAACCTGAAAAGCCGGCCAGGCAATGGAATGGTATGATGACCATATAAAGTAAAAAAGAAAGTTATCGAAGTCGTCGATCATCTGAAAAGATAATCAATCGCCTTGTTACGCTTATGAAAAGATATGACAACCACCCGTTTTCAATATCACTGTCAATAAGGTTAAATTTAGTATAAATATTAACTAACTCCTCGATACCATCAAAATTAAACACAATGAGCTGGGGACAAAATACATATAACACCTCATGTTCGAATCCTTAAAGTGCGCAATTTAATAAAAGATAAAGGACTTTAGATATTATATGTCTAATTTTACAATAGCAACTTAATTTTCAATATTACATATTTAGAAAGTTGTTTTGGGAGGGATTAAATGTCTAAAGGAAAACTTTTAACAGGAATTTTATTAGGTTGTTTAGCAGCAGGTGTTACAGCTCTTTTTTGGGATGATATACGTAAATGGCTAAATACAACTGTTCTTGATTGGGTAGAAAAATCTTTCGGGTATCAGGCTAGAAAAAAAGTCCATAAAGTAATCGTAAGAATTGACAAAGTAGGCACAATTGCTAGAAGGCAGGCACAAGTTTTTATCGGTAAGATACTGAATAGAGAAGAGGTTTATGTAGACCAAATAAGCGTTTGTGAACTAGACGCTAAAACCCGAAGAAAATTAAATCAAGGAACCCTCATTCAGGAATTTAAATTTTAAATTAATGAAATAGGTGATAGATCGTGTCTCTTTTCAAAAAAAATAGTAAACCTAGGGATAAGGAAAATAAACGGAATATAAAAAACAAACGGGACACACCTCAAGAAATCGAAAAAGTATCCCGAATCATTAATCGAACGAACTACTCACTTAGACTCAACGGGATATCCGAAGGAATTGTTAATGATTCTAAAGTGCTATTAGATGAGGAAATAATCACCCCCTATATTTTAAGCCCTTTGACGGAACTTGTAGAAAGATGTCCTGAGACCAAATATGTTCCAAAAATCAAAGAAATAATTGTAAATCTTCAAGGGCAAAGTTCCTTGAATAGTCATACTTCAAAAAACTTGTCTTCTGAAACTGAAAAAGAAAAACTTGATACCAAAAATGTATTTGAAGTAAGAGAACCTCTTTGGAATTTAGATGAGGTTTATTTACCTTCTTCCACAAAAGAACAAATTCATTCCGCATTAAACATAATTAAACATTACGATACGTTAGTAAATGAGTGGGGTTTATCAAAAACATTAAAAAAAGGCAAAGGTGCTGTCCTAAATTTCTACGGACCACCGGGAACTGGAAAAAGTATTACCGCTGAAGCTATTGCTAAATACCTTAGCAAAAAAATATTACTTGTTAACTACGCTGACCTGGAATCGAAATACGTGGGGGACACTCCAAAAAACATAAAAAAAGCTTTTAACCAAGCAGTAGTAGAAAATGCGGTATTAGTATTTGACGAAGCCGACTCCTTCCTAGGAAAAAGATTAACCAACCTGACCCAAGCAGCCGATTATGGAGTTAATGTTACCCGAAGCACAATGTTCATGGAGATAGAACAATTTCCGGGTGTTTTAATTTTTACCACGAATCTTATCCAAAATTATGACCAAGCATTTATGAGAAGAATTTTAGCCAACGTTTTTTTTGATTTTCCAGATATTGTGGGAAGAAAGAAGATTTGGCAAATTCATTTGCCAGATAACTTTCCTTTGGACAAAAATGTAAGCATTGATCTTCTTTCTTCTCAATATGAAGATTTGACCGGTGCAGATATTAAAGATGCCATAGTTACTTCCGCATGCATGGCATTACATGACAACCAAAAATTTGTAACTTTAGAGTACCTTGATAAAGCAATTAATCAGATTAAAAGTAGGTACCATTATCAAAAAGAAACGATCGAGGTGGGGAGCAAATGATCATTCAAGCCATCATAATCGGTACGTTATTTTTTAGTGTTTTAGGTCTTTGGAATAGAATAAGAGATTGGTTATTGAACAATGTCGCTAATTATTTAGAACATAAATTTGGGTACTCATTTGCAAAAGGATGGAAAAAAAGTATTGTTACCGTTGATCGCATTATTCATAATGGTAAACATGTGGTACGCAAAGTGGCCGATTTAATATGTAATTCGGAAAAATCAACCCAAAATATTCGTATGGTTAAGGTTGTCAAATATGACTCGGAGTCCGACTATACCTTAGAAGAATTAGAAGAAATGGATAAAAAAGGCAAGCTGTGTCAGGAGTACGCTATGGAGGTATCATAATATGAAAGATGCTCAATATAATAAAGGAATTACTTCCAAAGCTATTCAAAAAGTAATTAAAACTTATTATACCAGTCTTCAAAAAGTCTCTGAGATTGTTAATGATATAGAAAGTGAATACGATTTTTATTCTAGTGGCATGGTTGAAGATAAAATTTCACAATTAGTTCATAAGCAAAATAATATTGAAAACCAGTTAGGATTTTATATGGAAAAGCAGAAATTAGGGAATTTAACTAAAAACGAAAATATTGAGATCAAAGAATTGGAAGATGAACTAAATACAATAATCGAGAATATTGTATTTTACAAGTCGCACAAAGAAGAGGAAATTGATACAAGTATAGAATTCCTAAAGAAGATTAGTTATTCTGGACCCTTATCTGACTGTCTTGCAGGTTTAAAGTGTTATTTTAAAAATGATATTTCTAGCACCAAAGAATATTTACGTAAGTACTTTTCAGAAAATCCACAGGCCTTTCATTTTCCTGCAATTAAGATATATGCCCGAATCTGCCATAATGAAGCAAATTGGCATCAGGCCAAACGATTCGCTATGAAAGGTATTTATCTCAAACCGGAAGATTTAGAATTTCACCAAATTATGTTTGATGCACATTGCGCTTTGAATGAGGAACAAGGAAAACAAATTGAAGCACAAATCATTTCGATTTTAAATTAAAGGGGGGCGAACTGTATTGATGTTTTTAAATCCGTTCTACAACCAAAACAACAAGACTATTAAATCCAGATTAAAAAGAAGTCAGACTTTCGTTTCAGTTAATGGGTATTTAAGAAGAAATCCCTCTGGTACTATTTCATATGTCAGATCACATATTCGTACATCCCCCGATGGAATTTTAGAAAATAATCTTTCTTATCGTAGGCCATTTAGATGAAGACAATTTAAAAAAATAGTTTATGCATTAGGATGTGTGTGGTTTTGAATGAAAGATATATTAAAATTGAAGATTATCAACATCCGTTGGAGGAACGAACATTCAATGCTCTTCAAAAAAATTTTTTTGCTGTTGAAACGGTTATTGAATATTATTCAAATATTGTTGTACCTCAACGGCGGGTTGATCTCCTAGGGAAAACAATAAAAGTAAACAGAACGCAATTTGGTAAAATCTATCTAATGTTAAAGGAAATCTGCGTTCTCTTGAATGTTCCGTTACCTGATGTCTTTATTTACGAAGATTTTTACTATGGAGCTAGAATTGGGGGACTTGATGAACCTTGGATTGAAATATCAGCTAAAACCGTCTCTGACTTTAAAGATGAGGAATTAACTTTTCTTTTGGCGACTCAAGTTGCAAGAATTCATGCAGGACATTTAAAAACATTGGCTTTGATTGAACAATATAGAAATATAGAACATAGTTCACTTGGGACCATATTAGGTAGTTTTACTTTAGGGATCTCGAATATTATCTCTGAAGGTTTTTTACTTGCAACCAATAAATGGATGAGAGTTTCAACTTACTCTATGGATGCTTGCGGTTTTTTAATTGTAAAGAATATCAGGCCAATAGTAAATGAATTTATCAAGGAAGTTCTAAATAGTAAGCAACTGTTGGAACACGTAAACGTCAAAGATTTTATAAAGCAATCAATGCTCATAGATAATTATCATGATACTTTTAGCTCTTATAAAAAATTGCAACAAGAAGTTCCTTTTACATCATATCGAATAAAGGAATTGCTACGTTATATTTCATCCGATAGAGCCAAAAAATATTTTTAAAGTGCAAGCTAATAATTAACTGACTATTACTTCTATACTCCTAATTCATGGAGACACATCTAACTGCTCAGGTAAAACTCGAATATATTTAATGACTGATTTGGTTTCCCCTTCTTCATCTTTCCACGTTTCTGTATACAGTATAGTAATGCCTTGGGCAGGTCCTTGGCTACTCAATGAGACGAGGATCCCAGATTAGCTATCAAGCAGAAAAAGAAGGCCAGCACGGAGGTCAAAGGCAGCCTCCGCAAGCAAGTCCCCCTCTTCTTCCGTTACCTCGATTCGTATATGGGGGCCCGGTGCAGGCAAAACGGGAGTAGAAAGATAAAACTCCGCTACGGTTTTCCCTTGCGGACGGATCGCAATCATCAGTTGATTACCGGGTAGAATCATCCAGTCTTGTGGCGGTGTGATAGTCAGCCACCCCTCCACCCACTGGTCGGTATTATTCTTCAAAAGCAATAAGATTTCGGCAAGAGAACCCGGGCGTGGAAAGGGTTTGGTGTATTGCAAAAAGGGCTGGATCTTATCAACTATTCCACCCTCTACCGGGGATAGCACGTGCTTTTCATTCCTAGTTGAGCGGCTATTTGCTGTCATCTTCCTCCCCCTTTCTCAGTAAGGCTCCCCTTATTATGCCTAATGCCCTGCGATGAGCAGTGCGTTAATTTTATATCTTGATCAATGATCGCTAAGATTTCATCAACGATCTCCCCGACTTCCCGGTTGGTCGTATCGACTTTTACTGTATCCATCAGCTTATACATACCCAGCCGCTCGAGACTCGCTTGAATGTTTGTTCTTCCGTCTTTCTGCATTCTCGCTTTAAGTGCTTCTGGGGCACAGTCTAAGGTAATTTTATATAACCGGTCAATATTGTTCAGTGATCCCTTTTAAAATCCCAGCCATAATTTCTTCTAAGTGGATAACCCAACTAATTATTATATAATCAAAGCTTGAGTTCTTTAAAAAATTATTCAATAAAAAATGAATATTCTTCATCACCATCTCTTTGTTTTCTTCGCTGAATACCCAGGGATGCATCATCCAACACCAATCCCCGTCCAGCCATACGACTTTGTCCAATCTTTGATGAAGTTCCTTACAGACCGTGGTTTTCCCCACACCCATTGTCCCGTTGATGATGATAAGCTTCTTCATGGCAACCCCCTCCAAACCCTATTCCCCGTTTTGGGCCGACAACATTTCCTTTCATAAATAATTTTGTGAAACACCTTATTTATTGAGCTATTTGCGATGTCGTAAA
>DIPO01000069.1:0-2453 GCA_002427045.1 Firmicutes bacterium UBA5486
AGTTTTATGCAACGCTAGTGAATTATTTAAGATTTAACCATAAAATATTGTTCGCCGATTAAAATCAAACACTATATTTTATCTGGATTAGTCTCTACAATATCGGAATTCCCCTCTTCTCTTTGTTGATCCGGCTCTCCACTACTAACTTGGCCTCCACTTAACATATAGCCTAGTATCAGTGCTAAACCTACACCAATCGGAATAAAACCGCCAATTAGCCAAAAGCCCGTTCCCAGTCCTAAATAAAGTCCGATTGAAAGCCCAACACCACTTAAAGTAGTAATTAAGCCAGCCAGTAATAAACCAAAAGAGCCACGTTTAAGAATTGGATTAACCAGTGCCGGAGGAACTATACCCTGTTTAAGTAAGGCCATACGTTCCAGGTGAATAAAATATCTCATAGCAAAAGAGATCAGTAACATTAACAACACCATTATTGCCACCGTTAGCATAATCCAGTCCATTTGATTACCTCCTATTTATCCCAGTCGTTTTTCAAAATAACATTCTCCTGCAAAAATTGAGATAGTAAAAGCAAAAAGACTAACACCAAAACTGACGATTAACCAAAAAAGGCCTATTTCCATCCGGATCGTGTTCCCTAACTCAAGTGAATTTTCCAGTCTAATCAAAGAAAACATTATAAAAAACAGCATAAAAACAAATAAAAAACCTACTGACCAGATTATCTTAGGATTAACGAATCGGCATCCTTGCTCCTCTTTTATCCCTTTCATTACTTTTGCCGTAAGCATCCCGGGCACTTGCCGGGGACACCAGCCAAAAGATTGCGCAATATCCGAAAAAACATCCGGATGTTGACTTTTATGAAGTTCAGTCAAAAGGAGATTTAAATCTTCCGGAGATTGAATAAGCTTTTCCCCTTTTATCTGGTCTTCTTTCGACCTCATTATCTTCACCCCCATTTCTCCATAAGCAACTCTTTTAATTTCCGTTTACCCCTATGTAAGTCAGAGCGAATGGTCCCTAATGGACGATGCGTGACTTGTACAATTTCTTGATAAGATAAACCTTGAAAATAGTATAAAATTATTGCGGTTCTCTGATGAAACGGTAATTCTTGTAAGGTTTGCATTAAATCCTTATTCCGCTTCTTTTCAATGATTAATTCTAATGGTTCAACCGAATTTGTAATTATATTTTCTTGTAAAACACAAAGCTTTTTTTCCCGTTCCTGATGTCGCAGGTAGTCGATAGCAGATCGATAGGCAATTCTGTATAACCAAGTCCAAAAGGTTGCTTCCAGCCGAAAACCAGAAATATTCTTCCAGGCCTTAACAAAAGTCTCTACCGCTACTTCTTCAGCCGCATATTCATCTCTTAATATACCTAATAGTAAATGATAGACTTTTGTTTGATGGGTTTCCACTAACTCCTTAAAAGCTCCTTCATCTCCGGTTTTAGCCCTTATTATTAACTGCTCTTCATTCAAATCAGTTTCCCCCGGTTCCATTCATTCGTTTGTTTGACGTGAATATAAGTAATAAGTTGCATCAATAATTCTGCAACTTATTTGCTAAACCTTTGTCTAATAAGTCGAGGTGATAAAAATGTCAAAAAGCTCCAAACAATTAAAGGCTCAAATTATTAGTTTTATTTGCAGCCCACCGTATTTGGCTTTTCTGGTTTTAGGATGTGCTTTATTAGTAAAACCAGAGCTAATATGGGGAACCGGTAAGACTCATTTCTTTATAGCCCTCCTTCTCTTGGGATTCTTCCCTTCCCTTACTGCTCAGGATAGCATAATCCTCCGCAAGTTACCTTTAGCTATGAGAAGAAAGATCTCTTTTATTAGTTTCTTTTTTTCTTACACAATTTTTCTTGTTTTTGCTTTATTAAGAGATATTCATCCCCTCTTAAAAGCAATCGCTCTTTCCTACTTCCTCACTGTTGTACTTTTAATCATTATTAATCTCTTTTATAAAGCTAGTGGTCATGCAAGTGCAGTTGCCGGACCAGTAATGGCTTTAAATATAATCTTACCTGGTTGTTGGGGTTTATTATCTATCCCTCTTTTAGCCCTAGTCGCCTGGGCTCGTGTCACTACCAAAGAACATGACTTTAAGCAAGTATTAGTAGGAATGGTATTGGGTTTTGCCGCTACCCTCAAAGCCTTCCTACTAATAAAACCATTATAGTCGCTCACGCTAGCTACCACCCACACACATGAAATGATGAAAATCAATTTATTACCTATCGCACTTTTCGCATCATTTAAGCAAAGATCAAGCTAATTTAATTTTCTAAAAATCAGATACAAAATAAAAGCGCAGCTAATTAGGAAAGTGTGAACAGCGAGACGAGGCCTACAGTATCATTATAGTTACAATCAAAATAAGGTATCTCCGGATGTAAACATTAAAATAGCCCTCGAGGAATTTTAGAGGGCTTTTTTATAGTGGTTTACCTATGGGGCTTGTCGATTCACC
>DIPO01000069.1:2665-3054 GCA_002427045.1 Firmicutes bacterium UBA5486
ATAATTGAATTAGGCAATTCCTTCAAATTTTTATAAATCCAAGGTTGTTGAGTATTTAGCTTCTTTGATCTTCCATTTTCCATTTTCATATTTCCATAAACTTATAAGATCAGAGATCCTATTGGCGTGAAACGCTCCGGATATCGCTTGAAATCCTTTTAACTCATACACGCCATCCCCATCAATATCTATAGGTTCTAAGACCGAGAAGGGATCAGTCCATGGTTCAACTTTTTCAAGGATTTTTCCGTTGCTATCATAAATTTTACTTTCTATATATAGCTCCTTAAAAGCTGATAAATCGATAGTTATCACTTTTTTGAAATTTGCTTCCTGTAATTCTGCTTTAAATCCATTAACAAATTTGCCCTCAAAATTCAATCCTTGAT
>DIPO01000069.1:3239-3690 GCA_002427045.1 Firmicutes bacterium UBA5486
AAATAATCCCTCCACTGCCTCCGGAGTTTGTAGTCACCATAATATCTGCTACCTGGTCTCCGGTAAAATCAGCTAAGAATATTTCTCCCCCATAACCAGCAAAATCTTCCAATTTTATCGTTGTTTCTTTATTAGTTTTTCCATCAATCACTTTTATCATAAAACACATGTTAAAGATAGCATCCTTCTTTTCCTTCTCTCCTATTAACAAGATTCTATCCTTTACTTGATCTCCATTTACGTCTTTCTGTAACTCTTGAATTACCTCTTCCTCCATTAGCAAACCTCGTTTAGGTGCAGCCCCAGAAAGACTATAAATTGATACCACCATAACCCCAGCTAATAATAGAGCAATTAGTTTCTTTTTTATCATTAATAATACCTCTCTTTAAATTCAGATCTAGATATTCTTTATAAAAGCTTTTTTACGTTGTGCCCTTTTTAAAAGGTC
>DIPO01000037.1:0-13617 GCA_002427045.1 Firmicutes bacterium UBA5486
CAACACAATATATAGTGTTCGGCTTGTATTAGGCTATCAATATATTGTGCAGGGACAGAAAAAATCAATGGTAACGCAAAAAGCCCTAATAAGTTATACACTGACCGAAAAGTGTAACAAAAGTAACAGTACTTTTCTGCAATTACAAAATCAATAAGACAGAATGGTTCAAGCCATCATTTACTAATGGTACCCCTGCATCTACTTTTTCCAGTCTTTCCCCATCCAGCTCCAAGAATAGGCCTCCTGTTTGTTTCCGTTCAGGGTTTTCCACTCTAATCTCATAATTGGTCTGTCCATACCAATAGTTTACGGAATAACCCGACCACTCCTCAGGAATACAAGGTTTGATATAAAGCCTGGTACCTCTCCTCTGAATTCCAAGAATCCACTCTAAACCGGCCTGATACATCCAGCCTGCTGCCCCAGTATACCAGGTCCAACCTCCACGTCCTACATAAGGAGGCACTGAATAAACATCTGCAGCCATCACATAAGGTTCAACCTTATAACGCTGGACTTCGCCTTCAGTACGAGTATGATTAATCGGATTTAAGATGTGGAAAAGCTCATAGGCTTTATTCCCTTCGCCCATTATCGCCCAGGCAATAATTGCCCAGATCGCTCCATGAGTATACTGCCCACCATTCTCCCTTACACCGCGAGGGTAGGCCTGGATATAACCAGGGCTGGGTTCACTCTGATCAAAAGGAGGTGTAAGAAGGCAAACTAGAGCCTCATCTTCCCTTCTGACAAGTTTATGGTCTAATGAGCGCATGGCAAGTAAAGCTTTATTAGGATCAGCAGCGCCGGAAATAACCCCCCAAGCCTGTGCAATACAGTCAATCTGGCATTCCAAATTGGTTATTGAACCCAATGGTTCACCTTGATCATTATAAGCACGACGGTACCATTGTCCATCCCAACTTTGTTCGTTAAGAGCCGCGGTTAACTTTTCGGCTACCGACTTATACTTCTCTACCCGGGCAGTATCATCCTGTTTTTCAGCAAAGGGAATAAATTCCTGTAATACATGGTAAAGGAACCATCCAAGCCAAACACTTTCTCCGGTGCCGCCAGCTCCTACTCGGCTCATCCCATCATTCCAGTCTCCTGTACCCATCAATGGCAGGCCATGCTCTCCAAAACGGAAAGAATGTTCAATAGCTCGGATACAGTGTTCGTAGAGGGTTCCGGTTTCAGCAGAAACCTTAGCCTGTTCATACCTTTCCAGCTCATCCTCCTGTAATGGGGGGCTCTCCAGGAACGGAATCTCTTGGTTCCAGATTCTCATATCACCTGTATGCTTGGCATATCGACAGGCGGCATAGGGTAACCATAAAAGATCATCGGAGAAACGGGTACGGATCCCGTAACCAGTCTCTTCATGCCACCAGTGTTGGACATCTCCCTCCAAATATTGATGGGCAGCATGAATCAAGATTTGTCTTTTGGTCACTCCTGAACGGGAGTGAAGCAGAGCCAGAGAATCCTGAAGCTGATCCCGGAAACCGTAAGCACCACCAGACTGGTAAAAAGCACTCCGTGCCCATAAACGACAGCTTACAGTCTGATAGAGCAGCCAGCGGTTGAGAAGTAAATCAAATCCTTGATCCGGAGTTGAGACCTGTACTCTTTCCAACAGATTTGACCAGTAGTTATTTACTTCTTGATAAGCTTCTTCCACCCCTGCTCTTCGTCCGTAACGTCTCATATACTCTTTTACCTTCTCTTTTGATGAGGCTGAACCAACCAGAATATTTACAGTCCTTTCTCCTTGTGGAGGAAGGTAAAACTTAACTTGCATAGCACCACAGGGATTATAGCGTGCCCCAGTAGTATTGGAAAGTTTCTCCCGTTTTAGGGCAGCTGGAAATGATAGACTACCATTTCGCCCAATAAACTCAGCACGATCTCCAGTCCAACTACGGTCGTTCTCCGGTCCGCCTGTTCGGATACCTAAAAATGCATAGTTATCGGAAAATTCTTTTTGATAGACATTACGAGCAAGCAAAGCACCGCTACTCCGATCATAATTGGTAATAATAAAGGGAGCACTCTTCTCTCTGGTGACGCCCAGTGCCCATTCTAAATAATAAGTAACTGCTATTTCTCGTTCATAATCCTCAGTATTACGCAGTGTCAGACGGAGAATCTTTACCGGAGCATCCATCGGGGTAAAAACCAGGCCAGTCTGGTTAATCCCTTGACTATGATGCTCAAAAAGCGTATAACCTTGGCCGTGACGTACAGTATAAGGTTCTGTATCTCGAATCGGCAAGGCCGTCAGCGACCATAGAAGTCCAGTTCTTTCATCCCGTAGATAACAGATCTCTCCTGATGGATCCAGAACCGGATCATTAGACCATGGAGTAAGCTTATATTCCCTACTGTTTTTTGCCCAGGTATACCCGCCTCCGGACTCTGAAACCGTAAATCCAAATTCTGGATTGGAGATGACATTGCTCCACGGCGCAGGGAGTAAATCTTTAGTCCGTAACTGTATTACATACTCCGTACCAGCGGGGGTAAAACCACCCCAGCCATTAAAGTAAAGCAATTCTTCCGGTGCTTCCATCGGGATATAACTTCCGACGACCGGTGCTGGGAGCTGTACCGGCTGTGGTTTTGGTAATAATTTTTGTGATTTCAGATCCAGTTGCAACTGAGAAATGAGTGATCCTCCATCGCTCCGTAATGAAATCCGAGCTACAGTCTCTAGTAAGATTTGATCCTCTTCTGGTATTGTAGAAGCAGAGAAGAGATAAATTCCTCCCGCCCGCTTTAAATCTATTGGTTCAGGTAAAGTCTCTATTAATTGTCGTATATCCTCATAAAGAGCCTGCTGATAACCTTCTTTATTATCAATAAGGAGAACCAAATCAGTAACCAGTCCTTTTAGCTTCCAATATCCATGAGCCCTTAGCATCTGATCAGCCAGTTCCAACCCATCCTGATCTTCTAACCGCACCAGAATTATTGGTAAATCTCCGGAAAGGCCATAGGCCCAGAGTCCAGACTGATCCTTTACATTTTTGAATAGATACTCATGTCGAGATCTCCGGTAATAATTACAATAGAAGATCTGTGAAGCCATCCACTGTAAAATATTCACCTGGTGTGCCGCAATATTTAAATCTCGCAGTTCCTTTCTTGATCTAGTCCAAGCTAATTCAAAGGTCTGCTGTATTTGATAGGAAGAAGAGAACCTACTAACCATCTCGAGTGCTTCCTCACGTGTAGGTGCTACACCAGTAATAAAAGAGAAATGAACAGTAGCACCGGGATCCAGTTCTACACAGCGCCTAAGCGCAAGCACCGGATCAAGAACAGCTCCTGTTGTCCCTGATAAACGTTGATTAGTCTGGATCACAACCGGTATCCGATATGAGCGGCCCCGTCCTACAAAACGTGAACGGTCGGTCTCATACTCCAAAGGGCCAACGGTCCGGCCATCAACCTGAATCGCATGGACCATCCATAAAGATGGCTTAGAATTACCAGTACGTCGATGGGCCAGTAAGGCCTCAGCCTCCAATACAGCTTCAGTTTCAATAAATAGTCTGCTAAAAGCAGGATGTGCCTGATAAGAATTTTTTTCTGTCAGAACTGGTTCAAGAAGACTGGTTACTTCAATAGTACAAGGGTAGTTTCCAAAGTTGGTAAGAGAAATATGGCGAATCTCAGCATCCACTTCCGGAGAGACACAGATCTGCATCCGGGTGTGTATATTTTCGTCAATCCTGGTAAAGACAATCTTATCCAAATCAGAGTCCATAGTAGCACTATCTGAACTTACCCGGCTGGGATGAAAAGTCGGCGACCAAGTCTTCTCATCGGTTATGTTTTTTATATAAAAGAAAACGCCATGATGATCTTTAATCGGATCTTCTTCCCAGCGGGTCAATAAAAGATCTTCATATTTACTGAAACCGCCACCACTATTAGAGACCATCACCAAGTAATCTCCATTCGATAGAAAACTGGCTTTAGGTAACGGTGTATCAAATGAGTCAACAAAGCGGTGTTCAAGGTCTTCATCACGCAGATGACGTAATCCAGGTAATAGTCTTGGCACCGGTTTTCTGGTCTTAACTAAAGTTGGTGATTGGATCCGTTCATGTAGCAAAAGATCTGTACCCTTAACCCTGGGATCCGCCAGAAAACGATCTTGCATCAGATTTCCATGCAGTAGATTCCCCAGTGCCATCAGAGACATGCCCTGATGGTGAGCCATGTAGCTTTTAATGACTGCATACTCCTCTTTCTCCTGGAGACGTTCAGGAGTAAAATCTAAAGCTTCATAGAATCCAAACTCATCAAAAGCATTATACTCCTCCAGGCGACGCATATTAGCTACCGCTTGTTTCGGATCGACCATTGCTGCCAGTATGGTGGCATATGGTGTAATTACCCTCTCTTTTTCCAATCCTTGTTTTAAGGCAAGATCCGGTACACCAAAGGCTCTATATTGGTAATTCAGATGATGATCAAAAGCATAGTAACCTGATTCCGATAATCCCCAGGGCAGTTTTATTTTTTTGCCGTAATCGATCTGGCTCTTAACAACCAGCTCATAAGTTCTCTCCCACAAAGTGTTAGGGTGACAAGTCATCACCAGTAAGGGCATTAAATACTCAAAGATTGTCCCGGTCCATGAAATCAAAACAGGCTTTCGCCGAACTAGAGTAGAGGTCCGGCTCATCGAAGACCAGTGTTTAACGGGAAGCTGCCCCAGAGCAATCGCTATAAAACTGGCCTGGCGTGCCTCAGAAGCTAGCAGATTATAGAGTGCTGAATCCAGCTGCCGGTTAGAAACATTGTAACCAATCGAAAAGAGGCGCCGCTGTCGATCATAAAGCAGAGAAAAATCATGTGCCACGATCAAATCTTCTAACCGTTTGATTAGTCTTTCTCCACTATCTAAAAATTCTTCAATCCGATTTTTTGAGACCAAAAAGAATCCCATTAATTCTGAAAACTCTTCTTCTTCTGCATATAATTCAACCAACCGGTCTGCAAAAGCTATGACCTGGGAAAAATCTTCTAATGAAGCTAACTCTTCCCTAAAATCTAGTTCCTCCGCATCAGTATCAAGCATAGATAACCATGGGAAGAACCATTCCATCTCTTGCAACTGTAAACTAATAATTGCCTCACAAACTGATGGAGTAGTTTCTATTTCTTTCTCCGCTTTTTTGAGTAAGCGATACCATTCAAATAAGGTTAAATCGCTTTCAACATAAGGTTCAAAGCATACACTATATTTGTCTTTTTTATTACCCTGTTCCTGCTCCCAGCGGATAGTATCAAGCAATCCTTGGGCTAAAGATTTAGTCCAAGGCTGTTGCAACCATTCTTTGACTGCCTCTTTGACAGTAAGCAAGTAAACAAGAAGGTTACCACTATCAACCGTGGAGACATATAAAGGAAGCAATGGTTTTAGGGTAACAGTATCATACCAATTATAAAAATGTCCATGCCAACGAGGTAAGAGTTCCAAAGTGTTTATAGTTTTATCAATCTTCTTTACCATCTGGCCCGTAGTGGTATATCCAAAGTCACGGGCAGTCACAATTGATGCTAAATAAAGTCCAATATTTGTTGGTGAAGTACGATGGGCTAGTCCATTATCCGGGTCAACCTGAAGGTTATCCGGTGGTAACCAGTTATCTGAAGCAGTGACAGCCACTTCAAAATAATGCCAGATCCGCCGGGCTACTTCTCTTAAATAAACTTTATCCTCCAGACTTAACTCCCTTCTTTTTGTTCTGCGCGGAAGAGCAGTTAAATATACCCACAAAGGAGCTGAAAGCCAAAAGCAAGATAAAGGTACTGCCCAGGGCAGAGCAGATGGGGTTTTATACCAAATAATTGCAAGTCCTGCCAAGATAAGAACCCGTCCCCGCCACATCTTTCGCCAGGCTCTCCATAAAGTGTCAGGTACCTGCTTCCCAGCTTCGGCTGCAGTTACCCATTCCAAAAGATAACGCCGGGAGATGGTCATGCGGTACAAGGTACGAATAATCGCATCAACCATCGTTACTGCCTGGTAGGGAAGGACTAACAGTTTAAATAGATCCCGACCCAAGTAATGAGAAAGCGGTGTTCCAAACTTGACAGCCTTAATTAATTTCTTTAAATAAGCAACTGCTAGAATACCAATGATCCCCCAATGCAGTGGTTGAAGATAAATTGCTCGTCCTGGGAGAATAATAAGCCCTAACAAGATTAAGATTTGGAGTGAAGGCGCGAGCAAACTATTACGGAGATCATCAATCATCTGCCAGCGAGTGATGAGTGGTAAATGAACAGGAGCCTTCATCCCGTCCTTGTTTCGAGCACGTTTTTTTAGCCATGGCAATAGTTGCCAATCACCCCGCACCCAGCGGTGTTTCCGTGATAAACTACTAAGAAATGATGAGGGAAAATCATCTTGAAGTTCAATATCTGTTACCAAACCAGCCCGGAGAAAACTCCCTTCTAAAAGGTCATGACTTAGAACAGCATTCTCCGGAAAGCGTCTTCGTAACAGCCGATCAAAGACCCTAACATCATAGATCCCTTTTCCTGTAAAGATACCGCGCCCAAAAAGATCCTGATAAGGGTTGGAAACTGCACCACTATAGAGATCAATTCCGGATTGATCACCATGGAGTAAAGAGAATAAACTATGGTTAGCACTATAATTACTCACCACAATTTTTGGTTGTAAGATACCATAACCTTTAACTACAATCCCCCTCTCCTCATCTACAACTGGAGCATTCAAAGGGTGCCCGATAGTTCCAATCAGACGTCTTGCCGCTTCTCTGGGTAATTGAGTATCAGAGTCTAGAGTAATAACATATCTAATCTGTTTAAAAAGATCACGATCACCACTAATCGTAGTAAAACTTGTTTCTTCTTCCCCAGTAAGCAAGGAGTTAAATTCCGTAAGTTTCCCCCGTTTCCGTTCCCAGCCCATCCAGACTCCTTCCTGAGGGTTATATTTACGTTCCCTATGTAACAAATAAAAATAGGTTCGTGCTTCCGGATGGGGATAACGTTGATTCAAAGAAGCGATACCCTCCAAAGCTGCATTAAGAAGTTCAGCATCTTCAGGCATTTCTTTTTCCAAAGCATCAACAAAATCGGTTAACAGTGCAAAATAGATATGCCGGTCGCAATTGGCTAGATGATAAACCTCCAACTTCCGAAGCAAACTCTGGAGATCGTCAGTATTAGTCAACATGGTAGGGATAACCACCATAGTAGAAGCTTCGATTGGAATCCCATTCCGGAATTCAATCTTCGGCAGACGCTGCGGAGGAAAAGCCCAGTTTAATAAGGTATGGAGAAAACGGACAGCGCTTCCTCCAACTGGAGCAACTAACAATATACCTAGTATAGTTAATTGGAGAGGAGTAAAACCGATCGCAGAATTAAATGCCCATAAAGAACCTGTAAAAAACAGCAAGAATAAAAAGACTAAAGACGGAAAATAGATGAGATTAGGTTTAGAACGCAAGGCCCTTCTGAGATGGCGCATTCCAAATCCTTTGCTTTCAAAGGCTTGAGCTAGTTTCCCCAATCCCTCATCAAGTAGATAATATCCTACATGTGCTTCAACACTACTTCGAGTCAATTCTCTTTCAGCTGTTTGAGCTAGATTCAGCACTTTTTTCGCTACTCTTTCTTCCGGCAACCGCCACTCTTTAGCAATTAATTCTAACTCATGCCGCATCAGATCACGACTATCAAAATCCATTTCTGGGTAAATTCGGGCTGGATCCAGACGTAAGATCTGTTCAACTAGACTCAACTCTTCAAAGTATTCTTCCCAATTGATCCGGTTAATCTCCTGGAGGCTAGTGAACAAATTTCCGGCTATCCTTTGGTAACGGGCATGATTGTTCTGCTCCTCTTCTACCAACTTAGGTATAGAAAGATTTTGTGCATTCGCCCGTGCCTCCAGCCAACGTAATAATGGTTTTAATTTAGCAGATCTACGAAATTCTCTTTCTAAAAATACAAGAACTGAAGGATTAGAAAGACCCATAAATTTTTCAACACTTAAAATTACTTTATTAAGCTCTTGGCCACCGTCTTTTATAATCGGAATGACCTTGTTATTCCAAAATATCTCTTGTTTTACTGGCATTCGGTGCTCATTTACATCTTCATATACTTCACGCAATTGATGGAAGAGCACAAAACGCAACATAAGAGGAACTGCCCATAATTCACCAATTGTCAAGGGCTGTACTTGTTGGTAGGCCCATAAAAAGCTGACTAAAACCTCCGGATCCGATTTTCCTTCATTTTGTTCTAAAAGCTCATAAAGAATGGAATAAATTCGACGATAACCCTTCATCCGTCCGGAAGTTAGTACAGGCAAACGGCGAAAATAACGTAGGGGAAAGTTTTTCTGAATATACTGATACTGTTCATGAAGGAGATATTGATTTTCAATCAACCATTCCCCAGCTAGTGGGAGTTTTGCTTTGTCTGCTACCTTAGCAAGGTATTCTTTATGAATAGCATCCAATTTTCGTAGGTCTTTCTTTACTTGCCTTCTTAGAAAAACCCTTCGTGAAAAAGTTACTCGTCTTTGTTCTTTTGCTAATTGGTGCGCATATTCTAATATTTCATCTAATTGCAGATATTTGGGTGTTGCAAACAATAAAACTCATCCTTTCTCCTCGACCAGCACCCGTTTCAGTAATTACTTTTCAAGTAATCGTCTTTTGCAATTCCTTAATATAATTAGATGTTTTGTAATAATATCAAAAAATAATCCTGTTAAAGCTAGAAATACAAAAATGTCCCGAAAGGCCTTCCCGTAAAACTTCTTTTTCTGTTCTTGTTAAGATCATGTTTATTGCATTACTTTGGAAAACTTGTGTTTATAAGATAAATGAGACAAATCCAATTTTTGATACGCAAAAATAGACTATTGATGCTAAGGTAATTATCCATTTCCCTCCTATCAAATAATCAAATAATTGAAAAACACAAGTCTTAATTGATAGTAATACCGAATATTTTTTACTATAAATAATAGAATAAAGGGAGAAATAACCTCCGAAGTAGAACCAGACTTTTCGGGGTTCTTAAGAAATAATAGTGGTATTTGTCGTCAAAAGTTATTACCGAATAATGGTATAGGTCTTATTATACACAATATATACTTATTATATAAGAAAACGCAAAACCCTTCTTTTATGCGAATATTTTCAATATTAATAAACTGATTAGCTGTCCTTCTTCTCCTAATTTTTTATCTAAACTGGCTACTATATAGTTCTTGATAAAAACCCTTTTGTTCGATCAATTCTCGATGATCACCTCTTTCTATAATCTCTCCATTATTTATTACTAAAATAAGGTCAGCATTACGGACAGTATTCAAGCGATGAGCAATGACAAAACTGGTACGTCCCTCCATTAACTTAAGCATCGCTTCTTGAATATGAGCCTCTGTCCGAGTATCTACACTACTAGTTGCCTCGTCAAGGATTAGGATATACGGATCAGCCAGAATCGCTCGGGCAATCGCTAACAGCTGTCTTTGTCCCTGGCTTAAGTTTCCTCCATCTTCCGTCAGCATAGTCTCGTAACCCTGCGGTAGGCGAAGAATAAACTGTTCAGCATTGGCAAGCTTTGCTGCCTGTTCCACTTCTTCATCGGTTGCATCCAATCGCCCATAACGGATATTCTCCCGTACAGTTTCTGCAAACAGATAAGTATCCTGTAGTACAATACCTAATGCAGAGCGCAGGTTCGCTCTTTTTACCTTCCGCAGATCCTTACCATCTAACAGAATCGCTCCCTCATCAACATCATAAAAGCGAGCCAGCAGATTAATAATGGTTGTCTTGCCAACACCTGTAGGACCAACCAAAGCTATAACCTGTCCGGGTTTAACTTCAAAATCTATATTTTTTAATACCGGCTCACCTTCTTTATAACTAAAAGAAACATCTTTAAATCTGACTTCTCCACGGATCTTTTGCAATTGATCGGCCAAAGGATAATCCTCGGGTTCCGGTTTCTCATCCAGTATTTCAAATACCCTTTCCGCTCCGGCAATTGCCGATTGAATCATATTAAATTGATTTGCTAATTCATTAAGCGGGCGAGTAAAATATCTGACATAATTGGTAAAACTAACAATCACGCCTACGGTAATAGAGCCCTTGATCACCAGTAATCCCCCTACAATGACAACCAGAGCAAAACTTAGATTATTTAAGAGATTCATTAGCGGACCGATTAGGCCGGAAAAAATCTGAGCACGGGTTCCAACTCTTTTAAGTTGGTCATTATGTTCCCCGAATTCTTGGAGGCATTCATTTTCACGATTAAATACTTTAACTACTTTCTGTCCGGAAATAGTCTCTTCTATAATACCATTTAAGTCCCCCAATAAAGCCTGTTGCTCCGAAAAGAGTCTTCTAGTATAACCGGTTATTTTGCGAGTAAGCAAAAACATCAACGGAATAATAGTAATACTTACTAAAGTAAGAAGAGGGCTCAAATAAAGCATCATTACCAAGGCACCGGCCAGAGTAATTAGACTAGCGAACACTGAAGTAATACAAGAATTTAAAGTATTATTGATATTATCTACATCATTAATTAGCCTGCTCATTAATTCCCCGTGCGGCCGGCGATCAAAGAAAGCTAAGGGGAGAGTCTGTAGTTTATTAAAAAGATCCCGCCGTAGAGTTTTAACCGTTTCCAGAGATACACCTACCATTAAATAGTTTTTAAAGTAAGTACTTAGAGCTGCCAATAGATAAATCCCCACCATTAAAAGGGTGAGCCAAAACAAGCCTTCGAAATCTTGGGGAACAATATATTCATCAATAGCCTTACCTATTAAAAATGGGCCTATCAAATCCAAAATAGAGCTAACCATCACAATCAGAAATACAGTAAAAAGAATTACCTTTTGCTTACTTAAATAGGCCCATAACCTTTTTAAAGTCGTTTTAGCAGCTTTTGGTTTATAGGCTGGAGCAAACCTTCCTCCATGTGATCCTCCTGGCCTCGGCCCTCTTGGTCCCGGCGTAGTTCGATTAACTATCTTGTCATTATTTGATCTAGTTTTAGCCATTTACGACACTCCCTTGTTCCAATTGGGACCAATAGATATCTTGATAAATAGGGTTCGTAGCAAGCAGTTTTTGGTGATTTCCCTTCCCGGCAATCCTTCCTTTATCTAAGATGAGAATCTGGTCGGCATCCAATACGGAACTAATTCTTTGAGCTATGATAAAGCAGGTGGTCTCCTTCATCTCTTCTTTTAGTGCCTGTTGAATCAGATATTCCGTTTTCAGATCTACAGCACTAGTACTATCATCCAAGATTAAAATTGGTGGTTTTTTAATAATTGCACGGGCAATCGCCAATCTCTGTTTCTGCCCACCAGAAAGATTTACTCCTCTCTGTCCTAACTGCGTCTCATAACCATCAGAGAGACTCATAATAAAGTCATGAGCTTGTGCGGCTTTCGCAGCAGAAATCACCTCTTCATCCGAAGCATCTTTTTTTCCCCAACGGATATTATCTTTAATCGAACCGCTAAATAAGATCGAATCCTGAAGTACGATACTTACCCCTTCCCGTAATGTCCGGAGTTTGATACTTCTAATATCACGGCCATCAATCAGAATCTTTCCTGCTGTTGTATCATAAAGGCGGGGCATAAGATTGACCAAAGTTGATTTGCCAGAACCGGTGGCACCCAAAATAGCTACCACTTCCCCGGGCTGGGCCTTGAAAGATATGTTTTTGAGCATCGGTTCGCCAGAAGCTCCATGATACTTAAAGGTAACATCTTCAAAAACTACACTACCTTCTTTAATCGGTTCCGCCGATGCGCCAGGAAGATCTGTAATCTCCACCTTAGCTTCAAGTACCTCATTAATCCGGTCAGCAGATACTTTAGCCCTTGAAACACCTGTCAACATAAAGGTAACCATCATAAATGAGAATAAAACCCGGCCAAAGTAATTAATCAAAGCTATAATCTCGCCAACCATAAGACTGCCTTTTGCTACTTGTTTACCGCCGAACCAGAGCACTGCTACTACACTAAGGTTCATTATTATCATCATTATTGGTTGTATTAGCATCATTAATCTGGCGGCTTTCATATTAATTCGTACCTGTTCATTATTGGCTTTAGTAAATCGTTTCTTCTCCAAATCTTCTCTGACAAATGCCTTTACCACACGTACACCACTAAGATTATCCCTGATTACACCATTAATTTTATCCAGTCTTTGCTGAACAATATTGAAAAGAGGAAAACCCTTCCGGATTATGAAGGTTGCAGATAAAAAAAGCAAAGGAACCGCTACTGCTAGGATGGATGCCATCTTAATATTAATTACAAACACCATAACCAAGCCACCGATACAGAGTAAAGGAGCTCTCACCAACATGCGCAGGGACATCATAACAATATTCTGAAACTGCATCACATCATTAGTTAGTCTGGTAATCAAAGATTCCGTTTTAAACCTGTCCAGATTAGCAAAGGAGAAATCCTGAATCTTTTTGTACACCTCATAACGTAAATCTGTACCGAAATTTATACTAGCTATGCTAGAAGCAGCTGTACAGCCCCATCCACCTATGAGTCCAACCAAAGCTATTCCGATCATTATTAATCCGTATTTGAATACTAGGGTAAGGTTTCCTTGTGAAACCCCTTGATCAATGATCTTTGCCATAATTGCTGGTTGAGTAAGATCTCCAATCACTTCAACCACCATTAGAATCGGAGCAAGTGCTGCCATTTTCCAATACGGTTTTAAGTACTTAAGCAATCTGAACATATAGATACCTCTCTTCATAAATTAAGGAATTGTATAATTAATTAGCATCAGTAGCCATTTAACACGAGTGGCAAGATACAATAGGCAATCCCCTCGAGTTAAAGCTAAGTGCTTATTTAGTTAAATAAAGCCTATTAATCCAAAACTAATTAGATATCTAAATATATTTTTAAAAATAAAATCAGACCCTACCCAGAGACCTATTCGTGACTTGCCTTAGTCAGATTATTGATCATCTTTAATATCAATCGCCGAAAAAGTAGCTTTTCCTCCATTGTAAGCCCTTTAAAGGTCTCTTCATCTATATCGCGAATAATTTCATCTACTTGTTTCTTAGTTTCTCTCCCTTTTTCCGTAATATAAACCCGAGAAACCCTCGCATCTTCAGGATCAGTTCTCCGTTCCAATAATCCTGACTTCTCCATCCGCTGAAGTGTATCCGTGATGGTCGCTGGTGTTAAATTTAAAGCATCAGCAATTTCTTTCTGCATAACACCATCCTTTTTGCATAATCCATTGAGAATTGGCGGTTGTCCCCGGTATACCCCGATTTTTGCCAACAACGTATGCACTCGGGAAAAGTGGAGCCGGGCCAGATCACTCAGTAAGATAATCACTGGCTTTTGATCGAGATTTTTTATTTCAATTTTACATTGAACAAACTTCATTCTCTTACTCCTTTAAGATTACTCTCTACTTCACAATAGGCTAACCACTATCTCGATACTCGTCAGTCTCACATTTCGCCTTTCATCTATAACCAAGGAAAACGCTACCGCAGGCT
>DIPO01000037.1:13765-13971 GCA_002427045.1 Firmicutes bacterium UBA5486
AGGTAGGCGAAAAATGAGATTAGTCGTCGCTCGGTTGAATGACCGCCTTTGTAAGCTTTAGATAAAAGTTATATTTTCATCCTTTCGCTTGCCCCAGCTTTGCTGGTGTGGGCGACTACTTAGATATCTAACTAAATTATATAATACTATTTTTTTTAATAATCTGCAAGGTTTTCGATTGATGAGTATGTGTCAAGTATTCGTTG
>DIPO01000055.1:0-11972 GCA_002427045.1 Firmicutes bacterium UBA5486
CCTATATTACCATAAAAAATAAATGTCGTCGACCCCCCGGGGTTTTTACGCTATTGGGGGTCGACGACATTATAATTCGGTCTAAATTTTAATTTCAAGATAGTTATTTTAGAGAACCTAAACTATTCTTGTTCTTATTCCCTATTCCTAACTATATCTTTAACTTTCATTAAGCGGACAAGAGTTGACCGTTCGTTTTCATCCAGTTTCATCGTAATATATTTTATCTGTTCCTGCAATTGCGGGATAATAACATGTTCCAAGGCATTTACTCTTCTTCTAGTCCGTTCGATCTCTCCGGCCAATAGTTCTACCGTTTTTTCCGCCTCTGCCAGTTCAACCATGGAACTGAAGCTTTCGGCTAATAATTGTACAGCTTCATCCAGTTCAGCTGAGGTTTCGGTCATCCCAAACCCATTACCCAAGGCCGGGGTCATCTCCAAAGAAAAGGTAGGTACATCAACACCCATTTTTGAGACCGTATCTGCAGCTAAACTTGCTTCTCCGCGGGAAGTAGTAATGGCTGCTTCTAAAACCTCACGGGAGATCACCGCACGAGCCATGGCAAAACCACCTTGAGCCCTTGAGAGATTCTCCTCAACCAAGGTACGTAAATGCTGGTTTTCTTCGACTAAATCAAAGAAGTTTTTCATCAGTTCATCCAATTTATCCTTGAGCAGTTTGTGTCCACGGTCCGCAGTTACCAACCGTTTTTTAAGAGTCAGTAATTCCATACGGGTTGGATTTACACGGATTTCCAAGACATCACCCCCGGCCCCGGCTACTCAAATACCGGGTAGTAATCATTTTCTACTCTTCTTCCTTAGTTTCGGGCAGATATTTTTCAATATACTCTTCACGGATCCGCTTTAACTCGCTGCGTGGAACCAAGGATAATAAATCCCAGCCAATATTTAAAGTCTCTTCAATACTCCGGTTTTCTTCCAATCCCTGCTGCACATAGCGTTCTTCAAATTCATCTGCGAATTTAGCAAACTTTTTATCCAAGTCCGAAAGAGCCGCTTCTCCTAGAATTACTGCTAGGTCTTTTGCTTCTTTACCCCGGGCATAAGCAGCAAATAACTGGTTCATAGTATCAGCATGATCCTCACGAGTCTTTCCAGAGCCAATCCCTTTATCTTTCAAACGTGACAGGGAGGGAAGAACATCAATTGGCGGATAGATCCCTTTACGATGGAGATCCCGGCCAAGGATGATCTGTCCTTCTGTAATATAGCCGGTTAAGTCCGGAATCGGATGGGTTTTATCATCCTCCGGCATGGTAAGAATCGGAATCAAGGTAATTGAACCATCTTTTCCTTTAATCCGGCCGGCTCGTTCGTAGATTGTAGCTAAGTCAGTATAGAGGTAACCAGGATATCCCCGCCGTCCGGGAACCTCTTTCCGGGCTGCTGAGATTTCCCGCAGTGCTTCCGCATAATTAGTCATATCAGTCAGAATAACTAGTACGTGCATATTAAGTTCAAACGCAAGATATTCAGCGGCAGTCAGTGCCATTCGCGGAGTTGAAACCCGTTCGATAACCGGATCATTAGCCAGGTTCATAAAGAGAACCGTTCTTTCCAAAGCACCTGTCCGCTGAAAGTCACTAACAAAGTATTCAGCTTCTTCATAGGTAATACCCATCGCTCCGAAGACCACAGCAAAGTTTTCCCCTTTGCCCAAAACCTTAGCCTGACGGGTAATTTGCGCTGCTAATTGTGCATGCGGTAGGCCAGAAGCTGAAAAGATCGGGAGTTTCTGACCACGGACTAAGGTATTCAGCCCATCAATTGCCGAAAATCCAGTCTGAATAAATTCAGAAGGATAGTTTCTGGAGTACGGATTGATCGGCTCCCCATTAATATCCATCCTGCGATCAGGAATAATGGCTGCTCCTTTATCTTTAGGCCTTCCTAGTCCATCAAAGACTCTGCCCAAGATATCAGGAGAGACACCTAATTCAATACTTCGCCCCAGAAAACGGACTTTACTATCTTCCAGATTCAAACCAGCAGAACCTTCAAACAGCTGCACGAGGGCAACATCATTATTAACCTCAAGGACCCGACCCCGACGTAATTCACCATCAGCCAATTCAATCTCTACTAATTCATCAAAACTGGCTTCTGTAACCTTCTCCACTACCATTAAGGGACCAACTAATTCTTTAACTGTACGGTATTCTTTTAGCATTTATTTCACCTCCAGGGTAGGGTCGTCTGCTAATAGATTCTTAATATCCGCCAATAACTGATCAAACTTTTCCATCTGATCTTCCGGTATATTTTTACCCTTCGCAATCTCTTCACGTACCGGTAAGTTCAGAATCTCTTTCATGGTAAAGCCTTTCTCCAGTAGTTTTACAGCTACATCCTCAAAGGTCAAGACTATCCGGAGCAGGGCTAATTGTTTATCAAGTGAAGTATAGGTATCAACCTCATGGAAGGCATTCTGATGCAGATAATCTTCTCTAATGGAACGGGCTATTTCCATGGTCAGTTGATCACGTGAAGAGAGGGCATCAAGCCCGACCAGACGGACGATCTCTTCTAGTTCAGCTTCTTTTTGCAGAATACGCATTGCCCGTTGTCGAAGTTCGACCCATTCTTCCCCAACCTCGCGGCGGAAGTATTCATCTAAGCGTTCATTATATAATGAATAACTCAATAACCAGTTAATAGCCGGAAAATGCCGGCGATAAGCCAAAGTAGAATCCAGTCCCCAGAAGACCTTTACTACCCGCAAAGTATTCTGAGTAACAGGTTCTGAAAGATCTCCGCCCGGAGGTGATACCGCTCCAACTGCTGTAATTGAACCTTGCCGTTGCTGATCACTGCTTAAGCAGAGAGTTCTTCCTGCCCGCTCATAGAATTCAGCTAAACGGGAACCAAGATATGCAGGATAACCTTCCTCACCTGGCATCTCTTCAAGGCGTCCGGAGATCTCCCTGAGCGCTTCTGCCCAACGGGAAGTTGAATCCGCCATAATGGCCACATTATATCCCATGTCACGGAAGTATTCAGCGATTGTGATCCCGGTATAGATCGAGGCCTCTCTGGCCGCTACCGGCATATCAGAGGTATTGGCCACTAGCACGGTTCGTTTCATCAAATCTTCACCAGTTCGCGGGTCATGAAGGACAGGAAACTCATTAAGCACATCCGTCATTTCATTACCCCGTTCACCACAGCCAACATAGACGATAATATCAGCATCTGCCCACTTGGCTAACTGGTGTTGGACTACGGTCTTACCACTCCCGAACGGACCGGGAATCGCTGCAGCTCCTCCACGGGCAATCGGGAAAAAGGTATCAATAATCCGTTGCCCGGTCGTCATAATCTGATCCGGAGGAAGCTTATCAATATAAGGGCGTCCACGCCGGACTGGCCAGCGTTGCATCATAGTAAGCTCCTGCGGACCATCTTCAGTTTCTACTACCGCAATCTTCTCCTCGACTGTAAACTCCCCAGCTTTAATCTCTACTAAGCGTCCCCGCACTCCGGGTGGCACCATGATTCTATGCTCTATCACCACTGTCTCCTGGACTACGCCAAGAATATCACCGGGTTCAACCATTGTTCCCTCGGAAATTTTTGGGTTAAATTGCCACTTTTTATCACGTCGCAACCCGGGTACATCAATGCCCCGCGAAATCCGCTCTCCCTGAATAGCTAAGACATCAAGCGGACGTTGAATTCCATCATATATTGATTCGACCAGGCCTGGCCCCAGTTCCACGCTTAAGGGATAACCTGTGGAATACACCGGAGCTCCCGGGCCAATCATTGTAGTGTCCTCATAAACCTGGATAGAAGCCCGTTCTCCACGGAGTTCTATTATCTCCCCAATTAACTTTTCTTCACTAACCCGAACCACATCATACATCTTAGCACCGGGGACACCTTCCGCTACTACTAAAGGTCCGGATACTCTAACAATCTTCCCAGTATTCACTTGTTACCGACCTCTTTCCCCTTTAGGATATCAACCCCTACCGCTTTCTCAACGATTCTCCGAATCCGTTCGAGGGCAAAACCTTCACTCCCGGCACTACCGGGAATATAGGTAATACACGGCAATGGCCTGCTACCCCATTCTTCTATATCACCCGTAAATCCCTGGGCGATTGATTCAGTGATAAAAATCACTCCATATTCCTGGTCATCCTTGAGCCGATAAAGGATAGCCCTGGCTTCCTTCTCGTCAGCGGCCGGGAACAGCTCCAAACCTAATAAACCAAAGCCGCGGATTAGATCTTCTTCCCCAATGACGGCCATTTTAAATGTAGACATCCCGCAACCTCCTCCTGACCGTCTCCACCGGAAGTTTATTTTCCTTACCGGATAAGATCAACCGCAGGTTCATAACTTCTCTTTCTTTAGCAAGTAGATAACCGACAAGCGGTTCTATTCCAAGAGGAATCGCTTTGGCTTTTTTTATCTTATCCAGTAGAAAATCATCAATCTCGCTTTCGAGAAAAGGCAGGTTTTTGAAGATCTCTTCTTTTCCACGAAGCAGGTTCTCATATGGGGAATTATTTAGGATTATCGCTAAGTTCGCTTCCGGAAGATGATAATTATCAATCCATTGTTTACTATCAATAACCCCTGGTTCTACCATAAACCGCTTAAACTCCTCGACCAAAGAGCCTGCTTTCCGGAGACGGAGAAATATTTGAAGATTGATTAAATCCTGCCTTGCTTGCCAATACTCACCTAGCAGTCGGGAGTTTTTGTTCAGAATCCGTAAGCCATATCGGTAGTACGCCTTATCTAATTCGGCAGCTTGCTCCGGACCACTTTCCGGTAGATGCTCAAGAACAGCTTTAAATTCTTTGGGAAGCGCTTTATAATCAGTGCTTTCCACTATCTTTCTAAGCTCTTCAATTGGCATAATCCCTAAGCTACTTGGTTTTCCTCTTCCTTCGGCCACTACCAGTAATTTTAAATTATGAACATCCCAACGTCTAAGAAAAACAAGTAATTCTGGTGCATCCGAAGTCAGTTCCCGGAGAAAGTCATAAATCTGAAGCAGTTGTTCTTCCAAAGCTTTTTCAAAATCAACAGCTAAATCTTTAGTGCCGTATTCGGTTTCCCCCATCATGCGTAGAGTCTCATCTAAAGAATTAGTATTCAATAGGCGTTCAAAAAAACCAACGGGGAGTAATTTGGTTTCAAGAACTCGGATGCGGCCAACGGCATACGCATAATCTCTTTCAGCCATCTTCATCCCCCCGTTATTTAAATAAGATACCGGCGACTTCCGGATAATACCTTTCTTCCAAATCAGCGATTAAAGACTCTAAAGAGGCATTAACTTCATATGTTGAACTGAAAAGGAGAAAACCTCCTTTAATCTCTGCCGGTTCTTCCCGCAATTTCAGTTTTCCGCTTTGCCCATTTTTCTTAAGTTTCTGATTGGCTTCGGCGATAATTTTTGCCCAGAGTTCTCTCTCGGTTGAAGATACCGCTATGGTTTCATTCCCCTCTTCAACAGCTGACAAGAGTAATTTTTGGTATAAACTACTCTTTTCTTTTTCAGGCATATTTAAAAACTCGCTGAGAGCCCTTTCAAAAGCGGTATGAATCATTTCTTGTTTATGATGGAGAAGCCGGAGTTTTGCTTCCATCTCTGCCCGGCTTATAATCCGGCGTGTCTCCTCCTGTTCGCGAAGACGGTAGTCTTCCCGGATCGAGGCCATCTGTTCTGAAGTCTCATTCCGGTAAGCCTCCGCCAACCGTTCGGCTTCTTCCCGGCTACGGATTTGTTCTTCCTTAGCCTGTTTCCGGGCATCTTCCAAAATTCGGTTGGTTAAATCTGTTAATCCTTGGGCCATATTAAATCCCACCTATAAAGTAATTGCACTATAAAGAAAGAACGAAATAATAAAAGCTAAAATCGAATAAGTTTCAACCAGACCGGCATAGACGATTCCTTTAGCCGATTCTTCCGGCCTTTTAGCTACAATACCGATTCCAGCGGCCGCAACCTTCCCCTGCAAAATTGCGGAAAATAGTCCTACAATACCAACAGGAATCCCAGCAAGCAAGAATCTAAGACCAGCTTCCAAAGGGATTGGCCCCGCAACAGGAGCAAACTTAAAGACCATCAACATCCCAATAACAAACCCGTAAATTCCTTGAGTACCCGGAAGAGCGGTTAAAATAAGAGTCTGTCCAAACTTCTTCGGATCTTCGGTAATCACCCCAGCTGAGACTTTACCTGCAAGACCTACACCATAAGCTGATCCAAAACCGGAGAATAGTACTGCAATTGCTACACCAAGATATGCATACAAAGAACCTAATACCATCGTTTATACCTCTCTTTCCTTTTCTAAGAAAATTTTTATATTCTCTAATTTTAGAGGGGTAAAAGGTTTTCCTCCACCCTCAAAAAATGTATTAAAAAACTCTAGATACTGTAAACGGCTGGAATGTACATAAGCACCAAGAACATTTAAACCCATATTCAGAGCATGTCCAAACAGAAAGATCACGATAGAAAACAACCAGCCAATTACCGGTATTCCCCAGGTCATTTCGACAAACATATTAATGATCGAAGCCATTACTCCACCAGAGAGTCCTAAGGCCATTAAACGTGAGTAGGATAAGACATCACTAAAAAATCCAACACTATCATAAATATTTAAGAGTCCCCCAGGGATAGCTACCAATTTGGAAATAAATCCTTTTTTGCCTCTAGTATTCCCTAAGACCAATAAAACAGCGGAAATTAATGTTCCGTATTTTATATAAAGCGAATACTCTTCAAGTCCCACTTGAGGAGCACCCACAGTTAAAAGAATTCCGGTAAGAAACAAAAGCCAAAAGCCTTGTTTCCAGATGGCATCTGCCCAGCGTCCTTCACGGATATTAATCCAGGCAGCGATCATTGTCCCCACATATAACTGAATAAGCCCTAAACCTAATGATACTACTAGTAAAATCTTGGGGCTTTCCACAACATTAAAGATTCCTTTATACGGCGAAAACCCAAAAATACTAGAAGTCATCAGACCTACAAAAACAGCCCCTAAACCACTTGCTAACATTAGCCCAGCCATCTTTCTCCCATTGGGTTTCATCGTCATTTTCCAAAGGAGTACAGAACAGATTATTGCTAACACTATCCCATAACCGGCATCTCCTAAAGCCATGCCAAAACAGAGAAAGAAAAAGGGGACAATCGCCGGCGAGGGATCAACCTCATCTTGTTTAGGGTAACTGAATGATTCTACCAGTGTCTCAAAAGGAGTTGCTATTTTATTGTTTTTCAGCAAGATTGGGATCTCCTCATCCTTTTCCGGATCACGAAATTGTATGTAATGAGGAAGCCCCATTGCCTCTAAAACCTCTCCAACTCTTTCCGCTTTTTCGGCTTCTACCCAACCTACTAAGGCAAAAACCTCTTTACCCATTAATAATTGGCGGCTGGCTTCTACCTGAAGTTTTAAATTATACCAGTAATCATAGAAAGTTTGAAACATCGGGCGCTGCTCAGCTAGGCTGGTTATCTTGTTCTTAATTGCTTCCAATTCCTCATCGAGTGCTTCTTTTCTCTTGACTAGAGAATCAAAATGTTCCCGGACTGTCCCTTCCGGAATCTCTGGAGCAGCAACAAAAAATCCTTTACTTCTTAGAAGCTCTTCGGCCCCGCTTTTTCGTAAACAGAAAAAAATCAAATAGGAACGATTCTCGTATATCCCCAGTTCTTGATAAGAATAAGGTAACTCTTGAGAATCTAGTGCTTCAAATAAAATACTTGGATTTCCCTCAATACTACCCAGTAGGATCTGGATATTAGTTGAACCCTTCCATGCGTGGAGTGGAAGATCAAGTCCAGCCCAGGGTAGCAAGTCACTAATTTTCCTTTCAATCTGAGCCCTTTCCTGTTCAACCCGGGTATGTTCGGTTTCAGACCTAAACAGTTCAGTAATTAATTCTTCAAATTTCGCTGTTTCTGCCAGGTAATTTTGTTGTTCCTCCCAGGTCAGTACGGTCTTCATCCCGGCAAATTGCTCGATAAAATTAGGCCTTTGCGGGGCAAATTGCTCTAAAATCGCCAGTCCCCGCTTAATTTCGGACAGTTTCTCTTCAATCCGCTCTAACCGGGTTCTTAGCTCTTCTTCCGGTCCAGAGCTTATTTCTTCCTCACACGGTTCTACTAATTCTACCAGGCCGAGCCTTTGCAGTTCCGAAAGAAAGGAAGATTTATGACGAGCTAAACCATATAACTCTATATGTTTCATCGGTACAATTGCCATTATCCCTGGATCCTTTCTTTAATATATTCTACTACCGCAGCTGTTCTTTCTTCTGCTCGGCCACGTAAATCAATAGCTTCTTCATCTGCTTTTTTTATAATCGCTGCGGCCTCCTGTTCAGCCTTTGAGAGGTTTTTATTAAGTTCCTCATCTGCTTCCTTTTTCGCTGCCGCTAGCTGTTTTTCTCTTTCCTCGGCTAAGTTCTGACTGGTTTTAGCTAGTAATTCCGCAGCTTCTCTCTTGGCATCTTTAATTATGTTTGCCGCATCTTCCTCCACAGAAGTTAACTGTCTCCAAATCTCAGTTGCCACTATTATCCCCCCTTCAGCAAAAAACAGAGGTCTATGGAATTGCATAATTTAAGGAATCGCATTACATATATTGAAAAACCAACCTTTAGGTAATAAGCAATTTCCTTAATTGGTTTATGACTTAATCAGAATACATTGACAAAGCTAAACCCTGTAATAAAATTTATAACTAAGTAATTCTGCAACTCCTTTAGGTTATAAAACTTTAAGAAAAATTTCGGTTTTTAAACGTCAAAATCCTTCTTTTTACCTGCTATATGTTGGTTAATCTTTGATTAATTCTTTTTTTCTTCTAATCATTCCGTGCAGCTAGCCAGGTTAAATAAGTCAAACCAACCACAAGTCCGATTAAGGCTCCGAGCACTCCGGTATAAGTTCTACCTCCTACTTTTTTCCCTACCCAATGACCGAGGAAAAAGCCACCTGTTACCGAAATCGATAATCCAAAAGCTGTTATAAACTGTAGAAACCAACCTTTTCTCCTCCGATCATCCATTCCCTTCCCTTCTTTCAGCTTTTGGCCTTGCTAATCTCTCTTGCTCCCTAATCACACGCTTACCTTCTAAAATCCGGCAAGCACCTTCGAGCATCCCGGTCTGAATCCGCCCGGGGGCTTCCGGGTTCCCTTTTAGTTGAGGAGCATCCAAAATCCCAAGGTTCACTGCTGTAGCCAGTACTTTCGGTTCTGACAAGGGATCATCTATAGCCACTGTACCCAACTTTCTGATCGCTTCTAATATTATCTCCGCTTCTGCCAGCAACTCATTCTTTCTAGCCATTACCCGCGGGTCAGTTGTTGGATCCGGAGCATCAAAAATGCAATTTTTAAGAACTCCCTGGACAATTTCACAGCTTTCTATGATCTCTTCTGGATTTGCGATATGATCAGCTTCGCAGTAGGCTACTACATGAATAATCTCCGGTTTTAAAGCCAGGCCCAAGACCGTTGAGGCAGCAAGCTGCCCTTTAGCCACTGCTTGATTAACCGAAAGACTGGCCAGACCCGCCCTGATCTGTCGGTAGATTTTGAATTCTGAATCTTCTAAGCGGGCAATCATCTCTAAACCTGCTAAAGCTTTGCCTAAATCCATGACACTACTTGTCCCTGGAGGGTTGTTTAACATGATCTGGGCAATATAATCCCGAACCCCTGCTTTTTTTGCATTATAAGCGGCCAGATAAAAAGCAGCAACAGCAATTGAATCCGGGGCCCCCCTTAAACTCCAATGGTGGGCCTCGTTTACTTCAACCGGAATCCCCCGTGCTCCATACCAGACCATAGTCGCCTGGTTTTCTGTAATTGCCTCCACCAGCGTCCGGTCTGATCGCCCATCTAATCTACTATACCAGAATAAAGGGATTGCTCCCCAGGCATTTTTGATTGTTCTAACCGCCAGCTCAGCCCAGTTAATAAGATCCCTAGTCCCGCTGTAGCAACGTAAAAGCGGTTGATTCCCCCTACGGGTCGCCTCATAAATCTTAATCAGATCTTCCTCACTTCGAATCGGAACACCCCCGGCTCCATCCTGGCTTCTATCCATCTCTTCCGGTCGAAAAAAAGACTCCTGGGCATTCTGATCCGGCCCAAGGGAAATAATATCTAAAACTTCGGCCTCAGCTAATCTTCGCACTCCACTAATGGTCTCTTCAAGCGTTGGTAAACCAAAATGATGCCTTAGCACCGGATAAGGATGTTTTTTTCTTATCCGCTCCAGTAGATTATTCCCCAAATTGATGGACTCGCTATCTCCCTGTTCACCCTTGAGAAAGGCAATTATTCTACTCTCTGCTTCTTCACCACTAAATACACGGTAAAAGAAGCCACTTTTTTCTGCTACTTTAGCTACTGACGGTGTTCCGCCAAAGATAATCTTTTGGCCTTTAATCCCGCTTTCAATTAAAGCATTTTTAAGCTCCGCAAAAAGTTTCGCCGCCACCTCCGGGGTTAAACGATAACTAAGCGCTAAATATTTGGGTTCAACTTCCCGTAAAGCCCCGATTATCTCCTTGGGTTTCGCCCCGATTCCTAAAAAACTGGTCTGGTAGCCACAGGCCTCTGCTAAACGGAGAAAATTATAAACACCGGCAACATGAACACAATTACCGAGCGTTGTAGCAACGATCTTCTTCATCCCGGATCACCTTCCAAGGCTAAGCGGCGAATCTCAGCAACACTAAAGCCAGCCAAACCCATTTTCTCTACAGTACGGCCGGAACCCCAATAATCAGTCTGGTTCATTAATGATGCTAGGTGAATAATATTCCTAATCGTAGGAGTTGGAACATCTAAGTGTTCTCCTAAAGAAGCAATTGGGACTAGACTCATAGAAACATCTTCCCATAAGTACCTATGATCAACCATTGATGGGGCATTGATCCCTTTATAACCATGATTATTCCGCATTGCTTCAAATAAAGTTTTCCCCGGAGCATCATAAGCCACGTACAACCATTCCCGGGCCGACATTGCCCTAATACCTAAGGCCGCAGCTACCGAGACTCTTTCTTCATCAAGGGCTTCCAATACATGAGCAACCGATGGCGTAACTCCCTCCATATAGAATTGGAATTCGCCTCTGGTTGATTCAATTCTAGCGGCATTTAAAACAGTGAGTGCCGGGTGGAAGATCGCGCCAATATTATCCAGACTAGTTTTTATGACATTATCACCAGGAACAAATTGCGGAAAGACTTGCCTTAGTTTTTTTACTAATTTAACTGTATGCTGGCCAGGAAGTGCTGCTACCGGAATGGTATTCTTCATCCCAAAAATGCGCACCTGGGCGGGGTTTAAATTTCTACTGGCATATAATAAAGTTTGGGCCTCACCTACAATAACCTCAGCCTGACATCCCATCTTTTTTAACACATTTCGAAACTCTAAAGCTCCACCTGTCCTACCCGGATTTAAAAGAATAACCTGTCCGTCTTGGAGATGAGGTGCAACTTTTTCCGCCATAAAAGCATGTCCAGTAGCTGGAACTACTACCATCAAGATATCAACATCCCGTATGGCTTCAACAATCTCCGTAGTCGCAAGGTTGACCGGGCCAAATCCTTCTATCAACCCTGTTAGCTCAATCCCTCCACTGAGTGTAACCGGTGTAAGTCTAGATTCTGAACGATTATATATATTAACTTCGTATCCCATTAATCCTAAGTGTCCAGCCATCGCCATCCCACCATGTCCTGCACCTAAAACACAAAACCGTGGGGCTTCTATAGCAAAGCTTTTATTTATAGGCATCTAGATCACCCCCATCTCATTTCTAGTCACACATTGTCTTCACTCAAACATACGATGAGTGATTATTAAAATTACTCCATATATGCTTTCTACTCTATTCATGTAATTATAACTTATTATTGGTTTATTTGTCCAATTA
>DIPO01000055.1:12161-13147 GCA_002427045.1 Firmicutes bacterium UBA5486
GAAACAAAATACTTTAAAGCATCTTCTACTGAAAGGTCCAGATAGATAATTTCATCTTCAGGTAAATTAAGTAAAAAGCCGGAAGTTGGGTTCGGAACTGTAGGAATAAAAACTTCCTTATAATTTGCGGAAAGTCCTTCTAAAGGTTCTCCTACCAGAAAACCTGTAGCATAAACCCCTTTCCGGGGGTATTCAACCATTACAACCGATTTAAATACTATCTTCTCTTTAGCAGAAAAGGTTTCAGTTAATTGCTTAACTGTCCCATAAATGCTACCAATTAAAGGTATGCGCCGGGTTAGATTCTCATAATAACTGAGTAGTTTTTTAACCACAAAATTAGTCCCCAAGACACCTACCATCGTAATGAAGGAGAAAAAGAGAATCAATCCTAATCCTGGTATGTTTATTCCAAAGAGCCGGTTCACCGGGTTAATAATCAAACCATCGATCCATTTCACACTTAGCCATAAAAGATAAATGGTGACTCCAGTTGGTAATACTAAAAGCAATCCTGTCAAAAAAGCTTTCCAAATTCTTTTAAACATTGTGTTTCGTCCCTTCTTTTATCGAAACTAAGCACTTTCATAGTTGTTAAAGAATCGCATAATAATCGCTCGGTTACCTTAACATCACGAAGTGATTAAGATCAAAGCCAGGAATGATTAGAGTATTTTCTAGGTAGGTTAATTTAAACCGGTTATGCAATCCCTTAACTTAATTTTGCCTTTAGTGTTTACCACAACGGCATGAATGGTTACAGCTATTATTCCGTGGTTTTTCTATCCTTATCGATTCAAGTTGCTGTTGGAGGTTTCCTTTAACCGCCTCCAGATACCGCTGTCTCAATCTTTTTTGTTCTTTTTTTTCTTCATCAGTTAAACCTTCAGCCTGGCTTTTGTGGTAAAGTTGATTTATCCGTTCAATAGTTTTTTTCAATAAAACCCCTCCTAATCTATTACGCGGGCTTTTTGCGTTGTCATTGA
>DIPO01000055.1:13276-37585 GCA_002427045.1 Firmicutes bacterium UBA5486
CAACACTATATATTGTGTTGGGACCTTTTAAAAAGGACACAACGCAAAAAGCTTTACTCATCACTGACCTTTGCATGTTCAGAATTTAGCCAGTAAAATGCTTTATTTTTGATTTTTGATTTTTGATCTTTTATTCATTTCTCCCATATTTCCTGCTTAGTTTTTATTTTTGTAGTTGTATCTTAAATAAAAACAGTTAAGGAATGGCATAATTACCTTTGGCATCCATTCAATATTGTAATGGAAGAAACGTCTTTGGAAATTAAAGAAAACATCGGACTAGCTTGCGTAGTGTATCACTAATACATGTAACCATCAATAAGTCACAAGAGAGTATTCTCGAAAGAATAAAAGAGCAACCCATTGCCTTTTTCTTATTATCGTTCCTCCGACTTGAAAACTTAATCCTTCTTTATTAAGTTCCGTCTACAGGAAGAGGGGTTTCTCATTATCTACTACAAAAAGGCTACCCCCTCTGGTATCATCCCAGAAAGGGTAGCCTTTTTACTTGTATTAAACCCTACTATTCAGCCCAGCCTTCTCAAGTCAGCTTCAAGAGTTTTGCCTAGTTTAAGATATTCCGCATAAAGCTCCCTGTAAATCTTAGCAAATTTTTCCCGGGGATAAAAGGTTTTACTAAAACCACTCCCCATCTTCTCTTGAGCCTCACTAATAGAGGTATAGAGGCCCGCAGCTACCGCTCCAAACATTGCCGCCCCTAATGCACAAGTCTGTTCGGATTTTGCCACTTTAATCGGTATTTCCAGTACATCGGCGGTAATCTGCATGACAAAATCATTCTTTTGGGCGATGCCTCCCATGGCCACCACCTGGTTAATCTCTACACCCTCACGGCGAAACCGATCAACAATAGCTTTTGCTCCAAATACTGTAGCCTCAACAAGTGCCCGGAATATTCTGGGTGCAGTTGTTCCAAGGGTCAAACCAATAATTGCCCCTTTTAAAGTCTGATCGGCATCTGGAGTCCGGCGCCCATTTAACCAATCCAGAGCAATTAATCCTGTCTCTGTTGGATCAAGTTTTTCCGCTTCTTCTGTAAGCTTAGGCAAGATCTGCTCCGCAATCTTGGCTTCTAATTCATCCGCTGTTCTTTTGTTGATTACTCCAATCTCAGGCAAAATCGCCTCTAATGGCCAGGAAAGGAGTTCTTTTAACCAAGCATAAATATCACCAAAAGCTGACTGCCCGGCTTCCAGGCCAATAAATCCCGGAAGAACTGAACCATCTACTTGCCCGCAGATCCCAGGGATTAATTTATCACCGATTACTTCAGGGGCAGCCACCATGATATCACAAGTAGAAGTACCCATGATCTTCACCAGAGTCTCTTCAGTAATCTGGCCCCCAACCGCCCCCATATGGGCATCAAAAGCTCCGACAGCAACTGCTATACCAGGATTAAGCCCCAACCGTTCAGCCCACTCTTTAGTTAAGCTTCCAGCTGGTTGATCAGCAGTGTAAGTTGTAGAAAACAATCGTTCTCTTAGCCCCTTAAGCAGGGGATCAAGAGCCATAAGAAACTCTTCATCCGGCAACCCGCCCCACTCCTGATGCCACATTGCTTTATGCCCGGCCGCACACCTGCTTCTTTTCAGCAGAGAAGGTTTTTGGGTTCCGGTCAAAAGGGCAGGGATCCAATCACAATGTTCCACCCAGGAATAGGCAGCCTTTCTCACCTTTTCATCCTTCCGGAATATATGGAGGATTTTTGCCCAAAACCATTCGGATGAATAAATTCCACCTTCGTATTTGGTAAAGTCGTTCTCCCATTCTTTTGCTAGTTTATTAATCTCTTCGGCTTCTCCTACTGCTGTATGATCCTTCCATAGAATAAACATTGCATTAGGATTCTCAGTAAATTTATCTTGTAAAGCTAGAGGCATCCCTTCTTGATCTACAGCACACGGGGTTGAACCGGTAGTATCAATCCCGATCCCCATTACTTTTTTACCAGTTCCTGCGGGTAATTGGGCCAGTGCACCAGTTACCGCTGTTTCCAAACCTTCGATATAGTCTAGCGGATGCTGACGAAACTGGTTTTGTGCCGCATCACAGTATTTTCCCGCTGCCCAGCGCTGGTAATATGCTACTTTGCTCGCTTCTTCCTTCCCGGTATTGACATTTACCACTACAGCTCTTACCGAACCAGTCCCAAAATCCAAACCAATTACATACTGATCCACCTTTATCACTCTCCATATTCATGGAAATTGCTATTTTCCTCTGTTTAAATACTCTTCTCTTGTTAAGCTTTTAGTACAGACAAAATTTCTGTTTCATCCTCTCACGTGCCCCAGCTTGCTGGGGTGGGAGACTACTAGTTTAAACTTGATTTCTTTTGTCCATAGTAAGCAGTGCTTCCGTGTTTCCGTAAAAAATGCCGATCCAGTAGGAACTGGTCAATCGGATCCTCTGAGGGATTTAATTGCTGTGTCAGATAAGCCATCTTCGCCACTTCTTCCAGAACCACACTGTTATATACCGCTTCCGCAGGATTACTACCCCAAGTAAAAGGGCCATGACTAGAGACTAATACTCCCGGAAGGTAAGACGGTTTTAAATCCTTGAAATGCTCAACAATTACTTTGCCGGTATTGAGTTCATAATCTTTTTCAATTTCTTCTTGGTTTAAGGGCCTAGTGCAAGGAATTTCCCCATAAAAATAATCAGCATGAGTGGTACCAAAACACGGGATCCCCATCCTAGCTTGTGCCCAAACCGTAGCCCATGGTGAATGAGTATGTACTATTCCACCAAGTTCGGAAAAGCTACGGTATAACTCCAAATGGGTCGGAGTATCAGAAGAAGGATTAAACTCGCCTTCTACAACCTTGCCCTTTAAATCTACAACCACCATTGAATCAGGAGTTAAATCCCGGTACGGAACACCACTAGGCTTAATCACTACCAATTCTTCCTCCCGGCAGATCCCACTGACATTACCCCACGTATAAATCACCAGGTTTTTTGCTTCTAATTCTAAATTTGCCGCCAGGACCTCTTCCTTCAATTCTTTCAGCATTGGTTTCTTTTCACTCCTGATGTTTTAAACTTTATCTTACTATAAATTGCGGACTACTTCTTCTCTTCCTCGCCAATATTCTACTGTTTTAGCAACTAATGTATCTAATACTTCTGGTTCCGGCTTACCGTACATTGCCGGGTAAGGATCGCCTCCCGGCCCTAACGGTTCAGCAGTACAAAAAGAGTGATTATTATTAAATCCGATCAAATAAAGTGCCATAATAATAATATCCAAATCAAGCAACCCATCGCCTAATGCCCGGCGGTTAGAATCAGCCAAATGTAAATTAATTAACCGTGAACCATAATCAATGATCGTCTGGGCAATATGGTTTTCTTCGGCAAGCATATGATATACATCCCCATTGATATGGGCAATACCGGGATTATTTACACTCTTAATATAACGCTCAGCCTCAGCAAAAGTATGAACTAAGCTTGTCTCCGCAGCACGGATAGGTTCAATCGCCCCCCGGATTTCAGTGAAACAATCCGTTACTAATTGTAGTGTTTCAACCGATCTTTCAAATTCCATATCATCATATTTTGCCGGACGCCCAACAGCCCCCGGGCAAAGCAGGATATAGCCTGCACCCAGTTGGACCCCTAAATCAACATTACGCCTTATATAATCAATTGCATTTTGGCGGTATAATGGTATATTTGATGATAAATCATTTTGCAAGGAAAACATCCCGCAAATTCCGGCTACTTTAATTCCATTATCATCTAAAAACTTTTTAACTTCTTTTGGATTATAGCCTAAATCAGAACTATAACGGTTACCATGTAACTCTATGAATTCTATTTTATTCTTTTTAAGGCGCTTAACTGTATCAGTTAATGGTTCTATTCCAAATCCCCAATTAGACCAGGAAAAATTTAGTTTTTGCTTTAAACGATCGGGATTCTGTTTTTTAAACTCCATGAACTTTTCTCTGATTACCCGATTTTTTTCTTCAAATCTTTGTAAAGTCATGTTTATTCCCTCCAAAACACCTTATTTGCGGTATTTTTTTAAGTATAATTCGCGCAGACCGCTAATTAGGGGAGAAAGAGTAATTAAACCTTCTTCACCAATGATAAATCCTTCTTCGATCCGGTTAGAGCCTACTCCCTCAACACCAAACAAACTGACATCAAAATTGATTCCCATTCCCTTCTCAAAGGCATAAGTTGAGTTTTCATCGGGATAGGGCGATTCAGCTTCTGCCAGGCCATTTCCATGAATAGGTGGGTATAAATCATTTTCCGAGAGGCCACGTTCATTAAAATAGTCACGGATTTCCTTAATAACCTTACCAGCCTTAACCCCTGGGGTTATCGCCTTAATACCGATATCTTCCGCTACAATAAGATCATGAATCAATTGTTGCTGTTTCGGGCTCGGGTTACCTCCAGCTACAAACGGCCATTCATCCGAGGCAATATACCCCTGATACTGAACAGCTAAAGCATACATAATCATATCTCCTGCTTCAATAATCTTTTCTGTTGGCCGTCCAATTACTGTATTAGTCCGTTCTCCAGAAGCAAAAATAGTAAAGGTAATGGATTCCGCTCCTGCATCCCGTGCTGCCTTCTCACCGATAGCTGCCGCTTGAATTTCGGTTAAACCAACAATATCACTGTCAAGTACTGCTTTATAACCGATATCACAGATTTCCCACACCTTTTTTAATACTTCTATTTCACCGGCACTTTTAATCAGGCGCATCTTAAAAATAATATCATTGCTATTAATAAATTCAGCATTAGGTACTGCCGCTTTAAAAGACTCAAGTGTTGTCGAAGACATAGCATCAAGGCCGCAAACCCCAATTTTCTTTGGCTCTTTTCCTTGGTTAAGCTCAGTTAAAATATCACTCAAATCACTATAAAGCGATGTTGAATACTCTATTTTATCAGGAACATATGCCATTTCCATTTCTTTAATGATCCGTAAATCTTGCCAAACTGACATCTCACGGGCATACCGCTCTCCTTCAGGGGCTACTAGCATTACCGGTTCTGCTTTCTGCCCAATAACAAGCATACCCCGTTCAAATAAAGGCCAGAAATTTGAGACATACCGAAGATTTTCACGCCGATATTCATCTCCAAAGATCATAAAAACTTCAATACCTTCATCATGCATACTCTGACGGATCCGATCAATGCGTTCTGCAAACTCTTGTTTAGATATTTTTACTGACATATAATTTACCTCCTATATAATTGTGTTTTTAAACTTATTTCTTCTCTTGTTCAGTGTGAAGTACTTGAATGTAGTTTTAGCAAAGGTTTACTTGTATTCTTTAAACGATCAATGACAATTGCTAGTAATATAACTAAGCCGCGTACAAACATAACCCAGTATGGAGATACATCTAAAACAGTAAGTGCACTTTCTATTAAGCCTAGAAATAGCACGCCTCCTAAAACGCCTAGTATTGTCCCTTTTCCACCGGTTAAGCTTACCCCGCCTAATACACATGCCGCGATTACTGTAAATCCCATATTCTGCCCCAAAGTGCAAGGTATCGTATTAAGTCTGCTGCCTAAGATTACTCCTCCGACCGATGCCAAGACACTACTTATTATAAAGACTAAAATTAATACTTTATCGGTTTTAATACCAGAGGATTTACATGCTTCCTTGTTACCTCCGACCATTAAAATCTTTCGACCAAAAGAGCTTTTTTCCAACATCCAATAGGCTCCAAGATAAAATACTATCCCAATGATGATCGAAACCGGGAAGAAATCATGGATTAATGTTGCGCCTCCAATCTTACGGAATAAGGCTGGTAAATTGTATAAAGTGGCACCCTTGGTTACTAAAAAGGCAAAACCACGCAAAGTTATCTGCATTGCTAAAGTAACTAAAAACGAATTAATTCCTAATTTGACAATTAGCAAACCATTGAGCAAGCCAACCAGCACACCGACTCCAAGCGCAATCAATAAACCTAGCAGCGGATGTAAATAAATCCCTAATCCTACCGGGGGTGCTGTGATTAGCCAACCGGCAAGAACCACTGAAAAACCTAGTGTTGCTTCGATTGACAAATCAAAATTCCCCGTCATTAATACGTACGCCTCGCCAATGGCCAGTACTCCAATGGTTACTGATTGAACAAGAATAAAGATGAAATTAGTAATCGAAAAATAATTTGGTATGGTCAGAGATAGGATTAGAAATGTTGCAATTACTAAAGTCCAAACCATATAATCCGAAAACATTTTTTTCCAAGATGTATTAAACTTCATTGTTACACTCCTTCCGCTGCCAGCAAGATTTTTTGCATAGTTGCTTCTTCTTGAGGGATTATCCGCTTGATATTCCCATTATGCATAACAATTATCCGGTCACATAATGATAGTAGCTCCTCAATTTCTGAAGATATAATCAAAAATCCGGTCCCCTGCGTACAGAGTTCTTTTACAATCTTATAGATCTCTGCTTTAGAACCAACATCAATTCCTTTGGTTGGTTCATCCAGAATCAGAATCTTAGGCTTAGTAGCAACAAATTTAGCAAACATAACCTTCTGTTGGTTTCCGCCACTCAGACTATCTACATCATTATCAAGATCTGGTGTTTTGATGTTAAAATCAGTTTTCAGATTTTCAGTTATTTCAGTTTCTTTCTTAAAATTAATAGCACCTAAACCACGTATTAAGCTCTTTAAAAATGGCAAAGTAAGATTTTCCCTGATTGGCCTGTTTAATACTAATCCCTCGTCCCTTTCCTCCGGTAAATAACAAACACCCGCAGCAATTGCCTCAGCCGGATTATTTAATGCTACTTCCTTTCCTTCTAATTTGATACTTCCTGTCCGGAGTTTATTTAAACCAAAAATAGCCTTACCAATCTCAGTTCTTCCCGAACCCGTTAACCCTGCTAACCCCAGTATTTCTCCCTGTTTAATTGAAAAAGAAATATCGTGTATTTTCTGAAAGTCCGACAGATTATTGACTTCCAGTAAAGTTTCTCCTTTTTCTACTGTGGTCTCCGGATATAACTTAACATCTTTCCCAATCATTAATTGCGTCAGTTGGTGGATATTTATTTCAGAAATAGGTTGTGTTTTTATTAATTTTCCATCCCGCAAAACAGTAACCCGGCTACAAATTTCAAATATTTCATCTAAATAATGAGAAATATAAATAAATGATGTTCCTTTTTCTTTCATGGCATTTATAAACGAAAAAAGCATTTCTATTTCTGCGGATGAGAGTGCTGCTGTTGGTTCATCAAGGATAATAATATTTGCCTTTTCTCCAAATGCCCGCGCGATCGAGATCATCTTTTGTTGCCCTACGCTTAGATCTTTAACTAAGGTATCAGGAGAAAGATCTAAACCAAAACTAGAAAGCAGTTCCTTCGCCCAATTATTAAGTTTACTCCATGATACTAAACCATACTGAAGTGGGAGATGCCCTGATGCCAAGTTTTCAGCAACTGTTAATTCCTGGGCTAGTTTAATATATTGAGGAACCGTAGCTATGCCAAATTTCCGCGCATTGCTGGAAGTTAAGTGATCAGTAACATCAATCCCATTTATTGAAATCCGGCCAGATTCCGGGTGAAGCAATCCAGAAATAATATTGATTAAAGTTGACTTACCAGCTCCATTAGCACCTACTAGCGCATGCGCTTCTCCTTCATAGAGATCAAAATCAACTTTATCTAAAGCCTTTGTCCCAGAAAACTCTTTTGTGATTTTAGACGTTTGTAAAACCAATGGTTTTGGCATCATTCCGTAATTCCCCCTTTATTCCTGTAAAATTCCTTCTGTAAACCTTTTTTTCACATCTAGCCTTTTTTTCAGTTTTTCACGAGTGGCATCCACTATAATCGCGATAAAAATGATGATCCCTGAACCGATTTTTGTCCAAAACGGCGACACATGTAAAAGAGTTAAACCATTATCAATAACACCCAGTAAGATTACTCCACCAATAACTCCCCAGTAACTACCGATTCCCCCTTGAAGACTGACACCGCCTAACGCTGCAGCAGCAAATACCATGCTTCCAATCCCGGTTCCGATTGATGCTGCTACACTATTTATCCGGGCTGTCATTACCAATCCAGCAAAAGCGGCTAATAAGCCACTAATTATAAAAGCAATAATTACTCTGCTCTCTACTTTTATACCAAATGCTTTGGCTGCTTCATTATTACCGCCAATAGTTATCAAATCCCGGCCATATCGGGTTCTTTTCAATACAAGTTGTGAAACCAAGTATAAAATTACCATATATATAATAGAATATGGGCAGATACCCATAGCCAGGTTATTACCTCCAATTGTCCTGACCACAGGATGGATATTATATATAGTCAGGCCTTTAGTTAAAACCAGTGTTGCCCCGCGTAAAATAATCATCATTGAAAGTGTCACCAGAAACGGGTTGATTCCCACTTTTACAACCAATAGCCCATTGATTAATCCCACAATTACACCTGCGAGCAGGACTAGTATTACTTGAATTAAAGGGTGAATATTTAATCCCAAACCTCTGGGAGCAGCAGCTGTTAAAATAAAGACCACTGCTGGGGCAAATGCCATAGTAGATTCAACCGACAAATCAAAATTCCCCGATAGTAAACAAAATGTCTCGCCAATAGCCAAAATACCTAAAACAGTGCTATGCAACAAAATATTTGAAAGGTTAATCGGAGTTAAAAAATCTTCAGTCAAAAATGCCAAGCAGATTACTAAACAAAATAGAATGATCCATACCATACCAGTTGGACCTAATCCCTTCTTAATGGCGAGTTTCATCTAAATACCTCTTTTCATTAGGCTCCCCCTAAAACAGGGGGAGCCGTGATTGTTATTAACCATTAATCATTATTCTGCTTTGAAATTTCCCCATAATTTTGGATTATCAACATTATTAATATCAACAATAGTATTGGCCAAATAAATTACGAATCCATTAGGGCCATCCAAGATCCGTGCTGGAGACCAGAGAGCCCCTTCCTGCTTTACTTCACCTTTGGCAATCTTTTCACCCTGAAGTGTTTTTAGAACAAACATACCTGCAACTCGTCCAAAATCCGCACATGGCTGGCTGAGAATTATATCAACTTTCTTTTGGCGAACTAATTCTAATGCCGGGCCCGAACCATCACTACCAACTAAAAACACATGTTTCTTGTTCCCAACGGGTTTCATTTTACCAGCTGCCTCTAAAGCAGAGACCACAGCCGAAGCATAACAAGCATCACTATGCATAAAAATTCCATCTAACTTTGGTGTAGAAACTAAAACATTCTGACAAACATTAGCTGCTTGATCCGAAGCCCACTGTGCCGGTTTAGATATTACTTTGATTTTTGGGTAATTTTTCATAACATCCATAAAACCTTGATGGAGTAATTGAGCCACATTACTAGTCAAATCACCCATAATCTCTAATACAGTTCCTTGTGCTTTACCATATTTTTTCTCTAACAGTTTGACCATTGCTTCAGCACCCATATAACCGCCCATATAATTGTCCCCGGTAACAGTCAATTCCAGTTTTCCAGCAGAAGTATTACGATCAATACAAAATACGGGGATATTTTGAAGATTCGCTTTTTTAACTGCTTCGGAGAGAGCATCACTATCAGTAGGATTAATAACTATGGCATTGACTCCCATTGTTACCAAATCCTCAAACTGATTGATTTGTTTTTGAACATCAGAATCAGCATTAGTAGAAATTACTTTAATATTATTCTCTTTTGCAAAATCAAACAGACCGGAACCGATGGCCATTTGAGCTTCCTCAGCCATATTTGGTGCTGCATAACCAATCACTATCTGTTTTTCATTACCTAAAGTGGTTAAAGAAAGACTAAAACAGATTAACAGGATTACAAATAATAAACTATTCTTGCGCATGATTCTCCTCCTAATTTTTTAAGTATTTTTGAGTAAGTTAAGGAATTGCATTTTAAACCAATTATTTTGAAAAGCCTTATTAATAATTAAACAACTACATATTATCTTCAAATGGGTACAGAGATAATTATGCAATTCCCTCAGTTGCTAATAAGTTTCTATTGCCACCCCCTTCCCTGTAATATTACTGAAACCCAGTAATGTATTTAAACCCAGGCTCATATAAAAGCCACTTTCCCTTTGGGATATCCCCGTAATGAATAGCATATTTAAGTACAAAATATTGATAACTCGAGCAAAGACTATATACTCATTCATGCTGGCTACCCGTCCATCCGTGAGAGATAACCTAAATCAAAGCTAGAGCAATCGATAAGTATTAAAGGGTTTTCTAGATTAGTTAAATAGATGTATAAGATAATTAGGCAATTCTCCAACCTTGTAACCTTATATTGAAAATTATTACTTTTTTATTAAATATTTGTAACTTCATTCTATCAATCTTTTTTCTTTCTTTCAGCCCTTAAAATCTGGGAATTTAGTAAACCCTATTATTCGCGCCGGGGCGCCATCCCCTTCCTTAATGTTTAAAGGAAGCCCAATCAGAAACAGTTTGTTAGTTTTTATTTTATCTAAGTTAACTAAATCTTCCATAATCATAATATTTGAATTAAATAATATCCGGTGTTCATCACTACCACGATTTATTACCGGCATATCAACACCAAGAGCCTTTATCTTATAGCTACTTAAAAACTTCAAAGTATCAATACTTAATTGAGGTGACTTTGTGAAATACCCTTCAGCACCCCACATATGCGCCTCCCAATATGTACGTATCAATACAATATCGCCTTCATTGATGCTATCAGGATTTAGTAAATCTTCCGGTTCGATTAGATCATCTGCCTTTATTCCTGGAACATCAATAATTGTGGCCCAGCCTATAAAAGAAGTAACATCCAGTTCTCCTACTCCCATCCCATTCTCCTCCACATGTTTAGGAGCATCGATATGGGTTCCACTATGGGTAGAAAGATTCATCGTTAAAAGATTATAACCATCTCGCTTTAAAGTCTTATACTTACCCATAATGACCATAGGATCACATGGATCGAACTGAATATCATGATATAATGGCCTTGTTAAATCAATATAATTCTTCATTATCTCATTCCTTTCCTGAATATAATGCAATCGTCTGCAGGTTGGGATACAGTAATCCTGTATTTTCTATAAATCTATTATTTAATACTTTACTTTTTTAGCTGAATGACTGAGCCTCGTTCAACAATTTTCGGAGTGAATTTAATAGTCTGGTATTGCCAGTTCTGTCCTGCTTTAATCTCTTTTAGTAATACATCAACAGCTTCTTGCCCTATTGAGTATTTCAGTTGTGATACCGATGTTAAAGGCGGGTTTAAGTTAGGGCATATATAAGTATCATCATATCCAATAACAGAAAGTTCATCTGGTATTCGAATTCCCATCTGCTGAGCACACTCATAAACAGACTTAGCAAAAATATCACTAATGCAGAGGATTGCAGTAAATTTCAAATCTTTCTGTTTTTCCAGTAAAGCTCTTGTCGTCCCTTCCAAATGGTCCTTTTCAGATAAAACAGTTGAATAGATAAGTTTTTTCTTAATTTTGATATTATTTTCTGTTAATGCTTGACAATATCCTAATTCCATTTGAATACTTGAAGATGTTAGACCTTTAGGACCGGTATACAAGACTATATCCTTATGCCCTCTTTCAATCAAATATGTAACAGCATCATATGCTCCAGTCTTTTGATCAGTATATACATAGTTAGCATGAAAATCTTGAGGGCATGTATCCATCAGAACATATGGTATATTACTTTCTCGAAGTAATTTTAAGTTATTATCTTTTCCTAGGACAGGGAAAATTAGAATACCATCCACTTGTTTCCCCATAAGCAAGGAGAGATAATTCCGTTCTTTCCGTGGATTATAGTCAGAATTGCATAGCATTAAATTATACCCTTTTGCTTGAGCTTGGTCTTCTATCGCTCTAGTTACTTCCGTATAAAAAGGGTTAAGAATATCTGAAATAACCAAGCCAATAATTCGTGTTTTTCGATCTCTAAGGCTTTTAGCTAAATCATTACGTTGATATTTAAGTTCCTTTGCAATACCCAAAATACGTTTTTTAGTCTTGTCGCTAATATTAGGATCATTTGATAAAGCTCTTGATACTGTGGAATCATGAACCTTTGCAATTTTAGCAATATCTTTAATGGTAACTGGCCGTTTAGTCACGTTAACTTCTCCACACTTCTAAAATTTCAATCGTCTGCATGAATTAATATTACCACCATAAAATTTTTTTGTCAAGGTATATTAATATAGTATTTACTACCTGCATACAGCTAAAGGAATTGCATAATTACTTTATAACCATCATATAAAATTCATCTTTTTTAGCCACTGGGCACAGAGTTCTGTCCAAACTGCAATCTCTGGGTTCCCATCCGCCAATCCCAGCCCATGTCGGCCATGAGGAAAAATATGTACCTCAAAAGCTACTTGTTCTTTACTGAGAGCCGCAGCAAATTGGAGAGTATTTTCTACTGGTACCGAAGCATCATCAGCTGTATGCCATAAAAAAGTAGGTGGTATTTCGTTTGTTACATTTTTTTCACCGGATAGATAATCTACTATATTTTGTTCAGGCTTATCACCCAATAAATTTGTTATTGATCCTTGATGCCTGAATTCGCCACAAGTAATCATCGGATAACATAAAATCATCCCATTTGGCTTTGAACTCAGCCGTTCAACCGGATCAGCCGCTTTTTTATCCCCTTGATCAAAATGAGTTCCCACCATTGCCGCTAGATGGCCTCCTGCAGAAAAACCCAAAACCAAAATTTTATCGGGATCAATCTGCCATTGGGCAGCATGATAACGGAGAAACCTGACTACCCGTTTGCCATCCAGCAATGGATACGGATGCTTATAGGGTGCAACCCGATAAGCAAGAACAAAAGCAGAAACACCAAGTTTATTTAACCACTTAGCAACCGGCTCCCCTTCATGAGCTGCCCGATGATCATATCCGCCACCGGGACAAATAATCACTGCCGCATGAGTCTTATCAGATTTGATTAGATACGGAGTAAGTTTTGGAATCTCTTCAGATAAAGATGGCTCATAACCCGGGATCTCTCCTTCCCATAATCTAACCATTATTTACCGCACCCTTTCTTGATGTTTTTATTATTATTGCTTTAAGATTGATTTGCAGAGCATTAAGCTCTTTTCCAAGTTAGATCATCCTGCTAAGTCCTTCCCAAGTAACGGTCCATGAACCATCCTGCGGAAACCCAGGAGCATGAAAGCCAGGGCCACCATCCCACCCAGCCGCCATCATTGCTACTGCCATTAATAAACCACCATTTCCGGGCAGATATAATGGTAAATCATCTCTGGAAAGCTGGCAATTATGTCCATTAAGCAAGTATAGATTCTTCGGGGAGTCCCCGAGCAAAGCATCAACCGCCAGTTCTTGTCTGCCCAACCGGGCTGCGGTCATGGCAATCACCGGGAAATCCCACCCCCATGATTTTTCCAGTTGCCAATCGGTAATTACCCGTTGCAAGGTATTTAGCATTACCTGATGATCTACTCCCCAACCGGGTAATACACCTAAAGCACAAAGCATTGAAGGGTGATCATGGTTAAAGTAGGGAGAAAAAGTATCAGGACAGTTTTCATGCGCCAGATAAACCTGGTCTTTTTCCGGAAGAGGCGAGAGTTTGGCCAAGACTTGCTCCCACTCGGGTTTCCGGTTTAAATTCAGCCGTTTACGCCATTTAATTGCCAGTTCCAACCCTAATGCCCAGTAGGCTAATTCAAATGTTGGATTAATTGTTATCTCCGGCCGGTGGCATTCCTGGGCCGGAATGACCGGGGGCCCGAGTACGTAACGATCTCCTTCTTCCTCATAAACAGCATACGAAGCCAGAAAATCAGCAGTATTAAAGACAATCTCTTGATATTGCTCAAGAGTTTCGCGATTGGGGTGAGCCCGGTAACATAATTCAGCATAATAAATTGGATGCGGTTGCTGCCAAATCAGCAACGGCCCAATCGATGATGGACTATCCAAACCGTTAGGCCCTACCATTTTTGGCCAACGGGCACCAGCATAACCTTGGTTTCTAGCCAGTTCCTTTGCTTTTTCCAAAATATACTGGTACCACCAGAGACTCTTCTCCAATAGATGAATCCTGCCCCATAAGGCAAAATGAGCCGCATGCCACCAATGCATCTCTAAATGAAACTTTCCATACCAACTATTGCAGGTCAATCCAGTTTCAGCCGGAGGTAAAGAGCCAGCACATTGAATCGCCGTCAGATATTGAGAGAGGATAACCCGCCTCTCCAGTTCAAAACCACGGGGATCCTTACTTTCTACCAATTCTACCATCCCGCCCTGCTTCCAGTAATTTTCCCAGTAGGTAGCTGCCGCTGCCATGGTTTCGGCAAATGAAGGTAAGGAGTAGCGAGGAAGATTAGGTGTGAATGCAGAGACAAACTCTATACTCCCAACTTCAGGAGGGGTTAAATTAAAAGAGTGCTTTCCTGACCGCTGGAATTTTGCACCCGGGGAAGAGGAAATTTTATTAAAATAATAATCTGCATCCAAGAGCCGTAAAAGGGTAAGCTGATTTTCATCATGAACGATTACATCGGTCCGGTGTTTATCCTCCTGTTCCCAGTCTGCAGCTGTTTTCTCCGGTGAACCATAAGGATAAGAAAACTTAACAGCTAATCTTCCTGTTGTAAGCAAAGGGGATTCAATCGAAACAGCCAGTAGATCACGGGTTGGATGGCAGCAAGTCTTAACCGTCACTGGAAGCCCTTCAACGGTAAAATTACTTACTATTAATCCCTGCCATAAATCAAGAGTTTGATGAATATTCTGTAGATCACTCATCTTCGCTGGTCTACCATCAGAGATTGTAATTATAAGTCCAATCCGTCCAAGATGGAGACGGTGCGGATTCTGCCGTAGCCAGTTATACTCTGCTTCCTGTCCTTCCGAACTCGTAATGTATCCAATCTTACGGCCATATGTATCATACATTTTTACCCGATAATCTTTAGACTTATAGGCCTTTTGTTCTCCATTCGCCGGTATAGTATGCCATCCCCATTGGGACATGGTACAAAGAGGCATTTTCTCTTCATAAGCTTCTGCAAAGGTTTGGAGTCCGGTAGGATCAGCAGTAAAAACAAATTCACCATTACCTACAGATAAAGGAGAAGCAAAATCAAACGCTGTTACTACTGGATTATGCTTTCTGACAAGAGTATAACGGTTTAGCATAATAGCAGCCTCCCTTTTCATCGTTTCTCTTCTTTGCATTAAGTAGTCTCATATTTCAAGGATTTAAGATTTAACCAATTAAAAATTGGAGTTGAATAAATCAACAAAAGAGGCATTTCCCGAATTGATCAAATGAATTCCAAATGTAATCAGGCAATTCCTAATTTCTACAACCAACTTTTTAAAAACTCAAGTGTTTTTTCTCCATTCCACTGGTGAGCACCGTCAAAAACATGGTGGTAAAGTTGTTGCTCACTTCCATATAATTGATAAGCTCTCCGGGTAATCTCTACCTGTTCGCGAACATCTTCCAATCCCCGCTCCCCATTAAGTGGATCCTTGGCTCCACTTTCAATCAGCAATGGCCTTGGAGCAATTAAAGCTCCTAAATCACCGATATCAATATACTCCCAAAGATGCGGTATATAATTACACCCACATTTATTTGTTTTAAAAATCGTCCCTTTAAACCCATGAAAATAACCACTTACTACCGCACATTTAATTCTGTCATCTAAAGCGGTAAGCCAAAGGGTTTGCCAACCGCCTCCAGAAAAGCCACAACAGCCAATCGCCTCTGGATTACAAATACTACAAGTTTCAATATAATCAATCAAACGCCTTAAATCCCAGACCCACATCCCCATCAGCGATTGACCTAAGCTAATCGCAATATTATTCAGCTCATTACAGGAACTTCCAAGCAATTGTTCCGCCTTATTACCCTGGAGCATAGACTCCCGGCGCTCACCGGCTCCTCTGGCATCAGGACAAAAAACAATATAACCCGCCCGTACCAATTGAACACCATAATCAGCATTGTATTTTTTTATCCCCTCTTTAATTGGGAGCATCTCTGTTCTACCAGCCACTCCTTCTTTACCACCTCCACCGTGACCATGCGGAGTAATAATCGAAGCCCTTTGTTCCTGCTCTTTCAGATCATCCGGTATTAAAACATAGGTTGGCATCCAAACATCCGGCTCGGTTTGGAGAATTACCTTTTTCCTTAAGTAACCATCACATTGTTCAACCTCTAACACCTCTGGTTTTAAGTCAGAAGCCTCCATTCTAGTTAAACCGGAAATCTCACTTAAGACCTCTCTCAGCTTTTTCTTCCATTCTTGATGCTCTTTGGTGTTTTCTGCACTAAGACCAAGTTTTCTACTGTTTTTATCATAGACATTTAATAAATGCTTTTCAATCGTAAAGTATCTTTCCCTTCCTGCTTCATCCATTTTATCTTTCTTCCTTTCATGTGCCCCAGCTTGCTGGGGTGGACGACTACCTAGAAAATACAGCTCTCGTCGCTCGTATGAATGACCGCCTTTGTAAGCTTTAGATGAAAGTTCAATTTTCGACTCAAACCGGCATGAGCAACTGAAAAAAAGAGAGAAAAGTCTATCCTTCAATTCTTCTAAGAATGAAAGTGCCTTTCCTCTCTTTTATAATTAAAATTAAGAATTAATCCTGATTCTACCAGCTAAGCTGATCAAGATATGCTTTTAAATCAACTTTACTTGCTGGTTTTGCCCATGAAGCCCCAACTTCGCTCGGAAGGAGCTGCCGTTCATAACAGTCTTTGAGCACATCTCCCAATCCTTTAACATAAATAGCTTCTTCTCCTTTGACCACTAGTTCAGCAGGATAATTTGTAATTCCGGCTTTTTGCGCACCATTGATGCAAACCGTATGCGCTAGTGCTGCCTCAATCCCACAAGGGATCGGAGTACCACTTCTTACCGCATCAATACAAATCCATAATTTTCTTCTTCGGTTTAAAAAGGGATCACCATAATGCTTGGTGGTACCATCTTTAAAGACTGCCCTAATCTCTCCTGAACTACCATCTTTTTCATCATAATAGACTGTAGCTTTATCAAACTCAAAACAAAAACTGGGTTCAAGACGTTCTTTGGTAGCATGAGTAGCTAAAAAGAGTATATCTGCCCCTTCTCGAGTTTTGATTCTAATCGCCGCTGTATCATAATTTTCAATCTGGTTAGCCCGATAAAGTTCAACATCAAGTTCCAAAGGAACTGCACTCCGATCAGTTTTTTCTCCTATTACATAAAACATATTATGTAGGAAATGGGCGGTCGCATTATTAGCCACACTATCCAAGATCCAGTTCCCCTTTTGATCACGGATTTTCCCAGCCCAGCTACTTCTAGTATAATAGGCAAAATCCCGGGGCCATAAAACTATGGTCTTTAAGCTCTTAGGACGTCCCAGTTTACCTGTAAGCGCATCTTGTTTCAAAGAAGATATAGCTTCGCTAAATGACCATTGATAGCCAATACCCACAAATTTTCCGGCCTGATCCCGGGCTTTAATCATTCTCAATGCTTCCTCTACAGTAGCACTCACCGGTTTCTCACAAAGGACATTACTACCATAAGACAAAGCCAAACAAGTCTGTTCACTGTGAAATTGAATTGGCGAAGAGATTACAACAAGATCTGCCTGGTGTTCGGCATAAAACTCTTCCATCGTATGATAAATTGGCACATTCAATTTTTTAAGTTTCTCGATACTTTTACATTTTTCTGGCGCCGGATCAACAGCTCCTGCAATTTTAAAGATCTCTTCACCTTTATAATTTAATAATTCTTCTACATATCCATTCCCGTAACCTCCGATTCCTACCAGCAAAATTGCAACAGATTTTCCCACAATTAATCTTCCTTTCCGGCGTTTAGTCATGCTAAATGGCTTCTTTTCCTTGTCTGTTTTTCCTGCCATCCAAGAAAGTTTTAACAGATTCTATTCAAGTTCAAAACTAACAGTCAGGGCAGCTCTTACTCTGATCTGCCCTGGAGCAATCGTGCTTTCTCCGGAATCAGCGAGGTTTTCGCCATAAGTTTTTAAAGCTGAATACCGTCCTGCTTCTACTGGAATAAAATTGGTTCCTTCCTCCCGGATTAAATAAGGTTTCCCTATCTTCTGTCCTAACTGGCTTGCCAACATAGTAGCTTTTTGTTGGGCTGCCTTCACAGCCAAGGCCTGAACCTGATTTTTATATTTATTTAATTCACTGGTTTGAAATTGAATACCATAAATATAATTGACACCTTCCTCCAGGATACTACTGAAATAATTCTCAAACTTAGAGAGATCCTTTAACTGTACCAGAATACTTTTCCGCACAAAATAACCAATAAACTCTCCTTTTTCATAATTATTACGGTATCTGGGCTCAATACTAATCTGACCGGTTTGAATATACTTTGCTTCTATTTTGTACTTTTCAGCCAGAGCAATTACTTTACGTACCCGGTCATCATTAGACTTTTTAGCTGCCGTCAAATTTTTATCGCTGGTTTCTACTGCCATTGAGATTAATACTTCATCAGGAGCCACCTGAAGTTCAGCCTCACCTAATACTGTAATAAGGCGGGGATTATTAACCCCCCAAGCCGGGATGGTTAATCCCAAAAGCATAACTACCATACAAAATATTATCCCTATGTTTTTTTGAAACTTATTCATTCACGTTCCCCCTTGCTCTAAAGTAAGCTTTATTTGGGTAAACGTCGGTTCCTTCCACAAGTTCCTTTAATTTACTGGTATTTAAGTAATTGTATAATTCAAAGAAAGCCTTCGAAGCTAAAAACATCAAAGGCTAACTTTCATACAATAACAAGCATTAACTCGTTACACTTCTTCTTGTTGTTGCATTTGGAAAGAAAGAATCATTAAGCTCTCGCCAATATGAACATGTTCCACACAAACCTGCTCCGGAACCTTCAAAGAAACCGGAGCAAAATTCCAGATCCCTTTAATCCCAAATTCGACTAGCAGATCGGCTACTTCCTGTGCCGCTGCCGTAGGGGTACAAATAATACCGATCTCGGCCGGTGCCGCTGTTAAATATTTACCTAGATCCTTTATATCCTTTACTACAAGGTTATTGATATTACTCCCAATGACCTGTGGATCATGATCAAAGATGGCTTCGATCATAAATCCTCGCTTATTAAAATTATCATAATTGGCAATTGCTCTCCCCAGATGTCCGGCTCCGATCAGAACCATTGTTGTTTTATTATCTAAACCCAGAATCTCATTGATCTCATTCAACAGGTAACTAACACGGTAACCATACCCTTGCTGTCCAAAAGAACCAAACAAACTAAGATCCTGTCTAAGTTGGGAAGCAGTAATCTTCATCTTAGCTGCTAGTTCTCGGGAAGAAATACGTTCTACTTCTTTAGCAGCTAATTCCGACAGAAATCTTTGGTACCTTGGCAATCTCTTAATTACTGCGATAGGAATTCCTATATATTTATCTGTTTCCGACTTTCTACCAATTTCAGGATGCAAACTGATCCTCCCCTTTATTCTCCGTTGTTTTTCGTAGGGCTCTAGTAGCTACCTTAGTATTGACAAGTGTCCCCGGGCCGCCAATACACCCACCTTCACAGCCCATTCCTTCTATAAAATCGTAAGATTCTATTCCTTTTGAGACTTTTTTCAAAAGATCCATACAATCTTTGATCCCGGAAGCAGATATTTTTTTAATTTCTGCTGCCCCATCTTCTTCTGTTACAGCCGTCATCACTCCACCGGAACGGGCAAAATTCACCCCGCTAGCCGAAGGAGTCCCTCCGGTAATTCTCTCAACAGCCGGCTCGCAATCAGCCAGGTTAATTTCAGCAGCTACTAAGATTGCTGCCAATTCTTCAAAAGTAAGTACTGCATCAATTAAGCCTACCCCTGCATGCTTGGCTTCACCTTTTTTCGCAATACAGGGGCCAATAAATACGGTTTTGGCCTTAGGATCCGCTTTTTTAACCATCTCAGCGGTAACCAACATCGGAGATTTAGTCGTAGAGAGATGCGTAGCCAGAGAAGGAAAGTTTTTCTCAATCAAGTTTTTAAATGATGGGCAACAAGAATTGAATAAAGTTTCGCCTTCCTTTATTTTCTCCCTTAGTTCCTGGCTTTCTTCTTTCCCGACTTGATCCGCACCTAAAGCCACTGGAATTACTTCGGAAAATCCCAGCTTTTTTAATCCGGAAACCAGGCGAGGCCAGTTAACCATCGGCCCAAACTGTCCGGCGATCGAAGGAGCAACCAGAGCCTTAGTGGAAAAGCTTCCTGTTTTTAAAAACGCAATCACTTGTAGAATCTCGGAACGATCAGAGATTGCCCCAAAGGGACAGGCCACAACACAAGCACCACATTCCACGCATTTTTCATGATCAATCTTCGAAGTACTATTTTCTCCCGGGCTAATTGCTCCGACAGCACAAGCTCTAGTACACGGCCGTTCAATTTCTAAAATTGCACCAAAACGGCAGGCTTTAACACAAAGGCCGCACTCCACACAAAGTTCTTTATTAATATAAGCACGATTATTAACAATCTCAATAGCATTACGGGGGCAAGCATTAAGACAATTATGAGCAACACAATTCCGGCAAGCATTAGTAACCACTATCTTTTCGATCGGACAATGGTCACAGGCTTTCTCAATAATTGAGATCATTGGTTGAGCTTGAGCCTGATTATTAAGTGATTCTGACTCCTGAATCAGGCTGGATAATCTGGCCTTATCCGATAAGTCCGCACCCATTGCCAGTTTAATTCGATCAGTCAAAATTGCCCGTTCCTTATATTCGCAGCAGCGATAATTTTTAATACCATCATTTGTTAGTTTTCTTGGTAAAGAATCGATCTCCTCTATTCTGCCCTGCCATGCTAAAGTTGCTACTTCTTTTAGTACTTTTCTTTTAATTACGGTTATTTCCGAAATTCCTGCCATCTCTATCCACACCTTTCATCTCTATTTTTCGGATTTCAACTCTTCCTTGATCACTTGGAGTACTTTTTCTGGTGTAGCTTTATAAATTATTTTGTCACCAACTAAAACACAAGGCCCTTTTTCGCACGCACCAAAACAACTGGTATAGCCCATCTCTATCCGACTTAGATCTTGATCCGGCATATTCTCTAAAGCCTCGATTATTTCTTGATTTCCCATCAAGTGACATGATGTTCCCGCACAAACTTTCACCGGTATCTTCGTCATTTTAATCTCCTCCTAATATTTTTCAATAATTACTTCCTTATCCATCTTGGTTAATAGTGCTTTCAACCGTTCTACTACTTCCGTTCTTGTCAATAATTGCAATGAATTCATAAATTCCTCATGAGCAGGATTGACCGCTGTCCCGACCAAAAATATTATCCGATCCGCCTTTTTCAATGATTTACACAAAAGAGTTGCTCCATCAGAGCAGGTTTCAGACGTCGGATCCTGAGTAATATTTTTAAGTTTTGTTAGGCATTTATTTAAAGTCAAAATACCTTCTGTTACTAAATTAATCCCTTTTATCGTAGCCGTCGGAGGTACACTTGGGTCTTCATACTGGAGACTAGTCTTGATCTCACGCCCCATCTCTCTGGCTACCAAATTCCCGGTTGCACCTCCACAGACAATCCGTTGCACATTTTTATACTCTAAAAACGTGGAGACTAATCTCTGATCATGCTCCGGATTAGCCGGGGGGCCAGTTAATAAAATTGCAGTCCGTGGATTGCGAGCCGTAATAATGATCGAAGTTGAATCATCCCCAGGCCGCCCCAGATAGCAAGCATCAACCACATCAGTAACCCGGTTAGCTACTGGTTGGGAATCATCATACTCTACTGCCCAATCTAATACAGAATTGATTACTCCTTCGTAACCCAATCCCAAACGGAAAAGGCCTCCCACACCAGCGTTGATTACACCATCGCTAATCATAACCAATAAATCTCCGGGTTCTATATTAAATTGCGCCTCCATTGTCTCTTTCCCAGCAATCTCTCTTTTTTTACGCTTAATCGACAAGGGTTTCCCCTTTCTGATCCAAAGTAAACTGGGATTATCATATTCAATTAAATGACACTTTCCATCGGGGTAAATCCGTAAAATTGATAGTGTTGAGTAGGCTAGATTCCGGACTTTACAGGTAGGCAAGGTGTCAGCTATAGTTTCAAAAACCTGTTCTAGACTAACATTCCGTTTGAGCAAGCCGGAAGCAATTTTGGTCGTAAGAATCGAGAGGATACTCGCCTTTATTCCACTACCCAAACCATCGGAAAATATTATCGTGGTTGATTGCTCAGTCTTAACAATCTCAACCGTATCACCACAAACTTCCTCCTTATACTTGGAGAGGCTGGCAATTCCTACATCAATTTTGAGTGTCATAACCATTCCCTTCCTGTTCTTGCATAATCTCTATCAACTCTAATAATGTGGCTTTGGTCTCAGAGGTGCTTTCCCCTAGTAACCCGGCAATCTCCTGGGCAATTCGCATTTGTTCCCTAATCACCCGGGAAGCTCGGGTTAAAGCCTCCTGACGCATGCTATCAAATTTGCTTTTCCGTTTTTCCTCAGCTGTCACATCAGTAAAAATTCCAATCACTACTCCATATTTAGCCAGGGGATAAATCGTCTGTCTTGTTATCAAATCCAATTCTTTATAGGATTTCTGACAGGTACACGCTTTCTGTGTTCTCCAGACTTTACGGAAATTAGCCGCATTAATAAACTTTTCTAGTTTACTCCCTTTCGCCATCCTTTCCTCAAGATTAAACATTTGGTCCGCTGCCGGATTAAACTCCTGAATAATCAGGTCTTTATCTACAACAATAATGCCATTATCTGTACTCTCTACTACAGCATTAGAGAAGGACTGTGCTTTATTCTTCATATATGGTATACACATCTCCAGTTCAGCTAGGCCCAGACAGACCGCTTCCGCTTTCTCCCGGCAACTGGAATAACCACATCCTCCGCAATTGGTCTCATCTTCCGGAGTAAATTTTCCTGTAAGAGCTAAAACTTTCCGGATCTCTTCCTCAGTAGGTCTCTCCTCTTTGAACTCAGAACGTATGTGTTTTCGCTTAAGATTAATCTCAATCTCTCGGCTCTCCTCTTCCCCTTTGCTTTCCGCTGTATTCGAAAAATGATATAATCTGGCTTTCCGTACCGGAAGCATCAGATTACTATCCATCGCTGGGCCATTGATACATCCACCCCGGCATGCCAAAGCCTCAATAAATTTGGGTTTAATCTGGCCCTTACTAAGAGCCTCAAAGGTTTCCATACATTCATCCACTCCGGAAATAGAAATAATATCCGGGGAGAGAGTATCACTAATTCCTGCTGCTTTAAGAATCCCTTGTTTCAAAGGAAAAGTACGGATTTCCGACACATATTTATCAGAAAACTGATCTTTTAGTTGCTCAGGTTCAATATCTTTTTGTTCGAAAAACGAGATTAATTCTTCAAAAGTCAAAACCGCATCAATAACAGGGCGAGCATGTTCAAGCTCTCGTTCGGCCTTTTTAGCAAAACAAGGCCCCACAAAGACCACTTTCGCATCTTCACCCCACTGGGCTTTTATTTGTCTCCCATGAGCAACCATTGGGGAGATAAGTCCTGATAGTGATGGAAGCAAAGAGGGATAATACTTCTCAATAATATTTACCGTTACCGGGCAACAGCTTGTAATAACAGTCTGACCCTTCTTTTCTTGCATCAGCTTTCCATACTCTATAGCTACCGGTTTTGCTCCTAGAATCGTTTCCTCTACCCTGAAAACCCCCGCTTTTTTTAAAGCCGCCACTATTTTCCAGGGAGTAGAAAAAAAAGAAGTTGCTAAATATGACGGTGCCATTGAAACAATTATCCGTTCACCATCATCTAAAAATTTTTCTACTAATGGTACTTGGGAAGCTGTACTTTTAGCTTGTTGCGGACAGACGGCAATACACTGCCCGCACAAGATGCATTTTTCCTCTACAACCCATGCTTGACCATCTTTTAAACCAATCGCTTTAACCGGACAATAGCGAATACACTTATAACAATCACGGCACTCCGCTTTACTGGTAAAAATTGTACTCATCTTTCTACCTTCCCTTTATTTGCTTCTTTTTCTATTTAAACTTTATTTTGAAAGACTACATAATTTACTAAAGCTTTTTGCGATGTGTCCTTTTTAAAAGGTCC
>DIPO01000055.1:37750-56244 GCA_002427045.1 Firmicutes bacterium UBA5486
ATATTGTGCAGGGACAGAAAAATTCAATGGATCAATCGTTTACAGCTCATTACTTATTTTTTAAACGGGTAAGTACTATATTTTCAATGTTTTCCGTACTTACACCCGTAATAATCTCATCATCTATCCGAATAACCACGCCTTCAGTACATCTACCTTGACAAAAACAAGCTTCTAATTCAATCTCACAAGGTAAATTTCCCTTACTAATCATCTCCTGGAGACGATGGATAATTTTCCGTGAACCTTTAACATGACAACCACTTCCAATACAAACCGTCACTTTCAAGATACTCACTCCCTCTCTTTATTGTTAAATATTTAACTTACTTTGTTAAAAAAATAACAATCCTTGTCTTTATTATAACGCGTTTCTCTTGCTAAGTAAAGTAAAGTATAAGGGAAAACCTAAAAACCATGCAATTCTAGTAAAGAAAAACTGCCCTTGATATAAGGACAGTCCTTTTTTTTACTATTTGAACTATTTACCTACGACATCCCTTAAACGCAACAAGCGTTTAACTGCAACTCGAGGGCTTTTTATTACTTTTCAAGCATATAATGTGCCTTTTTAGAGCATTGGCTTTTTATTTAAAAAGAAGATCGCAAGTGTTCCCGGGCCGGAATGAGCCCCAATTGCAGAACCAATCAGACTAATTACAAAGTTTTGGCACCCAAACTTCTCCTGCATCATCTGTTTTACAATCTCAACAGCTTCCAGATTATCCCCATGACTAATACCTATGGTTTGCTCAGCCAGATCTACTCCCCGTTCTTCTACAATCTCCATCATTCTCTTAAAAAGCCGTTTTGTACCCCGGGCTTTATCAATAGGAATCAATTTACCATCTTCAACATCCAAAATCGGCTTAACATTTAATAAATCTCCAATAAAGGCCTTAGACCGGCTGACCCGGCCACCACGCCAAAGATACTCTAATTGATCAACTGTAAAGATATGTTCCATATGCTTAGCATAAAACTTTACAGTTTCAACAATCTCTCCCCGCGGACAGCCTTCCCTTGCCAATTTTGCCGCTTTTAATACCACCAAGCCAAACCCCAGCGAAGCACATTTGGAATCAATTATATCTAATTGGAATTCTGGAAACTCGATCAGAAGATTCTCTCTGGCCATTAAAGAAGATTCATATGTTCCTGAAAGGCCCGAGGAAAAAGCAATATATATACATTCCTGATTCTCCTTGGCATATTTTTTGAAGACTTCTACAAATGTACCGGGTGATATTTGTGCAGTCTTATAAACTTTTTCATTCCGCATATTCATATACAAATCGTAAGCATTTATACTTACACCATCTTCATATTCCGTCTCTCCGTGAAGAACCAACAGCGGCAATACCTCAATATCATACTCTTTTACTATCTCATTTGGTAAATCAACAGCACTATCTGTAATTATTTTTACACCCATTGTAAAACCTCCAATCTTAAAATTTTTAAAATAATAGAGCAGAAAACAATTATCTTAAAATCAATCTATAGATAATTTGAAACATATAAGTTAGACTATAATTCACAGTATTTGTTACCTTTATTCTAAAATTATTATTTACAACCTATCGACAATGCCCTGTAATGATGTCCTGCCTATAATGGTAACTTCCCTGTAGTTCTTTGTACCCTGCTAAAATTTAGATTATTAATTCTTCTTTATCTTATATTGAATCTCCTCCTATTGTTAGGTGGATAATTGATTGATTTAATGTCATTTTTTATATCCGGCTTATAGCAAAGCTCAATCTCTACCGGAACATCTTATCCATAACTTGTCGTCAGGTAGAAGATACTCCTTTTTGCGCACTTTTCGATGTTATATTTAAATTTTACTATTTAAATTTGATACAAAAAAGCCGGAAGGGTAGACTCCCACTCCGACCTCTTTGGAAATTATAGAAATTACATAATTCAAGTTTTTAATATTTAATCGCGATATATTCTAACTAAATTTGCACTTTAGACATTATATAGGCTGTAACATTATCTTATTTTCCAGCGTAAAAATTAATCAGAGAACCCGCTAAGATAATAGCTCTTTCACCTGGAGAAAGGTCAGTCAAGTTTAAGCAAAGCTCCTGTTTTTCTCCGGATTGTAGAAGATAAGCCGTAGTCTGATCCGCCCCCGATTCAACTGCTTCCCTAATCCCAGGGATATAAATAGATGCATTCAAAACCATCTTCCCTTGGTCTGCAGGATCAATAGTAAAGGGTAGCATTCCCCAGTTAATCAGATTACTCCGGTAGCGTTTGGTCGCATACTCTACAGCAATATTAGACCAGCCTCCCAGAACCTTTTGGCAAGAAGCAGCCTGTTCCCGGGCTGACCCATCCCCCGGTTTTACCGCAAAAATTGTACTTCCCAGTCCCGTCTTTTCAGCTAGTTTCTCCGGTTCCTCTCCGGTAATCTTTGCTAGCAGACCAAATACTTCAAATAGATCAGCTGACATTTCTCTTCCTTCTGTTAATGAACGCCGTTCTTTCTCCAATTGATCAACATTTTTCGCCCTTTGGACATACCCCGGATCTTTTCGGGATAAAGTAAATTCCGCAAGTTTCAATGGATTAGAACGATATGAAGAAGTATCCCCAGAAGGAATCAGTTCATCAGTAGTAGTCACCGGATCGGTAATTACTGAAACCATTTTTAATAGTAAATTTTCCGGAAGAGGAATCATCTCTGGCCAATCAGTAATATTCGGACCGAATTTTAACTCTGTTTCCGGAAGAGCCTTTCCATATCCTTTATAAACACGGTTCTCATAAACTTCCTGGTTAAACTGGTAAGCTACTTTAGAAACAGGTTTTCCTCCCAGTTCGGTCGCAGCAGTCAGTAATCCTCCATTTACAGCCGTAGCTGCAATGGAGCGCGCGTCCATTAATGCAACAGAAGCCAATTGCCCATCAGCTGGTTTTGAACCCTCCCGGTTGGGGAAGTTTCTGGTAGTATGACGGGCACTGATCGTTCCATTAGCCGGTATGTCTCCTGCTCCAAAGCAAGGGCCACAGAATGCAGTTCTGATCGTGACCCCGCTCTGTAATAATTTAATTGCTGATCCGTGCCTGATTAATTCCAAATTCACCGGTTGACTTGCTGGGTAAACACTCACAGCAAACTCTTCATTTCCAATGTTTTTATTCCCGATTATTCCCGTCATCTCCCAGATATTTCCGAAACTGCCCCCAGCACAACCAGCTACTACACCCTGATCCATCTTTAGTCTACCATCAACTATTTTGTTCTTTAAATTAAACTCAATTTTTGGATTATCAAACAGCTTTCTTCTTTCTTCCTCTACCATCCCCATAATCTCTGAAGCATTCTCATTCAGCTCCTTGATGGTATAAGCATTACTGGGATGGAAGGGAAGAGCTATCATCGGTTCTATCTTGCTCAGATTTACCCTTACTAAGCCACTATAATAGGCAATTTCACCTTGCTCTAAACAGCTATATACTTCAGGGCGGCCATGAATCGTAAAATACTCTTTTACCTTTTCATCTGTCCGCCAGATTGAACTAAGGCAAGTAGTCTCTGTGGTCATTACATCAATTCCGTTCCGGAAATCTACAGTTAGATTAGAAACCCCAGGGCCAACAAACTCCAGAACTTTATTTTTAACATAACCACTCTTAAAGACAGCTTTAATGAGTGCCAATGCCACATCCTGAGGGCCGACTCCCCATTTAGGAGTACCTTCCAGATAAACCGCGATCACTTCCGGGTAAGCTATATCGTAAGTCCGGCCAAGAAGTTGCTTGACAAGTTCCGGTCCACCTTCGCCAATCCCCATCGTTCCTAAGGGGCCATACCTGGTATGACTATCCGAACCAAGAATCATTCTCCCGCATCCGGACATCATTTCCCGCATATACTGGTGAATAACTGCCTGATGTGCCGGAACATAGATCCCGCCATACTTTCTTGCTGCTGAAAGCCCAAAAACATGGTCATCCTCATTTATCGTCCCGCCCACCATGCAAAGGCTGTTATGACAATTTGTCAGAACATAGGGAAGAGGAAATTCTTTAAGCCCGCTAGCTCTAGCAGTTTGAACAATACCTACATAGGTAATATCATGTGAGGCTAAAGCATCAAACTTTATTTTTAATTGCGACTGATCTCCGGAAGTATTATGTGCATTTAAAATCCGGTAAGCAATCGTATTAGTTTTAGCCTGGTCAGAATTAATCATCTCTGTATTTAGGGGTTGCAAGCCTTGTTTTTGTAATTTATTATTTATTTCATCAATAGTTAATGTCGAATCTGCTTCCATAATCACCTGGTTTTTAAATAAATAAACTCCATTTCTTCCTAAGATTTCTACCATTTAAATCCCTCATTTCATCCTTCTGTTAATCATTTAAACATGAGTATAATCCCCTGTCAAGACAAGTAACAGATAAATAATCACCTCATTTGGTAGCAATAATATATCCTTATTATATGCTTATTGTACTATCTTGAAGTCAATATGTCGAATCATTTATCGCTCTCTTACCCTCATTTTATATAGATAATTAATAACCGTTTAAGAGTGTGGGTGGGCTGCTCACCTGCGTCCACAATCCTTAATATAAAAAACTATAGGCAGGTAAAACTTCCTGCCTATAGTTTTAAAATTTTATTCAACACCTATAATCTTTTCCTTCGCTTAGCAGTTACAGCCTAAAGGAGTAAAAAATCCTTGTGGATGGACGCAAGCAGGACAAACCTTAGGAGCTTCATTCCCTTCATGTACATACCCACAATTCTGGCAGATCCAGCGAATTGATTTCTCCTTTTTAAAGACGGTTTCCGCTTTTATTTCCTCCAGACGCTCTTTAAATCTTCTTTCGTGATTTTCTTCGGAGACCGCAATCGCCTCAAAAATCTTAGCAATATTTTCAAATCCTTCTTCTCTTGCTACTTTTGCATATTCAGGATACATCTTCGTCCACTCAAAATTCTCTCCATCAGCACTCATTTCTAAATTTTCGGCAGTAGCACCAATTTTCCCAGCTGGAAAACCTGCTGTGATCTCTACTTCGCCTCCATCTAAAAGTTTGAATAGACGCTTCGCATGTTCTTTTTCCTGATTAGCTGTTTCCTCAAAAATATGTGAAATTTCAACAAAGCCCTCTTTCTTAGCCTGACTGGCAAAGAAAGTATACCTATTTCTAGCCTGCGATTCTCCAGCAAATGCAGTAAGAATATTCTTTTCTGTTTGTGTTCCTTTTACATTCATTAAAATGCCTCCTTATTAATTTTCAGTTTTAAAACTGATTCTTCTGTTCTGTCTTTTCTAGTACTATTATTTTCAAACTAAATAAATTATACCCGATTTAAAAATACTAGTCAACTATATTTATTGTAATATAGGTTAACATTTAACTATATTAAACATATGCCTCACAATTATTATTAGCATCTTAATAAATTAAGAAGTTGCGTAATTCAATTGTTTAAGATTTAACCACATATCTGTAGTTCTGTAGTTCTGAATTAATCTATACTATGGGAAACGCTATCGCAAGCTTTCACGATTTCCCATAGTGTCTGAGGATGTCACTATTCAGACTAACATATTTATATTTCTCAAATAAAAAGGGCCCGAAAATCTTCAGGCACCTTACTAAAATTTGTTATCTAATTTCTCCACTAGTTATATATGTTCAAGCATACCGGAGAGTAAACCTACTTAAAAAATGGAAAGTCTTTATAGGGGATTCTGATGAGTATAGTTTATTTAAATTATATTTCATTTATATTCAGAGGAACGCCATAAGGGCCATCAACCAAATATGCTATAGTAGCCTCTCTTTTTTCTGTAATCTTTATACGATTAACTTCCTCCGCAATTGCCGATTGAACCATTTCCGAAATTGTTGCTAAATTGCCGCTATAACGTTTTTCGATTGGTAGATATAAGTTTCCATCCTTAGAAGGTAAAATTTTATAATCAGCTGCAGGCATTGGCGGGCTATAATAGATTAAGTTTTGTGACGGAATTTTGGCTAAAAGACGTGCCCACATCTGCACCTGCCATTGATCGGGAATAAAACTCCAATCAGTAGAAAGCAAAAGTCGATTAAATCTTTCTGCACCAATCATTTTCAGTAAATGAAGCACGGTACGATAGGCCTGGCTTCCAACTTGATCTTGGTCAGTTGTATTAGCCACAATAATGAGCCGTCCTCCCTTTTTTAACGCCGGAATGGAAACAACACCTGCTTTAGCTGCTTGATAGTGATTGATTCCGACAAAACCTGCATGGGTAAGAACAATATCATACTCCCGTTCTAATGGAATTACTACGTATTTTTTAATCCGCTTAACTGCCTGCAAATGGGCAAGCTCCAGTTCACCAGCAAAGACTCCTGTTAGGTTAAACTCTTGATCTAAAGTTACATTAACTATATAATCAACCCCGGTTTTTTTAGCAACCTCTAAAGCTTCATCATGACAAGGGTTACCATCTAGAATTAAGTCGCGGGCTTGAGCGGAAGCGAGCATTGATGCGCCGTGAAAAATATAAGTACTCTCTCTCCCGACCAAACCGGGGCAAATAGATTTTCGCCCACCTGAAGCACCCGCCATAAAGTGGCTTTCCACTAATCCTGTAAGTATTTTTAAATCCGCTTCCATATACTCCCGGTTGATATAAACCTCACTACCACGGCTAGTTCGTCCTAGATATACCAAGTTTTCTCTGTCATCACAGTCATGATTCTTAATGGTGATACCCGCAGTAAAAAGGCGAGGATCTAGCATTAGGCGAAGTTCTTCTTCTGTCAAAGGCCGATGAGTGCCATTCGCCACTAGAACTAAAATCCGTTCCGCGGTTATTCCATGTGCAAATAATTCTTCAATGATTGGCCAAAGTATACCCTGGCTCCCGCTGTAAGGAACCGGACGAGTATTATCAGAAATTACAATTACCACATTTGCATCTGGCTTTTGCTGTAACTTTTTTTCAATAACAAGATCAAGACTAGGGCCACATGAAGAATTTTTTAAAGCCGCTTTAATAGTTGATATTGGCTTTGATAACCGAGTGGGTTTTTTTATACTAAGGCGATCAGTATTAGCAGGCAATTTTATTTCCACTGTTTCTGCACCTAAGTTGGCGCCTACAATCTTCATCCTCTTAATCTTCCCTTTCTTGTTCACTAAGGTAGTCGCTCACACTGGCTACCGCCCGCATACAAAGAATACTTTACTTTTCAACAATCGGCTGAATTAAAAGTAAATGTTTTTTTATATCACTAATCAACTTTTCCAATCTTTTTGTATCAAGTAACCAGTAAACGTAGTGGGGATAAGTAGTTCCTTCCAAGCGTACGGATAATTTCTTTTTATGCTCTGTCAATTCTTCTAGTAATTTTTCAGCTTTCTTTACATCTTCAATTTCCTGAGTATGCTGAGCATATTTTGTTAAGTAACAAACAGCAGTACAATAATAAAAACCTAAAACATAATATTTATATAAATCAAGCATGATTTCAAGCTCTTCCACCAATTCGCTGGGCAATCCTAAAGTTTTAGGTTGAAGAATGTCCGGTAAATGATTTACTTCTTCAATTGCTTCTCTTTTTTCTTTAAGGATGAATTCAATATTCTCACAGGTAGGCTCAACCAGTTTTGATGCTCCAGGTTCCCAATCATCTCTTCCATGAATTTTAACCATCATATCAAAAGCCATCTTCATAGACAGGGGAAACATCATATCCTCATGAATTACATGGCCCCTTACATAAACCGCTTTTTTCATAACAGACCAGGAAGCAATCATAAACTCCTTTAGCTTCTGAGTAGCTGTTGGAGTGGATGGCGAAACTGGATCTTTTAAACAAGATTCAGACTGCAAAGCGGAAAGAAGGCCGTAATCGGTCCAGGCTTGGTAAATAACATCAACATCTACATCCGGGTTTTGTGCTAAAATCCCCCCAGCAAATACATTTAACAAATTAAAACTATTAAAGGAACTTCCTTCGGTCAAAACTTCCCAATCTGTACGTAACCATATCCCAGTGACACCATGTTCAATATTATACTGTATCCGTTCTTTCATATCTTCAACCACACTACACGGAAAAAAGCCAATTCCAAAAAACTGTCCCCAAGTATCAAACTCAACCCATTGTAAATGCCCATTTGTCTTCCCAATACGAGGATTATTAGGAAAAGTAGGATAGAAATCATGGGGTGTGTTTTTTAAGGCAATTACTATATCTTTAGAAACAAGACTAGCTGCATCGATTGATATATTTTGCTGATCAGCTGTATATGAAAAATCTCTTAAAATTAGTCTCTTTCCATTTGCAGAAAGGGGCTGATACATCGCTTCTAACAACCGGCGATACCAGTCTAAATCTTTTGTTTGCTGACAACGCTCACATTTACAAGTGTTAGTTGATATTGAAACCTTACTTTCTCGAGTCGCAGGGCTAACAATTATCCCTGCTATTTCAGGGAGCATAGCAAGTAATTCTTGGGTTTTGGCCTGCAAAAACTCCCACCAAAACGGATGGCTAGCGCAAACTGTCCCATCTGTATTTCGCAGTTCTGGTATAATTTCCAAAAGCGCTTCAGGATAATACAACTCTTTTACTTCTAGATAAAAATTAATACCCAGACTTTTTGCCTCATCAATTACACGTTTAATATAATGCCGGTTATTCTCGATCGTATGAAGTCTTACTGGCCACCGTTTCCACATCAAATCATAATCAAAATATTTCTCGGGATAAACCAATTGGTCTATAAGATCATTTTGGTGAAAGATTAAAGCATTCATCTCTAATCTTTTCATTAATTGCAAAACCCGCTTAACCGAAGACCATCTCCACATGCGAGAACTATGAAGTTCCATCCCGATAAAATCCATACTAGCCAAATCATTAGCCCCCTAGCATATTGATTCTTCGCATTAGCTTCTCCAATTTTTTACCTGAAAAAATCGCATAATTACTTAGGCATATTTAATCCCAATATATAGGCTGTAATGTCGGTTTTAATAAATCTAAATTTTATTTTGCGTTAAAAATCATAACTCAATCAATTATGCAATTCCTAAACCCTCTAATTAATTGGCGATGCTAACTTTTTAATCCGGTCATCGCAATACCTTGAACAAAATATTCCTGTAGGAATAAGAAGAGAATAACAATTGGTATAATAGAAACAAATGACATTGCCATGATCGGCCCACCTGCTACTGATGGATCGCTCCTGAAAAATGCTAACCCTTGTTGGATAGTATACATGTCTCTAGTACGTAATACGATTAAAGGCCACATTAGGTCGTTCCAGCGCCACATAAATTGAAATATGATATTAACAGCCATTGCTGGTTTGCATAAAGGAAAAACGATCTGCCAAAATGTTCTAAAATCTGAGCAACCATCAATCCTCGCTGCTTCTAATAATTCATCAGGAATAGTTATACAATATTGTCTCATTAAAAAAACACCAAAAGCTTGACTGATTGTCGGCAATATAGCTCCGTGGTAAGTATTAATCCACTTTAATCTCGATGTTAATAAATAAAGAGGTACAGTTTTTACTTGAATCGGAACCATTAGAGCGGCTAAAATAAAAAGAAATATTCCATCCCGCCCCGGAAACTTATATTTAGCTAAAGCAAATCCAGCCATGGAGTTAAAGATAACTGAAAATAATACAGCTCCGATTGCAATAATTAAAGTATTCCAAAAGAAGATTCCAAAACCTGACTGCTTCCAACCTTCTACATAGTTTGACCACATGGGTTGTTTAGGTAGCAATTGAAACTCTGTAGAAAAGACTTCCGTCGGAGCTTTAAGAGATGTTGAAATCATCCAAAAAACAGGGAGCATCATCAATAAAGCACCAATTGTCAATATAAGATGGATCCATAAGTGTTTCCAGCTTTTTTGTGTAACTTTTTTTTCTTTTTTTATTAATGAATAATTATCCATTAGCTTTACCCCTCCAGCTCCTTATCTTTAAAAATCATTTTTTGAATAATTGTAAGTACGAAGATCACGATGAAGAGGATAACAGAAATGGTAGAGGCATAACCCAATTTCATTTCTTCAAGAGCTACTGAAATGATATAGTTAACAATCATTAGTGAAGCTCGGCCTGGGCCACCGTTAGTCATCACATAAATCTGATCAAATACTTTAAAAGAATTTATCATTGATAGGACAAAAACAATAAATAACATTGGCCGCAAAAGTGGCAAAGTAATTGATTTAAATTTTTGCCAGGTATTAGCGCCATCAATAGAAGCTGCTTCATAATAGGACTCTGATATTGATTGTAACCCAGCAAGTAAGATTACCATATAGTAGCCTAAATCATGCCAAACACTAGCAACCACAATCGAAGGTATCGTTAATTTTGGATTCAAAAGCCATTTTACTTCTGAAAAACCTAGACGTCTTAAAATCTGATTAAAAAACCCGTAATCTACAGAATACATCCATTGCCAGATAAGGCCAATAACAACCCAGGAGATAAGATTGGGAAATAAATAGGCTGTTCTATATATAGCTCGGCCTCTAATCTTCTGGTTTAATCCAATCGCTGCCAGCAAAGCAAGCAACGTCGTAAGGGGAACTGTTCCCAGGGTATAATGTAGTGTGTTCTTTAGGGTGGTCCAAAATATTCTGTCCTGGAATAATTCTCGATAGTTTTGTAAACCAACAAATTTACTCCCAGTAAGACTAAATTTTTGAAAACTTAATATAATATTATAAATAAAAGGGTAGAGGGCAAAAGCTCCGACTAATATCAACTGGGGCAAAAGAAATAAATAAGGAATGCTTTTACGCCAAAATCGTTCCCGCATAATGAAATCACCTCAAAGCTTTATTACAAAGGTTATGGTTGGTAACGGAGGTTGTAATTACAACCTCCGTTTTTTCGAATGTTACTTCTTTAAGTTATCGTTCAAGATTTGTTCCCATGCTTTTATGGTTTCATCTACTGATTGCTGGCCACTGACACAAGCTCCAAGTTCTTGAAGCAATTTATCCCTACCTGCCGCATACGCCGGCAGCAATTGATGGGCCATTAACTCTTCTGGTACCATCCTGCTTTGCTCCATAAAGAACGGAGCCAATTCCGGTTTAACAGAATACTCTGCGTGGACATCGCTTCTTGGTGGAATAGAAATGTGAACGCTATTATACCGAGCCATATTCTCCTGGTTTAACACAAATAGCACGAAATCCCAAGCTTCTTTTGGATATTTCCCTTTTAAAACAATCCAGTCGCCTCCACCCACCACAGTGGCCTGCTGAATATCTTTCGGCAAGAAAGTAAAGCTATATTCATGTTGCATCTGCGGATCTAATGCAGCCATCATCCAATTACCAGTACCTAACCACATTGTTGATAGTCCAGAAGCAAAAGTTCTTAAAGGATCTTCAGTTCCTTCAAATATTCCTGGGGCGGCAATCCCTTCTTCATGAAGTTTTACTGTCCATTCTAATGCTCTTCTTGTTTGAGGGCTATTAATAGCTACTTTAGTCATATCCTTACTAAATAAAGCTCCGCCTGCTTGATATAAGAAAGGTAACCATCCATCAAAGCTCGGTTTCTCAAACTGTAATGCATACTTTGCTCCTGAAGCAGCCTGCGCTTTCTTAGCAGCAGCAACCATTTCTCCCCAGGTCCAAGCCTCGCTTGCTTTTGTTGGTACTTGAATACCTGCCTTTTTGAAATAATCAACATTGTAAGCAACTGCCCGTACCGTAGTGTTAGCCGGTAAACCATATATTTTACCGTCATACCTATCTGACAAGCATCTAACCGGATCAAATTTTTCTAAAACATTCTTAGGAATATATTTTGTTCCATCCTGTAATAATCCGGCTTCTGCCCATTCTCCAACACGTTGTGGGACAGTTAATGAAACATCTGGTAGTTGCCCCGCAACCGCGCGTGTCTTCATAACCTCGGGCCATTTAGCCTGCGTTGTAACTTGTATTTCCAAATTTATATTAGGATTAGCTGCCTCATACTCGGAAAAGATTTTATCCATAACATTACGAGCAGCCTCACTGGTATAATAATATACTACCGATAAAGTTATTTTTTTGGGCGCTGCAAAAACTGGCATTAAACTTAAGGATACTACTAATAATAAACCAATCAAAGTACAAATTTTCTTTCGCAAAATTTTCATCCTCCTTATTTTTAATCCCATTTGAAAATAATTGTCGTTTACATTAACATCTTAAATAATCATAAAATTACCGGAGATCTATTTAACCATAATCAAATGCTTGCTGCTTATTTTAAAATTGATTATACATGCCCTTAATCTGAAATATTAGGTTAACATAAACGACATAAGCATTTTAACTGCTTACCACCTCCTTTTTTAAATACCATTTGGGGAAATTTTATAATTATACGGAAATCCATTTGATCAATTATGCACTTCCTTAATTTGCTATGAATTTCATTATTTGAATTCTCCCAAGTTTATTTTTTGACTACGCAACGCTTCTTGTAAATCACTAATTTTCAGATCCCGCGGTTGCAAACTAGTCTTTATTGCTAAAGCAGCAGCTACGCCTGCAGCCTGCCCGGTAATCATGCAAGTCGGCATTGGCCTTGTCCAATGATCTCCGAGGTGAGTAACAGAAAGACACCTACCCGCTACTAAAAGAGAATTTATCCCTTTAGGAATTAAAATTCTATAAGGCAAACTATATCCATGAAGAAAGGCCTTAACTCCCCCTCTTTCTCTAGAATCCTTCATCGAGCCTTCTCCGCCATCCGGGCTATGCATTGGTGCACCTACTAACCCATATTGATAGTTTATAGCGATCCGGTCTGAAAAAAGGGTTTTAGAGGCAACATGCTCTTCATCAAAAATAAATTCTCCAATTATTCTTCTTGTTTCACGTACTCCTAAATTATTTGCCGTATCTAACAAGACACAATCTTCACAACCAGGAACGTACTTTCTTAAGAATGCAAGTAATTCATCAATCTGTTTTCTAGCTTCAACATCCGACTGGAAAAGGTGTTCCGCATTGGTACCATCTTTGTGGTAAACCCGTGTGGTATTAAGGAAAAGCGTTTTAGCTTTAACATTTCCTCCTTCAAAACGAAGGTAATGAATATCACCGGTAATCTCACCTTTACTACGAGCCTTTTCTAATTCTTCAAAAAACCCAAAAAGCCGAATTGCATTGTTTTCAAGATCGAATAAATTTTTATCCGGCTGGTTTGAGAATTTTTCGGGGTGCTTGTCCGTATATGCCTTTAATTTTTCGAAATCAACATTTCCAATTCGAAAGATCAATGTTAATGGCCGCATCTTTTCATCTTTTTCCCGGCCCTTCTGGTATTGGGCGCCGCTATAGTAAGCAACATCGGCATCTCCGGTACAATCAATTGTCACCTTAGAAAGAATAGCCTCCTGCCCTTGTTTGTTACAGATTACCAATCCTCTTACCGTCTGGTTCTCATCAAGGATTGCATCTACAACGACTGTATAAGGCATTACAGTAACACCAGCTTCGTTTAACATCTCCAATACTACCCATTTGAAGACTTCTGGATCAAAAACAACACACGTTTTAGCTAGACTCCCACCACCAGCCTCAATTAAACGATCACATATTTCTCGATAAATTCCATGAGCATGGGAATAGGGAGCCCCAAATATTGCCATTGCAGCAGCTGTAGCTGTTCCCCCTAAAAATCCATTACGCTCTATTAATAAAGTTTTTACCCCTTCTCTTCCAGCAGCAATTGCCGCCGAAATACCAGCCACTCCACCACCAGCAACAATAAGGTCATACTCCGCTCTTACAGGTATCTTTGCTAAGTTTTGTGGAACAATTATTTTTTTAGAACTTATTTCGTATAAACTCACGGACTTACACTCCTTTCGCTCTATAACAAGATTTTTTTCTAGTGGTTCATGTTAAAAGCTTTGAAAACGCTATGCTATGTTACTAATTATCTATACATCATCCATAACCTTTTTAAAAATAGAATATTCCACAATGCGGATTATAAATATCATATTGCGGAATATTCTTGTATACACTAGTACATTTCGGTGTTTTGGACTTCGATAAAATTACTTTATAGATTTTTAATTAATCCAAAATCACCAGTTTTAGCAGCTTCTAAAATCGAACCCATATACTCATCTACCATTGAAGCATCTAAAGCAACAGGCATATTTTTTAATTTCATTTCTAACTGCGGATTCTTAGCTGCAGTTAAGGCTCTTTTAATATGCTCTTCAGTAAAACCTGGTAAGTCAGTAAGCTTTGTAGGATAGTTTAGACTTTTAGAAAAAGAAATTAAGCCTTCTGCAACCTGTATACCAAGCTTTCTTTCCTCTAAAGAACTAAGATCAGCAGTAATTAGCCCACTCTTCTTAAGAATATTTCCAACTAATTGTAACTGAGGTTTAATTGCCGGAGCAAAAAACACTGTATAATACGGGTTCATTATTCCGCAGGATTTTCCGTGGGAAGCTACATCAACCAAAGAAAAACTAGTAAGATGGGCACCATTAGTACCGCCAACCATAATGGCATACCCTCCCAGATCAGTAGCAAGCCCTAAAGCTTCCCTAGCTTCCAAATTACTCGGATTGTTAATAGCCTCTGCCGTATATTTGATAATCAATTCTACTGCAACCTCAGTAATTTCCTTAGCCTTTTCATATTTTTCTTTATTTGTCCCATAAAAGACTTCCAAGCAATGGGCTAGCCCATCCAAGGCCCCATCAATAGTTAATCCCTTGGGCATACTTGCTGTTACTGCATAATCAAAAACTGCCCGATCCGGTGCTATCACATCATCAACAATCAGTTTTTTCTGGCCAGCAACTAAATCTGTTATATTTGAATACTTAGTAAGATGTGCTCCCGAACTGGCTGCAGTCTGGACCGCAATCAGTGGTTTTAATTTCATACCTGTCTCTTTCATTATCTTACTGACAAGTCCCGTACCAAAATAACTTTCAAGATCCGAACTATAACTACCTAAAGAAGCTAATACATTAGCAGCCTTAACCGCATCAATGCTGCTCCCTCCACCGATCACAATTAAACAATCCGGATCAAAACTACGGATGCTCTTCTCAATTCGGTAAACATCCTCCTGCGGTGCATTAGGCCCAGCCCCCATTATCGCTGTATTATTTAAAAGCTTTACTCCTTTTTGCTCCAAAGAAGCTTTGACTTGTGGGAAAATTGTATCAACATATCTTTGATTAGAAATAATTACAGCAGTTTCTCCAAAACTAGCCGCAAATTCCCCAACCTGATCTAAGACATTTAACCCAAAAGCATAATTGTTCCCTTTAAACTCCGTAATTAAACTCCTAGCCTTTTCCTTAGAATTCAAGAAAAAGCACCTCCTCTAGATCTCTTAAATATAAAAGTTTTAAAATCAAATACAAATTACAGTAATGAGATAAATTTTAATTTCCTATTCAATCTTCATAATCTCTTCTTCATAACCAAGTGCCTGAGACATCTGGTCTCCATATTCTTTCACTATTGGTATCAACTTTCTGATGCGTAGATTCGTTAAACGGCTAATTGGCCCAGAAATACTTAAAGACGCGACCACCCTGCCTGTATGATTACGGACAGGCACCGCAATACACCTTGCTCCCAATTCACACTCTTCATCATCAAGTGCAAAACCTTGTTTCTTTACTCTTTCCAATTCATCAAAGAACTTTGTGCTATCAGTAATTGATTGAGGAGTTAATGTAGGCAAGCCTTTTCGGCGAAGGATTTCAATAATATCAATATGAGCCATCTCAGATAACAACACTTTACCGGCAGCCGTTGTATGAACGGGAGCCCGCGCTCCAATCAGTTTAAATACCCTAACTGAAGCGCGACTCTCTACTTTTTCAATATAAACAACCTCATCCCCATCTAAAACTACCAAGTTCGATGTTTCTCCTGTCTTTTGCATCAATTCTTTTAGATATTTTTGGCTCATACTTCGTAGTTCCAAACTTTCCAAGACAGCATTAGATAGATGTAACAATTTTAAACCTAGTTTATAATGCCCGTTTTGTTGATTCTGTTCTACATAGCCAAGATTGAGAAGGGTAGAAAGTATACGGTGAATAGTACTATGAGGAATTGAAAGGGCTCTTCCTAATTCAGCAAGTGATGTTTCCCCCTGATTATCAGCAATTTCTTCTAAGATCGCAAAGCAACGGTCTATAACCTGCACCGATTTATTTTTGTTATTCCCTGCCATCGGTATCTATAATCCTCCCTTTACTAAAGTTACGGAATTACATAATTCTATTATTGATAGCCCACTAGTAATTGTCTAATCTTAGACAATTACCTCAAATAATAGTCAAACACTATATCTTGTGGATGAATGGGTGCCAAAGGTAATTATGCAATTCCCTCAAGTACATTTGAGCCTTCAGAAAATAGGCTAAACTTACCGCCATACTTTCTACAGTTTCTTAAACAAACTCTCTAACTTTGTCGATACTGCCACCCATTGAGCAATCGGTCTCCCTTTCAACAACAACATCAATTAGGTAAGGAACTCCAGCCGCTAAAGCCCTTTTAAAAGCCGCAGGTAAATCGTCTGCTTTCATTACCCTTTCAGCTTTAGCACCGAAACCTTCAGCAATTTTAACATTATCCGGATAAACTATAGCATTCTCCAAGTCTTCATTGTACCAAAGGCTTACCGCATGCTCATAATCATAGGCATATTTTTGATTTTGTCTAATTAGGCTCAAGAAACCATTATTAACTACTATAATGATAATCGGAATATTATGCTGTCCGGCCATACCTAACTCTTCAATCATAAATAGAAGCCCAGCATCACCAACTACTACTACTGCAGGATCATTCGGAGAAGCTACTTTAGCCCCGATAGCTGCTGGTAACTCATAACCCAAAGTACCTGCCCCACCAGAAGGTAAATAACGCCGAGGTAAATTGATCTCCTGCAATTGTCCCGACCAGATCTGTGTCAATCCACAACCTGTAGTAAACATAGTGTTATCCGGGAAAGCCTTGTTGATCTCTTCATAAACGCGTTGCGGTTTTATCGGAAAATTACTGTAATCTGTCTTTCTAGCTAGTTCCCGGCGTCGCTTTGGTAAATTTTTAACTCTTTCTGTTGGTTCTGGATGGTAGTTTCTCTTTTTTGCTTCTTCTAATAAAGCAGTAAGAGCTAGTTTAGCATCAGAGACGATTCCTAAATCCGGTTTGATAACCCTACCAATCTGGCTAGGCTCAATATCAATATGAATAAACTTTCTCCCCTGAGTATAGACTCCCAAGTTTCCTGTATGGCGATCAGAAAAACGGCATCCTACCCCAATCACAAGGTCTGATCCCAACATCATTTCATTCCCAATTGGTTGCCCAACTTGGATTCCTGCATGACCAGCATTTAACAGGTGTTCCTCTGGTAATCCACCTTTACCCATATAAGTCATGATCACAGGAACAGAAAGGTATTCCGCTAAATTTCTAAACTCTTCAGTAGCACCTGAGAGAATTACCCCTCCCCCAAGGATCATAATAGAATTTTTGCTTTTTTCAATTAAATCCATCGCTTCGGAGATCTTTTTTAGATCGGGAGTGGGTTTCTCAATTGGAAGCCCCTTATAATCCTCTGTTTTGAATTCAATTTCATCTTTCTGTATATCAAGAGGCAAATCTATCAAAACAGGGCCTGGCCTACCAGAACGCGCAATATAAAATGCTTCTCTCATTATCTTAGGTAAATCTTTAGAATTAGTCACACACCAGGTCGCCTTGGCTACCGATTTAGCAATAGATGCAATATCTACGCACTGAAAAGGTTCCTTTCCAAAGAGATTTGAAGATGCCTGTCCTGTAATTGCAATTAGTGGCATAGAATCGATTTTTGCTGTATATAGTCCCGTTACAAAATTTGTTGCTCCCGGTCCTGACGTACAGATCGCCAGTGCCATCTTACCCGAAGCCCGATAATAACCATCTGCAGCATGAATCGCCCCTTCTTCATGGCGGGCAATATAATGCTTAATCCGTGAGTTCTTCAAGTATTTATAAACCGGATTGATGGCCGCTCCAGGAATCCCAAAAGCTGCCTCGATACCCTCTTTTTCTAAAATTTTTACTACTGCTTCTGCAACTTGCATTATTAATACTCCTCCTTAAATTATAATTTTGTGCTATTCAAAAAGTAGCAATTCGGGGAATACCTAAACTTATTAAGCCACTTAAAATTATTATATTATTTCTATTTTATTGTTTTGGATCCTTCACTTATGTGGAATTATCCACATAGTGGACTGTACTTTCTATATTATGAAATAAAAAAGAGTCTAGTTTTATTTCCAGTAAAACTAGACTCTTTTTATTAACATAGCTAAATCCATGATTTTTCACACTATCTTATTTTATTCTCCTTTTTAATCAAAGAACTCTCTTTAGGCCTATCTAATTGAGCTTTTTGCGTTGTCATTGAT
>DIPO01000055.1:56412-76662 GCA_002427045.1 Firmicutes bacterium UBA5486
GACACAACGCAAAAAGCTTTAATTAAACCATTGCTGATCTAAAACAGCCTCCGCAATATTATTGCAATGGTCAGCAATTCGTTCTAAGTTTCTCATTAATTCATTAAAGATGACTGCTGCTTTAGGATTACATGACCCCACATTAAGTCGTTCCAGATGATTGTACCTGGATTCCTTTTCCACAACATCCATAGTACTCTCGAGTTCCAATACCTTTTTAGCAAGGATAAAATCGTTTTTCTCCAATGCTTGTAAGCAAAGAGTAAACATCTCCGCTGATAAGCTAAATACTTTTTCCAAATCTTCTAGCGCCATCTCAGATAATTTAATATGGTCATCCTCCATATAAATCTCCAGTTCCATGATATTGGTACAATGATCGCCAATCCTTTCAATATCACCAGTAATATGCATTAAATTGGCCATGATATTAGATTGACGCTCTGTTAACGAATTTCGGGAGACAATGGTGGATAGATAATGAATAATTTCTGCTTCAAGGTAATCAAGGATATCCTCTTTTTCCTGTACTTTTCCAAAATCAGAAGCCTTTTGGGATGATGAATCAAGAAAAGCTTCAACTTCTGATAACATTTTTTGAGAAATATTGCCCATTCTAATCAATTCTTTTGTTGATAGATTAAGAGCAAGTTCAGCATTGTTTAAAACGTGCGAATCCAAATACTTTACATCTTTTTCTGTAACCATATCCTCACCTGGATATATTTTAGTAACCAATTTTGCTAGAAACTTTACAAAGGGAAGCCAAATTAAAGTATTTAAAATATTAAATGAAGCATGGGCATTTGCAATTTGCCTGGAAATTACAGTAGCTTCTGTAATTCCTGATCCCGGCTTCGGAAGCGGAGATATTTTATAAACTAACGTAATAAAAAACGGGAATAATACTAGGCAAACTATGGTACCTAACACATTAAACAGGGTATGCGATAAGGCAGAACGTTTAGCCGCATGATTCGAACCAATACTCGCTAAAATCGCAGTGATCGTAGTTCCAATATTACTCCCCAACAGAATGGGAACAGCAGCTGTTAATGGAATAAGAGCATGTACTACTTCCCCATCCACTACTGGTTGCGAAGCTAGACTTTGTAAAACACCAATCACTGCACTACTACTCTGAACCACTACCGTCATCACAGTTCCGACTAATAAGCCCAAGAACCGGTTCTTACTCATCGAAGCAATTAATTTCAATGTTGTTTTATCATTAGCCAATGGTTTGAGAACATCTGACATGGTATTTAAACCGATGAACAATACACCAAAACCAAAAATAACTTGTCCTAAATATTTTGATTGTTTTTTCTGTCCTGAGAAAAATAAGATAAAACCAATAGCCGCAAAGAGATAGGCATAATCTCCAAGTTTAAAAGCAATCAATTGGGCCGTAATGGTTGTTCCAATATTGGCACCCATGATCACTCCAATCGCCTGTTGCAGATTGATCAACCCAGCATTAATAAACCCTATAACCATTACCGTAGTAGCACTACTACTCTGCAAAATAGCAGTAACTAAAGCGCCAACAAGCACCCCAATAAAGGGGTTTGTAGTAACCGCTTCTAGAACCTTGCGCATTTTTTCCCCAGCAACTTTCTTCAAGCCTTCACTCATCAGATTCATTCCATAGATGAATAAGGCCAAGCCCCCGGCAACTCCAAATATTAACTGTTTCATCAGAACCCTCCATTATATGATAAGTCTTTATAAAAAGTTGAGTCCCTTTAGCATTAAGGAATTAATGATTGTTAATGGATCGCATAATTTGTTAAGTGAATACTTACATTAATTAATTGCATAATAGAATTATAAAATATAAATTTAGCTGACCCTTGTTTTTAAAAAAAGTGCAAACTATAAAGTAATTATGCAATTACCTTACATCAGAAAAGTAGTTCCTGATGAAATACCCCACAGTATATAAAATACAACCATTTTTTCTTTTCCAAAAAGAAAAAACCTCTTTTTTAAAAGATCTAGAGGAAACAGGAGAAATACCGAGTTATAATAAGATATTCTTCAATATTGGTTAATTCTAAATTGGTGTTATACATCAATTAAATAGATTCTTAACCATCTCTTAATTTAATTTTCAATGGGAGTTTCTTTTATAATCTTCATTCCAGAACTACACCCCAGTCTGTTTGCACCAGCTTTAATCATTTTTTGGGCTGTAACATAATCTCTAATTCCACCAGAAGCTTTAACCCCCATCTCTGAACCTACAGTTTTTCTCATTAATATAACATCCTCAGGAGTAGCACCCCCTGTTCCAAATCCAGTTGAAGTCTTCACAAAATCAGCACCAGCATACTTTGCCAGGAGACAGGCCTTAATTTTTTCTTCTTCTGTAAGATAGCAGGTTTCAATAATGACTTTCACCAATGCCTGACAAGATGCAGCTTCTACTACAGCTTTTATATCCTGAAAAACCAGATTATACAAACCTGATTTTAATGCTCCTACATTAATAACCATGTCAACTTCATTTGCGCCATTTTCTATAGCTTCCCTAGTTTCTTCGGCTTTTACCCGATATGTAGTAGCACCTAATGGAAACCCGATTACTGTACAGACTTTAACTTCATCTTCTCCCAACAGCCTAGATGCTAGACGTACATATCCCGGGTTAATACAGACAGAAGCAAAACCATTCTCCTTAGCTTCAGCACACAATCTTTCAATTTCGTTAAAAGTAGCATCCGCTTTTAATAAAGTATGATCGATCATCTTTGCTAAGTTATCCGGAGAATCCTCCATACTAGAGATAACAGCTTCCTTATACCCATTATTACTCCGGAATACTTCTTCACCAAGCTCCATCATTAATTCGCGCGCTATTTTATTGATTCGGGCATCAATACTCATAAGTATCCCCTCCTATAAGGTTATTCTTTAATAAATAGCATAAATTTATAGTAAGAACCTAGGTATAAATTCTTCACCACCATTGGTATTCCTTCTTAAAATCAAATAACCGCCCGTTAAATAACGAGCGGCTTAATTTAACCCGTTTTCATCTTCGATAAATGCTTTACATCCATTTATGGTATCGGTAGCAAGCAGCCTTGCTTGTAAATTGTTCCTTTGATCTTAATTAAATATATTCTGGTTTAGAAGGTTGTGAGATCTCCCCTAAAGTCTCTGCCACTTCCACATCGTATTTGGCCTGAGTAGCCAAGTCCCCTAGCGAAACCATTCCAACTAACCGATTACTTTCTACTACTGGTAACCTCCTAATCTGTCCTTCCGACATTAGCTGAGTGACATCTTTTAGATCCATTTCCGGGGAGATAGTCTTAACTTGGGAAGTCATAATTTCGCGAATTGGAGTTGTATTCGGATCTTTTGCATGGGCTACATTTCGTACAACAATATCTCTATCAGTTACAATTCCTACCAGGCTAGGCCCTTCGCAGACTGGAATCGAACCTACATCATGCTTCTGCATTAGTTGAGCTGTTTCGGCCACTGTAGTTTCCGGGCTGACAAAAGCTACTTTGTCGGTCATTATATCCTTGATCTTCAGAACAGATCATCCTTCCTTTTTTTCTAGTTTTCCCTTAGAAGGCTAAATAATTCCCCTTTAAGAAAACTACATCTCCAAAAAAAAAGCAGGTTAAACTCCTGCTCATGATAATTCTTCCTCTATTACCTTAGCAATTGCTTTAGCAATTTCGCCCAAAACATCTTGCTCAGGACCCTCAACCATTACACGGATTAAAGGTTCTGTCCCTGAAGCACGAACAAAAATCCGTCCTTCATTTCCTAGCTTTTGCTGGAAATCACCGATTATCTTATTAATCCTCTCATTCCTCATCCACTCTTCTTTTCTCTTCACACGAACATTCTCTATTAGCTGCGGAAATTTTCTAATCTTCCGCTTTAACTCGGATAAAGGTTTTCTTGTCCTGATTATTGTCCCCATTAATTGTAAAGAAGTCAGCAGTCCATCTCCGGTCGTATTATATTTTAAAAAGATAATATGCCCAGATTGCTCTCCGCCTAAGGCTAACCCTTTTTCCAGCATCGCAGCAAGCACCCGCCGGTCGCCATTTTCTGTAATTACCACATCGCCCCCAGCCTTACGGAAAGCTTCGGTAAGCCCTAGATTACTATAAACTGTTACCGCAATCGCTTTGTGAGGAAGCGCTTCTTCTTCTAGCAATTGCAGTCCACAGATTCCCATAATTAAATCCCCATCTACTATATTGCCTTTTTCATCAACTGCGATTAGCCGGTCGCCATCGCCATCATAGGCCAATCCAAGCTGTGCACCATGCTTAATTACTGTTTCCCTTAGCTGCTGTGGATTGGTAGAACCACATTTAACATTAATCCGTGAACCATCATCTTTATTATTTAAAGGTATTACTTTTGCTCCTAATGCCGAAAATACCTGGGGAGCTATGTGATAGGTAGCTCCGTTAGCACAATCAAGTACTACCTTATACCCCTCAAATCTCTCCTTCACTGTTCCGAGCAGAAACCTTATATATTCTTTTTCCATACCATTCCTTTGAAGAACACGTCCGACTTTAAGGCCAGTAGGACGGGGAATCTTACTCGCCATCTTTTCCTGCAGATAAGACTCTATCTCATCTTCAACTTCATCTGTAAGTTTATATCCATCTCGATTAAAAAACTTAATCCCATTATCCTCCACCGGATTATGAGAAGCAGAAATCATTGCTGCGGCATCTGCCTCGAGTCTTCTCGTTAAATAAGCTACACCCGGGGTCGGGATTACTCCCAATACCTCTACATTAACACCAACCGAGGTAATTCCTGCAATCAAAGCAGCTTCCAGCATTTCTCCGGAAAGCCTAGTATCCCTACCAACTAAAACCCTTCCGGCCTCAGCAGAACCACCCTTGTTTTGAACCAAGACATATGCTGCAGCCCGTCCGAGTTTAAAAGCAAGTTCTGGAGTGAGATCTAAATTAGCGATTCCCCTCACTCCGTCTGTCCCAAATAATCTTCCCAATAAAAAATCCTCCATTCCTACTAACATCTTGAAGCTTAAAACCCGACGCTGGCCATTGGATCTTCCTCACATTATTCTGTAAGTAATCTAACCAGTTCTCTCCCAAAATCCCCGGCCGCTTCAGGTCCGTTTCCAGTAACTATCCGCCCATCCGTTTCCACTGCCTTGCCTGTATAAACAGCTCCGGACTTTTTGAGTTCTTCTGCCCCATCTATGTAAACAGTTGCCCGTTTCCCAGATAAAAGCCCAGCTCTGGCCAGAATAACCGGTGCAATACAAATAGCCGCTAACACCTTGCCTGTAGTAATAAAGTTTTTAGCTAATGTATGAGCGGTAGGATCATTAAAATATTGTTCTGATCCACCACCACCAACAAAGATTAAACCATCATATGCTTCCGGTTCTATTTGCGAAATAAGAAGATCCGGTTCTACCTTAGCTCCTAATTTCCCGGAAACTTCAGTAGTAGTGGTTGAAGCAGTAACAACTTCAACCCCCGCTTCTTCTAAAATGCGTTTAGGATGAAAATATTCTTCATCTCTAAAATCCTTTTCTGCGATCACCAAAACCGCCCTTTTCTTCATTTACATCACCTCTTTTTCTTATTTTACCCTTTAAATTTTCGTTGAAATAAATCATTCTGTATTATTATCTTTTCCTCTTTTTTATCTTTAAAGTTCATAGATAAATAATTCAATAAATCACCTTGTTGGCTACACTCAATTACTCCACCGTCAATTGCCAGTGAGATTTTTCCCCGCTCTTCAGAAACAATTACTACCACAGCATCGGATTGTTCACTTAAACCGATCCCTGCCCGGTGTCTAGTTCCATACTCTAGAGGAAAATCGGGTTGACTGGACAAAGGTAAAATACAACTAGCTGCAATAATCCGTTTTCCTCTAATCACTACCGCACCATCATGTAAAGGGGAATCTTTAAAAAAGAGCTGCTTTAGTAAAATCCCTGATACTTCAGCATCAATTAAATGCCCTGATTCTGCAATCTCTTTTAGGGGGATCTCTCTTTCTAAGACTATTAATGCCCCACAATATTCTTTTGCCATCTCCTCAGCAGTTTCGGCAATGATTTTTAACGTATCATCTGTTTCACTATTAGAAATAGAAAAATAACGGGCCCAAAAATCATTCTTTCCTAAATGTTCCAGGCCCCTTCTCAACTCCGTTTGGAATAGAACTGGCAGGGCGATCACCACAACTCCCAGCAAATACTGGAGAAGGCCTCCAAACATCACCAGGTTTAATTTCTGAGTTATCATTGAAAAAACAAAAACAATACCTAGGCCTTTTAATAAAGGTATCGCTTTTGTTCCTTTCAATAAGATAAAAATTCGATAAAATAGGTAAGTGGAAAGCAGAATATCTAAAATCAAAATCGGAATACCCTGCGCATATACCTTATGAAAATCAATAGAAGGCATCTTTCCACTTCCTCTCTGTTCTTATCCCAAAATAGAGATCGCCTGTTCTAACCGTTGAATTACTCTTGGCTTGCCAATGGCTGCCAGCGTTTCAAAGAGCCCAGGTGTTGCAGACTCGCCTGTAACAGCTATCCGCACCGGCATAAAGACCCGGCCTGGCTTCTGCCCTATTGAAGCTGCCAGTTCTCTAAGCGTCTTTTCAAGTGTTGCTTCACTAAAATCAGTTACCTCTTTTAATGCTGCTAAAACTTCCTTCAAAATAACAGCCGTTTCTTCTGGAGTTACTTTTTTGGGAATAAGCATTTCCTTAGCAGGTGGATCAATCTCTTCTTTGAAAAAATACGAAACAGCTTTGGTAATATCGGTTAATGATTTAATCCGCTCTTGTACTAAAGGGATAATCCTAACCAGATAATCAAATTGTTGGGAAGAGCACGGTTCTGGAATTAACCCTTCCTTTTGCAGAAAAGGAAGGCACCTTTTGGCCAGTTCTTCAGCAGATAGCTTTCTGATATAGACCCCATTGTACCAATCAAGTTTATCCAGAGAGAAGCTTAATGGGGAGGTACTAATCCGTTCTACGGAAAAAGCCTCCTTGGCTTCCTCTAAAGTAAATAATTCCTGATCCTCTGCCGGATGCCATCCTAAAAGTAAGAGAAAATTAGTAAGGGCCTCCGGAAGATAACCTTTCTCTCTATATTCCCGGACACCGGTAGCTCCATGTCTCTTACTAAGTTTTCCTTTTCCATCCGGGGAAAGAAAAATCGGAAGATGAATAAATGCCGGGGGTTCCCAACCAAAAGCCTCGTATAGTAGAAAATGGCGAGGAGTGCTAACAATCCATTCCTCTCCTCTAATCACGTGCGAGATTCCCATTAAGTGGTCATCCACCACACTAGCAAGATGATAGGTCGGATAGCCATCAGATTTTAACAAGATAAAGTCATCAAGAGTCTCGTGAGCAAAAACCATTTTTCCCCGGAGCTCATCTTTAACTTCTGTTTTCCCTTGCAATGGCACTTTAAAACGAATAACATAATTTAATCCTTGAGCTTTATATTCCTGAACTTGTTCCTGAGTTAAATCCCGGCAATGCCGATCATAGCCGGAAGGTTGGTTGCTTCGTTCCTGGTTTTGCCGCATCTCTTCCAAACGTTCTGGAGTGCAAAAACAATAATATGCTTTACCCTCACTAACCAGCTTTTCTGAATACTCTTTATAAATTTCCAATCTTTCCGATTGAAAATAGGGGCCAACCTCGCCTCCAGCTTCAGGGCCTTCATCCCAGTCTAACCCCATCCAGCGCAGACTATTTTTTATGTCTTCCACCGCATCTGGTACAAACCGGTTTCGATCCGTATCTTCAATCCTAAGAATAAAAGTTCCTCCGGTTTTTCTGGCTAATAACCATACATACAGAGCAGTTCTTGCCCCGCCTATATGTAAATACCCGGTAGGACTTGGCGCAAATCTAACTCTAACTTCTTTTTTATTCAAACAAAAACACCTCACGTTTGGTACATTAATCTTATTTTTCTTCTTTTCTCTTCAAAATCCTGCAGTTTAAGGTAAAAATAAAATGGCCTCTGGCCATTCTATCTTGAATTCATTGAGATTACTGAGAAAATTACTAGTTACTCGTTATAATTATAAAATCTGGTAATTTGCCTGCAGATTATACCCTGAAACTCTTCTTATCAGCATACCTTTTATAAAATCCTAATCAACGGGGGTTAAACCCAAACTAATCTTTAGCGCAACATCCACTTTCACCATAATCTCTTCGCTTAACTCACCAATTTTTTCATTAAGCCTTCTTTTGTCGATGGTTCTTAATTGCTCGCAAAGGATTACAGAATCCCGATCAAGACGGCTAAAATCCTTTTTGATCTCTACATGAGTCGGAAGTTTAGCCCGTTTAATTTTCGAAGTAATCGCTGCTACAATCGTAGTTGGGCTATAAGTATTCCCAATATCATTCTGTAAAATAAGCACCGGCCGGAGACCTCCTTGTTCCGAACCAACTACCGGATTTAAATTAGCAAAGAATAGATCTCCCCGTTTTACTATCAATTATTCTCCCCCATAATTAGTGTATCTAGATAACGATCAATCTCCTCCATTTCATTGGAAATGCCTTCTTCAGAAAGTTCTAAATTGATTAGACCCATTTTCTGATAGCCCAAAGCCATCTCCTTCATCTTTTCCCTCTTTTCCGCTAACTTTCTTTCATCCAATAAATGTTGCATTGCCGCCCTGATAAATGCACTTCTACTACTAAATTCTTTATCAGCTACTTGATCTACAGCTTCCAGCAGATTTTCGGGAATAAGAACTACCACCCGACGGTTCAACATCAATTACACCCCCAGGTCAGTCCTAGTATTATTATATACTTTTGGATAAATTTCAGTCAAATGAAAAACGTCTTCTCTAACCTAAGGACTTTACTGGGATTAGTGCTGGAAATGAAGAGGTAATGTTATTTTTGTTTTTCTTGAAAGGCTAAAGAGACAAATTTCCGAAAGATCCTTTTATTGATCTTTCGCGGAAAAACTAACGTTTCCTGCCATCTTTAAACAGGTAGTCGCTGGAAAATATCTTGCTTACCATTCCACTGCTGTATACCTTCCAGAATCAAATACAAGTATCCCGTCTGGAAACTAATCTCTACAGCAGTTTCTAAAAATTCATTATGAATACCTAAAGTAGAGCCGAATTCAATAGTAGCATTCTCTAAAGGAAATTTTGCACCCTTAATCTTTACGCCTTCTACAACTTCAAAAAGTGGAACCAAAGAAAAATGCCCCCCGGCAAAAGGAGATAGAATAATCTGCTCCTTAGGGGATAAAAAAATTACCATCTGTGCTATCCCAATCATCGCAACATCAACACCAGCTACTTTAGCCCGATATAATAAACTTAGGTTAGCCAGTGTATGGTCTAACCTCCCACCAATTCCACCAAAGACCAGAATATCATTTATTCCTTTATCAATTAGTAATTCTATGCTAAGTTCCAGATCGGTCCAGTCTTTTTCTTTTTGATACGAAACCATCTCTGCTCCTTGATTAGTTAATAGTTCTTTATAAACAGGAGCAAGCGAATCAAAATCTCCAAGCAGGACTTGCGGAATGTAACCCAAATCATATAAGGGTTTTCCTCCACCATCAGCAGCAACTAACAGATCATAGCCCGCTTTAAGCTCATTACTGAGCAGCCGGTAGTTAACAGGTCCCCCTCCTACTATTATTCCCTTTTTTCTTTTAAGATCCATATCCAATCGTAACATCCTTTTTAAAAAAAGACACGACCAGAAGTCGTGTCTTTAAACTTAACATTTTATCGTTTAGAGAATTGGGGTGCTTTTCTAGCTTTTTTCAATCCATATTTCCGGCGTTCTTTAACCCTTGGATCTCTTGTTAAAAACCCGGCTCTCTTCAGCGGAATTCTAAATTCACTATCAACTTCAAGTAGAGCACGAGCAATACCATGCCGGATTGCACCTGCCTGTCCGCTGATTCCTCCACCGGTAACCTGAGCAATAACATCATATTTCCCAAGAGTTTCAGTCTGCTCAAATGGCTGTTGGATTAAGACTTCTAAGACTTTCCGTCCAAAATAATCACTGGCATCCTTTTTATTAACTGTAATCTTTCCCTGGCCAGGAACCAGCCATACTTTAGCCACGGCAGATTTTCTCCTGCCAGTACCATAGTACTTTATACTATCTTTTTTCTTTGCACTACTAGGCAAGGTTCATTACCTCCCTTCGACTCAAGCCTCGATCTCTAACGGCTCGGGTTTCTGAGCCGCATGAGGATGTTCTGATCCGCGATAAACTTTTAATTTCTTAATCATTTGTCTGCCTAACCTATTATGAGGAATCATCCCAGAGACAGCCTTTGTAATTACAAATTCTGGTTTTTTCTCCATTAAAGTCTGATATGAAGTAGCCTTCAATCCACCTGGATACATTGAATGCGAATAATACTTCTTTTGTTGTAGTTTCTTTCCGGTAAGTACAACCTGATCCGCATTAATGACAATTACATGATCTCCACAATCTACATTAGGGGTAAAATATGGCCGGTGCTTACCCCGGAGAATACTCGCAACTGTAGTTGCTAATCTCCCTAAAGTTTTTCCTTTAGCATCTATAACATACCATTTTCTTTCAATCTCATTTGGTTTGGCCTGATAGGTTTTCAATCTCAAACCCTCCCTTGCAACCGAGGTGTCAATAACCACTGTGACTCGGGGCTCGTGAGTCTCAGGGAATAAATTACCTCATTTATCAACTCATCAATTATACCAAACATTATACGGACAGGTCAAGGGTGTTCGCAAAGAATCCGGCAATTTATACAAAGGCTAACTTTCATCTAAACCACAAGTCGCTAGTTTCGAGTCTAATAAGTTACCCTCATCAGTGTCAACCCCCGAGGCGGCGCCGTCGGCCCTGCCTCTTCCCTCTTTCCATTGACTAAAATCTCCCGGATCACAGTTGGCTGCATCCTACCTTCACCAATAACTAACAATGTCCCGACAATGTTTCGTACCATTTTATATAAGAAACCATTACCTTCAAAGATAAAAAGGAGTTGATTCTCCATCTCTTCAACTTCTACCCGATAAATACTACGGATCGTATTAATTACCGAAGAGCCGGCGGCCATAAAACCCTTAAAATCATGCGTCCCTAATAAAAAGGAAGCTGCCTGCTGGATAGCTTCCACCTGAAGTTGCTGAGGAAAATTATAGGAAAAGCGGCGGAGAAAAATATCCGGCCATCGCCGACGATCAATCAGATATTGATAGGTTTTGCTCTTTGCCCAATAACGGGCATGGAATTCAGGAGATACTTCTTCTGCCTTCCATACCACTACATCTGGTGGAAGACAGGTATTAAACGCCACGGGCCATCGCTCAGTAGGAATCCGCGAATTAGTAACACAATTTATGACCTGCCCTTTAGCATGTGTCCCCGCATCAGTTCTCCCGGAAGCAATCAGCTTTGGCACTTCACCAGTGAGTTTAAATAAAGCTTTCTCCAGCTCCCCCTGGACAGTTCTTTCGCCTTGACCTTGCCTTTGATACCCACAAAAATCTGTTCCATCGTAGGCAATAGTAAACTTTAAATTTTTCATCTTACTCAACCCCAAACACCTCTAACGGATAGGCTGTTTGAATAACAAGCTTTGTAAGCTAGTTCCGGATTAATCTCATCATTTTACGTAAGCGGCCGGTAACCGGCATGAACAACTACCCAGATTAAAATAGCAAATAAGATTAATACTAAAATCCAGGTATCACCAGAATCCCATCTTAACTCATGTAAAGAGCCCCGTTCCTTTCCCGGAACAAACCCTCTGGCTTCCATAGCTTGAGCTACTTCAAGCGAACGCCGGAAAGAGGTTATAAATAACGGAATTACCATAGCTAAAAGTCCGGTCAATCTTCTCCACCACTTGCCCTCAAAAGATACTCCCCGGGCCCGCTGAGCCATGGTAATCTCTCTCGATTCTTCAATTAATAACGGGAAAAAACTAAAAGACAAACCTAAAATCATTGCCACATCCCCTACCGGAATCCAGCGACGTAATGGATGAAAGAACAACTCAAATCCTTTAATTATAGTAAGCGGTTCAGTGGTTGCCAATAGCCATGAGCTGATAACCAATAGATTTACTATACGCAACAAGTAAAGCAGAGAAAGAATGACTACCTGTAACATGCTCCCTCCTGCTGTAAACAGATTAGCTAGAAATGTTAAGATTACAAGCCAGCGGAAAGAGTAAACTGTTTTCCATGCCCGTACGAATGGAAGCCGGGCCTGTATAAATAAGATAAAATTTAATAAAAGAAAAAATAATTGCCAGCCAAGACTATTTTCGTAGATTGTAATCATAGCATTAAGGATTACAATCAGCAGTTTGATCCGCGGATCGCGCCGGTGCCAGAAAGAGTCCGTCGGGTAAAATGTTCCATAATTCAAAAGTTTCCATCCCCCTTCGGCTCTTTTTTCATTAGTTTGCGTAATTCTTCTCTGGCTTTAAGCTCTTGGTCTTGTTCCGGGCTAACTGGTGCTCCTTTCTCCTTCAGCCGGAGAAGTACCCTTAGTAGTAAAGGCAATTCTAGCCCCATCGTCTCCAGTTCTCTATGTTTTTTAACTAACCCTCCCCAGGTAGAATCCATCTGCAGCTTCCCTTTATCAAGTAATATTACTCTCCTTGTTAGAGAAAATAAAAAATCCGGGTCATGAGAAGAAATCAACAGGCTAATGCCAATCTCTTGTTTAAATTTTATTAAGAGATTAATTAAAGTCTGTTTCCCCGGGCCATCAAGGCCAATAGTAGGCTCATCTAACAACAACACCTGGGGTTTCATCGCCAGTACTGAAGCAAGTGCCACCCTCCTTTGCTCTCCTCCAGAAAGCAGAAAGGGAGAAACTTCCCATTTTTCCACCGGAAGTTCTACCGCAGTAAGTGCCCACTTGGCTCTCGCTTTTACTTCAGAATGGGAAAGCCCGAGGTTTTCCGGGCCAAATTCTACTTCTTCCCGGACAGTCGCAGCAAAAAAGCCTCGATGGGGTTCCTGAATTGAAAGAACAACGGATTTTAAATCACCTCTGACGTTCAACTGTCCAGAGGTGGGTTTGAGTAATCCGGCTATTACTCTCAATAATGTCGATTTACCAGAACCGGTCGGCCCCATTAAGGCTACTGTTTCCCCTTGTTTAAAAGAAAAACTAATCTCATTTAACGCTTTAAAACGTTGATCTTTAGTATAGGAAAAAACAACTGATACTTCTTTTAAATTAATTTCCATATTTCTGACACCAATTCATCTTCAGTAGTCGGGTAAAAACCAGTAAGTCCTAGCTCCATGCCAAGTTGAAAAACCAGGGGCAGTGTAACCCCCCAATCCTTGGCCTGTTCCGGTATTTTTAGCAATTCTCCGGGAGGCCCAATCCAAACCATTTTACCGCCCGCCATTACCATCACGCGATCAGCCATCATAACTTCTTCCATATTATGAGTAATCCACATAATAGTCTGCCCAGCTTCCCTTAATTCCTGTAGCAGCATATGTATGCTTTTTCTGGCCCCGGGATCTAACATCGATAATGGTTCATCAACAATCAGCAGCTTCGGTTTAAGGTTCCAGATACCAGCCAACGAAAGTAGGCGTTTTTCTCCCCCGGACAAGAGATGAGGTTGTACTTTGCATAGGCCGCTTAAATAAAAACAAGCCAAAGCTTCATCAACTCCAGATCTAATCTCCATAGATGACAAAGCCTGGTTTTCCAAACCAAAAGCAACCTCAGTCTCAACCGTGCTGGCCACAAATTGGTTATCAGGATGCTGAAAAACTAATCCGATCTGTTGATGAATATAAGGCAAATTCTCTTCCACTTCTGTAGTATGGCCGTCAACCACAACTCTTCCCTTGGTAGGTGCTATCAGGCCACAGCATAAACGGGCCAAGGTTGATTTCCCCGACCCGTTGGCTCCAAGGACACCCAAAAACTCTCCTTGTTTTAAAGCTAGGTTAACCTGACAAACCCCGGATTTTTCAGAACCGGGATAACTGTAGGATACATTATCTAAGATTAAGAACTCACTCATGACTAGATCAATTCAATAATGGCCATTGGGCTCGCATCTCCACGCCTAGGTCCTAATTTTACGATCCGGGTATAACCACCATCACGATCTTGATATCGGGTAGCGATCTCATCAAATAATTTCTTTAAAATTTCTTTGTTGCTAATCATCCTTGCCGCTTGGCGCCGGGAATGAATATCTCCTTTTTTAGCCAGAGAAATCATGTTTTCAGTAACAATCCGGACTTCTTTAGCTTTTACTTCTGTTGTTTCTATTTTTTCATGTTCTAATAATGCTGTCACAAGATTACGAACAAGTGCTTTTCTATGACCCATTGGGCGCCCTAACCGTCGTAAGTTCATGGTAATTCCCTCCTTTGCGATTTCTAGTTAAGACCGAGGCAAATTTAGATGCTTTTAAATAGTGGAACAGGTGGAAGGAATTACTCTTCAGATGTCCGGAGAGAAAGTCCCAGTTCCGCCAGTTTCCCTTCAACCTCTGCCAGTGATTTCTTACCAAGATTCCGGACCTTCATCATGTCTTCTGGGGTCTTTTTAATTAGTTCCTGAACAGTATTAATCCCTGCTCTTTTTAGACAATTATAGGACCTTACAGAAAGATCAAGTTCCTCAATGTTCATCTCCAGAATCTTGTCTTTAGTCTCTTCTTCCTTCTCCACCATAATCTCGGCTTCACTTACAGTTTCGCTTAAATTCACAAACAACATTAAGTGCTCAGAAAGAATTTTAGCTGCCAGGCTCATGGCTTCAACAGGATTAATACTCCCACTAGTCCATAATTCAAAAACTAGTCGATCATAGTCCGTAATCTGTCCAACACGAGTATTCTCCACCACATAATTGACTTTTTGGACTGGAGTAAAGATGGAATCAACAGGAATAACGCCTATAATATTCTCCTCATCTTTATTCCTTTCAGAAGGTACATACCCTCTTCCCCGGTCTAAAGTAATCTCCATTATTAAACTTCCGCCTTCGCTGACGGTAGCAATGTGATGATCAGGATTTAATATCTGAATATCACTGGAGACCTGTATATCCCTAGCCTTAACTTCCCCGGGTTCTCTGACCTCTAGACGAGCAACTTTCGGCTCATCCCCGTGAATTTTCACCAGTAATTCTTTAAGATTCATAATAATCTCTACTGTATCTTCGACTACCCCCGGGATAGTTGAAAATTCATGCAGAACACCTTCAATCTTTACTGAAGTAACTGCATATCCCGGAAGTGAAGAGAGTAAAACACGGCGGAGAGAATTTCCCAGGGTTGTTCCATAACCCCTTTCCAAGGGTTCAACCACAAACCTTCCATACCGATCATCTTTGATCTCTTCAATTGATACTTTCGGCTTTTCAATTTCAATCATATAAAAACCCCCTTCAAGCCTTAGGTAAACTAGGCTATTAATTAACGGGAGTAAAGCTCGACAATGAGATGTTCCTGAATAGGAACGTCGATCTGTTCCCGCGAAGGTATAGAATTAACCCGGGCGGTCCAGACATTGGTATCCAATTCTAGCCATTCAGGGATATTTTGACCATTAACAGCTTCAAGAATACCTTTTATTAATAAAGAATCTGAAGCTCCTTCTTTTAGCTGAATTACATCACCGGGTTTTACCTGATAGGATGGGATATTCACCTTTTTCCCATTTACGCGGAAAAAGCCATGCCTTACCAGCTGTCTTGCTTCCCGTCTGGAACCTGCCAGATTCAAACGATAAACCACATTGTCTAGCCGGGTTTCTAAAATTTGGAGAAGAACTTCACCGGTAATTCCCCTTTTTCTTTCAGCAAGTTCAAAATATCTTATCATTTGAGCTTCCAGGATTCCATAAATCCTACGGAGTTTCTGCTTTTCTCGTAATTGTAAACCATATTCTGAAAATTTCCTTCTTGATTTACCATGTTGTCCGGGCGCATAGCTTCTCCGGTTAAAACTGCACTTATCTGAGAGACAGCGATCTCCTTTTAGAAAAAGCTTTGTGCCTTCCCGGCGACACATCTTACAAACTGGTCCGGTATATCTAGCCATTTATCCGTACACCTCCTTAAGTTAAACACGGCGCCGTTTTGGAGGACGACAACCGTTATGTGGAATGGGAGTAACATCTTTAATCATGCTTACCTCTAAGCCGGCAGCCTGTAGGGAACGAATTGCCGCTTCCCTTCCAGCCCCTGGGCCTTTTACATAAACCTCAACCTGCTTCATACCATAATCAATCGCTGCTTTAGCTGCAGTCTCAGCAGCAATTCCTGCAGCATAAGGTGTGCTTTTACGTGAACCTTTAAAGCCCATCGCTCCGGCAGATGACCATGATAGGACGTTTCCATTCATGTCTGAAATAGTAACAATTGTATTGTTAAATGTAGATCTGATATGGGCAGTACCGCTCTCTACATATTTCTTCTCTCTTCTTCTAGTTCTGGTTCTAGCACCTTTTTTTGGAGCTGCCATTTACTTATACCTCCCTTTTCTTGCGTCCTACAGTTTTGATCGGGCCTTTTCTTGTCCGGGCATTCGTTTTTGTCCTTTGTCCACGTACCGGCAGCCCGCGGCGATGTCTAAGGCCTCGATAACTTCCAATCTCAATCAATCTTTTTATATTCATGTTCTCTTCCCGTCGAAGATCACCCTCAACCTTATATTCATGATCAATAACTTCACGAATCTTGGTCGTCTCTTCTTCGGTTAAGTCTCTAACCCTAATATTAGGATTAACTCCTGCTTTTTTTAAGATTTGGTGAGAGGAAGTCAAACCGATACCGTAAATATAAGTTAAAGCTACCTCTAACTGCTTATCCTTTGGCAGATCCACACCTGCTATTCGAGCCATCTTTTTCCCTCCTTTATCCTTGTTTCTGTTTATGCTTAGGATTACTACAAATTACCATAACACGGCCTTTTCGGCGAATTATCTTACATTTTTCACAAATTGGTTTAACTGACGGAGCAACTTTCATGGTGTACCTCCTCACATGTCCTGTTTTAAGGAATTACATAATTAATTATTTTAAAATTTAGCCACAAAATATTGATCGCTCCACTAGGAATTCTCCAACAAGATTGAAGTAGTTTCTTTGGAAATAAGGCAACTCTTCAAATTAAAATTAAACGCTTTATTGTTGTTATATAATTACGCAATTCCCTCATTAAAATAAATACCCATCAAGCGTGGAAGATAATAGAAGAAGATTATTTATAACGATAGACAATCCGGCCGCGAGTCAAATCATATGGGGATAATTCCACCATCACCCTGTCTCCTGCAAGAATCTTGATGAAATTCATCCTCATCTTACCCGAAATATGAGCTAACACTAGATGCCCATTAGCTAGTTCAACACGAAACATCGCATTCGGTAATGGCTCCACAACTGTGCCATCAACTTCGATAACATCGTCTTTAGCCAATATTCATCTCTCCTTCCTCCATTCTTTCTCCCAAACGCTGGATGGCCTTGTATATCTCATCATCCGTTACTTGACCACCAGTAGATAGCTTATTTTCAATAAGTTCATCAACCTTAAGGGAGATTGAAATATGCTTGATATTTTTTTTCTTCGGTCGTTCTACTGAACGTCCCTTACCATTTGCTACCAGCAAAAAAGAATCCTCTACAAAACCAACCACTAAAAACTCCTGTCCAAAATCCCGACCCTGCGTCGAAGTTACTTTTTGCCCAAGACGAAGCCCGACAGTCTTCTTTCTTACCATGAAACCAATCCCTCTGCTTCCCCCTCTAACTCCGATACCCGCGTCAAAATTTCCGGTTCATCTTCAGTTACCAGTACGGTATGCTCAAAATGAGCAGAGTAAGAGCCATCAGCAGTGGTTACCGTCCAATGATCATTAGGATTCACTTTAACCTTGTAAGTTCCTGCATTCACCATCGGCTCGATTGCTAGGGTCATTCCCGGTTTTAATACTGGATCATAGCTTAAACCAAAAACCGGAACGTAATTAGGAATCTGGGGTTCTTCATGCATTGACTGGCCAATACCATGACCAACAAAATCTCTAACCACAGAAAATTTGTTTTTTTGGACATGTTTCTGCACTGCCCGGGAAATATCTGATAACCGATTACCGGCTCGTGCCTTAGCCAATCCCTTCCATAATGCCTCTTTGGTTACCTCCATTAATCGCTGGTGCTCCGTCGCTACTTTTCCTACTCCTACAGTAACCGCAGCATCACCATAATACCCCTCATAAGCAACGCCAAAATCTAGCCCTACAATATCCCCACTCTTTAGTTTACATGGCCCGGGAATTCCATGAACAACCTGATCATTGACTGATATACAAAGACAGGCCGGGAATCCTTGATAACCTTTAAATGCTGATTTAACCCCAAATTCCCGGATCGCTGCCTCCGCTAGTTCATCCAATTCTTTAGTAAAAATACCAACATCAATCGCTAATACTACCCTACTCAAAATCCTTGCTACAATCTCCCCAGCTTTACGCATTCTGGAGATTTCAAAATTTGATTTTCTGGTGATCATGAACTCACCCGACTCTTCAATCCTTTAGCTATCTCCTGATAGACCTCGGTAATTGTCTGTTCTCCATTGACCTGAAGTAAAAGATTGGCTTTATCGTAATACTTAATTAAAGGTTCTGTTTGCTGAGTATAAACATCAAGCCGGTTTTTGACAGTCTCTTCACGATCATCTTCTCTTTGGTAAAGCTTACCCTGACAAAGATCACAAATCCCCGGTTTTTTTCCCTTTTTCGCCGAAACATGGTAGACAGCACCACACTCTTGGCAGATTCGGCGTCCAGAAAGACGGACCACTAATACTTCAGGATCAACATCAATATTAATTACTGCGGTTAAGGTTTTCTCTTTCTCCCGGAGATATTTATCTAAAGCTTTTGCCTGGGGAACTGTCCGCGGAAATCCATCAAGTAAAAATCCACTGGTTATATCAGGCTGGTCTAATCTTTCGCAGACTATACCAATTACAATTTCGTCCGGAACCAGTTCTCCAGCCTCTATAAATTTTTTAGCTTCTTCCCCAAGGGCAGTCTGGTTTTTGATTGCTTCTCTAAAAATATCTCCGGTAGAAATATGCGTAATTTTAAACTCTTCCACTAACTTCTCTGCTTGTGTTCCTTTTCCAGCCCCGGGAGGGCCCAATAGAATTAGATTCAACAAACTCACCTACTCTCGCAGTTCGTCGCTCGTATTGAATGACGGCCTGTATATAATAACTATTTTCATCATTTCATGTGCACAGGCAGTAGCCAGCGTGAACGACTACTTCAGAAACCCTTCATACTGACGCATAATTAATTGTGCCTCAACCTGTTTCATGGTATCAATTGCCACACCGACCGCAATCAATAAACTGGTTCCCCCAAACCCGATCTGCCGTATCCCGGTCAGTGGACTAAGAATATAAGGAATCAACGATATAAATGTTAGGAAAAATGCTCCAGAAGTTGTAACTCTAGTTAAAACCTTATCTAAATATTCGGCAGTTGGCCTTCCTGGGCGAATCCCCGGGATAAACCCTCCATATTTCTTTAGATTATCAGCAACTTCTACCGGATTAAAAGTAACAGCAGTATAAAAATAAGTGAATAGGAAAATAAAGATCGCATATATGATCAGATATAATACACGTCCAGGATAGAAAAACTTATTAACAAACTTATAAAACCCATTAGTTGGCGAAAGAAACCCAGCTATTGTCATTGGAAAAGCTAAAACTGAAGAAGCAAAAATTACTGGAATTACACCAACTTGATTAACCTTGAGCGGAAGATGAGTAGATTGCCCACCATACATCTTACGTCCAACTACCCTTTTAGCATATTGGACAGGAATCTTTCTCTCTCCTTGAGTTACAATCACAATAAAGACCACAATCGCAACGGTTAAAACTACAAAGAGTAGCAGCCCCAAAATGCTAACGCCACCCTCACCTACCAGGCGGATGTTGTTTATAGCATTGGGAACAAACCGTGCGACAATCCCGGAAAAGATTAACATTGAAACTCCATTCCCGATCCCACGCTCAGAAATAACTTCTCCTAACCAAGTAAGAAAAACCGTTCCCGCAGTCATGGTAATAATAATCGAGATCATCGACCAAGTGCTTCCCGGGTTAACCATTGCTTGACGAAAACTCATAGTTATTGCCCAGGCCTGAAC
>DIPO01000055.1:76849-91347 GCA_002427045.1 Firmicutes bacterium UBA5486
CTAGGGATGACCATCATCAAAAGTTGTAAAATAATCGATGAGGTAATATACGGATTAACTCCCAAAGCAAATAATGACATATTACTTAGAGCTCCGCCAGAAAACATATCTAAAAGATTGAAAATATTATTCTCTCCAAAATTATGAGGTTTCATTCCTGGAACCACAATATAAGAACCTAAACGATAAACTGCTAATAAAAACAATGTCCACAAAAACTTTTTGCGGAGATCCGGTATTTTAAAAGCTGTTTTTAATGAATCCCACATCTATATCACCTCGGCTTTTCCACCGGCAGCTTCAATCTTTGCTATCGCAGACTTGGTAAAAGAATTGCCTTTAACAATAAGTTTCTTTTCTAATTCACCCCGGCCCAAAACCTTTACTCCATCATTAAGCTTTTTAATTAAACCTTTTTCTATTAAAAGCTCTGGAGTAATCTCAGTTCCATCAGCAAAAGAATTGAGTTGGTCAATATTAACTTCTGTCCAAGTCTTACGTGCAAAATTCTTAAAGCCTCTTTTCGGTAGACGGCGCTGTAAAGGAGTTTGCCCTCCTTCAAAACCAGGACCTTTCCCCCCACCGGAGCGTGCCTTTTGGCCCTTATGCCCTTTACCGGAAGTTTTTCCTAAACCAGAACCAGTACCTCGTCCGACACGTTTCCGGGTAACCTTCGACCCTACTGCTGGTCTTAAATCTTCAAGCCTCATAATGGCACCTCCTATTCTTCAGTAACTTCCACAAGATGTTCAACTTTTTTTATCATACCTCTAATTACCTGGTTATCAGGTTGGACTACAGATTGGTTTAAACGACGAAGGCCCAAAGCAGCAATAGTAGCTTTCTGGTCTTCAGTCCGGCCAATCGCACTCCGTTTCCAGATAATTTTAAGGTTTTTTTTCGCAGTCTGTTTCTTTGGCATCATTCACCACCCCTTATCCCTGAACTTGTTCTACAGGTATTCCACGTAAACGAGCCACTTCTTCCACACGCTTTAGTGATTTCAGCCCCTCAACCGTGGCATTAACAACATTTAAAGGGTTAGAAGAGCCAATAGATTTCGTAAGGATATCACGGACTCCGGCCAATTCTAAAACAGCACGAACAGGGCCTCCGGCAATAACTCCTGTACCAGGCCCAGCAGGTTTTAACATTACCCGGCCAGCTCCAAATCGCCCCACAATTGGATGAGGAATTGTCGTATCTACCATTGGAACTTCAAACAAATTCTTTTTGGCATCCTCAACACCTTTACGGATTGCTTCCGGAACTTCTCCCGCTTTACCAAGGCCTACTCCTACATGTCCCTGGCTATCTCCAACTACAACTAAAGCACTGAAATTAAAACGGCGACCACCTTTAACTACCTTGGCCACACGATTAATAAAAACAACTCGCTCCGTAAGTTCCATTTCGTTAGGATTAATCCGCTTCATCGTATCCCTCCTTTACTTAAAACTCTAACCCATTCTCACGAGCTGCATCTGCCAAGGCTGCCACTCTACCATGATAAATATGGCCTCCACGGTCAAATACCACTTGCTTAATACCTTTGGCCTGAGCTCTTTGAGCAATAACTTTACCAACGATTTTAGCGCTTTCAATATTCCCTCCGGATCCTTTAATCTCTTTTTTGACTTCGGGATCAAGAGTAGAAGCGGAAAGAATGGTTTTCCCTTGTACATCATCTATAATTTGTACATAAATATGGTGAATACTTTTAAAAACCGATAACCTCGGACGTTCAGTTGTACCGGACAACTCTTTCCGCAGCCGGACATGACGTCTGATTCGAGCTTCTCTACGATTGGGCCTGTTAAACACCAAATCCCACTCCTTTCTGCGGATTACTTTCCAACTTTACCAGCTTTACCAGCTTTTCTACGGATAACTTCATTTTCATATTTAATTCCTTTACCTTTATAAGGTTCAGGTTCACGCACACTTCGGATTGTGGCGGCAATCTGTCCAACTTGCTGTTTGTCAATTCCTTTAACCACGATCTTATTAGGGGTAGGCACTTCAAACTCAATACCAGGAAGCTGCTCAAATTCTACTGGATGAGAATAGCCTACAGTGAGAACAAGTTTATTTCCTTGCTTAGCAGCTCTATATCCTACACCGCTTATATCTAAGGCTTTTGAAAAACCTTTGGTGACCCCTTCAATCATATTAGCAATTAGTGACCTGGTCAACCCATGCAAAGATCGATAATATTTCTCATCATTTAATCTCTCGACTGTAAGCGTGGCATCTTCCCGTACTAGCTTCATGCCTTCCGCGATTTTCTGCACTAATTCTCCTTTTGGCCCTTTCACTCGGATGGTATTCCCATCAATCTTAATCTCCACCCCGGAAGGGACTTCAATAGGCTTTAGGCCTATTCTTGACATCTTTACACCCCCATTCACAACACCTAGTATATTATCTCTGATAATGCCCTGTTCTCAGCTCTACATTAACACTGATTATTTACCAAATATAGCAGAGAACTTCTCCACCAATACCCATTTGGCGAGCAGATTTGTCAGTCATAATTCCTTTTGACGTTGAAATAACAGCAATACCTAAACCCCCAAGGACTCTGGGAATCTGATCCTTTTCAGCATAAACCCGCAGGCCTGGTTTGCTAATTCTTTTAAGTCCAGTGATAATCCGTTCCTTGCCATTATATTTTAATTGAAGACGGATCCGCCCTTGCTTTTTATCTTCAAAAACCTCATAATCCTGGATATATCCTTCTTCTTTCAAGAGTTTGGCTAACTCTTTCTTCATATTTGAAGCCGGGACCTCTACGGTCTTCGCCCGAACTATATTGGCATTGCGAATCCTAGTTAAGAAATCCGCAATTGGATCAGTCACAACCATGTTGTCAACCTCCTTCCTCACCAGCTGGCTTTAACAACACCAGGTATTTCGCCCCGGTGGGCCAATTCTCGGAAACAAATACGACAAAGTTGAAATTTTCTCATATAAGCACGGGGACGACCACAAACTTTACAACGGTTGTATGCCCGTACTGGGTACTTTGGTTTCCGATTTGCTCTAATCACCTGTGATTTTTTAGCCACTTTTTAACCTCCTTTGATTAGGATGCTCTGAAAGGCATTCCTAGGAGTTTTAATAACTCAAAAGCTTCTTCATCACTATTAGCAGTGGTAACAATTACCACATCCATCCCTCGAACCTTATCTACATTATCATAATTGATCTCAGGAAAGATTAATTGTTCCCGGAGACCAAGGCTATAATTACCACGCCCATCAAAAGACTTGGGAGAAACACCTCGAAAATCGCGAATTCGGGGTAAAGCAATATTCATCAGTTTATCAAGAAACTCATACATCCTTTCCCCGCGCAATGTAACCTTGCATCCTACAGGCATTCCTTCTCTCACCTTAAAAGCGGCAATGGATTTCTTGGCCTTGGTAATAACCGGTTTTTGACCGGAAATCGCAGTTAAATCCTTGACTGCTGCATCAATGAGTTTAGCATCCTGAGTTGCTTCCCCAACTCCCATATTAATTATTACCTTTTCCAACCTGGGTGTTTGCATCACATTTTTATACCCAAAACGGTCTTTTAAACCTAGGGTAACTTCATTATTATATTTTTCCCGTAAGCGAGACATAGTCCGCACCTCCTCTCGAAACTCAGAAAATAGATTTAAAATGATCTCAGATCTTAGTTTCCGGATCTGTATTAATCAAAGTTATGACCACATTTCTTACAAATCCTTGCCAAGGAACCATCAGGTAAGCGATCCCGCTTAATGCGAGCGGGTTGGCCACAACCGGTACAGACTAACATTACCTTTGCATTGGGAAGGGGCATGGCTTTCTCAATAACTCCGCCTTGAGGATTATCCTTAGTAGGCCTGGCATGTTTCTTTACCAGGTTTACTCCTTCAACAATTACCGTCCCTTTGCTTCGATATACTCTCTGGATTTTCCCCCGTTTACCTTTATCTTTTCCAGAAAGAACCACGACTTCGTCTCCTTTGCGAAGAAAAGTCTTAAGGCCCACGACTATACCTCCCCTCTTATCGAATTATATATATCATTTTTATAAAACTTCAGGAGCCAGTGAAACAATCTTCATAAAATTCTTTTCCCTTAATTCCCTGGCTACAGGACCAAATATACGAGTTCCAGTTGGATTCATCTGATCATTAATAATCACTGCAGCATTATCATCAAAACGAATATAAGAGCCATCCGGCCTTCTAGTTTCCTTCTTAGTTCTAACCACTACAGCTTTAACTAAATCGCCCTTCTTCACCCCAGCAATACCCGCACCTTTTCGGGCTGCGGAAGGGGGGAGTGCATCCTTAACAACCGCGACAATTAAATCTCCTAACCCAGCGTAACGTTTCCCAGAAGAGCCGAGCACACGAATGCACATAAGCTGCTTTGCCCCGGAGTTATCCGCCACGTTAAGATAAGTCTCCACTTGTATCACAACTGTATCCCCCTTTCTATCACAATATCAGAGAGGTTATAGTACGTTTTCTAAAATAAACATCATTGATTATTCAGCTTTTTCAATTACAGAAACAACCCGCCAACGTTTATCTTTACTTATTGGCCTGGTTTCCATGATTCTAACTTTATCGCCCACACGGCATTCATTATTCATGTCGTGGGCTTTAAACTTTGCAGTACGTTTAATCGTCCTTTTATACAGAGGGTGCTTTTCCAATCTCTCAACCGCAACAACTACAGTCTTATCCATCTTGTCACTTATGACCCGGCCGACTCTAGTTTTTCTGCTAAAACGCTCAGACATTTCTTTTTTCAACCTCCTTTTTCAGTTATGCCCTAATCTTTAATTCGCGCTCGCAAATAATTGTTTTGACTCTGGCAATATCCTTACGGACAGCCCTAACCCGCGCCGGATTATCTAATTGTCCGGTGGCCAACTGAAAACGTAGATTGAAAAGTTCGGTCTTGAGGTCTGCGAGTTTTTCCTGTAATTCTTCGCCAGTTAATTCTCTAATCTCATCAGCTTTCATTCTGACTCACCACCCGCTTCCTCACGTTTTAAAAACTTTGTTTTAACTGGTAATTTACTCCCTGCTAAACGAAGTGCTTCCTTTGCTGTTTCTTCTTCTACACCAGTAATCTCAAACATTATTCTTCCAGGCCTCACCTTAGCAACCCAACGCTCGGGAGCACCTTTACCACTACCCATACGGGTTTCAGCCGGTTTAGCAGTAAACGGTTGGTCCGGAAATATTTTAATCCAAACCTTACCGCCCCTTTTCATATATCTGGTCAATGCAATACGGGCAGCTTCAATCTGCACATTAGTAATCATACCTGGCTCCACTGCTTGCAGCCCATAATCGCCAAGGGTTAGCTGGGAACCACGGTATGCCATTCCCTTTGTCCGCCCACGCATAACTTTTCGATGCTTAACTCTCTTCGGAACCAGCATGCTTACTCTCCCCCCTCGCCCTTAACTTCCTTTTTCTCGGGTAAAATTTCACCTTTATTAATCCAGACTTTAACACCGATCTTCCCATAAGTGGTATTAGCTTCGGCAAATCCATAATCAATATCCGCACGCAAGGTATGCAGAGGCACTTTACCTTCGCTATACCCTTCCGTCCGGGCAATCTCTGCTCCCATCAATCTACCACTGCAGATCACCTTAACTCCTAGAGCTCCCATTCTCATACTCCGGGAAATCGCCTGTTTCATCGCACGACGGTAAGAAATCCGGCGTTCCAATTGGAAGGCGATATTCTCGGCTACTAATTGGGCATTGAGATCCGGTACTTTAACCTCAGCAACATTAAGAGAAATCTGTTTTTCAGTCATACTCTCTAAGTTTTTCCGAAGTTTTTCCACTTCTGTTCCTCCACGACCGATAACCATACCAGGCCTGGCCGTGTGAATCGTAACTTTTACCCGGTTAGCAGCCCTTTCGATCTCAATCCGGGCCACCCCTGAATTATAAAGTTGTTTTTTAATAAACCGACGAATCTCCAAATCTTCGTGTAGGAGGGTAGCATAGTCCTTTTCCGCAAACCAACGACTTTCCCAGTCCCGAATAACACCAACCCGGAATCCAATCGGATTAATTTTCTGCCCCATTTTCTCATCCCTCCTTCTCGTTGATGATAATGGTAATATGGCTTGTTTTCTTCCGGATGGCGGCAGCACGACCTTGAGCACGGGGACGGATCCGCTTTAAGGTCGGACCCTCATCCACATAGGCTTGTGCTACCACTAATCCAGCCCTGTTCATTCCATGATTATTCTCTGCATTTGCTACGGCAGACTCTAAAACTTTTAACAAAACCTCTGCTGCAGCTCTTGGGGTAAATCGAAGAATTGTTATCGCTTCATCGACTTGTTTACCCCTAATTTCATCTGCCACCTGACGCACTTTGCGCGGGGCAATTCTAATATGACGTGCTACTGCTTTGGCTTCCATATTGACTCGCCTCCCCTCATTGTTAGGACGAATCCTCAAATTCATCTTTCTTACCATTTTAAATTTAATTTAATCATCCAAAAGCGGTATGGGAGTTAGTATATTTACTTTACTATTTCAAAATCGTAGTTCTTTCCGTACGGGCACCACTACCATGACTTCTGAAAGTACGAGTAGGTGCAAATTCACCTAATTTATGTCCAACCATATCCTCAGTTATATAGATTGGTACATGTCTGCGACCATCATGAACAGCCAAGGTATGTCCGACCATTTCCGGAAAGATTGTTGATCTACGGGACCATGTCTTGATAACCTTTTTCTCTCCGCTTTTGTTCATCGCTTCAATCTTTTTCATTAGACTTTCTTGAACATACGGTCCTTTTTTTAATGAACGTGACATTTCCCTTCCTCCCTTCCGGCACTAAGCCCTACGTTTAATAATTAGCCGTTCGGACGGTTTCCTTTTCCTGGTACGTTGACCAATAGCAGGTTTACCCCACGGAGTAACAGGAGCACGACCGATCGACGATCTTCCTTCACCACCACCATGGGGATGATCCGCCGGGTTCATCGCTACACCGCGAACTGACGGCCGTTTACCCAGCCAACGTGAACGGCCTGCCTTCCCAATGGTAATGTTTTCATGTTCGATATTACCTACCTGTCCGATCGTAGCCATGCACTCAAGCCTGATCAGCCTAACTTCGCCCGAAGGCAAACGGACATGTGCATATTCCCCTTCTTTAGCCACGAGTTGTGCACCAGCTCCGGCACTTTTTGCCAATTGACCGCCAGTATTTTTTACTAATTCAATATTATGAATTACAGTACCAACTGGAATATTAGCCAGCGGTAGTGCATTTCCCACTTTAATATCGGCATCCGGCCCAGAAACTACTGTATCCCCAACTTTTAAGCCTTGTGGGGCTAAAATATACCGTTTTTCTCCATCAGTAAAAAATAACAATGCAATCCGAGCAGTCCGATTCGGATCATATTCGATCGCCGCAACTTTCGCAGGAATCCCAAACTTATCCCTTTTAAAATCAATCCGGCGGTACATTCTTTTATGGCCGCCGCCACGATGACGAACAGTAATCCTACCGGCAAAATTCCGTCCACCAGTCTTTTTTATTGGTTCCAATAAAGACTTTTCCGGTGTGGTCTTTGTAATCTCTTTAAAGGAGGATACGCTTACAAAACGACGACCAGGTGATGTTGGTTTATATTTTTTAATAGTCACTACCTAAACCTCCTTTACTATAAAATCAAAAATTATACGCCTTCAAAAAACTCAATTCTGCTTCCCGGTTCTAAGGTAACAATCGCTTTTTTCCAACTAAGCCTTCTACCTTCAAACCTGCCCATCCTCTTAATCTTACCAAGAACTCTCATGGTATTAACATCCGTAACTTTAACATTAAAAATCTCTTCAATCGCCTTTTTGATCTGAATCTTATTCGCCCGGTGATCTACCATGAAACAATATTTATTATCTCCCATCATTCTGGTAGTTTCTTCTGTAATGATAGGCTTTTTAATAATATCTCGCGCTTCCATCATGCCAACGCCTCCTCAATCCTTCCCACCGCTTCCTTAGTTACTAAGAGGTGGTCATGGGATAAAATATCGTAGACATTCAGGCCGTCAGATTTTAGTGTTGAAACCCCAACCAAATTTCTTGTTGATTTAATGACATTTTCATCATTCTCTGCTAAGACAATCAATGTCTTGACTTCATCAATTTTTAAATGAGATAAAACCCCGATAGCTGCCTTGGTTTTAGGTTCCTCGAACTTTAATTCATCAAGAACAACTATCTTCCCAGCCTGTAATTTGGAAGAAAGAGCCGACCTCAAAGCTTGACGCCAGGCCTTCTTAGGCATTTTAAAACCATAGGCACGCGGTAATGGCGGAAATGCAACGCCGCCACCAGTCCAGATTGGCGAACGTCTACTACCATGGCGGGCACGTCCGGTTCCTTTCTGCCTCCAAGGCTTGATTCCACCACCACGAACCTCACTTCTGGTTTTTGCTTTGGCAGTTCCTACACGTCTGGAAGCCAACTGCATCACCACGGCCTGGTGAAGGAGGGGTCTATTTATCTTCGCATTAAAGACCGAATCAGACAGGTTAATATCCCCTACCTGCTTTCCGTCTATATCATACACGGGCAATGTGGGCATTCTAATCCTCCTCTCCTTCCAGTAAATCAAACAACATTAGCTACTTACCTTAACACTTTCTTTGATTAATAAGAGTGCACCATTTCTTCCTGGAATCGCTCCCTTAATCAGAAGAAGGTTTTTCTCTTTATCACTCTTTACAACCTCTAGCCCCTGAATGGTTACTCTATTCCCACCTTTTTGGCCGGGTAGACGCTGCCCTTTAAATACTCTGGCCGCATCCACTGCTCCTAAAGAACCTGGATGCCGGTGATGATTAGAACCATGAGCCATTGGTCCACGAGCAAAATTATATCTTTTAATTACTCCGGCAAATCCTTTTCCTTTAGTTGTACCAACTACATCAACAACTTCGCCTTCTTTAAACAAATCCGCAGTCAAAACCTGACCTACCTGGTATTTCTCATTTTCATCCGGAGCTAACCGAATTTCTTTTAAATAGCGTAAAGCATTGACTCCTGCTTTATCAAAATGTCCCTTCAGCGGTTTAGTTATATGCTTTGCTTTCTTTTCATCAAAACCTAATTGGATTGCCGAATAGCCCTCTTTATCATCTGTCTTTTTCTGTACAACTACACATGGCCCGGCTTCTACAACAGTAACGGGAATCAATTGGCCTGTGGAATTAAATATTTGCGTCATTCCAATCTTTCTCCCGAGAATTCCCTTTGCCAACCGAGTCACCTCCTAACCTCAACAAGAAAATTTCATGACTTTTAATCTCTTACAACTTAATCTCAATGTCAACCCCGGCGGGTAAATCTAATCTCATCAAGGCATCTACAGTTTTTGAGCTGGGTTCCAGAATGTCAATCAAACGTTTATGAGTTCTCATCTCAAACTGTTCCCGGGAATCCTTGTCTTTATGAACAGAGCGTAATACCGTAAAGATACTCTTTTCGGTAGGTAAAGGAATCGGCCCCGAAACAACCGCCCCAGTCCTTTTCGCTGTGTCTACTATTTTCTCCGCCGATTGATCTAATATCCTATGGTCAAAGGCTTTTAAACGAATCCTAATCTTCTGATTAGCCACTATCGTCCCTCCCTTATGCTGGAGACTTTCCGGTTAATTACCGGGTTATTTATTAGTAATCAAATCGGGCGGCGTGCAGCGTATAAACTGCACGCCATAAATCAAACTATTCAAGTATTTTAGTAACAACTCCGGCACCGACTGTTCTTCCACCTTCACGAATGGCGAAACGAAGTCCTTCATCCATGGCAATCGGGGTAATCAGCTCAATGGTCATCTTAATGTTATCACCAGGCATCACCATTTCTACGCCTTCTGGAAGATGTGCTACCCCTGTTACGTCAGTGGTACGGAAATAGAACTGAGGACGATATCCATTGAAAAATGGAGTGTGACGTCCACCTTCTTCTTTGGTTAAAACGTATACTTCACCTTCAAATTTAGTATGAGCAGTAATCGAACCTGGTTTAGCCAGTACCTGACCACGTTCAATCTGTGTTCGCTCAATACCGCGAAGGAGTACACCAATATTATCACCGGCTACTGCCTCATCCAATAATTTCCGGAACATCTCAACACCGGTAACCACAGTCTTTTTGGGTTCTTCATTCAAACCAACAATCTCTACTTCATCACCAATCTTGACTTTACCACTCTCGACACGACCGGTTGCTACTGTACCACGGCCAGTGATAGTAAAAACGTCTTCTACAGGCATGAGAAATGGTTTATCTACTGCCCGTTCTGGAGTTGGAATGTATGCATCTACTGCATCCATCAGTTCCCAGATCTTGCCGCACCATTCACAGTCACGGCTACCACAACCGCATTCCAGTGCCTTAAGTCCAGAACCTTTAACTACCGGGATGTCATCTCCAGGAAATTCGTACCTGCTCAGTAGGTCGCGGACTTCCATCTCAACCAGTTCTAATAGTTCAGGGTCATCCACCATATCCATTTTGTTTAACCATACTACAATATAGGGAACATCAACCTGACGAGCCAAAAGTATATGCTCCCTGGTCTGTGGCATTGGACCATCAGCCGCCGATACTACCAAAATCGCTCCGTCCATCTGGGCTGCACCAGTAATCATGTTTTTTACATAGTCAGCATGTCCCGGGCAGTCAACATGAGCATAGTGCCGGTTTTCAGTCTCATACTCCACGTGGGATGTATTAATGGTAATACCACGTTCTCTTTCTTCCGGCGCCTTGTCAATCTGATCGAAAGTCATAAAACTAGCTTGACCAGCCTTTGATAAGGTCATTGTAATTGCTGCTGTAGTCGTAGTCTTACCATGGTCAACGTGGCCAATGGTTCCAATATTGGCATGGGGTTTAGTCCGCTCAAATTTTTGTTTTGCCATTTTTTGATCCTCCTCATTACTTTTAATTGTAATTTTTATTTTTTATTAAAAAAGCATTTGCTTAGTACACATTTATTAAACTTAATCCAGCAATAGTTAACCTTCAATAATCTCCTTTGCTAAACCAGATGGAACCTCATCATAATGGGAGAAATACATCGAATATGTGGACCGGCCTTGAGAAATCGAGCGCAGAATAGTAGCATAACCAAACATTTCAGCCATTGGTACATAGCCATTAATAATCTGAGCGCCCGCTTGTGGATCCAGCCCTTCTATTCTCCCCCGTCTGGAATTAAAATCTCCAAGAACATCACCAAGATATTCATCCGGGGTAACAATCTCCACCTTCATGATCGGCTCCAGTAAAACGGGGCTTGCCTTTTTACATCCATCTTTGAAGCCCATTGAGCCAGCAATTTTAAATGCCATCTCTGAAGAGTCGACCTCATGATAAGAACCATCAATCAACGCAACTTTAACATCAACCATCGGGTAACCTGCCAGAACACCATTTAACATCGCATCTTTAACTCCAGCTTCTACTGCTGGTATATACTCTTTTGGGACTACCCCGCCAACTATTTTATTTTCAAAGGTAAATCCTTTTCCTGCTTCATTAGGTTCAATCACAAGCACTACATGACCATATTGGCCTCGACCACCACTTTGCCTAATAAACTTACCCTCAGCTTTAACTGATTGGCGAATAGTCTCTCTATAAGCCACCTGGGGCTTACCAACATTGGCTTCAACCTTAAACTCCCTGATCAAACGGTCGGTAATAACCTCTAGATGAAGTTCACCCATACCAGAAATTATCGTCTGACCAGTCTCACTATCAGTCTTTACTTGGAAGGTGGGATCCTCCTCCGCTAATTTAACAAGAGAAAGTCCCAGCTTATCCTGGTCAGCCTTTGTTTTAGGTTCAATGGCAACTGAAATAACAGGTTCCGGAAACTCCATTGCTTCCAAAATTACCGGTTGTTCTTCATCACAGAGCGTATCCCCTGTGCCTGTATCTTTCCAACCCACCGCCGCTGCTATATCTCCTGACCTAACAGTCTTTATCTCTTCCCGGTGATTAGCATGCATTCTTAGAATACGGCCAACTCTCTCTCTTTTGCCTTTAGTAGAATTATAAATATATGATCCGGTATTTAATTCTCCGGAATATACCCGGAAGAAAACAAGTTTACCAACATAAGGATCAGTCATTACTTTAAAGGCCAAAGCAGAAAAACCTTCATCATCAAGAGGTTTCCGGTGAACTTCCTCTTTAGTTTGAGGATCATGGCCTGTAATCGGGGGAAGATCAATCGGCGATGGTAAATAACTTATAACCGCATCCAAAAGCAATTGAATACCCTTGTTTTTAAAAGCAGAACCACAAAGAACCGGGGTCAGCTTAGTTGAAATAACTGCTTTCCTTAAAACTGTCCGGATCTCATCAGGAGTAATTGGTTCTTCCTCTAAATATTTCACCATTAAATCTTCATCGAATTCGGCAATTGCTTCCAAAAGTTTAGTTCTATATTCAGCTGCTTTTTCCCTAACTTCTTCCGGAATCTCTTGAACCTCGCTTTTAGTCCCCATATCATCAAGATAAACAATTGCCTTTTCTTCTATTAAGTCAACGATCCCGCGAAAATTCTCCTCTGCACCAATCGGGATCTGAAGTGGAACAGGATTAGCCCCTAATTTGGTCTTAATCATCTCCGCTACACGGAAAAAATCAGCACCAACCCTGTCCATTTTGTTAATAAAAGCAATCCTAGGGACATTGTACTTGTCAGCCTGCCGCCAAACCGTTTCTGATTGAGGTTCAACTCCACCGACTGCACAAAATACAGAAACCGCTCCATCAAGAACCCGTAGCGAACGTTCTACTTCTACGGTAAAGTCCACGTGCCCGGGTGTGTCAATAATATTAACTTGATGTTCTCTCCACAAGGCTGTAGTAGCAGCTGAAGTAATAGTAATCCCTCGTTCCTGCTCCTGAACCATCCAGTCCATAGTAGCAGCCCCATCATGAACTTCACCCATCCGATGAACCTTACCGGTATAGAATAGGATCCTCTCGGTAGTGGTAGTTTTACCGGCATCAATATGAGCCATAATTCCAATATTTCTAATATGATCGATCTGAAAATCCCTGCTCACGAAATAACCTCCAACCGTTCCCCAGAGAAATTATGAATCTCTGTTCCTCTTATTACCAACGATAATGAGCAAAAGCTTTATTAGCTTCCGCCATTTTGTGGGTATCTTCTTTTTTCTTAATTGAGTTTCCAACATTATTGGCTGCATCCATTAATTCCGCGGCCAATCTCTCACTCATCGTCCGTTCCGACCGAGCTCTAGAACTATTAATTACCCATCTCATTGCTAAAGAAACACGGCGGTCCGGCCTTACTTCCATTGGAACCTGATAAGTTGCGCCCCCTACACGACGCGCTCTAACTTCCAAGACCGGCATTACATTTTTCATTGCCTCTTGGAATACCTCTAAAGAATCCTTACCCGTTTTTTCTTTTATTATATCCAGGGCACCATAGAAGATCTTCTCACCAATGCCTCTCTTCCCTGAATAGCTAATTTTATTAATAAACTGGGTAATTATAGGGTCATTATAAATTGGATCGGGAATTATCTCCCGCTTGGGTATTGCTCCCTTACGTGGCAAATTTAACCCTCCTTACTTCTTAGCAGTAGCGGTTTTTGGTCTCTTTGCACCATATTTAGACCTGCTTTGCTTTCGATCTTGTACTCCCGCGGCATCCAATGTCCCGCGCACAATATGATATCTAACACCAGGTAAATCTTTAACACGTCCGCCCCGGATTAAAACAACTGAGTGTTCCTGTAAATTATGACCCTCACCTGGTATATAAGCAGTAACTTCCAAACGATTGGTCAAACGAACCCTGGCCACTTTCCGTAAAGCAGAGTTGGGTTTCTTCGGAGTTACGGTGGAAACTCTAGTACATACTCCGCGCTTTTGTGGGCTACCCTTAGCTGATTCAAACATATCCTCTTTTTTGGTGTTATAAGACCAAAGCAGTGCAGGAGCATCACTCTTCTTGTTAATCTTTTTTCGTCCTTTTTTTATCAATTGATTAATGGTTGGCATCATCCCACCTCCTTCCTACTCTTGAACCAATGCGACAACTGCTGCGTTTACATCGATCCGACAAATTTGTCCTAGTTCTTTTTTCCCAACTCGGGTAGTAACAATCTTAACATTTTTCCCTTGGCTTGCAAGTTTAATCTTCTTTAAAATGTGGTCATCCACATCATTAGCCAAGTAAATTATGCAAGCTTTGTTTTGTTGGATTGCACGAAGTGTCTGTTTTAAGCCAATAACCCTATTCTTAGCTTCAAGACCAGGATCACCCACTAACATTCTCTCCCTTACCAATCCAAAAAAATATTTGTTGAAATAACCCAGACTTATTCATTTTAGCATCTTCCCTATTATGTGTCAATAACAATCTTTAAGATGCTTTTTGCGATGTAAGCT
>DIPO01000054.1:0-3783 GCA_002427045.1 Firmicutes bacterium UBA5486
TCGCGACATCGCAAATAGCTCATTAATAAAGCTTTTTGCGTTGTGTCCTTTTTAAAAGGTCCCAACACAATATATAGTGTTGAGCTTGTATTAGGCTATCAATATATTGTACAGGGACAGGAAAATTCAATGACAACGCAAAAAGCCCTAATAGTAAGTAGAAGCCGGAACTTTTTCAACCGATAGGTCCCGGCTTCAAACCTAATCTTTAGTTATTCAATTATTTTAGTTACAACTCCGGCACCAACCGTTCTTCCACCTTCACGAATGGCGAAACGAAGTCCTTCATCCATGGCAATCGGGGTAATCAGTTCGATACTCATCTTAATATTATCACCTGGCATCACCATCTCTACCCCTTCCGGAAGATGTGCTACTCCTGTTACGTCAGTAGTACGGAAATAGAACTGAGGACGATATCCATTGAAAAATGGAGTGTGACGTCCACCTTCTTCTTTAGTTAGAACGTATACTTCACCTTCAAATTTGGTATGGGCTTTAATCGAACCGGGTTTTGCCAGTACCTGGCCGCGTTCAATCTGTGTACGCTCAATACCACGAAGGAGTACACCAATATTATCACCGGCTACTGCCTCATCCAATAATTTACGGAACATCTCAACACCGGTAACCACAGTCTTTTTGGGTTCTTCATTCAAACCAACAATCTCTACTTCATCACCAATCTTAATCTTACCGCTTTCAACACGGCCGGTTGCCACTGTACCACGGCCAGTGATCGTAAAGACGTCTTCTACAGGCATGAGAAATGGTTTGTCTACTGCCCGTTCCGGAGTCGGAATATAGGCATCAACTGCATCCATCAGTTCCCAGATCTTACCACACCATTCACAGTCACGGCTACCGCAACCACATTCCAGTGCCTTAAGTCCGGAACCCTTAACTACCGGGATGTCATCTCCGGGGAATTCGTATCTGCTCAGTAAATCGCGGACTTCCATCTCTACTAGTTCTAGCAGTTCAGGATCATCCACCATATCCATTTTGTTTAACCAGACTACAATATAAGGAACATCAACCTGACGAGCTAAAAGTATATGCTCCCTGGTCTGCGGCATTGGGCCGTCAGCAGCTGATACTACTAAAATCGCGCCATCCATCTGTGCTGCACCGGTAATCATGTTTTTAACATAGTCAGCGTGTCCCGGGCAGTCAACATGAGCATAGTGCCGGTTTTCGGTCTCATACTCTACGTGGGAAGTGTTAATCGTAATACCACGTTCTCTCTCTTCCGGCGCCTTGTCAATCTGATCAAAAGTCATAAAACTAGTTTGACCAGCCTTTGATAAGGTCATTGTAATCGCTGCCGTAGTTGTAGTCTTACCATGGTCAACATGGCCAATGGTACCAATATTGGCATGTGGTTTGGTCCGCTCAAATTTTTGTTTTGCCATTTTTTGATCCTCCCTAATCACAAGTTTATAGTTGATCATAAATTAAAGAATTGCATAATTTAATTATTTTAAATTAACCACAATCCATAAATTTAAGTCAAACGCTTATTAAATGTGGTTAAATAAAGCCATAAGATAATCATGCAATTCCCACAAATGATTTATTAATTCTCGTAAAAATAAAAAATTCCTTCTTACTGTTTACGGAGACCATATTTTTTTATTGAGTATACCATAAAAAAAGGAGTCAAAGTAAAATTAACACTACCAGTTCTTTTCATCTCTTCGCTTAATGCAATAAGTATTTTCTAACTACTAGCTACTAAGGAATTGCATATTATAGCTTTGCTTCAAGCATTTTTACGCAACCATCAACATAATTTTTTTCAAAACTTTCAATTTTACCTTGATCACATAAAACTGCTAATTCCGGATCAACAGGTAATCTTCCCAAAAATGGTACTCCCATATCGGCTGCTACTTTTTCCGCCTTACTTTCGCCAAAAATATTGATTTGCTTTCCACAATCTGGGCACACTGCGAAACTAAGGTTTTCAATGATGCCAAGAATTGGGATATTCATTGCCTTTGCCATATTATAAGCTTTTTTAACAATAAGGGAGACCAGATCCTGCGGGGAAGTTACAATCACAATCCCATCCAGTGGTACTGACTGAAAAACAGTTAGCGGCACATCTCCCGTTCCCGGTGGCATATCAAAGAAGAGATAATCAAGGTCACCCCAAATAACATCCGTCCAAAATTGTTTTACCGCACCCGCAATTAAAGGGCCCCTCCAGATCACCGGAGCATCACTCTTCTCCAGTAGTAAATTAATTGAGATTATTTTTAGATCTTTCCCAGTTTTAGCAGGATAGATCCCAAACTCACTAATCTCTGCCTTCTCATCATCTATCCCAAATATTTTAGGAATAGAAGGCCCGGTAATATCAGCATCAAGAATCCCCACCTGATAACCTCTTCTCTTCATTGTTACAGCAAGAAGCGAGGTAACAAGAGATTTACCGACTCCTCCTTTCCCACTTAAAACTGCTACTTTTTTCTTAATATTATTCAGTTCATGGGTCTTACATCTAAAATCCTGTGGGTTATGTTCTGCCATATTATCCTTCATTTTTACACTCCTTTGTTTTCTTCCATTATCGTTTCTTTTTTTAACAGTATTTATTAGAGGGGATTGCATAATTACCTATCCCATATTTCGCACACTTTAAGCAAAATTCAAGTTAAAGTATTTTTTTATAAACTGAATACAAAATAAAAGCCAGCTAAATTTTAATAATTAAGCTATGCGATTTAGCATCTTTATCCTCAAAACATAATCAAAATGTTGTAGGCTTATGCCCATATCTTTAATAAATACCACTATTTTGAGTAAATGTCAATACTATTTATTTTCATATAAAACTTAAATTGATGGCAAAACATTCTTCTTATCTCCATCTCAAGTTAAGGAATTAATTAATAGTTATTTCTACCAAACCTCCGGCAATTCCGCCGGCAAAACTTCTTTTTTTCGCTACGGGCACAACTGATTCGCTTTGAATTACAGTCAGGACAATTATATTCACCCTTTAGGATCTTTTCAAAATTCTCGTAGCTCTCGTTCCATTCTTTACCACACTCTAAGCATTTTACCGGACAGATATTACGGGTAAAATTTCCCCCTTCAATTTTTATTGCTTTTCCATTAATTAGACTATCCGCGACTTTCTCCCGGGCTGTATTCAAAACACGTTGAAAAGTCTGACGGGAGATCTCCATCTTTTCTGCACATCCCTCTTGTTCCAGGCCTTCAAGATCTTTTAAACGTATAGCTTCCAATTCTTCAATCTTTAATATATTTTCCTCCAAATCAACAGGATCGATCTCTAAAGGAGCAAAATATTGTATATTTGGTATAAATTCAACTTTTCTCCATTTAGTAGGCCTTGCCAATTTTTTTCTCCTCCTTTCCCCTATCTTCTTCAGAAACATTTTATCTTTTTTCTTGTAAAGTAACAAGTAGTCTCTTTTTGCATAGAGCAATTACGCATAAATCAAGGATTCAAATCTTGTAGTAAAATTATAAATAATTAAATTATGCAATTCCTTAAATCTATGAAATACTCCAAAATAAAAAAGACCGCTGATTTTCTCAACAGTCCTTTTGACTAAATTATTCAATTTTTATTTTCATCATTGTATAACACAACAGAAGATTTTTCGCTGGAGCCCTCAATCAGAATCGAACTGATGACCTCATCCTTACCATGGATGCGCTCTACCTACTGAGCTATGAGGGCTTTTGGTTGCGGGGGAAGGATTTGAACCTCCGACCTCCGGGTTATGAGCCCGACGAGCTACC
>DIPO01000054.1:3951-8317 GCA_002427045.1 Firmicutes bacterium UBA5486
TTACAGTCTGCCCCCTTTGGCCGACTCGGGAACCCCTCCTTGAACTGTAGCGCAAGAAGAATTATACTATACTACAGTCTTGATGTCAATAGTTTTTTTATTTAACCTTTAAAATTTGCTTCTTCTCTTTTCTCCAGATAGCGTTCCAGCTTCCTCTTTACTCTTTGGAGCGCATTATCTACAGATTTTACATGGCGTTGTAAATCTTCAGCGATCTCTTGATACGAACGGCCATCCAAATAAGACATTAATACTTTCCATTCTAAATCACTTAAGAATTCGCCCATCTTATTTTCAATATCAATAAACTCTTCTTTACTGATCACTAGTTCTTCAGGATCTGTTACCTTATTGCCGGAAATTACATCCATCAAAGTACGGTCAGATTCTTCATCATAGATGGGTTTATTCAATGAAACATATGAATTCAAAGGAATATGTTTCTGCCGAGTTGCTGTCTTAATTGCAGTTATTATCTGACGGGTAATACATAGTTCGGCAAAAGCACGAAAAGAAGCCAAACGATCATGACGAAAATCCCGAATCGCCTTATAGAGCCCAATCATCCCCTCTTGGATGATATCTTCACGATCTGCGCCAATTAGAAAATAGGATCTAGCTTTTGCCCGGACAAAGTTTTTGTATTTATTGATCAGGTATTCCTGAGCTACATTATCACCTTGTCTGGCGGCTTCAACAATCGCTTCATCCATCATATTATCATAATCATAAGCCCCATAGTGTTTTTGAGGATTGGCCCCCACAACTATCGCCTCCAGACACAATAATTAAATATTCTGTTACATAACTTGTCCAATCCATTATACAGCAGGCTGTAATAACCGTCAAGATGAATAGATCTTGTTTTGACTGTAGCTAGCAGGGTTTATTACAAAAAACTTCATTTTTCTTTTCCAATAACAAGAAAAATAGTAATTATTTTAAGAAAAACAACGTCTTCGTAATACTTCATAAAGAAAGATTCCTGCTGCAACAGAAACATTCAATGAAGCTACTTTACCATACATTGGAATCTGAAGCAAAAGATCACAGTGTTCTTTAGCCAAGCGGGAAAGCCCCTTTCCTTCTCCTCCAAGCACTAAACAAAGAGGTAATGAAAGATCAAAAGTCTCCTCCCAGATGACTTTCCCATCCATATCAGCACCGATAATCCAACACCCTTTTGCCTTTAGCTCTTCGATTCCTCTTGCTGTATTCTTAACCTGAGCCACTGGCAGATGATTAGCCGCTCCCGCTGAAGCCCTTAAAACCGTGGCATTTAATCCTGCTGAACGCCGTTCCGGTACAATCACCCCGTGTGCTCCACTGACCTCTGCAGTACGAATTATACTCCCCAAATTATGAGGATCTTCTACCCCATCTAAAAGTAAAACTAAGGGAGCCTCTTCTTTAGCAGTTGCTCTAGAAAGAATCTCATCTATAGTTGAATAAGAAAGAGCAATAGCGATCGCCAATACCCCTTGATGCCTTCCTGTCTTTGAATAATAATCCAACTCTTTTTTATCCCTGTATTCTAAAGGAATCTTATTTTGCTCTACCAGTTCCTGAATCTCTTTCAGCGGGCCACCATGAGCTCCACGAGCAATTATAATTCTTTTCAGCGGCCGTCCGGATTTGAGTGCTTCTAAAACCGGATTTCGTCCTTCCAATAATTCCTCAGTTTTACTATTAACCACTTATTTAAACCTCTCCTTCTACATAGGGATGGCCACAAGTAAAGGTACCCTCCGGGCACTCACCTCTAACTAAACAACCTGGTCCGGATTTACTAAAAACAACCGGAGCAACCTTTATAACCTGACGCCGGATTTCCCAGGCCAGTTCCTGGATTTCCCATTGTGCACGCCGGCAACACCGTAATTGAAAAAAGTTAAAAAGGCTACGCGCATTCATCGTCATAATCAACTGTGTCTCACAGGCATTTGGCAGTAAATACCGGGCATCTTCTTTAGGTATTCCTAAATCGATCAGTCTTTTATAGGCCTCCCGGATCTGCCCAATCACCGAATTATACTCTTTTTTAGCTTGGGGATTACCTGTTATCGATGGTGGCAGAACAACTTCAAATTCACCCTCATCCACATAACGCTGCGATCTTTGAGAATAAGAAGCAATCCGGTGCCTAACTAGTTGATGGCTTAAGCTTCTGCTAACTCCGGTAATCGCAAAAGTAAAGGAAATATGTTCAAAAGGAGAATAATGTCCATAGCTCCATAATTTTGCTAAAAATTCCCCTTGTTTCTCCGGAGTTAACCCCTCCCAGAGTTCTTCCGCCGGAAGTGAAGAATAACATAGCCGCGCAGCAGCAGCTACCACCCGATCCGGTTCCGGGGTATAAGACAATAAAAATGCTTTCATCCCTGGTTTCCTCCTTCAGTCTCCTCTTTTTCCTTTTTCTCTGCTTTTAAATAGGCATAACCAAACCCAATTAATTCCTTCATCCGTTCTTCCCGGCCAGTCAAATATAAATAACCCAGAAGGCCCTCCCAAGCCGTACTATAACGATAAGTTGTAACATTAGTATGGGTAGGAATATGTCCGCTTTTTTGATTTCTTCCCCTTTTAATTATCTTTTTCTCTTCCTCTGTTAATTGGCGATCAATAAACCGGACAATTCTGGCCTGAGCTTCAGCCTTAACATACTTAATAGCCTCCTGATGTAGTTCCCCGGTGGTTTTTGTTGGGCCCTCCTTGATTAGGTTCTCCCTGATATAAACTTCGTAAAGAGCATCTCCAAGATAGGCCCATGATACTGGAGATAATTCATTAACATTCTGCAAATATTTTCTTCCTTTCTAAACTGAGCAAAACACCAGTTTTTACTTGAGAAAATTACATAATTACCTTCATCATTCGATTCCATCACAATATATTCTTATTCTGATTTAAAGAGATAATCTGCCCTTTCGGAATTGGTCAAATATACACTTTAAGGAAACTATCAATTCCCTCAAATCTTAGATTAATGCCTTGAAAAAGCCTCTCTTTCAATATCACTAAAGATTTTTACCTCTCCGTATTCTCCATCATAACCCGGACTAATCTTCAGCAACCCCTTACGCACCCGGCCGATTGCTTCCGCCATCAGTGTACCCGTTGTTTTATTGATCGCAGTGAGCGGTGCTTCTCTGATTACTGTCAATTCCGGTCCATGTTCCTGTATAAGCTGACAATAAATCCGGTTTACGGTTTTAGTGTTTTCCCCCATACCAACCGCAGCGGCAATGATTCTGGTTAAAGGAACCAAACGCTCGAAAGGACGCCATGAAGCAGGTTTACCTTCCTCTTCCCGGTCAGCTAAGAGTTCCAGTCGGTGTAGCACCCCTACTGTAATCTTGCGGTGGCAAACCGGGCATTCACCCCCGGCTTTAATACTCTGACGAGGGTGCCACTGAATACCACAATTGCGGTGCCCATCCCAGTGGTACTTGCCTTCCTCCGGAAAAAATTCTACAGTCCCTAAAAACCCATTATAAGGTGGGCGCAATGCTCTGCGCAAAGCAGTAAAAGAAAGTTCTATATCAAAAAGATTAGCTTCCCGCCCTAGATACCGTGCGGAATGAGCATCAGAATTCGAAACCAGAGCATACCGATCTAACATCGATAACCTTCGGTTCATTGCAGGATCAGAAGATAATCCTGTTTCTAGTGCAGTAATCTCTCCGACCAAGTCTGCATAGCATTCTTCAAGAGTATTAAATTCTGATTTCATCCCAAAGACGGAAAAGTGTGGGGTCCAAATATGAGCCGGAATCAAAATCGCCTCCGACGAAACCTCCAAGGTAAGTTCTAATAAATCCCTACTGTTCAGGCTTAAAATCGGACGGCCATTCACTGCCGTTTTACCAAACTTCTCTAACTGCAGCGCAAGTTTATCCGCTGCTTCAAAGCCGGGCAGTAGAATCAAATGATGAACCTTCCGTGTTTTCCCCTTTTGCTTATAGATGGTACAGACCTCGCCTCCAATCACAAAACGAACCGGTGGGGCATGAGGAATCTCCGGATCCGGTTTAATATAATAATCTTTTTTTAGTTTCCAGAGGCCATCTTCAGCTGCTTCCAGTTTTTCGCGGAGCTCTTGTCGCCAAAGTGGGTGCGTAAAATCGCCAGTACCAATTATGGTTAAGCCCTTACGTTCTGCCCAAAAAACTAAACTTTCCGGTGTAATTTTTTTACTGGTAGCCATCGAATAGCGGGAATGAATATGCAAATCTGCCCATAATTTCATCGTTTCAACTCCATTGTATACTCTGATTAATTACTGAAAAAGCCTTTTCAATCAAAATGTAAATTAATCGAGCCTAAAAACTTAGAAAATAGCCCTTGTTGATTCATCTGGTTTTGA
>DIPO01000054.1:8548-15667 GCA_002427045.1 Firmicutes bacterium UBA5486
TTGATTAAATCACTTCGTGATATTCAAAATTTATTCTTCAAAACTAAATACATAAATAAGAGCCCAGCTATATTAGAGGCCTAAGGCTTTTAAAACCGATTATGCGATTAAAAAAGACAATTCATTAAGTATTATAACAGATTTTTACCTAAATAAGAGGTATTAAAATATAAAAACAGCCCGTTCATTACAACGAGCTGTTTGTTTTAAATCATTTAATGGTATCATTCCCCAGTCATTCATCTTTAATTATCTCCATGGGGTTTATCTGCATTAGCAACCATAATTTCTCCAGTTCTTCCTGTTCATTAAGACTCTTTACACCTAACTCAGCTTTGATTTCATCCAAACTTTTCTGGTAAAGCTGGAGTAGATCCTGGTTTAAGCCTTGTATTGACTCCTTAACTTTTGAGTAAAGTTCCTGATCCTCTTCAGAAGAAAGAACTGACTTTAATAAGGGAAAAAGTATTGTTTCTTCTTCGCCAACATGTGCAGCTATTAATTGAGAATAAGCTTGAATATTAGTCTCAAAATTTTTATTTAAAATAGAATCGGTATTTTCCCCCATAATCATAATAGCTGCAAGTAAATCCGAAAGATATTTTTCTGCCTCCCGGTGATCGTTTTCGAGTTCCTCCAATACCCCTTCACGATCTGGAAACCCTTTACTCTTAAGAAACTTTATTATCAAATCATCTTCAATCCACATGTGGTAATTGCGGATAAAAAATTCAGCAAACTTTGCTACTTTTTGGAAAATTACTGGTGAGATCTTTTCACCTTTTATCAATTTATCCGCAGCTGTATTCAAGTACAAATGAAAAACTTTTAGCTTTTTGTGTTCCTCTCTAAGCAAATTTATTACTTGCATTCTCTATTCCATCCTTCTTATTTCTCTCTGTCTTACGTTAAGGAATCGCAAAACATTTATTTAAGATTCATCCACATTTTCTTGGTATTCTCCCCCTGAATACTCTTTTTCACTCAAAGATGTTAAACTATTCCCTGAATCTTCTACGGCTACATCTATTACCGCTACCGAGGCTGGGCAATTTTCTTCTAACAATTCTTCCTCAATCTTTTTTTCTTCATTGTTTTCCGCCTCAAAATCAGGAAGACTACTTCCCTTTCCTAAATACTCTTGACAAAGTTCCTCAGAATACTTATAGACCCTTTTTAACCTTTCTAGACGGAGGCCTGTAGGAATTGGATACTCCGGAATTTCAATCTCTCTATCCATTACAGCCAGTTCTTTAAAAGCAGAATCCTCTATTGAAAGATGATTTACCACTGTTTCTGCAAACTCTTCTCCTAGTTTTGTATATTCCCGCCCGGCATTAGGCCGCCCCGCTTTTAAAAGTCTCATCGTCATTTCCAATTTTCTTAAAGCAACTACAATCTGATTATGATCCCCTTCGATTCTGTCAATTAAGGGATGGTTTATTTTACGAAAAATTGCAAAGGCTATTTCTTCTTCAATCTTCATATGTTCACGCTCAAGAAAATCCCGCCAGAAGCCTAATAGGTTATCTAAATGCACTACATTAACCCCCTTGGCTGTTTTCAACCTTTTTATTAGTTCATTTTGTACGCAGAGCATTCCGTCTATAGCTCGGTGTTCAATATTTACACGTACAAAGTATTCCAAATTTTCACCCCCTTTATTTACTAATTTCCTCCCTTTAGAAATTGTTATAGATAATTAGTAGTTTTTATGATTAAAAGATAAAAAAAAGAGCTTTTCAGCTCTCAAACAAAGATACGGTTCTACTTTTTTACTTTTTCATCATCACGGGTAAAGAGATCACACGAAACAAGGAAACGGTTCATATCCTTTCGTCCCCTTGTCTTAAGATACATCTACTGCTTCTCCCCATAAGGCAAAATCATCTCTGTGCGACAAAAGTATAATCTGCCGTTCTTCTGAAAGGTTCTCCAGTGAAGACTTAATATTATACAAACGCTGATCATCACAATTAAGAAAGGGATCATCAAAAATAAATGGTAAAATTGTCTCTTCCGCCAACAGCTGAGCAATCCCCAAACGTAAAGCAATATAAAGCTGATCTCGGGCTCCATGGCTAAGCTGAGCCGGGACAACCGGCCGGCCATCAATATTAACTGTTACCCGGAACTCCTCACTAACCTCTACCATGCGATTACTCAAGCCAGTGAGAGTCTGATAATATTCTGAAGATACTTCAGATAATCTGGTACGATAAGAACTTTGAAAATCATTAATCGCTGCTGTCAATTCCTCATAAGCAAGGGTAAGAGCATCAACCATTACTTCTAACTCCGCTTGACGCTCTTTAAGCTCCCTAAGTCTTAGCTCTGCTGCTGCAATGTTAACCGGCTCCTGTCCTTGTACCCGAGCAATCTCTGTATTTAACTCCCGGATGCTCTGATCAATCCTGGATAATTCTGTTTTCAACTCTTCGGTTTCCTGTTCCAGCCGCCGATAGTCTTGAGCAATTTTCTCCGGATCATCGACCTGTTCAATCCCAATTAACCCCGGATTCTCTTTTTTTAGCTTTTGCCATTCACTGTAGATTGCTTGGGACTTGATCAAGGCATCATTATTTTTATCTTCCAGTCCTTCTAGGGAGTCAACTCTCTGAGTTACTAGAATATTTTTTAAAGAATCTAAGGCCTTTTCTGCTTTCAATTCCAATTTATTCCAATACAACCAGTACTTCTTAGCTTCATTATAATTACCTCCGACATAATCCAAAAGGCCGGAAATTTTCTCTGCCAATAGTTCTTCTTTATCAGCTAGCTCCTTTAAGTCCTGGTCTTGCTGCTCCAGATGTTCCTGATTAGCTTTGTTTCTTGCTTTAACCTCAGTAGATACCCTGATTTTTTCCTCATAATCCTCAGCCTCCATAAGAATCCGCTCCCACCACTGAGGAGTTCTTGCCTCTAGCCAGTTTAAGAGATCACGAAGGTACCTAAAATTCTTCCCCGGTTCTACAGTGCAGGCAAATTCCCTTAATTCAAGCCATCTTTCGGCTATTTTATACCTTCCCTCATCAAAAGGTAAGTCTCCCGCCTCACCAGCAAATCCGCCCAATTCTAATTGCTTGAATTCCTGCAATTTTAAGGCAGTCTCTTCTTGTTCAAAGTGGAACTGCTCCCATCTCCGGCAAGCTGTCGTCAGATCATTAAACTTTAGTTCAAAAGGCCTAACCAGATTATTAAAATCTTCCAGTTCTAACTGAGCTTGTTTTGTCATTAATTCATTATCTACAACCCTCTGCTTAATTAGCGGCCGGGGCAGAGCTGGGAAAATCACTTTCCCTAATAAATAACCTAATCCTGCACCGATTAATAACAAAAGAGCAGGTACAATCAGGTTCCAAGCTCCCTTCATACGGAAATAATTAGCTGCTAAACCCGTTGCTACAGCGGTAATCAGAGTCAAAACCAGACGAAACTTTGCCTGTCGCTTATTTCTCTTCAGCTCATCCCTGGCCATTTCTAATCTAAGAACAGAATTCTCCAAAGCAGAATTGAGTCTAGCTTTCCGATCTCTATATGATTTTAAGGTTTCTATCAACTCCGGATCAGCACCCTTAAAAAGAGCAAACTCTTCATCCAGCATCTCTTGACATTCCCGATGGGTATCCTGTACTTGCTCAAGATCCTCCCAGTCAGATAAAGCTTCCGCCGCCTGTCGCTGGAGCCCCTTAAGTTCTGAAACCGGTCCGGAACCAAAAACGCCCCAATCGATTCTACTGTGCTCTTCATCTTCGGCTTGTTTCCCATTTACCTCTACTGATTTGGCAAGCGATTCCTTTAACTTCAAAATTTGTTCTTTCAAATTTCTTTTTCGTTCCTGAAGCGCTTGAAGTTCACTAATAATCTCAGCAGTATCCTCTGGTAAACTTGGCCCCCAGGGAAAATCAGTTTTTTTCTCATTTACCTCATTTAGCTCGGCAGATAATTTATTTGCTTGTTCTTTAGCACGATTAACCTGATTATAAAATTGAAAGGCTGAATTGTAACTCTCATTAAAATGTACCCATTCGGACCAAATCTTTAAGGTTCTTTCCTTCTCCTTAAGTCCTTCCTCTGTTTCCTCTCTTAATATCTCCTGTTCCGCAAGGCTCTTTCTATACTTTTCCAACCGGTCTACAATCCCTTGATCGCTCTCAATCTCCTGCTTTATTTGGAGAATTTCCGCCTCAAGCAATTCTAATTCTCTAGCATCAACAGCATCTCTAGCCGTTACTCCCCGTCGGCTTGTAAACCGCGTAATTAACCTGAGTTCCTCAGTTATTTTCTCTGTCGCCTGTTTAAAACCCGCTCCCGTACCCGAAAGCAACTCTTGTACCCGCTCATCAATCTCTTCCCCTTCCGGTAGAGGCTGGGTAAGACAGAAGGTAGCCTCAAAAAGTTCTCGTGAACTTAATCCAAACAAAGTTTTAATCTTGTTCTCATAACGAAGATTCCGTCTCTGAGCACGGGGGTTATGAGTCCCACTCACAATTTCACGGTACTGTTCCCCTTCCCTTCTTGCCAAGGAAACCTGATTATTATTAAAATCCCGGCGAATCCGGTAAGACTTATCATTAATTGTACAGATCATCTCTCCTTCAAACCGCAATGGATGATCCCAATTCTGGAAACGAGATTGACCAAAGACTGATTCATCAGTCGTCTGTGGTATCCCAAAAATAATTGCCCCAATCCCGGCTACCAATGTTGATTTTCCGCTCTCATTTGGTGCCACCAAAACATTCATCTTATTATTTAAGGTAAACTCTACTGTTTCCCGGTAAGGGCCAAAACCAGAGAGGGTTACCTTGTCAAATTGCACCTTTGGCATCATCACTCCCCCTTTGCAAAAGCAGAAATTCCCTTTGCCAGGGCAAGATAAATGGTTTTCCGCTCCTTTTCATCTTCAGCTTTCTCTAGCCGATTTAACATCCTCCGGAGAAAATATCCTTGAATGGTAGGTTCTGCTGCCCTAAGTTTTAAAGTCTCCATATTGAAAAATTCTGTATCATCTTTAATCTCTACGTGGTAAAATTGGTTTTTCACCCGTCCGACTAAATCTGTTAAATTGGGAAGGAAAGAAAAGGCCCCCAGCAAACGGATCTCCACCATTGCTTCGTGATCTGCTTTTTTTATAATCTCTTCTTCTAATTCCAACTCCGACTCCATCCCCGTAACATCAACCTTAATCTGACGGTACGACCGGACCTGGGCAGGAATCTTATTTATTACCGGAAAACCATCACCAATATCTACAACCGTAAAAAATCCCTCTCCAGGATCAGAGAAAGTCTTCCCCTCCACAGCACCCGGGTATAGCATTAATACATCACCTACCGCCTTCTCCCGGTACTGATGAATATGGCCAAGAGCAATATAATCATAGCCCGCCTCAGCTAACGCCTGTGAAGAAAGAGGCAAACTTCTTTCTCCGGCATCCCAATCCAGTGAACCATGGAAGACTCCCAGGTGAATACCATCTTCCTGCGTATGGAGAAACTTCCGTAATGGCTCGTTAGCCTGAGTCAAGCCTCCGGTATAAGCCATGGAATATATATGACAAGGTGTATCTCCCAGATTAATCGTTCTTACTAACGCCGGCATCGGATTTGTTACCAGAATACCGGGCCATTCTCCCCGGCGTTGCCGGTAAACCGAATCATAATAGGTAACCTCATCATGATTCCCCGGCACCGTAAGTACTGGAATACCAGCCTTCTCTAAACGACTTAGTTCTTGAAGAACAGTATCAACCAACCCGGCTTCAGGCCGGTGTGTCTCAAAAAGATCGCCGGCGATTATTACCATCTGAATCCCGGAATCATGTGCCATTGCAAAATCAACAGCTCTTTTAAGTAATCCATCCCGTTCCTGCCGGCGTTCTTCTTCCCGGCCGCCAATTGCCCGCGGTGTCCAGCCCAAATGAAGATCTGCCAGATGAAGGCAGCGAATTCGTGCCATTAAACACCCTCCGTTTAACCTTAAAATCTTTCAGGTTTACTCTGTAAAAAGATAATTTGTAACAGTTTTTTGCAGTTATCTAAAATAAATTTCAATAAAAACAAAGCCTTCCTAACCACTATATATATAATTATAAGTTTTGGCCCCAATCCCTCTTTTCACCAAACAAATGTTTGAAATATATAAATTTCATTATCTGGCGACCCTTACTTTCTGTTTAATGTTACTCGCAACCAACTCGTAAAGATAAGTTTTATTTTCTTTATTATACTGTGATAAAAGCTTGATTGCAGCTCTAACATCACTATCCGCACGGTGTGTCCGGTTATTTTTTATTCCATGAGCTTTTAATAGATAAGGAAGACTTTTATAGGCAAATCCTTTTTGTCCCCAATTTATTCCCCTCATTGAACAAAACCATGGTTTGCAGTTAAATTCCGGAAACAGGCGTACTACAAAACTTCGATCAAATGCTGCATTATGGGCAATCAACAAATCTGCCTTACTTAATATTGATAGAATATGTTCCTTATCTAGTTTTTTACCTAAAACCTCTTCATTAGTAATCCCGTGAATTTTTATTGCAGAACGAGGAATCTTTTTTTTCGGTTCTCGCATCCCTACATATTCATCAAGCACCTCTAATACTTCTCCTGTTTCATAGTTAAATGAGAATAAAGTTACCGCAAATTCTATAATCTCATCATTAGCTGGATTAAGCCCCGTAGTTTCAACATCAATAAAGCCTGCTACTCCCAGAGTAACACTTATATCTTTTTGTTCTTGCAATGCTTCACCCTCTTTCTTTTATTTATCAAGCGTGATTCACTTACTTCACCCCCACGCTCGTGGGGAATAGTGCTTTTTCTTCTTCACGCTGCCGTTCTAAGGCGGTACACCCCCACGCTCGTGGGGAATAGGCCCTTTCAGTCGTAAAAACCTAGTCGCTTTGCGGTACACCCCCACGCTCGTGGGGAATAGTCATAGATTCGGTCGGCCAGCTCAGCCTCAAGCGGTACACCCCCACGCTCGTGGGGAATAGCACATATCGGGATTCACATCAATTAATCGTTCTCTTCGGTACACCCCCACGCTCGTGGGGAATAGTCGACCCCATTCGCAATTCCTTCAGCGAATCTCGGTACACCCCCACGCTCG
>DIPO01000054.1:15783-16115 GCA_002427045.1 Firmicutes bacterium UBA5486
GTACACCCCCACGCTCGTGGGGAATAGTTAACCGAACAGATTATTAAGCTAGGCGGCGACGGTACACCCCCACGCTCGTGGGGAATAGGACTATCCAGCCCTGCCAGTGAAAAAAATAACCGGTACACCCCCACGCTCGTGGGGAATAGGATTACACAATAATAGAAGATGCGGCGAACGGAGGTACACCCCCACGCTCGTGGGGAATAGCTCGTCGAGACTCCCATCCATCTCCCCACTATCGGTACACCCCCACGCTCGTGGGGAATAGAGCCGGTCGGCATCTTCTATCCTCTGGTCACGCGGTACACCCCCACGCTCGTGGGGAATAG
>DIPO01000054.1:16193-16653 GCA_002427045.1 Firmicutes bacterium UBA5486
CCCACGCTCGTGGGGAATAGACCTATATTGGCGAACTTGCAACGGAAGTCTACGGTACACCCCCACGCTCGTGGGGAATAGCTCCAGCAAGAAGGGGAGACTCTTCACCTTCTCGGTACACCCCCACGCTCGTGGGGAATAGCAGTTCCAAGCTTCTGCATAATTCTCCGGTATCGGTACACCCCCACGCTCGTGGGGAATAGTCTTTGATGGTTTGTTTTTCGCCTTTGTGTAACGGTACACCCCCACGCTCGTGGGGAATAGTTCAACGATTTTGGCATCAGCCTGTTTGATCTCGGTACACCCCCACGCTCGTGGGGAATAGAAGTTTAACCGCTAGACCTCCCAACCGTTTAACGGTACACCCCCACGCTCGTGGGGAATAGCCACTAGCTTTTAAATCAAGCTCGTTAAGGATCGGTACACCCCCACGCTCGTGGGGAATAGGGAGTACTTATTG
>DIPO01000025.1 GCA_002427045.1 Firmicutes bacterium UBA5486
GCTTACATCGCAAAAAGCATTTACTAAATATAGATTGACATTTATCAATGGCTTTGATATATTTTAGTTTAATCATAACAAGATGAGAAAAGTACTTGCTTGTGCAGGCAAATATTAATCTCATCTGTATATTTATAGATTTATAAAAGGGGGTAAAATAAGTGAGAAAAAAAATCCTGGCCTTAATGGTTATCTTTACCATTATATCTATTTTAGTTACAGGATGTAAGAAAAGTAATACTATAAAAATTGGGGCGATCATGTCGACTAGTGGCCCGGTATCTACTTATGGTATTCATACTCGAGATGCGATGCAAATGGCTATAAATGAGATCAATGCTAAGGGAGGCATTCTCGGAAAACAAGTCGAATTAATTGTTGAGGATGATGAGAAAAACCCAGAAAAGACGATGAATGCATTGATTAAACTGGTTACTAAAGATAAAGTAGTGGCCGTACTTGGAGGACTAACTAGTGATTGTACTTTAGCAATTACTCGGGAAGCCCAGCAGAGAAATGTTCTTCTTTTTACACCGACTTCAACTAATGATACTGTGACTGATGCAGGAGATCTAATCTTTAGGTCATGCTTTAAAGATTCTTTTCAAGGAAGTGTAGTTGCCCGTTTCGCAATTGAGACTTTAAATGCTAAAAAAGCTGCTATTTTATATGATATGAATAATGACTATTCAAATGGCCTGACCAGGGCTTTCCAGGAAACCTTTGAAGATTTGGGCGGGACGGTAGTGGCTACTGAATCTTATGCCGGTGGAGATAAAGATTTTAATGCCCAGATTACTAAAATCAAGGCAGCAGAACCTGAAGTTCTATTTATTCCTGATTATTATAATACGATTTCCCTTGTGATTAAACAAGTAAGTAATCAAGGACTTAATGTGACAATGCTTGGTGGGGATGGTTGGGATGAACTTACGGGTCAAGCTGGGGATGAAGCTATTGGCTCATACTTTAGTAATCATTATAGCCCGGATGCAGATGATCCTGATGTTATAGAATTTGTAAAAAAATACAGAGAAAAATATAAAGTTACTCCTAATGCCCTTGCAGCTTTAGGTTATGATGGTGCCTATATCTTGCTGGAGGCTATTGAACGGGCTGGTTCTACTGATCCGAATAAGGTTAAAGAAGCTTTAATGGAAACTGATCGTAAGTTTGTTACTGGCCATATACAATTTGATGAGCATCATGACCCAATTAAATCAGTAACTATGTTAAGGATTATCAAAGGAGCAGACGGGAAACTTGCTACTGAATATGTAGGAATGGTAAATCCTTAAACGGAGTTATTCTTGTTAGCTACAGGAAATAATAATGGTAATGGGAGAATTTACTTCTCCCATTACCATTATTTGGTTCCTCAGATCCTACTTTGGAGGTGTAAATTTGTGGGAGTTATTCAACAGATTTTGCAACAAACATTAAACGGGTTGGCTTTGGGAGGCATTTATGCCTTATTAGCTTTGGGTTATACGATGGTTTATGGGATTGTTAAGTTAATTAATTTTGCGCATGGTGATATTCTGATGTTAGGTGCCTTTGCTGGTTATTTTGTTCTGAATTATTTCGGAGTAACGCCGGGAACGCTTGTTTTATCTTTTATTATTTCTATGCCTGTTTGCGCAATAATTGGTATTTTAATCGAGAAAATATGTTATAAACCGCTTCGTGATTCTCCCAGGATCAATGCCCTTATTACTGCGATTGGAGTTTCTTTATTTTTAGAAAATGGCGCCAGAGTCCTGCCGGTAATAGGGCCTAATCCCCGAGTATTTCCTACCCTTCCATCGGTAACCCACAACTTATTTGGGCTAGGAATTAGTAGAGTACAGATTCTGGTTTTTATTATTACGATTGGCTTGATGATTATTCTTAATTATATAGTAAACTATACAAAAATCGGAAGAGCCATGCGGGCGGTCTCTTTTGATCAAGGAGCTTCGTCCCTGATGGGAATTAATGTCGATCGTGTGATCTCCTTCACTTTTGCTTTAGGATCAGCTTTGGCTGCGGCGGCTGGTATTCTTTTTGCCAGTTCTTATCCTCAGGTTGAACCATATATGGGTATAATGCCTGGCCTTAAGGCCTTTATTGCGGCGGTTATGGGAGGGATTGGCAGTATTCCTGGAGCAATGCTAGGTGGTTTTATTTTGGGAGTAGCAGAAACCCTTACTAAAGGTTTTATTTCTTCTCAATTAGCTGATGCCTTTGCTTTTGGATTTCTCATTATTATTCTGGTGGTTAAGCCTACAGGGATTCTGGGTAAACCAGTAGGCGAGAAAGTGTAGGTGATATAGATATGAATAAAGATCGAAAAACCAACCTGATTTCGTTCCTAATTATACTTTTCGGGTTTATTCTCACCACCGGATTAGTTGCTTTTAGGGTAATTGATGAATATACAGCACAAATTTTGACCATCGGCGGGATCAATGTAATCATTGCCCTAGGCCTTAACTTAATCTCAGGTTTTACCGGACAACTAGCTTTAGGCCACGCCGGATTTATGGCGGTGGGAGCTTACACCACTGCAGCTTTAATCATGAAGCTTAATGTACCAATTTTTCCGGCGATTCTGGCTGGAGGTTTAGTTTCGGCTGTTTTTGGGTTGCTAATCGGGTTACCTGCTTTGAGGTTGCATGGTGATTACTTAGCCATTGTTACTTTAGGATTTGGTGAGATTATTAGAGTGATTATGGTAAATCTTAGTGATATTACGGGTGGGCCTGCCGGGTTAAAGGGGATTCCCCCTTTTACCACAAACTTTTTTTGGCGGCCAGTCCTCTCTTTTGCTTTGGTTTATATATTTTTAGTCTTAGTGATTATTATCTTAAATAATTTAATAAATTCTTCTCCCGGGCGTGCGATTATTTCTATTCGTGAAGATGAGATTGCTGCTAATGCCATGGGGATTAATGTTTTTTATTTCAAAATATTTGCTTTTACCTTATCAGCGTTCATCGCAGGATTGGGTGGGGGCATTTATGCACCGTTTTTTGGTTATTTAAATCCTAATATGTTTAACTTTCAAAAATCTGTAGAGTTTCTAATTATTGTAGTTCTAGGTGGAATGGGTAATATTACAGGGACAGTCCTTGCTGGATTTGGATTAACCTATCTTCAGGAAATTTTACGTTTCCTAAAAGATTACCGGCTGGTTATTTACCCATTAATCTTAGTTTTAATGATGCTCTTCCAACCCGCTGGTTTAATGGGCTTTTTTGGTAACAAAGGGTTTTCATTAACCCGTTTTGTGCGGGAGTTTAATCCTAAAAAAATATTCCGGATGAAAAATCCGGGTAAGGCGGGTGAAAAATAATGACCGTCTTAAAAGCAGAGAATATTTCTATTTTATTTGGGGGCCTGAAGGCTGTTTCTAATTTTAACTTGGAATTGAAAGCAGGAGAATTAGTAGGCTTAATTGGTCCGAATGGAGCAGGAAAGACTACAATCTTTAATATATTGACTGGGGTCTATACGCCAACCAGTGGCAGTATTTTACTGCAGGGTAGAAACGATAGCTTACAGAATGTTACCAAGTTCCAGCCTTATCAGATTACAGGTTTGGGGATGGCACGGACCTTTCAGAATATTAGACTTTTTAAAAACCTTACTGTACTGGATAATGTTAGGATTGCTACTCATTTTAATACGAAATATACGATCTTTCATTCCATATTAAGGCTTCCCGCTTTTTATAAAGAAGAGCAGAGAATTAAGAGAAGATGTAAGGAGCTCTTAAAGATCTTTGATTTAGAGCAAAAAAGCGATGAACTGGCAAAAAACTTGTCATATGGGGAACAAAGGAAACTAGAGATTGTTAGAGCACTAGCTACCAACCCTCATATTCTTCTTTTAGATGAACCGGCTGCTGGGATGAATCCTCAGGAAACTCAGGATTTGATGGAATTAATTAAATTTATCAAGGAAAAGTTTAATTTGACGATATTATTAATTGAACATGATATGAACCTGGTGATGGGGATCTGCCAACGGATCATCGTTCTTGATTATGGCCAAGTTATTGCCCAGGGGAAACCTGCTGAAATTGCAAAGAACCCAAGGGTAATCAAAGCCTACCTGGGGAAGGAGAATGAGAATGATGCTTAAGGTAAAGAACCTCAATGTATATTATGGGAATATCCATGCTCTGCATAATATTAGTTTTGAAGTAAACGAAGGGGAGATTGTTACTCTGATTGGAGCTAATGGTGCTGGTAAGACTACTACTCTCCATAGTATTTCGAGACTAATCCCCATTGAATCTGGTGAGGTTGAGTTCCTTGGTCATACACTGCAAACTCTTTGGCCGCATAATATTGTGGAGTTGGGCTTGATACAAGTGCCGGAAGGAAGACGGATCTTCTCTAATCTTACAGTCAAGGAAAATTTAGAGATGGGTGCTTTTATTCGTAAAGATCGGGAACAGATCAAGAAGGATTACGAGATGATTTTCACTAGATTTCCCCGATTAAAAGAACGTCTTCGGCAAATGGCCGGAACGTTAAGTGGTGGGGAACAACAAATGCTGGCGATTGCTAGAGCTTTAATGTCCAAACCGAAGCTGTTGTTATTGGATGAGCCTTCGATGGGACTTGCACCTTTACTGGTAAAAGAGATATTTTCAATTATTCAGGAGATCAATAAAGCAGGAACAACAGTCTTACTGGTGGAGCAGAATGCTCACCTAGCACTTTCGGTTGCCGATCGGGCATACGTATTGGAAACCGGGAGAATTGTTACACAAGGATCTGCTAAGGCCCTAGCGAGCAGTGAGGATGTACGTAAAGCTTATTTAGGGGGATAAATTAGCTATTAAATAAATGGAGGGGATAAGAAATGTATGTACGTAACCGTATGACTGTTGACCCTTTTACGGTATCACCGGATACTACGATTGCTGATGCTCTGGAGTTAATGAGAGTAAAAAAAATTAACAGAGTTCCGGTAGTTAAAAAAGGCAAACTAGCCGGAATCATTACTGAGCGAAAGCTAATGGAAGTATCACCGTCTTCTGCTACCTCCCTTAGCATTTTTGAAATTAATTATCTTCTGTCAAAAACCAAGGTAGAAGAAGTAATGACGAAAAATGTAGTGACGGTTTCCCCAGATGATTTACTGGAAGTGGCTGCTTTGAAGATGAGAGATAATGCTATTGGAGGGCTTCCGGTAGTAGAGAATTCTAGAGTAGTAGGGATTATTACGGAATCTAACATTTTCGATGCTTTTATTGAAATCATGGGGTTCAGGGAGAAAGGAAGCCGGATTTCGATCCTTATTCAAGAAGATCGCCCGGGTGTTTTAGCGGAATTAGCTAAGGCCATTGCGGCTTTTGATATCAATATTACTCATTTAGCTATTTATCATGGGGAGATTGTTTTGCGGGTTGATACCCATGAGCCAGAAGAACTTCTCCAGGCTTTAAGGGAAAAAGGATTTAAAATTACTTCGGTTTTTGAAACAGAATAGATAAAATAAAGTAAGAACAAAGAGGCTATCACACGAATTGGATAGCCTCTTTTGTTTAAAGCTAGTAAAAGTGACTGAAGTTATTCATATGTCATCCAGACATTAGATTGGCTTAATACCTCCATGCTTTAAGAGTACACAAAGGCTAATCTTCCAAACCGAGCGATACGAGCTACGAGAATTGTATCGCTGCTCCTACAGTTCCAGGTCCAGTATGCACACCAATGACTGGGCCAACTTGAGTAAAGGTTGAAGCTTTAAGATTAAAAGCCGTTTCCAAAGCGGTTTTTAAATCAATGCCGGCTTGGTAGGCGGCACCATGGGCTACTACTAATCTTAAAGATTTTCTGCCGCGGGCAAGATCGCGGAAGGAGTTTACGATGCTTTTTAAGGCCCGTCCTTGGCTGCGAGCTATTCCTTGAGGAACGTAGATGCCGTTTTCATTTACTCTGACAATTGGTTTAATATTGAGTAGGGAACCTAGTAAATTTGGGACCTTTCCAATTCTGCCTCCCTTATGCAGATATTCAAGGGTATTAAGGGTAAATAAAGTTTCGATATTATTTCTTGCCATAGAGAGTTTATCCAAGATTTCCGGGATCTTTAAACCCTTTTTGATCAGTTCGGCAGCTTCGATCATCATTAAACCAATACCGAGGCTGATCGTTTTAGAATCTACAATATGAATATTTGCTTTAAGTTTTTCTTTAGCGATATGGGCAGAATTTAGGGTTCCACTTAATCCGGATGAAAGGTGGATTGAGAGGATTTCATCATTATCTTTCAATAATTGTTGATAAAAACGGACAAAATCATCGGGTGAGGGTTGAGATGTTTTGGGGAGGGAATTACTAGTGGCTAGGCGCTTGTAAAATTCTTCTGATGCCATTTCCGAGTCATTAAACTCATCATCTTCAAATCTTAATTTTAAAGGAATAACATGAACATTTAGTTCCTTTTGCATCTCTTTGGTTAAATCCGCAGTACTATCAGTTACTAAAGCAATTTTTTCCATTATAATCCTCCGTTATTTTCCGGTTTGAATTGATATATAGTTGTTTATAACCGGAAACCTTTTATACACTTAGACGGTAAAAAGAAATAAAAGTTACAAAAAACTTCAAGATTAGCTTAATTTAAATATAATTTAACTCGAAGAAAAAAAGTCTTGACTTTTCTGTATTCAATGCTTATACTAATCAAGTGTAAAGTAAAGTTACTTGTCAGCAAGGAGGGCTCATCAATATGGAGTATTTAGTGAGGATGGGCCTACTATATGATTTTTATGGAACATTATTGACAAGGAAACAACAAAGGGTTTTCACCTTGTATTATATGTATAATCTTTCTCTGGCAGAAATAGCGGAGGAAGAAGGAACTTCCAGGCAGGCTGTACATGATCTTCTGCAACGTACAGAGAAGATCTTAGAACGTTGGGAAGATAAAATGCAGTTAATGAAGAAATACTCACTGGAGAAGGAAGCTGTACAAGAGGTTATTGATGCTTTAAAATCATTTAAGGTACTACTTCCTGAGGATACAGAGATGAATAATGCTTTTGCTGATCTACAAAAAAGCTTTGACAAACTAAGATCGATTCTTTTAGAATAGTAGTGTTTTGAAGATATAAATTATTAAGGCGACTGGAGGATATGATATGGCTTTTTCTAATTTATCAGAAAAACTCCAGGAGACTTTCCGCCGGTTGCGCGGTAAAGGTAAACTGGGTGAAAAAGATGTAGATGAAGCTTTACGCCAGGTGAAATTGGCACTTTTGGAAGCAGATGTTAATTTTCGTGTAGTGCGAAGTTTTGTAAACCGCGTAAAGGAAAGAGCGATTGGCCATGAAGTACTAAATAGTCTTACCCCCGGACAGATGGTAATTAAAATTGTCCATGAAGAGCTTACGAAATTAATGGGGGAGAAGGCTGAAAAGCTAGTTATTAGTGATCGGACTCCCACAGTTTACCTTTTTGCTGGGCTGCAGGGAGCAGGGAAGACTACTACTGTAGGGAAACTGGGAGTTTTCTTAAGGAAACAAGGACGCCGTCCGTTATTGGCGGCGGCTGATGTATACCGTCCGGCTGCTGCTAAACAGCTTCAGATTCTGGGTGAGCAAAATGATCTTCCGGTTTATGTTGGTGATGGAAAGAATCCTGTTTTGATTGCCTCTGAAGCAATAGAACAGGCCAGGCAATTGCAGCGGGATGTAGTATTGATTGATACTGCCGGGCGTCTTCATATCAATGAAGAATTGATGGGTGAACTACAAAAGATCAAAAAAGCTGCTGACCCAGCTGAGATTCTGTTGGTAGTAGATGCGATGACAGGCCAGGATGCCGTTACTGTTGCACAAAGTTTTAATGAGAAATTGGGTATTACTGGTTTGATTTTAACTAAATTGGATAGTGATACTAGGGGTGGGGCTGCTCTTTCTATTAGGGAGGTTACTGGCTGTCCGATTAAATTTATTGGTACAGGGGAAAAAATGGATGGGATTGAGGTTTTCCATCCGGAACGGTTAGCTTCCCGGATCTTAGGGATGGGCGATGTTTTAACCCTTATTGAAAAAGCTGAGGCTGCAGTCGAGGCTGAGCAGGCTAAAGACCTAATGAAAAAAATCCAAAAGGATCAGTTTACTTTGGAAGATTTTTTACAGCAGATGAGGCAGGTTCAGAAGATGGGGCCTTTGGATCAGGTTTTTTCGATGCTTCCCGGTATCAAGCCAAAGCAACTTAAGGGTATGGCGATTGATGAAAGAAGCTTGAAGCATATTGAAGCGATTATTCAGTCGATGACTCCGCAGGAACGGCAGACTCCTCAAATTATTAATGCTAGCCGGCGGAAGCGGATCGCCAGGGGAGCAGGAAGGCCGGTTCAGGAAGTAAATCGGTTATTGAATCAATTTGAACAGAGTAGAAAGATGATGAAACAACTAACTAATCTAGGTAAAGGTAAAGGCGGGTTTCCCAAACTTCCATTTATGTAAAAATACTACTACCTTTTTGGTTTTGTATAATTTAACTATAATTCTTTTTTTCTGAGATGTTGTTGGATATTGGAGATTAACTCGAATTAAAGTTAAGCACTTGATTATGGTTAGATAAGCCATAGGCCTACTTTTCGCACTTTCCTAATTTAGCGGGCTTTTATTTGCCTTTGGTATGAAACTAAAGGGTGCGAAATGCAAGATGGGTAATTTGTAATTTCTCAATTGATTTAGATGATAATAGTTTTGTGAGGAGGTGAAAGAAGTATGGTACGAATTAGGTTAACCCGTATGGGTGCAAAAAAGCGCCCTTTTTACCGGTTTGTAGTTGCTGATTCCAGAGCACCTCGGGATGGAAGATTCATTGAAATCTTGGGTCATTATAACCCCATTGCCAAGCCTATGGAATTAGTTGTTGATAAAGAAAAAGCCCTTTATTGGCTATCTCAGGGAGCACAACCTTCAGAATCGGTAAAACGTTTATTTAAAGAAGCCGGTGTCTTACCTGGAAAAGAAGCAGCTGGTGAATGAAAGGAAGTGAAGCTTCTTGAAGGAATTGGTGGAGTTGCTCGTAAAATCAATTGTTGATCATGAAGATGAGGTTCAGGTCAGAGAAGAGGAATCAGATGGTGCCCTTCTGGTGGAGATCAGTGTCCATGAAGATGATATAGGAAGGATCATCGGTAAAAGGGGCCGGGTTATAAAAGCCATCCGTACTCTGGTTTGGGCAACCGCACCTCCAGAACAAAGAGTCCTGGTGGAATTGGCTGAATGAGTGGCTGGTTTAACCCGTGGAATAATCCTCCAGAAGGATTGGTTGCCGTGGGGGAAGTTTTATGTTCGCAGGGGAATAAAGGTGAGGTTAAGATCTCTTCCTTGACTACTAATTTGGAACGTTGGATAGAGTTGAAAAGAGTATTTGCTTTTCTTAATGGAGAAAAGCAGGAACTGATCATTGAGAAGGTCCGTTACTTTAAAGGGTTTGTAATTGCTAAGTTTCAGGGTGTTGACGGGATTCCGTATGCTGATAAATTATCAGGGACATTTCTTTGGATCCCGGAAGAAGAACGGCCAAGCTTACCAGTAGACCATTTTTATTTAGATCAAATTATGGGGCTAGAAGTTTATTCAGAAGATGGTCAGTTTTTGGGGAGGATTGAAGAGATCCTTTCCACAGGAGCAAACGATATTTATGTGCTTTTGGGAAGTAAATATGGTGAAATAATGTTTCCTGCTTTAAAATCTCTTATTCACCTAGTCGACTGCAAACAGGGGGTTATGAGGGTGGAGATCCCACCTGGATTGTTAGATGGGGATCGATAAATGATGTTAATCCATTTTATGACATTATTTCCTGAGATGTTTACAGGCCCCTTTTCCTACAGTATAATTAAAAGGGCTAGAGAACGGGGGCTTGCAACTCTTGAGATGATAAACTTTAGGGATTATGCCCGGGATCGTCATTCAACTGTAGATGATACGCCCTATGGTGGTGGTCCGGGAATGGTTCTTAAACCGGAACCGATCTTTGAGGCAGTTGAGGATTTACAGAAGAGAACTGGTTCTAAACCTTACATTATTCTGACCACACCTCAAGGTGAAACCTTCTCTCAGGAAACAGCATCCGAACTGAGCAAAAAGCCGCATCTGCTCTTTATTTGCGGTCATTATGAAGGCTTTGATGAGAGGATTCGCGTTTTAGCTGACCGGGAATTATCGATTGGTGATTATGTTTTAACCGGTGGTGAACTACCGGCGATGGTTATGGCTGAAGCGATTATTCGTTTACTTCCTGGAGTTCTAGGCGATCCAGAGGCAGCTGATAATGATTCTTTTTGCGATAGGATCCTGGAATATCCCCAATATACAAAACCTCCGGTGTTTCGAGGAATGTCGGTGCCGGAAATACTACTTTCAGGGGATCATGGGAAGATTAGTGTATGGCGAAGGAAACAGGCTCTTTTAAGAACTGCCCGCTCGCGGCCGGATCTCTTAGCAAACCTGGAATTGACTCCTGAAGAACAAGAATTTCTAAAGAACAAAGGTATAGATGTTATTGGATAAAAGATTTAATATTGAATAGAGTTTTCTCTGAAGGGAGGGAAATATACGATGAACCTAATTGATCTGGTTGAACAGGAACAATTAAAGAAAGACCTGCCTGAATTTGGTGCTGGGGATACTGTTAGGGTTCACTTGAAAGTAGTTGAGGGTGAACGCCATCGAATTCAGATTTTTGAAGGGGTAGTAATTGCTCGGGCTAATGGAGGTTTAAGAGAGACTTTTACAGTGCGTAAATTCTCTGGTGGAGTCGGAGTAGAAAGAGTCTTCCCTCTTCATTCTCCGATGATTGATAAAATTGAAGTTGTCAGGAGAGGACGTGTACGGAGAGCGAAACTATACTACTTGAGGAAACGCTCAGGTAAGGCTGCACGTATTCGGGAAAGATAAGGGTCAGATACTCTTTGAAAATCTACTCTGCGGGAAGGTTAAAAAGACCTTCTGATGTATTCCCGTATAGTATACTGATAGAACTTTTCTCCGTTTTTCAGAGGAGTATGAGTAGGAAGTAAAGGACCACCCCGGGTGGTCTTTTTCTCTGTGTGTCTATAATCCACTTAGGGAGGGGTTTAATTGAAAGATGCCAGAATATTTCTAGTAGTCCTTGATGGGGCTGGAGTTGGTGAATTACCTGATGCCTCCCGGTATGGGGATGAGGGTAGTAATACCATAGGTAATACCGCACGGCAGGTGGGCGGATTGAGCCTCCCTTTTATGGGAGGGTTAGGTTTGGGGAATATTACTTCAATCAAAGGGGTACCAGCTACAGATCAGGCTATTGGTGCTTTTGGGAAAATGTCCGAAGCTTCGTTGGGCAAGGATACGATTACTGGCCATTGGGAGATGACGGGTATTACTTTAGAGCGCCCGTTCCCTGTTTATCCCAAAGGGTTTCCGGAGGATTTAATTGGTGATTTCGAAAAAGCAATTGGGCGAAAAGTACTTGGTAATAAGCCGGCTTCAGGTACAGAGATTCTAAAGGAATTAGGCCAGGAGCATATGAATACTGGTTATCCAATAGTTTACACTTCAGCTGATAGTGTTTTTCAGATTGCTGCTCATGAAGAGGTGATTTCGGTAGCAGAGTTATACCGGATCTGTAAGATCGCCCGTCGATTACTCTCTGGTGAGCATATGGTAGCCCGGGTGATAGCCCGACCATTTATTGGGAAACCCGGTTCCTTCCAAAGAACGGTGAGACGGAAGGATTTTTCGGTGAAGCCTCCGGAAGAGACAATATTAGATCGCTTAAAATCGGTTAGTATTAATACAGTTGGGATCGGAAAGATCGAAGATATTTTTAGCAACCAAGGATTAACAGCAAGTTTTCATACTGGGGATAATATTACAACTTTAGAAAAATTGTTGGAGCTGGCTACAACAATGAAAGGCCCTGCTCTATTTTTTGCCAATTGTATAGATTTTGATTCTTTATATGGGCATCGAAACAATTGGCAGGGGTTTGCGAGTGCGCTGGAGACTGCTGATGCTTACTTAAAAAAACTATTTTCCTTGTTAAATAAAGAAGATTTGCTTATCATTACGGCTGACCATGGTTGTGACCCTACTACCCCCAGTACAGATCATTCACGGGAGTATGTTCCATTATTGATCGCTGGTGAACAGGTGAAGAAAGGTACAAATCTAGGAATCAGGGAGAGCTTTTCTGATCTTTCGGCGATGATTGCTGATTTTTTTGCTATTAAGGATTGGCCAAAAGGAGAGAGTTTTTATTTGGATATTATAGGAAAGCCTCATTTTTCGCATACATTAGACCCCAAGGGAAATCGTGAAAGCCTGCGGTAGCGTTTTCCTTGGTATAAATAAAAGGCGAAATATGAGATAGAAGTTTTCAAGATCCTCACTTTAAATAAAAAAGGGGGCGAAACGAATGAGAATAGTTGATCTAATCTGTAAAAAAAGAGATGGCTTGGAACATACTGTGGAAGAACTGAGTTTTCTAGTTAAGGGTATTACTGACGGCAGTATCCCTGATTATCAACTGTCGGCTTGGTGTATGGCTGTTTATTTTCAGGGGATGAGTCCCAGGGAAGCAAAGGAGTTAGCTTTACAGATGGCTTCTTCCGGTGACCAGATGGATTTATCACCAATTTCAGGGGTAAAGATAGATAAACATTCCACCGGTGGTGTAGGTGATAAAACCTCTTTGGTAGTGGCTCCTTTAGTAGCAGCGGCTGGAATCCCGGTCTGTAAAATGTCAGGACGGGGATTAGGCCATACAGGAGGTACGATCGATAAACTTGAATCAATACCTGGTTTTATGACTGAACTGCCGATCTCCCGACTTTTTCAGCAGGTAAGCAAGGTAGGGATTGGGGTGGTAGGGCAAACCGGGAATCTGGTTCCTGCTGATAAACAGCTTTATGCCTTACGGGATGTTACAGGGACGGTTGAGAGTATACCATTGATTGCCTCCAGCATAATGAGTAAAAAATTAGCTGGAGGTGCTGATGGTTTTGTTCTTGATGTTAAGGTTGGTAATGGTGCGTTTCTGAAAACTTTAGATGAGGCCAAGGAGTTAGCTGAACTAATGGTGGCAATCGGTAAGAGTGCCGGACGGGGGACGGTGGCGGTTCTTTCCAGTATGGAACAACCATTAGGGAGGGCGATTGGGAATTCCTTGGAGGTAAAAGAGGCAATTGCTACTCTTTGCGGTGAAGGGCCACGGGATTTAGAAGAACTCTCACTGGTACTGGGTTCGCAAATGTTGCTACTGGCGGGTGCGGCCGAAGATGAAGAAATAGCTAAGGAAAAGTTGAAAGCTATTATATCTTCGGGTAAAGGGTTACGTTGCTTTGAAAGATGGATTGAAGCCCAAGGCGGTAATCCTGCGATTACAGAAGAACCTGAACTCCTTCCTCTTGCTCCAGTCATCTATAAAGTTAAGAGTAATTTCCAAGGGTATGTGGCAGGATGGGATGCCGAGGCTTTAGGTCTGGCTGCGATGCGCATTGGTGCTGGAAGGGAACGTAAAGGGCAGCCGATCGATCATGGCGTGGGATTAGTAATCCATAAGAAGATTGGCGAACGAGTCGAATTTGGAGAAGAGATTGCAGAAGTTTATGCCCGTTCAGAGGAAGCAGCGGTTTATGCCGGAAAAGAAGTATTGAGTGTTATTAAGATCTCTGATCTGCCTCCAAAGCAATCACCACTAATATGGGGGTACATTATTTGACATTATATTTATCATTTACCCGTTGCCCTATGACAAAAATTAAGCTAAGATGAAAAAGGTAGGTTAGATGGTTTAAGAATTTCCTCTCGAGGAAAACCATCAAGAATACACTTGTTTTTTAGCTAAACAGGTAGAGACTGGGGTGGCTCGTAGTAATAGCTACAGGCCGATGATGATTTAAATAGTTGTAGAAGGAGTGATAAGATGCACCTCAGAACTTTTAGGAAAGGAATTCATCCGCCTGGAAATAAGGAGAAGACCTCTTCTTTACCGGTAGAGATTCTTCCTTTACCCAAACAAGTAGTGCTGCCATTAAGCCAGCATATTGGAGCACCATCTGAACCACTGGTTTCAGTAGGTGAGCAGGTGATGACTGGCCAGAAGATTGCCGAGGCTAAAGGGATGGTATCGGTTCCTTTACATGCCAGTATTTCTGGGAAGGTTGTAGCGATTGAACCTAGGCCACATGCCTCTGGCAAATTGGTGCCAGCGATTGTAATAGAGAGTGATGGAACCGATCAGATTTCGCCGGAATTGGCTTCTGGTTATAATTTAGAACAGCTTTCTGCGGATCAGATTAAAGATCTGATTCGGCAGGCAGGTTTGGTAGGGATGGGTGGAGCGGCTTTCCCCACTCATGTTAAATATTTTCCACCTAAAGGGAAACAGATTGAATATGTAATTTTGAATGGTGCTGAATGTGAACCTTATTTAACCTGTGATCATCGTTTGATGGTAGAAAGAACCGATGAGATTATTTTAGGTTTATTAGCTTTTATGAAGGCAGCAAATGCAGAAAAAGGGATGATCGGGGTTGAGGTTAATAAACCGGATGCGATTTCTGCTCTAACAAAGGCAGTTGAAGGCTTGCCGATTGAGATTATTCCCTTACAGGTAAAGTATCCTCAAGGAGAAGAGAAGATGTTGATTTATGCTGCAACCCGGCGTGTAGTCCCGGCTGGTGCCTTACCGATTGAAGCCGGAGTTGTGGTTAATAATGTGGCGACTGCGGCTGCTCTTGGCGGATACCTGAAGAATGGGAGGCCGCTATATTCTAGAGTCATTACTGTAACTGGTAATGGGATTAAACATCCGAAGAATGTAGAAGTTAGACTGGGAACTTTAGTTGAGGATGTAATCAATTATTCTGGTGGGTTTGATGGAACCCCCGGACGGATAATCTTAGGTGGGCCAATGACTGGCCCTGCTCAATACCGGCTTGATATCCCGATTATGAAAGGGACTTCTGGTATCTTGGTTCAAACCAGGGCGGAGGTTGAAAAGCTCGAGTATGCTCCTTGTGTACGGTGTGGTAAATGTGTGGATGCTTGTCCGTATAATTTACTCCCAAATTATCTCGGCACCTTTGCTGAATTTGATAAGCTGGCAGAAGCAGAAAAGTATGGTATTTTAGATTGCCGGGAGTGTGGGTCCTGCACTTATATCTGTCCAAGCAGAAGACCATTGATTCAGCTGATTAAAAACGCAAAAAGTAAAATTACAGCATCTAAAAAGAAGACAGGATAAGAAGAGGAGGTTTTTTTGGTGTTAGAGACGGAAGTAGTTGTTTCTGCTCCACCTCATATTAGGCACGGATTAACCACAGAGCGGATTATGCAGCTGGTGGTAATTGCTTTAATCCCAGCAGCACTGGCAGGGGTGGGCTTTTTTGGCTGGCATGCTTTAGCCATTATTATTTCTTCGGTTTTTTCAGCACTTCTTACGGAAGTTTTGATTTTAAAGTTGATGAAACGGCCAGTTACGATTAAGGATGGAAGTGCTGCGGTAACCGGGTTGTTACTAGCTTTGATTATTCCACCTACTGTTCCTTTATGGATTCCGGTTGTCGGTTCAGCTTTTGCTATTGCTTTAGGGAAACAGGTATTTGGTGGTTTGGGATATAACCCTTTTAATCCGGCATTAATTGGGAGAGCATTTCTTGTGGCTTCTTGGCCAAGCTTGATGACAAAATGGAGATGGCCGCTTAACTCTTTAGCTTGGATCGGTGATCGTGCCGATGCTGTCTCCGGCGCTACTGCTTTAGGGCTTCTCCGGGACGGGATTAAAGGGATACCTTATAAACAGTTGTTGATTGGTAATATTTCTGGTTCTCTGGGAGAAACCTCGGCACTAGCACTACTTTTAGGAGCCATCTTTTTATTGATTTATAAGATTATTGATTGGCGGATCCCAGCTGGTTATTTAGGAACTGTTGTTATAATGGCACTGTTAATGGGTGAAGAGCCTCTTTTTCATCTGTTAGCTGGCGGATTAATTTTAGGAGCTTTCTTTATGGCGACAGATTATGTTACGACTCCTGTCACTACTAAGGGACGGTTGATTTTTGGTATTGGTTGTGGCTTTCTAACGATGTTAATCAGAAAGTATGGTGGATTTCCGGAGGGTGTTTGTTATTCAATCTTGTTAATGAATATTACTACTCCGCTTCTTGACCGTTGGACAGTCCCCAAGAAGTTTGGGGAGGTGAAAACCAATGGATAAGCAAGGATTCCGTTTAGTATTGGTCTTAACAATAATCTGTATAATTGCTGGTGCTGTTTTGGCTTTTGTAAATTCAGTTACTGAACCGAAGATTAAGGCTCAGGAAGCCCTAGCAATGAAAAAAGCATTACAAGAAACTCTTCCTGAAGCTTCCGAATTCCAGCCTGATGAATCCTTGCTAAAAGAGGCACAGCAAGCAGGGGGTACAGACCTTTCAGAGCTATTTATCGGCTTTAAGGGTGAGGAAAAGATTGGCGTGGTATTAATTGCTGACCTTCGAGGTTATTCCAGTGTGATTCGGCTAGTAACCGGGGTTTCACGGGATGGCCGGGTTATGGGAGTGAAAGTGCTTAGCCAGTCAGAGACACCCGGACTTGGGAATAAGATTAGCGAAAAAGAATTTATTGAGCAACCCGCTTTGCAGCAAGCTACCATTGAAGAACAGCTTTCTGTCATAAAGGACGGAGGTTCTGTTCAGGCGGTAACAGGTGCTACTATCTCATCTCGTGCAGTAGTAAAAGGAGTTAATCAGTCTTTAGCTGCAGCTAGGTTGTTTATGCAAAAAGACTAATGCCAATAATTGCTCTTAGATTAATAAAAGACCGGGGGTGTTTGTAGTTGAGTAAATGGCAGATTTTTAAGAATGGTGTATTTAATGAAAACCCCATTTTCCGTCTGGTTTTAGGGATGTGTTCGACTTTAGCTGTTAGTTCAGCAGTGGTTAATGGGCTTGGTATGGGTCTGGCCACTACAGCTGTTCTCGTGGGTTCTAATGTAATTATTTCTTTGTTACGGAATGTGATTCCGAAGGAAATAAGGATTCCGGCTTATGTTGTTATTATTGCTACTTTTGTTACGATTGTGGACAAGCTGATGGCGGCCAATACGCCGGAACTCCATAAAGTTTTGGGAATCTTTATCCCCTTAATTGTTGTTAATTGTATTATTCTGGCGCGGGCAGAAGCTTTTGCTTCTAAAAATACAGTAGGCCGCTCGGCCATTGATGGATTGGGGATGGGAATTGGATTTACACTGGCTTTAACAGTTTTAGGTGCGATTCGGGAACTGCTTGGAACCGGGACGGTTTTGGTGGCTAAAGATTTTGGATTTTCAGGGTTTTCCATTTTCCCTAAAGAGAATGGGATCTTATTAATGGTTCTTCAACCCGGAGCCTTTATTACTTTAGGCTTGGTGCTAGCTGGTATTAACTGGTGGGCCCGGAAGAAGGAGGAGAAAAAGCATGGCTGAATATTTGGTGATTATTTTTGGCTCGATCTTTATCAATAATTTTATTGTTTCTAGATTTTTAGGGATCTGTCCTTTTTTGGGAGTTTCCAAGCAGGTGGAAACTGCTACGGGGATGGGTTTGGCCGTGACTTTTGTTATGGGGTTGGCTTCGGCAATTACTTACTGGGTACAAAAGCTATTGGTTCTACTAAATATTGAGGTTTTACAGACTATCACCTTTATCTTAGTGATTGCCGTTCTTGTTCAATTTGTTGAGATGGTAATCAAAAAAAGCAGTCCGGTGTTATATAAAGCGCTTGGGATTTATCTTCCGTTGATTACTACGAACTGTGCAGTTTTAGGAGTGACTCTGATTAATATTAATGAAGGTTATAACTTCCTGCAATCAGTCGTACACGGGATTGGTGGCGCACTTGGCTTTACACTTTTGATTATTCTTTTTGCCGGGATCCGGGAAAGAATGGTTTTTGCACCGGTTCCTCGTTCAATGGAGGGTTTTCCGATTGCCCTGATTACAGCGGGTTTAATCTCCATTGCTTTTTTAGGGTTTACAGGTTTTAAATTAAATGCTCTCTTTAATTTTTAGAGAATTTTGGTTTAAGCTGCAATTGGTGATTTAGTTATTGACTAGAGGAGTGAAAACATGGAAGCTGGAAGTCTGAATGTAATAATAAATGCTATTGGCCTCTTGGCTTTTCTGGGGATTACTTTTGGGATTGGACTAGCTGTGGCCTCCCGTAAATTAGCAGTAAAAAGCGATCCCCGGATTGATGAGATCGAGGAATTGCTTCCGGGAGCAAATTGTGGCGGTTGTGGCTATCCGGGTTGCCGAGGATTAGCAGAGGCTATTGTTTCCGGTAAGGTTCCAGTAACAGCTTGTCCGGTAACCAAAGATCATTCTCCGATTGCTAAAGTAATGGGGATTGAAGTAACTTCATCTGAAGAACGAAAAATTGCCAGGGTGCGATGTGCCGGAGGAAATAAGGAAGCGGTCAAGCGCTTTATATACCTGGGAGTAGAAGATTGTTCTGCTGCTCAAAACCTAGCAGGTGGTCCTAAGGCTTGTGCATTTGGCTGTCTTGGCTTGGGAAATTGCGCAAAAGTCTGTCCTTTTGGCGCCATTACAATGTCTGATAATGGTTTACCGGTAGTTGATGAAGAAAAATGTACTGGTTGCGGATTGTGTACAAAAGCTTGCCCCCGTGGATTGATTACTCTATGGCCAGCGGGGAAAAGTGTGACTGTGCTTTGTATGAATCAGAATAAAGGGGCGGAAGTTAGGAAAGTATGTAAGGTTGGGTGTATTGGTTGCCGGCTCTGTGAGAAACAGTGCCCAACAGGTGCGATTACTGTAGAAAATAATCTGGCCCGGATTAATCCTGAACTTTGTATTGAATGTGGCCGTTGTGTAGAAAAATGTCCGATGAAGACCATAAAAGGAGAAATTAAGCAGGAAAGAGAAGTAATATTGAAGAAATAATATAAGTGGTTTATTTTTTCAAGACAGTTTAAGTGAAATACCCGGAGGTGTTCTAGATTTACCAGTTAATCCTTGCCTCTGCCTCCCCACGTCGTCAAGAGCTCTTACGGATGTTGGGTTTAGATTTCCAGGTGATGGTGAGTACTTTTGAGGAAAAGACATCTCGGCATGCTCTTTCTCCTGGGGAGCTGGTTACTAATTTGGCTCGAGGTAAGGCAGAAGATGTATTTAAGCTGACTTCTTCTCAAGTAGAAACTACCGATGCTTTAGTTGTAGCTGCCGATACGATTGTGGTAGCTGAGGGGAAATATTTAGGTAAACCCTGCGATGAGAATGAGGCCAGGAGGATGTTAAGTTTTCTTGCTGGAAGATGGCATCAAGTCTATACTGGAGTAGCTCTTGTTCATAAAAGAAAGAGCACTTTTACCTATGAAATGACAAAGGTTCATTTTCGTACTCTTGATGCAGAAGAAATTGATGGTTATATATGGACAGGTGAACCGATGGATAAAGCTGGAGCTTACGGGATTCAGGGAGTAGGAGCAGTTCTGGTTGATCGGATTGAAGGATGCTTTTATAATGTGATGGGTCTACCCCTGTCCCGGTTAGCTTTGCTACTAAAGGATTATGGTTTTAAAATACCGGAGGTGAAGTCTAATGTCCGGGCCATCGATCAAAAATCTTCCTTCAGAAGAACGCCCCCGTGAGCGGTTAGAGAACTATGGCGCTGAAAACCTTTCGAATACTGAATTAATGGCGATTATTCTTCGTACAGGAACTACTAATCAATCTGTTTTAACTTTGGCTAATTTATTATTGGTCGAATTTAAAACTCTTCAACAGTTAGCGGCAGCGAGTATCAGTGAGTTATCCAAAATCAAAGGTATAGGAAAAAGTAAGGCCATTCAGTTGTTGGCTGCGTTTGAATTGGGTAAAAGGTTACAGCTCTCAGATTTGTCGCCAGAGGATGATATTTTCTCTTCGCCACAGGATGTAGCAAGGTTCTTCATTTCAGATTTAAGGTTTTTACAGCAGGAACATTTTATTGTTATTCATCTTAATACCAAAAACCGCTTATTATCTAAGGAGACGATTACGATAGGTACCTTAGATTCATCTTTAGTTCATCCGCGTGAGGTTTTTAAAGCGGCAATCAGGCAAAGTAGTGCCTCTTTGATCTTAATTCATAATCATCCTAGTGGCGATCCTCGTCCTAGTAGGGAGGATATAAATCTGACCCGCAGGTTAAAAGAGGCAGGTGATCTTTTGGGAATCCCGATTCTTGACCATTTAATTATCGGAAATAATAAATATTTTAGTATGAAAGAAGAAGGAATGTTGTAAGTTTAAGGGAATTGCAGTAATAATTTTTATAGCTCCCATTTACTTAATATTCACTAGAACCGGAGGGAAACATTGATGTTCAAATTTTTACTAGGACGTCTTTCACGAGACATGGGAATTGATTTAGGAACTGCGAATACGCTTGTTTTTATTAATAATCAGGGGATAACTTTGCAAGAACCGACGGTGGTTTCTTTTGATCGGGAAACAGGTAATATTATTGCTGTTGGTAATGAGGCAAAACAGATGGTAGGAAGAACTCCGGGTAATATAATTGCGGTCAGGCCAATGAAGAACGGAGTAATTGCTGATTTTGAGGTTACAGAGAAGATGCTTCAATATTATATTAAAAAAGCAGGACGACGGGCGGCGTTTTTTGCTCCCAGGGTAGTGGTTGGGGTTCCCTCCGGGGTAACAGAAGTTGAAAAACGTGCAGTAATGGATGCAGCCAGAGAAGCTGGAGCCAGAGAGGTTTTTATCATTGAAGAACCAATGGCTGCGGCGATTGGAGCCGGACTGCCAATTCAGGAACCCACTGGGAATTTAATTGTAGATATTGGCGGTGGTACTACTGAGGTTGCTGTTATCTCATTAGGAGGAATTGTTACCAGCCGTTCGATTAGAGTGGCCGGAGATGAAATGAATGAGGCTATTTCTCAATATATTAAGCGTAGCTATAATTTAATGGTTGGTGAGCAGACAGCTGAAGAGATTAAAAGAAAAATTGGTTCAGCTTATCCGCAAAAGGAAGAGGAGTTTGTTGAGGTGCGTGGTAGAGATTTGGTGACTGGTTTACCTAAAGTGATCTCCATATCTTCTAGGGAAGTGATGGAAGCCCTGGCTGAGCCGGTTACGGCAATTATCGAAGCGGTTAAAATGACTTTAGAGAAGACCCCTCCAGAATTAGCTGCTGATATTTTGGAGCGGGGGATTGTAATGTCCGGGGGCGGCTCTCTTTTAAAGGGGCTTGATCGATTGTTAGCAGAAGAAACGGAAATGCCAGTTCAAGTAGCTGAGGATGCTATATCTTGTGTGGCAAGGGGTACTGGCATGGCTTTAGATGCTTTGGATGTACTTAGTAAGGTTTTAATTTCCAATAAACGCAATAGCTAAGAAGGAAGAGAAAGGGCGGGTAAAGTGCTGCAACCTTTAGCCCAAAAAAGGGTTCTTTTAATTACATTAGTAATCTGTTTTCTGGTGATTACCGGGTTGTTGTTTTATTCATCTCAAGAACGAATTAAAGAAACCTGGGCAGAAAAAGTATTTAATATAATTTTTTACCCTTTTCAAAAAACTATTCATTATGTTACTTCTTTTATTGCAGAAACCAATGAAACGATAAAGAATCTAGCAGCTTTAAATCGTGAAAATTATCATTTGCGTAAAAAACTCTCGGAACTTACGACAGAACTATCTCAACTCGAACAATTGGAAGCAGAAAACGAACGTCTTAGAGCGATATTACAGTATAAAGCAGCTTCAAAACTAGAATTAATACCTACCGAAGTTGTAGCTAGAAATCCAAGCAATAGTAAGTACACGATTATTATTGGAAAAGGGAAAAATTATGGTTTAGCCAAGAATATGCCGGTAATTACTGAAGAAGGAATAGTTGGCCGTATTCTTAATGTTAATCCTTTTTCAGCAGAGGTGATTCTTCTAACAGATCCCCGGGGGGGGAATAGTATGAGTGGTGTGATTGAAAGAACCAGAGAACTGGTTTATATTTATGGTGGTGGCCGTAAAGGCTACTGTATTGTTAAGCCTTCTGATTTAAGTATAAAATTAGAGGTTGGGGATCGTATTTTAACTTCAGAGGCTAATCTTTATTTCCCAAAAAACCTTTTGATTGGTTATATTGCGGAGGTAAATGATTCAAAAGATGGTTATGAACAACAAGCTTATCTGAAACCCGCAGCTAATTTTGGGCGGATGGAATACCTTTATATTGTTAAGGAAAAGTGAGAAGAGGAGGGAAACGGTTTGTGGGGATGGAAAGTATTATGGTTATTATTGTTTCCGATTGCTTTACAAACTACGGTTTTCTCCCGCCTTAACTTTATGGGGGTTGTACCGGATTTGGTTTTAATTATTATCATTTGTTATGGCTTATTGAATGGAACCAATAAAGGATTGTTTCTAGGTTTAATTGGTGGGATTTTATTAGACCTGACAGCAGGGGGAATCCTTGGTATTAATATTATAACAAAAGCGTTAATAGGTTTTTGTGCAGGTTATTTAGAAAGAATGGTTTTTAAGGATAACCTTTTTGTGCCGATTCTTTCTGTTCTGGCAGGAACTATTATTTCTGAATTGCTTTCTTTTCTGATTCTATCAGCATTTGGTTGGCGGATGGGGTTTTTTTCTTTTTTCTTTTCTATTCTCTGTCCTCTCTGCCTTTACCATATTGTTCTGACCGGGCCAATTTATATTATTTTATTGAAAGCCCTTAATTGGTATAAGCATCGGAAAAAGGTTGGTGCTTAATGTGAATATTCGTGCTTCGAAAGGGCAGGAAAAAAGGTATAAAATCATAAGCATATTAGTTTTTCTAATTTTTGCTCTGCTCTTATCCCGCCTGTGGTATTTACAGATTATAAAAGGGGAGGATATTTTAGAACTTTCAAGTCAGAATCGGTCTAGACCGATAAGGATTACAGCTCCACGAGGTAATATCTATGACCATCAGGGAGAATTATTAGTGACCAGCAGAATGTCGCATGTTGTATCTGTTGTTCCGGAAGATATAAAAGATAATCCTTATGTAATCAGCTTTCTCTGTCGGATTTTGGATATTTCTGAAGAAAAGCTATTTTCTCTACTGGAGGAAAGTTCAAAATATCAAAAAGATCAATATGTTCCGTTAAAGCGGGATGTTGATCCAGTAACGATCGGGAAAATTCTGGAAGCCAAACTTGACCTCCCGGGGGTAGTAGTAGATGATTATCCAGTACGTTTTTATCCCAAAGGGGAATGGGCGGCACAAGTTTTTGGCTATCTTGGTGAGATTAATGAACAAGAACTAGCTAAGATGAAGGGCCTTGGTTATCGGCTGGGCAATGAGATTGGTAAGATGGGATTGGAAAAAACTTATGAGACCTATCTGAAAGGAGAAGAAGCTGTTAGGATCTGGGAGGTTGATCGGGTTGGTCAACCTATAAAAGTATTAGAACAGAAAAAATATATTCCTGGAAATAACCTTCATTTAACGATTGATGCCAGGTTACAGGATGCAGCGGAAAAAGCGATTAGAGAGCATCTTGCTTGGGCTCAAGCTCAGGAGAACCCCAATATAAATAAAGCTAAAGCGGGAGCGATTGTGGTGATGGATCCCAGAAATGGTGGGATTCTTGCCATGGTAAGTTATCCAGAGTTTGATCCTAATCTGTTTGTAGGCAATATTTCTAGTAAAGATTTTAATGAATTGATTAATAATCCACTTACTCCTTTTTCTAACCGGATCACAAGAGGCCAGTTTATGCCGGGCTCAACCTTTAAACCAATTACAGTGATTGCTGCTTTAGAGGAAGGATTGGTTACAAATCAAACTGAGTATAAATGTACTGGAGTTTTCCGGATTGGTAATCGGCAATTGCGTTGTAATCCTCCCCATGGGAAACAGAATATTGTGGAAGGATTAAAGAACTCTTGTAATGTAGTAATGGCTGAATTAGCACTAAGTTTGGGGCCGGATAAGTTGGCTGAATATTCAAGATTATTGGGTTTGGGAGCAAAGACTGGCCTTGATTTAGATCCTGAAGAGCTATCAGGGTTAGTTGGGGATCCGGAGTGGAAAAAGAAAGAACGAGGTGAACCTTGGTATCCGATGGAGACAGCTCTGATTGCGATTGGTCAGAGTTTTATGGATGTTACACTTTTACAGTTGGCTCAAGTTTATTCCGTGATTGCTAATGGAGGTATTGTTTATCAACCGCGTTTAGTAGAAAAAATCACAACGCTTTCTGGAGAAACAATTAAAAAATTTCCGTCTAAAGTATTACGGAAGGTTAAACTTAAGCCATCTACCTTAGAGGTGGTAAGAGAAGGTTTGGAGCAGGTTGTTACTGATGGAACAGCCAGATATGCGTTTCAAGGGTTTCCTTTAGAACAAATTCCAGTAGCAGGGAAAACCGGAACAGCTGAGAACAGAGGGAAAAATGACAATGCTTTTTTTGCTAGTTATGCTCCTACTGATGATCCGGAATTGGTGATTGTGGTAATGGTTGAAGAAGGGGGTTTTGGCTCCCAAGCTGCTGCTCCAATTGCCAGGAAAATCTATGAAGAATATTTTGGATTAAACCAACCAGTTGCTACGGAAGCTCTTACTGAAAAACAGATTAAAGAAGAGTAATAAGAAAAACTAGAAACCAGAAAAATTTCAGCCAGAAATACAGTAGGAGGACTTTCAATTAAGGTGTGGAATAAAAAGTTAAAATCGCCCGAGGGTGTGTTTAAGATGGGATCATTAGCTACAAAGCCCCTTTATTCCGAGCGACTAGTTTTTAAAGGACTAAAACAAGGTTTAACGCTTTTCATTCCTGAAAAAAAGCCTTTTTCTCATTGGTTATTAGTCCTGAATGATCAGTTAAAGCAGGCTAGGGGTTTTTTTAAAGGTGGAACAATTTTTGTAGAATTAGGTGAGAGAAAACTATCATCTAATGAGCGCGAAGAGTTAAGCAAGGTATTAGCTAATTATGGGATGACAATAAAATCTTTTAATCCTTTTGAAAAGAGAAGATTCAGTTCCTGGCGTAAAGAGAAGCCATCACAAGTGATGCTGGTAAAGGGGACGGTCAGGAATGGACAGCGGGTAGAGCATGATGGAGATCTGGTAATTAAAGGCGATATCAATCCCGGGGGGGAAGTAGTAGCATCTGGAGATATTATTGTCCTGGGGGTATTACGTGGTATGGCTCATGCTGGAGCTAGAGGTAATTTGCAGGCCGAAATTATTGCCTTTACTCTTTCTCCGGTACAGCTTAGGATCGCTCATATTTTTTCTAGAGCTCCGGAAGGAAAGAAAGAGGGAGAAGGCCCAGAAATAGCACGAATAAAAGGAGAAAAGATCGTTGTTGAGAAATTATAAAGGTTAAAGGAGGATTCCAAATGGCTGGACGGGTAATTGTAGTGACCTCAGGCAAAGGAGGGGTTGGAAAGACCACCACCGTTGCAAATATAGGTACTGGTTTAGCTCTTAGAAAAAAGAAAGTTGTAATGATTGATGCTGATATTGGCCTGCGAAATTTAGATGTAGTTATGGGTCTGGAAAACAGAATCGTTTTTGATATAATTGATGCTGCCGAGAAAGTATGTCGTTTGCGACAGGCATTAATTAAAGATAAAAGATTTGATAATCTTTTCCTGCTTCCTGCGGCGCAAACTAGGAATAAGGATGCGATCTCTTTAAAACAGATGAAAGAATTAGTAGATGAATTAAAGGCTGAATTTGATTATGTAATAATAGATTGTCCTGCTGGTATCGAGCATGGCTTTGATAACGCGATCTCTGTAGCTACAGAGGCAATTATTGTTACTAATCCGGAAGTATCAGCAGTTCGGGATGCAGATCGGATTATCGGCCTTTTACAAGCTAAGGAAATTTATGAACCAATGTTGGTTTTAAACCGCTTAAGGCCAGATATGATCAAGAATGGTGATATGATGGATGTTGATGATATTAACGATATACTGGCCATTAATTTGTTAGGAATTATTCCTGATGATGAAGAGATTATCATCTCCACTAATAAAGGGGAACCAGCAATTTTAAATCACCATTCTAAAGCTGGGGAAGCTTTTAGGAATATTGTGGCACGTATTGAGGGGGAATCGGTTCCTTTTATGTCGATCAATGCGGAACCAGGAATTTTCGGACGATTTTGGAAGATGTTAAGTGGAAAATGAGGAGCGAGATGAAGAACGGATTTTGGTGGGAGGGAGTGATTGGGGTTGGAAATAAAGAAATTGTTTCGTGAAGACCCCCCTAGCAAGAGCCAGGCAGTGGAAAGGTTACGTTTAGTACTAATTCATGATCGGGCTAAAGTATCCTCTGGTTTAATGGAGGTATTACGGGAAGAGATTATTAAAGCCATTTCAAAATATGTCGAGATTGATGAGGAACAAATGGATATTGAGTTAAACTCTACAGAAAAACAAGCTGAGCTAGTAGCAAATATACCGGTAGTTAAAGTCCGTAGAGTTCTGGATTAAAGTTACTTATGGGGAAATCTTCCAAATGAGTTTTCCCAGAGTCTGGCGCTAATTTATTAGAAGAGAAAAGGGGAAATACTTGCGGGAAAAGGTGACTAAAATTGTGGGAACGAAAGAAGTTATTAAAAAATATTGATTTTTACTTACTAGGAACAGTTCTATTACTAGTAGTCATCAGCTTGGTAATGATCTATAGTACTACCAGCCATAATACTGCATTAACAAGCGGTAACCCTTTTCTAATGGTTAAAAAGCAGCTTGTTGCAATTATGATTGGAATATTTGGGATGTCTATAATTATGTGTAGTGATTATCGGTTACCGGATCTAGTGTATCAGATCTTATATGGATTTAATCTTTTATTGTTAATTATTGTTCTTACTCCTTTAGGACATGAGGTTAAGGGTGCCAAATCCTGGTTAAATCTTGGCGGGCCTTTTTCCTTACAGCCTTCGGAATTTGCTAAACTGATGGTTATTATTACTTTAGCTAAGCATTTGGCAGATAAAGAAGACCTCGATTCCTTCTGGGATTTATGGTCTCCTTTTCTTCATATTTTACCTCCTCTAGCCTTAGTTTTCCTGCAGCCCGATTTAGGAACAGCATTGGTTTTTTTCTTTTTTTTCTTTATTATGTTATACATTGCCGGATACAATGGGCGCTTTTTATTTGGAATTATTATGGCAGGGGTTTTGATTCTTGCCCTTATTTTCCTTAGCCACCATTACTTTGGTACGCCGCTTCCATTTAAAGAGTATCAAATTCGGAGAATGACGATTTTTCTAAATCCCGATAGTGACCCAACCGGTAGTGGATGGAATGTTCGTCAGGCAATTATTGCCGTGGGTTCTGGACGGTTCGCAGGTAAAGGGTTATTCCAAGGTACGCAGGGACGGTTAGGGTTTCTTCCAGAGAATCATACTGACTTTATCTTTGCTGTTCTCTGCGAGGAATGGGGATTTTTAGGTGGATTTACGGTTCTTAGTCTTTATTTTATTCTAGTTTGGAGATCTTTAGTCATTATGCAACATGCCAAAGATAAGTACGGACGCTTGATTGCTTCAGGAATAACGGCGATGTTTGTTTTTCATATATTGGAAAATATAGGAATGAATATGGGAATCATGCCGATTACAGGAATCCCCCTACCGTTTCTTAGCTATGGTGGAAGCTCAGTGATTACTAATTTATTTGCTGTAGGTTTCTTGGAAAGTATCTGGATTCGTCGGCAAAAGCTACTTTTTTAGGGACTTAGTTTTGTTAACTTGGGGGGAATTGCACATAATTACCTCCAATGATGAGATCCCTTTACTAAAAAAAGCTATCCTCTTTTTGTATTGCTGTCGATTTAACTCTAAAGACTCAAGGGTAGGCTTTTTTTATTTGTAATAATAAGTTCTTTGCTAACTTCGGTTAGCATTTTTACTATGCGAATTAATTTTTTACGACAAGATGATCAATAAAAAAAGTATGGTATAATCGAAAGGGAAATAAAAGCTATACTTTTGTTATTATTTTTAGAATTTTAGAAGGAAAAGATAGGCAGAATAAGGCATGTTATTTGGAGTGATATAGTATCTTGTCCTCATTGTGCTTATGAAGTTGCCTATTATAATATTGCTATTAAAAAAGCCCGGTAAAATTTTTAAAAAAAGTGGTTTGTCCAAGTTGTGGGAGAAAAAATAATATTAATGATTATATAGATGTAGTTGAATCATACAAAGATAAAATTACTTCTAAAAAAGAAAAGAGACGTAAAAGGGTTCCAATTCTAATATACGGTTCAACAGGAAAAGAAAATTGGGTAAGGCCTTTTACTGCGAAGGATTATTACAGTACAAAACCAACTATTAACACTTTTAATATTAAAATAGTACCTAAAAAAATAAAATGGGGAGATTTATACCGTTCAGGATACCATGTAGGTATTGAATACTTACATCAGTTCTATACAGTTAGAAATTTTGCTGTTTTTTCAAGGCTATGGGATATGACATATGATTATTCAAAAAAAGTTCGTTCGGCATTACAGTTATGGCTATTAAGTTATAACCAGTCCCATTCAACTTTGATGTCTAGAGTTGTAGCAAAAAAAGGGCAAGAAGACTTTGTGCTGACAGGCGCACAAAGTGGAGTTTTATATATTAGTCATCTTCCCGTAGAAAAAAATATATTATTGGGATTAAAGTCGAAATTAAATATATATTTAACTTCATTTGCATACTTAAATAAGTGTTCTGGAAAGGTAATAGTCAGGAACGCATCAAGTGCTGATATATTGGAGCCAGATGAATCGGTAGATTATATATTTTCCGATCCTCCTTTTGGAGATTTTATCCCTTATTCAGAAGTAAACCAAATAAATGAATTATGGCTTGATAGCACAACTGTTACAAATGAAGAAGCTATTATTAGTAAGGCACAAAATAGAGGCCTTAATGATTATTTAGCGATCATTGAAAAGGTTTTTCAAGAGTCCAAGCGGGTATTAAAAAAAGATGGAGCAGCAACTATAGTTTTCCATTCCTCTGACAAGAATGTATGGAATGGATTTGTGCAGGTAATAAAGGAGTCAGGTTTTAGTATTTATAGAAGTACTCTTTTAGATAAACACAAAATAGTTTTATTCAGACAGTGTCAAGGGGCGGAGTTAAAAAAGATAACCTTATGCTACTTAAAAAAAACAACAGAGTTAATGCTGGATCTTCTAAGGCTCCGTTATCTATAAAATCATTTTTAAAGAATAGTCACTGTGATCCGAAAAAGGATAAAATTAGATGGGAGTTGTATTTTCATCATTTCATGTGCGCGGGCGGTAGCCAGCGTGAGCGACTACTTAGAAAATAAGCCCTGGCAAAGGAGAGGGAATTATGAAAGTATTAATTGATGCGGATGCTTGTCCCCGAGGTGTAATGGGGATCATTAAGCGATTACAACCGGAACATGGATATCAAATTCTTACGGTTTCATCTTTTAATCATTTTTATGCGGACGAAAATCATCTTATTGTAGGTGATGAAGACCAGGCGGCGGATATTGCTTTGCTCAATAGGGCAGAAAAAGGAGATATTGTAGTAACACAGGATTGGGGTGTGGCTGCAGTTGCTTGTGGTAAAGGTGCTGCAACTATTGATCCAAAAGGGAGAATCTTCAATCCAGAAACAATTGATTTTCTGCTTGAGGAAAGATATATGAAAGCTGAATACCGGCGAAGGGGAGGTCGGACGCGGGGCCCGGCGGCAAGAAATAAAAAGGATGACCAAAGATTTTTGGAAGCTTTTAAACGGTTGCTAACAAATAAGTTAAATTAAGAGATAGATTATTCTGGTTTTGTGAATCTGTAGGAAGTTGTGAACGTCTGTGATTCTGTGATATTGAATTGAAATTCTTAGGGTGATATATTAAATTACATTTTCTAAAGGAAGGTGTTTCAGTGATGAAGTATACGCCAAATCTTGAGAGGTACTCGGGAATGAAGTACAATCGTTGCGGAAGGAGCGGGCTTAAGTTACCAATAGTCTCTTTAGGCCTGTGGCATAATTTTGGCGGGGTTACATTTTATGAGAATAGTCGGGAAATTGCCAGGCGTGCTTTTGATTTGGGTATTACCCACTTTGATTTAGCAAATAATTATGGGCCACCGCCAGGAGCGGCGGAAGAGAATTTTGGACGAATATTAAAAACAGATTTTCAGGGTTACCGGGATGAAATGGTGATCTCGACTAAAGCTGGATATACAATGTGGCCAGGCCCTTACGGTGATTGGGGTTCGAAGAAGTATCTAATAGCAAGTTTAGATCAGAGTCTCAAGCGAATGGGCCTAGATTATGTAGATATTTTCTATCACCACCGCCCGGATCCAGAGACGCCATTGGAGGAAACCATGGGGGCTTTGGATTTAATTGCCCGGCAAGGCAAGGCGCTATATGTGGGTATCTCTAATTATAAGGCAGAGGAAGCGCAAAAAGCGATTAAAATTCTCAAAGAATTAGGGACTCCCTGTTTGATACATCAAGCACGGTATTCAATGCTTGACCGGTGGGTGGAGGATGGTTTATTATCGGTACTAGAAGAGGAAGAGGTAGGATGTATTGCCTTTTCTCCGTTGGCGAAGGGGCTTCTTACTAATAGATATCTTACAGGGATTCCGGCAGACTCAAGAGCGGCCGGGCCGAGTGCCTTTTTAAAACCGGATGAGATCACAGAGGAACTACGAGTTAAGCTTTCTGCCTTAAATGCATTAGCTGTTGAGAGGGGGCAGACTTTGGCTCAGATGGCTCTAGCTTGGGTACTCAGGAGTGGAAGAGTTACTTCTGTCTTGATTGGCGCCAGTAAATCATCACAGGTTGAGGATTGCGTTGGTGTTGTGAATAGCTTATCTTTCGACCCTGAAGAATTGAAAAAGATAGATGAGATATTAAACTGTGATTAAAGGATGCCGGAGATAATTATGCATTTTCTTCAGCTCACAAAGAAATTTCCTAATTTGCTTTGTGAGCTGATTTTTTATTTAAGAAGCAGCAATGATTTTAAGATTAAAGCTTAGGTGCTCTTATATTAGGGAATTACACTATATATTGTGGTCGAATGGATATTATGCAATTCTCTCAGGTACTAAGACTCTTAAATAGTGAACAAGGTGGTAGTTGAAAGGGGAATTTCTGCATAATGTTACACTTAAGTTACAAGTTATAGATAGTTTTATGACTATTATCATTTAAAATAAAAGTAAGAGATTTTCAGATCTCTGAAAAATTATAGGAGGGATACATAGTGAAAAAAGGTTGGTATTTGTTATTACTGCTCATACTTTTGGTTTTCCCGTTTCAGGGTTTAGCAGCAAAAAAGACGGTGATCAATTATTGGACACACACCGATGATAACCGGACTAGAATCGAAGATAAATACATAGCTGAATTTGAAAAACTACATCCGAATGTTGAGATCAAAAGGGTAGTCAATGAAGCAAGTAAGATGGGAGACATTGTTCTTACGGCATTCGCGGCTAATAATGGCCCGGATATCTTTAACCTTCCGATTGAACAGGAATACGGGTATATTTGTAATAAACGTGTTGCTCCTGTTGATTATCGGGCTTTGGGCTATAAAAGTTTAGCGGCATTGAAGGATGATTATGCGGCTAATACCTTTGAACCCGTTACAATGAACGGTAAGATCTATGGGCTGCCTTTAGAGCTCACTAACTGGTGTATCTTTATCAACAAGAAGATCTTTAGAAGCGTCGGATTGGATCCGGAAAAGGATTATCCGAAGACCTGGGAAGAGATGGCTGATGTCTCTGAAAAGTTAGTGCTTAGAAATGGTGAAATCTTAATCCGCCGGGGATTTGACTTCCGTTATCCCTATTATTTGGTTTCTTTCCTCCCCATGGTGCAGCAGTTGGGAGGCGATTTAATCAGTGCTGACGGAAAAACGGCAATTGTAAATGACCAGGCTTGGATTAAAGCTCTTAACTTCATGAAGGAGTGGGGGCCTCACGGTCGTAATTTGGGAAGCCCGACTTATATTAACGCTCGGAAGATTTTTGATAAAGATAATAATGATATTGCTATGTGTCTAAGTGGCTTTTACCAAGAAGGCCGGTTGAAGAATGATAACCCCGAATTTTTTGATAGTGGTGAATGGATGGTTGTACCTTTCCCAGTATTTGAAGATGCAGTCGAAAATCAGGGTTGTGCGTTTTACGGTCATTATCTTATGGTTAATGACTCGATTCCTAAGAAAAAACAGAAAATTGCTTGGGAATTTATAAAATACATGCTGGATCATCCCATGGAATACTTAACTGAAGTTAACTTGATTCAGCCCAGGAAAAACCTGGTCAATTCGGAGTTTTTCAAAGAATTGCCTTACACTGATGTATTTATGGATGATATGGAAAGATCCAAAGCAGTTTTCCTTCATCAGAATGGTTACCAGTTTGAGCAATATATTAGGGAAGCAATCGAAGCGGTTATGCTTTCCGGGACTAAGACTGAAGAGGCCTTGAAAACTTTAAAACGAAACATTCAGGAAGTACTTGACGAAGAATAAGGAAAAAGCAGTTAAAAAGTCTGGGCCGTAAGGCCCGGACTTCCTTATAAGGTAGAGTATAGGTTGCTAATCACCATGAAACAGGCTTTCCAAGAAATTAGAAAGATAGACCCGAGCCGACTGTTTAATGGTAGTGATTTCTAAGGGAGTGAGTACAGTGCCGGAAAGAATTATTAGGAAGAAAAATGATTTTACTGATGACGGGAAAAGGCGAAAAAATTGGAGTATGGAACGGAAAAAAGCTCGCTGGGGGTGGATCTTTGTTGCACCAACGCTTCTCTTTTTTATGGTTTTCAGTTTTTATCCGATGTTCAACGCATTTTACATGGGTTTAACTAAAAAGGATCTTCTGTCATTAAATCCGCCAAAATTTATTGGTGTTAAAAATTATACTTATCTTTTTAAATCTGCAGATTTTTGGAATTCAATGAAGGATACAGCTCTTTTCACTTTAGGAACTTTCTTGCTGCTTCTGGTTTTTAGTCTGATTTTGGCCGCTTTTATTATTTCCAGAAAAAAGCTGAAGACCCTATTACAGATGCTTTATTATTCTCCTGCTTTATTATCTTCAGTGGTAGCGGCTTTAATTTGGCTTTTAATTTTTGATCCCCGTGGCCTTGCTAATCAGACTTTAAATTTTATCTGTCAGTCGCCAGGAATCGATCATAAATGGTTAGCTGCTTCAAATATGTTAAGATTATCTACAATTATTGTTTATTTCTGGAAATATATTGGTTATTTTACTATAATTTTTGTTGCCGGGATAGGTAGTATTCCGATAAGTATTCATGAAGCGGCAGAGATTGACGGAGCTAGCCGCTGGCAAGATTTTTGGTGCATCACTTTTCCGTTGATTAAGCCGACCACTCTTTTAGTTTCAGTGATGGCGATGATTCAATGCCTAAAGACTTTTAGTACTCAGTATCTTTTTACCACAGCGGGTGCACCAACAAAACCGATTAATGTTATAACCTTAAATATATACAATACTGCTATTCGAGATCATCGGATCGGTAGGGCTAGTGCGATGAGCATGATCCTTTTTCTGATTATGATTGTTCTTACTTGGTTCCAGTTTAAAATCTCCAAAAGTGATGATGTAACTTATATGTAAAATGTAACAGATGTACTTAAAAGTCAATACCAAGAGTAAGAAATTGCATAATACAATTAATTATATTTAACTACAATACCTTAATTCCTATATCGATCCTTAATTAAGTTAATTATGTAATTTCTCAGATGTAATAGATTTGGGCTAGGACTAAAGGAGGGTTCCCATGAACAATATAAGAATATCCCCACTGCGGATCTGGGATGTATTAATTTGGTCTTTTTTATTGGTATTTGCTATGTTTATTATAGTACCATTGCTGTTTATGATTACTGCTTCAATTATGCCAGCGACGGAGATTATGAAATTACCTTATCCGTGGATTTCCAAGACCTTCCAATGGCAGAATTATTGGTTCGGCCTTAGGGGGGCGGATGGTTCCTTTTTGTTTCTACGGAACATTTTAAATTCACTTATTGTTTCTTCAACCGTGACTTTTACAACAGTTATTTTATCGGCACTGTCAGGTTATGGCTTGGCTAAGTTCAAATTTAAGGGAAGAAATATGGTCTTTATTGTAATGATGGCTACAATGATGATTCCATTTGAAGTTATTATGATCCCTTTGTATATGGTAGCGATGAAAATGAGGATCCAAAATACCTATTTAGGATTAATTCTACCATTTCTAACTACAGCGTTTGGTGTATTTATGATGCGACAGTTTTTGATTACTTTTCCCGATGAGATTTTGGATGCCGCTAGAATTGATGGTGGAGGTGAGATTTTTATCTTTAACCGTATAGTTCTTCCTAACTGTGGGCCAGCTATAGCTACGTTGGCTATCTTAACCTTCAGGTCACAATGGGATAATCTTCTCTGGCCGTTAATGGTGGTTCAAAGTGAAGAAATGAAAACTATACCTCAATATATAACGAAGTATATGGCGGAGACTCATACGGATGAGGGGATTATGATGGCGATTGCAGTTATTGCCAGTATTCCGATGTTTATTTTGTTTTCAACGATGTCTAAGTACTTTATTAATAGTACACTTTATTCATCAATTAAGGGTTGAAGCTATATGACTCTGATTTTAATTATTCCAACGTATACCTGATAAGATTGGTAGAAAGGATTTTCGATTAGGTCAAACAAAGGCTGAGTTTTAAGGAGCAAGAAATTATGTTATACATTTTTGATATGGGAGGAGTTGTAGTTAAGGACTTTGATGTTTTTCCTCAAATCGTAAAAGAACTTAGGATTTCAATTGAAAAATTTTACGAAATTGCAGGAGAGAATTACCTTCTTCTCTCTAATGGAATGATTGATACTATGGAGTTTTGGGCAGAGTTTTCCAAAGACTATGGTTCTAAGGTACGTGAGGAGCTTTTTGGTAAATACTTTGCTCCAAAGCTTAATTGTGAGGTCGTGGAGATAATTAGGAAATTAAAAAGGCAGGCGAGGGTGGTTTGTGGTACTAACACTTTGGAACCACATTTTAAGTATCACCGGAATCGAGGCGATTATCAAATATTTCATACGGTTTATGCCTCGAATCGGATTGGTATTTCTAAACCCAATCCTGATTTTTATCGGTATATTCTTGATAAAGAAAAAGCATTACCGGCTGAAACTGTTTTTATTGATGATACTGAAGAAAATATTTTTGCTGCCAATACTTTAGGGATTAAAGCAATTCTTTTTACTACTCCTGAAGCCTTAAAAAAAGAATTAGTAATTCTTAATAAGGGGGGGATTAAACCGTAAAATTTCTAAAATTTCATAACTCTTGGCTTTATGTTTTCTCTTAAGGCTGTTTAGGAATTACTTTCTATTCAAGGTTTAGTTTTAAAGTCAGAGTATAGGTGTTAAGTAAGGAAGGAAATTCTTTATAAATAGCCAATATCTATATATAAAGATCTTGAGAAATTGCGTAGTTTCAAGTTGTTCTATATTTAACTAAAATTTAGGTAACAACACATTTAGCGTGGATAACCTCTTAATGCAATTCCTTCAATTAAGCAATTTCTTATCTAAACAAAGAGGAGACTTTGTCATGAAGCCAAGAGTATCTGTAGTTCTTCTGCTTGGTTTGACTTTGTTAATTTTTGGTCTTAGTGTTACTGGGGACGGGTATCCGGATCTGACCGGAGAAAGCTTGGTTGTATATATTGTGTTTCATGAGGAGGAAGGACGCCGGTTATTAGATCTTTTTCATGAGAAGACGAACGTGAATTATACTTATTTGCGGATGCCTTCAGGAGAAGTGGTAACAAGAGTAATTAAGGAGGCTTCGCATCCCCGAGCTGATATTATTCTTGGTGGGCCGGCTGATGCCCATCAATTTTTAGCTAACCGGGGACTGCTGGAGAAATACGCTCCTCCAGCTGCTGCTGTAATACCAGAAAAATTCAAAAGCCCTGACCGATGTTGGACTGGTATCTATTTAGGGCCGATTGCGATTGCTATTAATGAGAACCGTTGGAAAAAAGAGTTTTCCGGGAAGGGGATAAAAAAACCGGATAATTTTAAGGCGCTTCTTAACCCGGCTTTTAAGAATGAGATTATCATGCCTGATCCCAAAACTTCAGGTACTGCTTATACTCTTTTGGCCTCACTGATTCAATTATGGGGAGAGGAAGAGGCTTGTACCTATTTTGAGAAGCTTAATCACAATGTGGGCCAATATGTAAAGAGCGGGTTTACTGTAGCACAAAAAACAGCGACCGGTGAGTATCTCATTGGGCTGAATTTTATTCATGACCAATTATTGATGAAGAAATTTGGATTTAATCTTTCTTCTGTGGTTCCAGAGGGAGCAGGCTGGGAGATTGGATGTGTTTCGATGATAAAAAATGGTCCAAACTCTAAAGCAGCCAGAGCCTTTCTAGATTTCATGACGGATAAAGAGGCTGGCCGATTGCATACCAACCTAACAGAACGGATCTCTACACGGTATGATGTGCCGATTCCTTTGGCTACCAGGCCTTTAGCGGAAATTCCAATTAATATGGATTATGATTTTTACTTGGCCGCAAAATTAAAAACAGAGTACCTAAAGGTTTGGGAGGAAAGAATTGTCCGAAGGAACCGCTAGGGAGTGTTTTAATTGAAAGTGTTCATCATCGAAGATGATAAGGCCATTGCTAATCTGATTAGAATTAATTTACATCTAGAGGGTTTTGAGACGGCTCTTTTTTCGGATGCTGAGTCGGCACTGAAGGTGATGGATAAAGATAGACCGGATCTAATTCTGCTCGATATTATGCTGCCTGGGATTAATGGCTTTGAATTGCAAAGCCGTATCAAAGAGTGGAATATTCCGGTTATTTTTTTGACTGCAAGAACTTCATTACAAGACCGGTTATTAGGACTCGAATTGGGTGGCGATGATTATATCACAAAACCTTTTGATAACCGGGAGCTAATCTTAAGGATCCGAGCGGTGCTTAGAAGGGTCAATAATAAAAATGGACGAGACCAGGAGCTAAAACTAGGCCCGTTCCGGTTGATATTAAATCAACGTTCCTTTTACGTTGAGGATAAAAAGGTGGCATTAACTCCAACGGAATTTGAACTGATCCGGCTTTTTATGGAGAATGATAAGAGAGTTTTTACTCGCGAGGAGTTATTAGATTTGGTATGGGGTTTTGACTATTATGGTGATACCAGGACTGTAGATATGCATATTCAAAGGCTTCGTAAAAAGTTGGGGTACTATGTCAATAGAAAGTACAACTTAAACTCGAACAAATCCTAATTTTATGCTGCCTTTTTTGAAATTCCTTGTAATTTCTTGTGATAATACTCTTCATATTCGGCCGGGGACAGATAACCGCAATGACTGTGACTTCTTACGGTATTATAAAAAGCTTCAATATACTCAAAAACCAGTTTGTAGGCATGTTCAAAATCCCGGATTTCAAAGCTATAGAGCCATTCACGCTTAATCAATGCATGAAATGATTCAATACAAGCGTTTTGCCATGGGCTAGCTTTCCGGGAATAGCTTGGCTTTAGCTCGCCTAGAGCCTCAAGGTAAGCCTCAGAGATATATTGTGAACCTCGATCAGAATGAACAATCAGGGGTTCTGCGATAAGCCGGTATCTCTTTGCTTCCTCTATGCATTCCACTACCCATTTTGCCTCAAGGGAATCTGATAGCCTCCAAGCAATGATTTTTCTGGAAAACAAGTCCATGATACTAGTTAAATATACAAACCCATCATCAGTTTTTATATAGGTAATATCTGTACACCAGACTGCGTTGGGATTTTCGGGATTAAACCGCTCTTGAAGTAAGTTCTTGAGATCAATATCAAAATCCGGGTTAGCATAAGGGACTCTAGGCGTTTTGATATAATGGGCTTTAATACCCAATTCACGCATATATTTCCCAACGGTTCTTTCAGCAATTTTTATACCTTGCTTTCTAAGCTCCATGGTTATTTTAGGAGCACCATAGATCCTTTTGGATTTAAAGTAGATCTCTAGAATTAACTGTTTGATATAATCTGCTCGTGACATTTTTGATTCCGATTCTCTTTTCTTAAAGCTATTATAACCGCTTCGTGAAACGCCTAGAATCTGCAGCACTCCGCTGATATTGAGGCGGCGCTTACCTTTTCGCTTAAGTTCCTTTTCCATTGAGGCCGTTTGCGAAAAAAGGTGCTCTTTCAGTTGCCCAGAATGCTGATTGCTTTTTTTAATATATTTAAGGCATCCTTTGTATCTCTAAGTTCTTTACGAAGTCTGGCAATTTCTTTAGCCTCATCGGAACTGTAGTTCCCTGAACCGCGATGTATTTCGGCTCCTTCTTCAGCTTTTTTTATCCACTTGCCTAAGGTGCTAGCGGAGATACCTAAATTTGAGGCAATACTGTTATTGCTAAGGTGTGGATGCTCCTGGGCATAGGTCACCGCATCTAGTTTAAATTGTTTTGAATATCTCTTTTTTTTGTTGGACATTGATTTCATCCTCCTAATCTTAGTCTATAATTTTTAAGAGGATCTGTCCAAGTTTGACTTGCACTATTTATATACTAACACGCGTTGGGGAGATACAAAGAGAGTATCAAGACGATTTACGGAATTGGCTATCAATTGGATGTAGAGAAATGAGAACAACAATTAAAGCTAAGTTTCTTAGGATGAGCCTACTGATTATTATGCCAGTATTAATTCTGATTATCTTATTTACTGTCTTTACTATTGACCGGTATAAACTGCTTAATGTAAAAAAAACACTACTAAATGATAGTTATATCCTTCAAGTCTACCTGAACCAGTATTTGTCTAGTAATCGGAAAGATACGCTTTCGGAAAAAGAACTTTATTTTTTAAATCACGATCTGAGTAGAATGGTTAGGCTTAGAAGTCAGATTCTTTATCTTCAAGGTAGTATCTATGTAGATTCTCATCAAGAGTTGAGTGAGAATGATCGACAATGCTTTATTAGTGATTCTGGAATTCAACTGGCGGCCGAAAATAAGAAAAACTATTGGATTAAAAAAGAGAATAGGGATCGCTTTTTTCTAATTAGCTTTCCTTTTTATTGCGATCAAAAACTAGTTGGAGTAATGAGGCTTACTTATCCCTTACATGATGAAGATGTTTTCAGAGATCGTCTCCTAATCGTTCTTTCAATTGTTTGTTTAGTTGTTCTGTTGGTGCTTGGTGTTTTGCTTTCATTTTTTACCGGACAGATAGTAACCCCTTTGACTAAACTTCAATTAGCGGTGCAGGATTTTGCTGATGGCCGGTTTTCAGATAATTTTAAGATTAATAGTGGCGATGAAGTTGAGGAACTGGCCTTATCTTTTACTAAAATGGCGGCTAAACTTAATGAACTTATTGAGAATTTAAAGACAGAACAGAACAAACAGAAGGATTTCTTTAATTACATGACACACGAATTCCGGACTCCTTTAACTACTATTATTGGTTATGCTGATCTTCTCAACAAAATGGATTCCAATAAAGAGCGGGATGAATGTTTAAAGTACATTACTAATGAAAGCCGCAGGCTTCTAAGGATGGTTAATGATATTCTTCGTTATTCGAAATTAAATACGTATAGTATGGAACTGGAAAAGAGAGATACTGATCTTGATCAATTGCTGAGAGAGAGTATCGAGATTATGAGGTATAAAGCGGGTAAATATGGGATAGAATTAAACCTTTATTCAGAAAAACCTGTTATCTTAAAAATTGATCGGGATAAAATTAAAGAGGTTATTCTAAATATAATAGATAATGCTATTAACCATAGTAAGACTGAGAAAGTTGATATTCGTTTATACCGGCAAAATAAGAAGGTTGTGGTTTCAATCCGCGATTATGGTCAAGGAATTTCAGCTGAATGGTTAGAACGGATTAGGGAAAGGTTCTCTGGGTTTAATTTTGATACAGTAAATACTCAAAGCGGGCACGGATTTGGATTGCCAATTTCTGATAAAATTATGGAACTTCACGGAGGAAGGCTTCTGATTAGAACTTCTGAGCATGGAGGGACTACCGTCTTTATTCTTTTCAATTTGGAATAACGGAGGTAATTATTGGTGCGTTATTCATTGGTTATTTTAGGGTTTATCCTTTGTATTAGCTTATTATTCTTGGGATTATTTAATTATCGGGATTTAAACATTGCGACTAATGAGATTGTAATTGTGGATGATAGTGCCGAGGTTTTTAAATTGATTGAAAAAAACACCCCGATTAGAGTAGAGATCGATAATTACCGCTGGGGACGGGTAATTTTAGAGGATCCGGAGGTGTTATTTCAAGTTTGCAAGGTGATCAGGGAGTCTAAATCCTACCCAAGCCGGTATATTCCAAATCAGGATCGGATTAGTGGCTATATTTATTTTCGCGATGGGAGTGAAGAATACTTCTCTATTTCCGACCGTTTTCAATTGGGTGAGTATTTCTTGGAGAGCGAGGAAGGAGAGATGAAGATCGGGAAGTTGTATCGGATTTTCCGACATACTCTAGAGACAAAATCAAATCTGATAATGATGGTGGAAAAGGCTAGTGAAATATATTTGTACCATGCGGAGGATACTTTTGATCCTGATTCCGAAAAAATGTTGAGGATTGCGGACGAGGCTAAGACAGAACTTTTATCTTGCCTTACCTTGTCGGAGAAGGTCGAGGAAAGTAACGAGTTGAATACTCTTTTGCTAGAGAAAGGATATCAACCACTTTTCCACCTGATTCTCTGCTTGAAGGAGGATCAGGAAAAGGATATGCCTATTGTTCTTTCAGTTTTATCTCCAGATTATTTTACTTTAATGGATATGGGTTTTTTAAACCGGAATGTCGTTTATTTTGAGGGCGCTCTTTTTGATTATTGTTGTAAGATGCTAGCCCCGAATTTTGAGTATAAATAAGAAAAGGTGTGGCAAAAAAGCCCCGGCCTTGCTAATAGGCTGGGGCTTTTTTATTATCGCATTCTTCGATTACGTCCCGAGTGAATATTACAGGGAAGTGTTGGTCCCTCACCTGGTGTAAAGGAGATAGTTTCAATGCACTCTGAGGGACAGAACGGAGTAGCTAGGAGGCCTGATTCGGTACAAACATCTACTACAATCTCATCTTCACTTTTACCATGGAATTGACAATTCTCGGTTGGCATGGGAGTATTGTCGTTAATCTCAGTCCCTGTTACTGCCCAATAGGTCTTAGTAATAACTCGTTCGGGCGGACAGAAATCTGTTGCTAGTGCTCCGGAGTCTAGACATATTTGGAGACTGATTTTACTTCCCAGATCCGGGGCAAAATGTATAGGACAGGACTCAGTTGGTTCGGTACCTGTAATAAAAAGTTCTACAGTTGGCTCTGTACAGTATGGTGTAGCCAAAAAACCTGTTTCTGAACAGATCTTAGTATCAAAGGTAATCCCAGTTGTCGGTGGGACAAAATCGGTAATGGGTTTGTTTTCTAGGGCACGGCGGGTAAAGTTGCCCCAAATTTGAGCAGCATTACCGCTGGTTATTTTAGTACCATTGATAATTAGGGGCTGAGCCTGACTATCATTACCAATCCAGACCCCTGCCATTAGATTAGGGGTATAACCAACAAACCAGGCATTGGTATCTTCATCAGTAGTTCCTGTTTTTCCAGCGGCTGGCCGTCCAATTTGAGCCCGCCGTCCGGTTCCCCTTTCAATTACGCCCTTGAGCATATCTGTTACCAGATAGGCTACGGATTCTCTAAGTACTACTTTACGTTTAGGGGTGTTTTCTAGAAGAATCCGTCCTTGGCTGTCAGTAACCTTTAATATTGCCATTGGTTCAGAATAGATTCCTTTATTGGCCAGCGGAGTATAGGCAGCAGTTAGTTCAAGCGGTGTAACTCCTTTGGTCAAACCGCCTAGTGCTAAGGGAGAGAGTGCCATATCATTAAATTCCCCCGTTGAAATCAGGCTGGTTAACCCCATTTTTTGTGCTGTTTTAAAGACTGTACTAACACCTAACTGGTCAACTAACTTAACAGAGATAGTATTTAGTGATCTTTCTAAAGCAGATCTAAGTTGAACAGGCCCCTGAAATGTTTTACTAAAGTTTCGTGGGATCCAGGGTTCGGCATCACCATTAGGATATTCAATTGCTTCATCTACAACAATAGTTGAGGGGGTAAATTTATGACTATCAATTGCTGTAGTATAAACAAATGGTTTCATACAAGAACCTGGTTGCCGGTATGCTTTTGTGGCTCTATTTAATTGAGTGGTTTGCCAATCACGTCCACCAATCATCGCTTTTATGTAACCATTGGTGGGATCTAGGGCTACCAAGGCTATTTGTGGTTGGATAACATTGTTTTTATCTGGCTCACTAGCGGGCAGGTCAGCAATGGCTTCTTCTGCAATATTCTGCATCCGTAGATCAAGAGTTGTATAAATCCGATAACCACGAGTATATAAATCTTCTTCATCCAAAATTTTATTCTTCAGAGTTAATTCTTGAATAATATGGTCAACAAAGAAGGGAGCTTTTCTTCTTCTAGACTTTTTGCCAGCAACATCTAAAGGAGCTTTTTTGGCACGGTCGGCCTCCTCTGGGGTTATGAATTTAAATTCCTCCATTTTGTTTAGAACTATTGCTCGGCGTTTCTGAGCGACTTCGGGATACTTAAAAGGCGAGTAATTTTCCGGACTCCGAATAATTCCCGCAAGTAGGGCAAATTGGTGAAGTTCCAGTTCCCAGATATGTTTATCAAAATAGAGTTGGGCAGCAGCTTCGATCCCATAAACTCCGTTCCCGAAACAGATGTAATTTAAGTAGCGTTCTAGAATCTCGTCTTTTGAAAGGTTTCGTTCGAGGTTAATGGCATATATCCATTCTTTAACCTTTCGGGTAATGGTCTTTTTATGTGTTAAAAGTGAGACTTTCGCATATTGTTGAGTTATGGTGCTGCCACCTTGTACAAAATCCCAGGCTATAAGATTAACCCACATAGCACGGACAATAGCTTTAACTTTAATTCCGTGGTGCTTATAAAAGTCGGGATCTTCGATGGCAATGATCGCATTTTTCATCATCTGTGGTATCTGGTCAAATTCGACCGGGATCCGGTTCTCTTGAAATAGACGGTCAATAACTTCTTCATTGCAATCGTATATTATGGTAGCCTCTACTGGTGCCGGGGGATTGTCAGGTATCCTTGAACCAAAGATCAGTCCGGCAATAATGCCTAGTAAAAGTCCGGAAATTAAAACGATAGCAATTAATGGCCAGGTTAATCCAAAAGGAGCCCATTGTTTTCTCATGAAATTTCCTCCCTTTTGTGGGTAAATCCTTTATATAGTACATAAATATATAAGTGAGGGAATTGCATAATTACCTACGGCATCTATTTGACCATAATATATAGTGTTTAACTTTAATTCGAGGTAATTGTCTAATTTAATTAGACAATTACTAGTGGGAATATCAATATATTGTGGTCAAATCTTAAATCAACGAATTATGAAATTCCTTAAAGTAAGAGTGCTTTATAATTTAAGAATTGCATAATTAATTGACTAATTGAAGCACAATTTATAAGAATTGAAATATGCAATTTCTAAAAATATATATTAATGTAAATAATGGTGGTGATCTAATGCGAATGCGATTAACAAGGAAAAGGAGAAGGTTGGTTTTCCCATCTTTTCCTCGATGGAAATTCTCATTTATATCAATTTTATTTATTCTATGTTTATGTGGAGGATTCCTCTTTGCTGATTACAGATTACGTCCTACAATCCAAGCTAAGGCGGAAGCCAGAGCAAGAGTAGTAGCTACAACCTCTATCAATCAGGCTATTCAAGAGAAAGTAGCAAAGAATATTCATTATGAAGATTTAATTGCAATCAAGGTTGATAATAGGGGACGGGTTGTTTTAATGCAACCAAATACGGGAGAGATCAACCGAATCGCTTCTGATGCTACAATTGCTGTTCAACAACTAATGAAAAACACCCGAGATAAGATTTATATCCCCTTAGGACAGCTTTTAGGAAGCCAGATTTTAGCTGGGAGTGGGCCGGATATACCTATTGTCATTGTTCCTGTTGGTACAGTAGAAAGTAAGGTTTACGACCTTTTTGAAGAAGCTGGGATTAATCAGACAAGACATAAAATATATCTGGAAGTTAAAACTACGGTTCGAATTATCGTGCCTTTACTCCAGTCTAATGTTCAGATTAGAGCAGAAGTGCCACTAACGGAAGCTATAATAATGGGTGAAGTACCGCAGGTCTATTTTGGTGGGCAACCAATAATCAATCTTCCCCGGACAAAGGAAGACTGATTATTGGTTAATGCCTCGAATGTTCGTGACTTGTTACTTGTTTAATACATGTTTCCGGAGATTGTAACAACTGGAAGCTAGATGCTTGTATTTTGTTGTTTGAAACTTAGCTATGCATATTAGTTCACATGGACTTATGAGAACATTTAGTCTAATGCTAGGTGAATCGAGAAGCCTTAAATTGCATAAAAAGATGAAAATAACGATATTTATTCCTAACTAACATCGGCAAACTTTCAATCGAGCAACCAGCTAACAGTTTAATATCGGGTATCAAAAGTTTCGTTAACATTAATTAAAAAGAGCACTGACAGATATATTCTGATGGATGCGGCGAATAGCATCTCCTAATAAGGGTGCGATTGAAAGAACCTTCAACTTAGGAAGATTTGCATTTTCAGAAACTGGCAGAGTATTACAGACTATAAGCTCTTTAATGTTAGGACGGCTTAAACGTTCCAGAGCTGGCGGTGAAAAAATTCCGTGTGTTGCTAGGATATAGCTAGCTTTGGCGTCTCTTTCTTCTAAAGCTTTGATGACCTGAATTAGACTGCCTGCAGTATCAATCATATCATCAATTATAATGGGTGTTTTTCCTTTTACTTCACCAATAAAGAAAGACATTTCCGCTACATTAGGGGATGGTCTTTTTTTGTACATAACTCCTAAAGGTAGATGCAAATAGGCAGCAAGTTTCTCCGCTTTTTTCACACTGCCGGCATCTGGAGCGATTACCACACCATCTTCAATATTTTTCTCCTGTATATATTGGGATAGTTTAGGTAAGGCGGTAAGATGATCAACAGGGATATTAAAGAAACCCTGAATGGCAGGGGAGTGTAAGTCCATAGTTACGATCCGATCTACACCAGCGGTTGAAAGAATATCAGCAACCATCCGAGCGGTAATCGGTTCTCGGGGAGCGGTTTTCTTTTCTTGGCGAGCGTAAGCATAAAAAGGTATTACAGCAGTGATTCTTCCAGCTGAAGCTCGTTTTAAAGCATCAACCATTATTAAAAGTTCCATTAAAGTTTCATTAACGGGATTGGAGAATGGCTGAACAACAAAAACATCTACACCCCTGATGCTTTCTTCAAAACGAACATAGATTTCTCCATTAGCAAAACGGGAGATGCGGACTCCACCAAGGGAAATTCCCAAAAAAGCAGCAATCTCCTCTGCTAGGGCAGGGTTTGCTGTACCAGAAAATAGTTTCATTCGATTATACTGGCTCATAAGCATTACCTCCATAATTTGAGGAAATTAACAGAAAATTTCTTCCTTAAACATAAAACATAGCAAACAAAAAAGACCCATTAAGGCCTTTTTTTGAGGGTACAGTTTTTGCGCTAGATAGCCCTTTGTACCCTACCAGAACGTAAACAGCGGGTACAAACGCGAATAGTTTTGGGAGAACCATCAACTATTGCTTTAGTTCTTTTAATATTTGGTTTCCAAACCCGTCTGCTTTTAGTATTAGAGTGACTGATTTTATTACCCGACTGTTGGTTTTTACTACAAATATCGCACCGTAGAGACACTTTGATTACACCTCCAACTTTGCTTAATCCATACTGAGTAAATTCTACCATAACACGAAATGTACCGCAAGATTATTAGGGTAAATATTAATTAAATATACTAAGTAAAATTTCCTGTTAGTGGTTTATTATACTAATATAGAAAGAAGGAAATTATGATTTTTAAAAGAAGTTAAAAAAGGTTAAGAGAAAAATAACCAAGAATAGAGAAAAAGGTGTATCTTAAACTAAGAAGGATCGTGTTTTTGCGGTTTTTTCCGAAAAGAGCAGGAATTTAACTAAAGAGAGCGAATATAGTTTAAGATTTTACACCTAAAAAGGAGGTCTAATCTGTGGAGAGAAACCTCTCCGTCAAGTCTCAAAAGTCTTTGGGAACTATTGACGTAGCCCCAGATGCCATTGCCATGGTAGCAGGTATTGCTGCTTTGGAGTGTTTTGGATTAGTTGGGATGTCGTCCCGTAGCCTACAGGATGGCATCGCAGAAATTCTGTTGGGCAAAGAAAATTTAACAAAAGGAATTGAGGTGCGGATTGACAACAACCGGGTTATTCTGGATCTGTATGTGATTATAGAGTATGGAACCAGAATCAATGAGGTTGCCCATAATGTAATTGAAAATGTAAAATACGCTATTGAAAGTCAGTTGGGACTTAGCGTTACTAAGGTAAATGTTAATGTGATGGGAGTTCGCACGGGGAATTAACGGCAAAGTGTAGGGAGGGTCAAGGATTGAGCCTTGATTTTATCGATGGACCAAAATTAAAAGAAATACTTGCTGCAGGCGTTGAAACTCTTACTGAGCATAAGGAAGAGGTGGATGATCTAAACGTCTTTCCTGTTCCGGATGGAGATACAGGAACCAATATGTCTCTGACTTTCCAGGCAGCTTTAAGAGAAGCTGAAAAGGCTTCAGACGAAGTCCCGGACATTTTAGAGCATGCTGCCCAAGGGGCATTAATGGGGGCCAGAGGTAACTCCGGCGTAATTGTTTCTCAGTTTTTCCGGGGGTTTGCCAAAGCAGTAGGTAAAGCGCGGAAATTAGGGATCCCTGAGATTACTAAAGGAATTAAGGGAGCTTCTTCATTGGCTTATCAAGCAGTGAGAAAGCCGGTAGAAGGGACAATCCTTACTGTAGTCCGTGAGGCAGGGGAGAAAGCTACACAGATTCACGCAGAAGAAACGGATCTGATTAGTTTTTTAGAGAAGGTTTATAAGCACGCGGATACAATTCTAGAGAAAACTCCGGAGATGCTACCCACTCTGAAACAGGCTGGAGTAGTTGATGCTGGTGGTAAAGGAGTTATTTTTGTTTTTCTTGGGATGCTGGAAGCACTGAAAGGTAAACCAGTTAAAAAACGTAAACCCAAGGAAGAAAAAGCTGAAATTATTTCTGCTGCTAATTTTATTGATAGTGAACTTGATTTAGAAGAGATTTCTTTTCAATACTGTACAGAGTTTATCCTTCGTGGGAAAGAACTTTCAGTAGAAAGTATCAAAATGGATTTATCTCCGCATGGGGATAGTATGCTGGTGGTAGGGGATGAAAATACTGTTAAGATCCATATTCATACGAATAATCCCGGATTAATTCTAGATTATGCTGCAAGATTAGGAGATATGTATGAGATCCAGATTGACAATATGGCAGAGCAAAGTCAGCAACGTCTGGAGAAAATGCGCCGGGATCAGTCTCCGCAAGCTACTAAAGAAATTGGAATTGTAGCAGTAGTACCGGGCGAAGGTTTACAAAATATTTTCCGGAGCCTAGGGGTAGATGAGATTATTGAAGGTGGACAGACAATGAACCCCAGTACGGAGAATTTATACCGTGCAGTAATGAAGATCCCAGCTAAACAGGTAATAATTCTTCCTAATAATAGTAATGTAATTATGACGGCTGGACAAGTGGGTGAACTAACTGAAATGCCGATAGCCGTTGTACCCTCAAAAACAATTCCCCAGGGTGTAGCAGCTCTGATGTCTTATAGTCCAATGGAGAGTTTAGTAAATAACCAGGAAGCCATGACTAGAGCTTTAAGTGGAGTAATTACCGGTGAAGTAACCTTTGCTGTAAGAAAATCTTCTTATAATGGCTTAAGTATCGAAGAGGGAGATATTATTGGCTTAAAAGATGGGGATATTACATGCATTGGAAAAGATGCTACCCAAGTGCTTCTTGATCTGCTCTCAGCTTCTGTTGAGAATGAGGATTCTTTTATTACTATATATTATGGGCATGATGTTAATGAACGCGAGGCCCAAAATGTCCTGGAAAAGGCAGAATCTCTTTTCCCTGGGGCAGAAGTTGAGCTATACTATGGAGGGCAACCTTTGTACTTTTATATGTTCTCTATTGAATAGACTTGTGGAATAATAACCTTACAAATAAAGATTAAAGTGAGTTGCAATGAGAGTAACCGGAGGTAAATATTGCGGACATAAGTTATTGGGCCCTTCTCATCAGGGTTTAAGGCCAACTTCAGATATGGTGAGAGAGGCATTGTTTAATATTTTAGGTGATACTGTTGTTGATGGAAAGGTGCTAGATCTTTTTGCGGGATCTGGGGCTCTAGGAATTGAGGCTATTAGCCGAGGTGCCGGATCTGTTTGTTTTGTAGAACAGGATCACCGAAGTTTACGTGTATTAAAAAATAATCTCCAGCGATTTTCTGATATAACTACGGAGGTCAGAGTCTTTCCGGCAGATGTTTTTAGGATTTTACCTAAGCTTAGCCAGGAAGAGGCGGAATATGACCTTATTTTAATTGATCCACCTTATAAAGCTAATCTTTGGTTGAGAATATTACAGAATATTTCACAATTGACACCGCTATCTGAAGACGGCCTAATTGTACTAGAGATTCCTAGATACAATCTTTTGCCGGAGGAATTGGATAAACTGATTAGGATTGATAAAAGGGTATATGGCGACGTGTCTTTGGAATTCTGGAAATATAAAACAAACGGAGTTGATAACTAATGGTTGTAGCCATATGCCCGGGCAGTTTTGACCCTGTAACCAACGGACATTTGGATATTATCCAGCGAGCTGCGGAAATTTTTGATCAAGTTATAGTTGCGGTAGGTAAGAACCCTGAAAAAAAGCCGTTATTTACGGTAGAAGAACGAATTAAATTCATAGAAACGGCTGTAGCTCATCTTGATAATGTAAGCGTTGATTTTTTTACTGGTTTACAAGTAGATTATGCTAAATCTCGCAAAGCTAAAGTTATTATTAAAGGCCTTAGGGCTCTTTCTGATTTTGAAGTTGAGTTTCAGATGGCTTTAACCAATAAGAAGCTTGATCCTAGTATTGAAACTATGTTTATGATGACTGGAAATGAGTATTCTTATCTTAGTTCCAGTATGATTAAAGAGATTGTATATTTTGGTGGAAATCCAGAAGGCCTAGTTCCGCCGGTAGTCCTTGAGCCCTTATTAAGCAAGATGAGAAAACGAGAGGGTAATAATGACTAAAAACCATTTTTTGCTTATGCTTAGTCGTTTGGAAGAAATTATTAAGAGAAGTCCGAAAATAATGGGACGTTCTTTAATCATTACTGATGAGGCACTTGAAGTCTTAGAAAAGATGAGAAATACTCTTCCTTCCGAGTTAAAAGAGGCTCAAGAGTTGATTAAGGCTAGAGAAAAAATTATGCAACAGGCAGAAGAGGAAGCAGAAAATATCAAAAACAAGTCGATTGCGGAAGCTAAAAAACTACTTTCTGAACATCATTTAATTAAATTAGCTGAGGAAGAGAGCCGGGCAATTAAGTCTAAAGCTTATGAATATGGCCAACAGGTTGAGATTGAGCTCGCTCAGTATGCACAGGGAATTCTGGAAAAATTAGAGCAAAACCTGATAGAAGCCTTAAGAGTTGTTCATAAAGCGATTGATGAACATACAGAACAGAATATTGATAATGATGAGTAAGGCGGATTGAAAAAAGGAGTGTAATACTAGTACAACAGATGAAGAGTAGAGTTTTAATAGCGATTGATGGGCCGGCTGGTTCGGGTAAAAGTACGGTAGCCAGAAGAGTCGCCAAAATACTGGGTATTCTATACTTGGATACCGGAGCAATGTATCGTGCTGTTACTTTAAAAGCAATACAGGATAATATTCCCTTTGATGATCAAGAAAGATTAACTGTTCTGGCTAATCAGGTTGATTTAAAGTTTACGCAGATGCCGGATGGAACATACCATTTGTTTATGAATGGTGAAAATATTAATGAGGAGATTCGTTCTTTTGCGGTTACTAATAATGTTTCTGTAGTGTCGTCGGTTCCTGGTGTAAGAGAGGCCTTGGTACAAAGGCAAAGGGAAATAGGTGCAAAAAGTGGAGTGGTTATGGATGGTCGTGATATTGGAACAGTAGTTCTTCCCAATGCTGATTTAAAGATATTTCTTACAGCTTCCCTTGAGAAAAGAGCTCAAAGACGATGGTTGGAACTGAAAGCAAAAGGAATTAAAGTTTCGAAAGAGAAGATTAAAGAGGATTTAAAAGAACGTGATGATTTTGACTCGAATAGGGAAATTTCGCCATTAAGACCAGCTTCTGATAGTATAATTATAGATACCACTGGAATAAGTATTGAACAAGTGACTGAAAAGATTGTGAATTTATCTAAACAGAAATTAGAATTAAGCTAGAAACAGGCGAATATTTAGATTTCGCCTTATTCTTTTACTTATTTAATGCAGGAGGCTAACCAGGTGCTGTATATTATTGTGCGGAGCATTCTTTATTTATACCTTAAGGTGTTTTACAGGTTTAAGGTTTATGGAGAAGAACACTTGCCTCTAGAAAGTGGAGTAATAGTTGTAAGTAATCATGCTAATTTTATTGATCCGATTATTGTGGGATGTAGTCTACAAAAGAGGAAAGTTTGTTTTATGGCTAAAGAGGAGCTTTTTCGGATTCCGGTTTTTGGCCAAATTATAAGAAAACTAGGGGCTTTTCCAGTAAAAAGAGGAAAAGGTGACCGTTCTGCATTTAGAACGGCTTTTCAGATTTTGAAAGAGCAGAAGGTACTAGGGATGTTCCCGGAAGGAACAAGATATAAAGATGGAAAAATTCATACTATTCGTCAGGGAGCAACTTTACTTGCTGCTGAATCAGGAGCGAAAGTTTTACCCATGATTATTCGGGGTACGAATAATCTTAAATTGTTTCGCTTTCCTAAAATTAAAGTATATATTGGTGAGGCTTTCAGTATTGAACAGGCTGAATCAAAAAAAGAAATGATTGTTAAAGGAACGGCAGAGATTTACTCTCGTTTACTTTATTTATGGGAAAATGCCTAAAGAGCTTAGGGTGGAGGAAAATGGGGAAAATAATTGTTGGTAAACAAGCAGGCTTTTGTTTTGGGGTGGAAAGAGCTTTAAAAATAGCACTTGAGAGCCGAGAAAAGCAGAAAGGCCCTGTCTATATATTAGGTTCTTTGATCCATAACCCAAGGGTGGTTTCGGATTTAGAGAAGCGTGGAATAAAAACTATTCATGATCTTAATTCAGCTGAGCGCGGAGGCGTTTTGCTTATTCGTTCCCATGGTGCTGGCCCGCAAATTTTTAAAGAAGCTGAAAAATTAGGTCTAAAAGTTATAGATGCAACCTGCCCGTTTGTAAAACAAGAACAGAATCTGGCAAAGGAGCTTTTACGTGATGGTTATCAAGTAGTAGTGGTTGGAGATCCGGAGCATCCGGAAGTGCAAGCGGTAGTTGAATCGGTCTCTGGTTGTGCCTTAGTTATAAATCCTTTGAATATTGAGCTTTTAAATAAGGAAGATTTTCGTCCGAAAGTAGGAGTAGTATGCCAGACCACTCAGAAGCAGGAGAATCTTAATCGGGTGGTGGGAGTAGTATTACCTTTAATTAAAGAGTTAAAACTCTATAATACTATTTGTAATGCTACTGTCCAACGTCAATCTGAAGCCTACGAACTGGCTGAAAAAAGTGACATATTATTAGTTGTTGGAGGAAAAAACTCTGCTAATACCCGTAAACTGGCAGAGATCGGGACTTCTATGATTCCAACATATCATATAGAATCTATAGAGGAGATTAATCCCCACTGGTTTCGTGGTAAAGAAATAATTGGAGTAACAGCCGGAGCATCGACTCCTCAAGTACAGATCTCTGAGGTCGTAAACTGGCTGAAAGCAAATTTGCAGGAGGTATAGTTATGGAAGAAAATATGATTAAAAATGAGCAAGCAACAGAGGTAAATGAAGTAGAAAACTCAGAAGCGACTGTTGAAAGTGAGGTAAGCGATCTTAACCAAGAGATTCCTCGTTTAGATGAGGGAAGCATTGTTGAGGGCCGTGTTGTATTGGTTGAGGAGGATGCAGCCTTTGTTGATGTAGGTTGGAAATCGGAGTTAGAGATCCCTTTAGCAGAACTTAGTGGGGAAAAAGTATCTTCAGCCCAAGAAATAGTAAAGGTTGGAGATGAGATAAAAGCAATGGTGCTTAAATCTGAAGAAGATGATAAGCCTTTTCTTTCTAAAAAACGTGCTGACCAAGTAGTAGCTTGGTCAAAGCTTGAGGACGATTTTAAGAATCGCCAGAGAGTAAAAGGAGAGATTATTCAGGCTGTCAAGGGTGGTTTAAGGGTTAATGTATATGGTATTACAATTTTTCTTCCAGCCTCCCAAGCAGACCTTGGTTTTGTGAAAGATCTGAATACTTTAGTTGGTTTGGAATCAGAGTTTTATATTATTGATTTTGAGCCTGAGCGTCACCGAGCGATTCTTTCCAGGAAAGAAGTATTAGCTGAAGAATATAAGAAAATTGAAGATAAAGTATATAGTGAATTAAAAGAAGGGGAGACTAGAACTGGTGTTATTACACGCTTAGTTCCTTTTGGTGCCTTTATAGATATAGGCCAGGGGGTTGAGGGGCTTCTTCATATTTCTGAAATATCCTGGAACCGTCTACGCCATCCTTCTGAACTACTAAAGGAAGAAGAAGAGATTAAAGTTCTTGTTATTAAGGTTGACCATGAAGCAAGAAGAATATCCCTTAGTCTAAAACAACTCTCTCCGCATCCGTGGACTAAAGCCGAAGAGAAATATAAGGTTGATGAGATTGTAGAGGGAAAGGTTGTCCGGCTTGTACCTTTTGGTGCGTTTGTCAATTTGGAACCAGGAATTGATGGACTGATTCATATTTCACAATTGAGTAATAAAAGGGTGGAGAAACCAGAAGAAGTTGTAAAAGTAGGCGAAATTGTTAAAGCTAAAATTATAAAAGTAGAACCAGAGCAAAGAAGAATTGGTTTAAGTCTCCGGGAAGCCCAAGAACAGGCTAGTTTTACTTCAGAAGCAGGAAAGGACAAGATCCCGGGGATGGATGATACACCGTTATCTTCTAATCTTGGTGAATTGCTAGCTGAAAAGATGGGTTTGGAAAATAAATAAATAAAATTTGGGCTCCCGATCAAGGGAGCCTTTTATGACATATTCCGGGGAAAAAAACCACTATTTTTAATAGTGGTTTTTTACTTTATTTGTATATTAGATGTACTTCTTTTGTGAATTGGAATTGAAAGTGGAGGTATAATAAAATTTGACTTGGTATTCATCTCTGGAAAATAGGAGGGAGATCAATGAACTTTGGAGTCGTGCTTTTGATCGGGGCAGGAATATTGATTCTTTTAGGTGTAGCGCAGCAGGTTTTAGATCGGTTGTACCTTAATGATAAACAAGCATTAATTGTCTTAGGTGCAATGATTGTAGGTAGTTTTATCGATATTCCGCTTTATCGGGGAACGCCCGCAGTTAGTATAAATTTAGGCGGAGCAATTATCCCGGTGGCACTTAGTATTTACGTTTTAGTAAAGGCCGGAACTACCAAAGAGACGGTTCGCGGGATTATTGGTGCTTTACTAGTAGGTGCTGTACTCTATGGGGTATCAAAGATATATGATTTTGATACAGATGTTGGGTTTATTGAACCACAATACCTGTGGGGGATTTTGGCTGGTGTAATTGCATATATAATTGGACGTTCCAGGAGACTGGCTTTTATCGGGGCCACAATTGGGGTTTTACTTACTGATATTGCACATGCTCTGGAGACAGCAATTAGGGGAATACCTTCACCCACCAGAATTGGGGGAGCGGGAGTACTGGATACTCTAGTTCTGGCGGGAATTATCGGCGTTGTGCTTGCTGAATTAATTGGAGAAACCCGGGAGCGGATTCAAGGGGGGCCTGTACCTGCGGGACACTCGGAGGAAAACTCGGAGCAAAGGGAAGGAGGAGATAATCATGGTTAAAAACCGGCGGAAACAAGTATTAGTCATGGTGATACTTTTATTGGGATTTTTATTGGCTAATTCCGTTTGGGGAGAGTTGGAAAGAACAGATGGCTATTTTACCTTAATTGATGGGGAAGGCCGGATTATCTGCCGTACTGCTCATCAAGTAAAAAAAGGAGATCAGTACCTGTCGGAAGATAATCTGATGTATCAAGTTGAAGAGGTTAAAGAAGATACTGCCCATCTACGGTTTGTAAAAAAAATCAATCTAGAAGCTGCTGCTTCTCCCTCTATTATATCTCAGATTAAAAACACAATTACTACTTTAATTAGGGGAGAAGAATATGTCCAAGGGAAAAACAGGGCAATTGCGATCTACCATACGCATTCGGATGAATCTTATGTTCCTAGTGATGGGCGTTCTAGTATAAAGGCGAATGGAGGTATCTTTCAAGTAGGTGATACCTTGGCTCAGACACTTAAGGAAAAGGGAACACCAATTATCCATGATAAAACGCCCCATGATCCTCATGATGCTATGGCTTATGATCGTTCGCGGAGAACAGCAGTAAATTTGTTGAAACAAAATCCAATTGCCTTGATTGATTTACACAGGGATGCAGTACCTCCGGAGGAGTATGCTGATCAGGTAAATAATACTGCTGTTACTAAAGCTCAATTAGTAATTGGAAGGCAGAATCCTAACAGGAAATCAAATGAAGCTTTTGCTTATCAAGTAAAGGCGGTAGTAGATAGAAAATACCCAGGATTGGTCAAAGGAATATTTTACGGTGATGGAAAGTATAACCAAGATTTAGCACCTAGATTACTTCTGGTTGAGATGGGTGCACATACTAATAGTAAGGAAGAAGCAAAAAGAGGAGCAGCTATTTTTGCCTCTGCTGCTCAGGAAGTTTTATCTAATCAGGCAGCCAGTAGTAGAACTGTAGGTAGTGGTGCGGCCAAATCTGCTTTATGGATAATGGGATTAGTAATAGTGGGTGGAATAATCTACTTCCTACTTAACAGAGGCTGGGGAAATGTTTTAGGTGGAATTACCGGTGATATAAAAGCAGGTGATGGCTCAGAAGGTGATCAGGATCAAGATTCACCCGGGGAGGGATAAGTTTTAAGGTAATATATCACTGGATCGGAAATAACCCTTATGCTCCATTGGCCGCTGCTATGCATCTTGGCTTTCTCCCCAAAAAAATTGAAAACCTGGTAGAGTTTAGGTTAGTTCAGAATAAAAACATTCCTTTTGTAGAAGGTTTTGCTAAACGGTATTTGGGTTGCCTGCTCTACGTTGGCCGGGGGAAAAAAGGTGAAGAGATTTATCTTTTGGCTACGGGGAAAAAACCAGATTTAGTTATAAAAACCCTGAAAGAAACGTTAAAAATTTTAGGAGAGGATCGCTCAAAATATCTTTTTGTAAATTCTGATCTTGTCATGGAAAAAAGGAGAAAAAAAGAAGAAATACCGGTGCTTTGGGGCATTAGTAGCTTCGAATATAATAAAATCGGAGAAATGGTGGCTAGAGTACAAAAGGGGTTAGAAACGTGAAGATAATCTATCATTGCTATGGAAGAGCTCACTCATCGGTGATCGCTGCCCATCTTCACCTTGGTACTATTCCCATCACAGGTCCGGTAAGTAAAGAACAGATTATGGCGATTCCTGAATTTGACTTGGCGGAAACTGGAGATTGGGGTAAACCCCATTTTCTAGGAACTGATGAATTTGGGAACGAGATTTTTATTTTGGGTCTGAATAGCCAGGCCCAAATTTGTTGCCGGGCGATCATTAGCCTTGCTTACGACTTAGGTAAGGCTGACCAAATATTGCTGATAAATTCCTTATCTGTAATTGGGATTTTGACCAGAGTAGGTGGGTTTCTCTCAAAAAAGATGAGGTTAAGTGGGATCGGAAAACCTTTAGCTGCTAAGGGGATAATTAATTCGCTTCCCAGACTTAGAAGGTTGGTTGCTGGAGTTAAAAACGAGATACAAAGGAAGCAAATGGATGGATAAGAAAAGAATAATAATTATTACTGATGGAGATCTAGTAGCCAAGCAAGCAGTTGAAATTGCCGGTGACAAACTGGGTTTAAGGACCATTTCTACTTCAGCAGGAAATCCATCGATCATTCCAATTGATGAATTAAAAGATAAAATTATGGAAACCCCAAAAGATCCGGTTTTAATTATGGTAGATGATGCCGGAGAAAGAGGAAAAGGATCTGGGGAAAATATTTTGGAGGCCTTAGTGCAAGAACAAAGGTTTCAATTATTAGGCGTAATAGCTGTAGCTTCAAATACTGTTCAGGTTAAGGGAGTAAGTGTTAATCTATCTATAACTAGAGAAGGGAAAATTATTAATGGGCCAGTGGATAAAGAAGGAAACCCGGAAACCACTGGTAGAGTAAAAGTAGAAGGAGATACTGTAGATGTTCTTAATGGGATGGATATACCATTTATTGTTGGTATTGGGGATCTAGGAAAGATGGAAAAGGCGGATGATGTAGAAAATGGGGCAAATATTACAACAATGGCAATCAAGGAGATTCTTAAATTTCATGGGCTTGATGATGAATAGATATATTTTTTAAAAATTAAGGAGTGAGGTTATGAGAATCGGGATTCCTCGGGCGCTCCTATATTATTGGTATGGTCCAGCTTGGAAGGTTTTCTTTCAAGAAATAGGTCTTACCCCAGTTATTTCAGGGCCGACCGGAAAAAATAGCTTGAATATTGGTGTAAAAGCGGCAGTTGATGAGGTTTGTCTACCTGTCAAGATTTTTTTAGGCCATGCTCTTGAATTGACCTCCCAGTGTGATCTCTTGCTTATCCCTAGATATGTCAGTATTAGTAAGAAAGAATACATTTGTCCCAAATTTATGGGCCTTCCTGAGATGACAAAGCAAGCAGTTGGAGAAAACCAAATAATTGTTTGGAAGAGTGATCACAATTGCCCTTGGGGTTCGATTAAAGCATTACCACAGGAGATATCTACTGCTTACGGAAGAAAAAGGGTAAAAAAAGGTTTACAAGCGGCAAAAAAAATATTAAAAACCTATCAAGGTTTATTACAGGAGGGTTATTTACCAAGTGAAGCAGAGAGACTACTTTTGGATGGTATTATGCCAAAAGAAAATAGTGGGAGGGCTATTGGTTTAATCGGGCATCCTTATTGCCTGTATGATTCGTTTGTTAATTTAAACACGATTGATCTTTTACAAAGTAAAGGGTTTAAAGTGATTTTACCTGAGATGTTTACTGATGCGAAGATGGAGGCGGAACTAGCAGATCTTCCGAAACCGCTCTTTTGGACTTTGGGCCGGCGGATCCTGGGCTCATTCCGGTTAATGCAGAAGATGGGTGTTGAAGGGGTGGTCTACTTGAGTGCTTTTGCTTGCGGCCCGGAGGCTTTAATTGGCGAGATGGTTAAGAGAGAAGGAAAAGAAATTGGGATGCCTTTGCTACAACTTGATTTAGATGAACATTCCGGTGAAGCAGGGATTATAACCAGAATTGAAGCATTTTTAGATCTATTAATTAGAAAGAGGAGATACAGTTGCGTCTAACTTTTCCCCATATGGGTTGTTTATCAATACCACTGGAAACTCTGATTAATGGGCTTGGCCATGAAGCTGTAGTTCCTCCCCCTACAAACAAACGGACATTTGAATTAGGGGCTAAGTATTCCCCAGAATCGGCCTGTTTACCGTTTAAGGTAAATCTCGGAAATTTTATTGAAGCTTTGGAAGAAGGAGCGGAAGGGATATTAACGGCTGGGGGGATCGGTCCATGTCGCTTTGGGTATTATGCTCAGATTCAAAAAAAGATTCTTCAGGATTTAGGATATGATTTTGAATTACTGCTTTTGGATCCCCCGGGAGGCGGAACAAAAGAACTTTATAGAGCAATAAAAATTCTATTAAAAAACAGTAATCTTTCCCGTGCTACCTGGCTTCTTAGGCTGGCGTGGGAAAAAGTCCGGTTATTGGATGAAGGGAATAAGGCTTT
>DIPO01000027.1 GCA_002427045.1 Firmicutes bacterium UBA5486
TCGACTCACCTGGCTTATATTTTTATCATTTCATTTGCACGGGCGGTAGCCAGCGTGAGCGACTACTTAGCTAATGATTCTTTAGTTACCAGGTCAAGCGGGAGTAAAATCTTCTCCGGTAGCTTTTTCCCCTCAAGATACTGCATAGCAGATTTTACACCTGTAATTCCTAACTTATAGGGAGAACCTTCAATCGTAGCTGCCATATTTCCATTTCTAACCGCATCTTTCGCTTCTGGGTCAGCATCGAATCCTACAACAATAATTTCATCTTCTCTACCCGCAGCTTTGATTGCACGGATCGCACCTAAAGCCATCTCATCATTCTGGGCAAAGATCGCATCGATTTTAGGATAAGCTTGTAACAGATTCTCTACAACATTCATTCCTTCGGTCCGGTTAAAGTTTGCAGTTTGTTTAGTCAACATTTTTATCTTTGGATTTTTAGCAATTACTTCTTCAAAGCCTTGTGCACGGTCCCTCTGTGCGGAACTGCCTATTACACCTTCAAGCATTATTACATTTCCTTTACCATTTAAACGTTCAATAACATATTTAGCGGCAGTTCTGCCTCCCTCAACATCATCAACACCGATGAAAGTAATAAGTTTGTCAGAATTAACGCTTCGATCAATCGAAATAACTGGAATATTTGCTTTATGGGCGGCTTCCACAGCCGGTACTAAAACATCAGAATCTACAGGAGCTAAAAGTAAAACATCTGGTTTCTGAATCAATAAGTCTTCAACTTGTGCCATCTGTTTTGCTGCACTATCCTCAGCATTAGTAACAATCAGTTTCACATCAGCCTTTTTTGCTTCTTCCCGTACTCCGTTTTCCATTTCCACGAAGAAAGGAATATTCAAGGTACAAAAGGCCATCGCAATTACTGGTTTCCGTTTCGCTTTTATAGCTGGAATATAAATAATACTACCAATTCCTAAAACCACTACTAACAAACATCCGACAAAAATTTTGAGATTCTTTCCACGCATCGTTTTCAACTTCTATTCCTCCTTCTAATTTGAGACCACTTTTTTGTTTCAGAAACCTTTCAATCAAATCTACTCGCTAATTTTTTGCTGTTTCTTGCGGGCATAATTATCCATCAATACCGCGCCGACAACGATCACCCCCTTAACAACTTGTTGATAATAGGATGATACATTTAATAAATTTAAACCATTGTTAATCACCCCAATAATTAATGCACCAATCAAGGTCCCAGTAACAGCACCTTCACCACCAAACATACTGGTGCCACCAATGACCACCGCAGTAATTGCGTCAAGTTCAAAGCCTACACCAGCTGTAGGGTCTGCCGAACCTAATCTAGAAGTTAAAACTATTCCTGTAAGGCCGGATAAAAAACCCATGATCGTATATACTTGAACCAACCGCTTTTCTTTGTTAATACCTGAATAAACTGAAGCTTCCGGATTTCCACCTACCGCGTAAACCTCACGCCCAAAAATCGTGTATTTTAAAACAAAATGGCTTACTAATAAAACCAGGGTCAAAATTATAACCGGAATTGGTATGCTCCCAAGATAACCAGCACCAATAAAATTAAATGCTTTACTCAGATCGTAAATCGGCCTGCCACCGGTATAAATCAGCGTAAGGCCCCGAGCGGCAGTTAACATTCCTAAAGTAACGATAAAGGGCGGAAGGCCTCCTTTGGTAATGATCAGGCCATTAATACAACCTAAAAATGCCCCTAATAGCAGGCCAACAATAACCGCTAAAAAAGCCCCTTGTCCATGTGCCTGTAAACCCGCGACAATAGCACCAGTTAAGGCCACTTGTGACCCCACGGAAAGATCAATCCCACCGGTTAGAATCACTAGCGTCATCCCAATAGCCAAGATCCCATTAATCGAAATTTGTCTAACAACATTAATTAAATTAGGTATTGAAAGAAATACAGGTGATAAAAAGGAAAGTACTAAACATAGAAGTAAGAAAATTATTAGAATGCCGTATTTCTGGAAAAAAGTCTTTTTCATCACTCTACCCCCTGAACTAAAATCTATAGTGCATATTCTAGTATTTTCTCTTGAGTAGCCTCACTACGCTGAAATTCCTTGACTATTTTACCTTTAGACATTACCAGGATTCGATCACTCATCCCCATAATCTCCGGTAATTCTGAGGAAATCATCAGAACCGAACCGCCTTTTTTAACAAAATTACCAATTAGCCGATGTATTTCTGCTTTAGCACCCACATCTACACCCCTAGTTGGTTCATCCAAAATTAACAGCTGAGGATCGGATAAAAATTCTTTAGCAAAAACCACTTTTTGCTGATTACCACCACTCAAATTTCCTACCAACTGTTCAACAGATGGTGTCTTGATTTTTAATTGAGCAACCGCGTCTTGCACTGTCGCACTCTCTTTATGACCATCAATAAAACCAAATGTTTTCCGGAACATAGAAAGGATCGAAAGGGAAATATTCTTTTGCACCGACATTTTTAAAACCAATCCCTGATTCTTTCGATCTTCCGGAACCAAACAAATCCCTTGTTTAATCGCATCCAAAGGTTTTTTAATCGTCAGTTGCTTTTCATTCTTATAAATCTCGCCACTGGTAGGTAAAGTTACCCCAAAAAGGCAGCGGGCCAATTCAGTCCGTCCCGCACCTACTAAGCCTGATATTCCTAAAATCTCTCCTCTTCTAATTGAAAAGGAAACATTTTCAAACTCCTTATTCCTACTTAAATTATTTACTTTAAAGACTGGTTCACCCAGCTCCACTTGGACTTTAGGAAAAAGAGAAGTTAATTCTCTTCCCACCATTAGTTCAACTAATTCTTGATAGGAACAATCGGCAATTTCTTTAGTTTTAATATAACAACCATCTCTAAAGACTGTAATCCGATCAGCAATTTGAAATAACTCTTCTAATTTATGTGTAACATAAATAAACGTAATTCCATTCGCCTTCAAGGCCGTAATGATCTTAAACAATCTTTCAGCTTCACCCTGAGAAAGGGAGGAAGTTGGTTCATCCATGATCACTAATTTTGCCCCTTGCGAAAGTGCTCTAGCGATCTCTACCAACTGTTTTTCTGCCACCCCTAAACTTTCAACAGTTGTTGTTGGATCAATCTCAATTCCTAACTTGCTAAATAATTTTTCGGTCTCCTTTTTCAGAAGATGCCAATCAACAATCCCTGACTTTTTACGCGGTAATCTTCCAATAAAAATATTTTCACTGACTGAAAGTGCCGGAAAAAGATTTAATTCCTGATGTACAGTAGCAATCCCCAATTGCTGTGCATGGCGTGAAGACTGAATTATTACCTTAGAACCATTAAAGCAGATTGTTCCGGTATCCATCTTATGGATGCCACTTAAAATTTTAATAAGAGTAGATTTCCCTGCACCGTTTTCTCCAATTAAAGCATGAACTTCTCCAGACTTAACTCTAAACTCAACATTATTTAAAGCTTTTACACCAGAAAAGCGTTTTGATACGCCTTCCATCTCTAACAAATAATCGCTAGCCAAATACCTCACTTCCCTTCTTATCTAGAGATTACGACTGTATACTCATAAACCAATATATTTCCAGCAAGCCCCCTCCCATCATGGACTATCTATAATAAATAATAATCTAAAATACCAACTTAATTGGCCACTGCTGTACTGCCTTTATCAATCAGCTTTAGCGGATAAAAAACCTTATCCTTTTCCGGCTTTTGACCTTTAATTATATCCAGAAGAATCTCTGTTGCTTTAACCCCCATCTCATAGGAGGGGATCTCCATTGATGTTATTCTAGGTTCCAAAACCCCGGGCATATTAATATTGTCAAAGCCAACAATTGATACATCTTGAGGAATCTTTAAGCCAAATTCCTTAACCGCTTGATAGGCCCCAAATGCCATCAAATCATTGGAAGCAAATAAAGCTGAAAATTTTAATCCTTTTTCCAATAAATATTTGGTTTGTTCATAACCACTACTGGTTTTATAATCCCCGTTTCTAATCAGAGCATTATTTATTGGTAAATCCGACTCCGCCATGGCTTTTTTATAACCCTCCAAACGAAAACGGGCATTACTGGTAACCAATGGACCTGATAAAAAAGCAATCTCTTTATGACCGAAACCAATCAAATACTTAGTTATTTCATAAGCACCTTGCACGTTTTTTGCAAAAACTCCTGGGACTTCTGATAGTTTATCTGAATAACGTTCAACAAAAACAAAAGGATATTGATCTTTAATCATTTTCGCAAAAATCTTGTTATACTCCTCATTATTCTGGGTAGAAACAACCATCCCATCAACAAACCGTTCTCTTAGTAACCGAATATACTCTTCTTCTTTTTTACTATCCATATCTGTATTACAAAGAAACAAATGATACCCATTAGCAATACAAGTATCCTCAACCCCTCTAGCTAAATCAGCAAAAAAAGGGTTGCAAATATCGGGAATAATAATCGCTATGGTATCCGTTTTTCTCGTTACCATACTGCGGGCTAAAAAATTAGGTTGATAATTCAACTCTTCCATTACCTTAATAATCCGCTCTTTGGTTTCTTTACTTACATTTCCCGTTTTATTGTTAATAACCCGTGATACTGTCGTTGTCGATACCCCACAAATCTTGGCAATATCCTTGATTGTTATCATCCAAACATACCTCATTCTTTAGGTTAATCGCTTTCGGTAACCGTTTCCGGTAACCGTTTAACTAAGAATTCTACGTCTCTGTTACAACTCCTTTTTTTATTTGTAAAAAATTTTATTACATTATTTACCTTGATAAATTGCCTTTTACCCCTTTTTCCTGTATTCTAATAATTGTACAAATAATAAACCTAAAGGGAGGGGTAAAATGTCTTAAACCATAACAACTTCATGTGTGGCCAAATATTGAAGATGTTATAAATACCGATTTTAAAGTAAATAACATTATTCAATCTACATCCCGCATTTTGGAGTATAGTTTCTATTAAAATTGAATATTATATAAGGAATTGCATAATTAATACACTATAAATCAAAGCTACAACGCACTTAGCTTTACTAGGGATTCTCTACCAAATTATTGGACTAGCTTACATAGGCTGTTATTGAATACGAGTGACAAGCAACCAGTAACGAGCTACCATTTATGCAATTCCCTCAAGTGGAAATCTAATACGGTGCCTATATAGACAATCTGTTATATCTGGATAATAATAATTGCCGTAATAAAATTGTATTTCCTCGATAAAAAAATAAACGTATTTTAGAGGAAATAAATAATCTTGCACTACATGCTAAAAACGTTATAAAGCATATAGATTAAAGCAAGAGGCAATAGATGTAGAGGAGTTTTTAGACTAACATGAAATTCACCAAAAAATTTTTATTGCTTCTTTTTCTTTTCTGTTCTGTTTTTTCTTTGGCACTTGCCTGCACAGATGAACTTACCGTCCACTTTATCGACGTTGGGCAAGGAGATTCTGTACTAATTCAGACACCTTCCCAGAACATACTGATCGATGGCGGAGAGCGTTCTGCCGGGCCTACAGTTGTTAAATACCTCCAAGACCAGGGCGTTAATAAATTGGATCTTGTCATCTCCACGCACCCACATTCTGATCACATTGGAGGTCTAATCAATGTTCTTAAAGCCTTCCCGGTTAAAGAAGTAATCGACCCAGCAATAATACATACCACAAAGACCTTTGAAGATTATCTTACTCTTATTGATCAAAAAAACATCATCTTTACTCCAGGCCGTGCCGGCATGCATCGAGAGCTGGACGATGGGATCTCCATGTTCATACACCACCCCACTAAACCGTCTAATGCTCACTTAAACGATGCTTCAATCGTCGCCAGAATAGAATTCAACCAAGTGAGTTTTTTGTTTACTGGTGATGCAGAGGCTATCTCTGAGATGGAAATGCTCTCCAATGATGCCGTTCTCCAAAGTACCATTTTAAAAGTTGGCCACCATGGGAGTACTTCATCTACTTCCCGCATTTTTCTGGACACAGTCGACCCGGCCGTAGCGATCATTATGGTTGGAACAGAAAATAAATACAATCACCCGCATACAGAGATAATAAGCCGGTTACAAAAAAACAAAGTAGATATCTACCAGACCGATCTACATGGTACAATTGTCGTTTCTACCGATGGAAAAACGTATAATATAAAGACAGAACACCATCTGGAAACAGAAGGCCAATTTGTGGGGAGTATAAAATCTGATAAATACCATTACCCAAACTGCGAAAATGCCAAGACAATTCAGCCGCATAATCTTATCTGGTTTTCTTCGGTAGCTGAAGCTAAAAAAGCCGGGTATAAACCTTGCGGCGGGTGCAAACCACCAAGCAAGTGAGGTGTTTTTTATGAAGGCTGTTATTGATCGGTTTGAGGGAGAATATGCGGTTATGCTCTTCGGTGATGAGGAAATCAAAGTAGAAGTACCACGGAAATTGCTTCCGGAAGGAAGTACCGAAGGAAGCTGGCTAAAGGTTAGTTTCGAACTAGACCCAAAAGAAACAATGGCACGCAAAGAAAAGATTAACTCGTTATTGGAAAAACTTATTAATAAAAACAGAATGCCGGAAGACAACTAGAATACTAAGAAAAGCTTTTTTGGAGCTACATAGCGGATACATTTATCGGGTAGGAGGCTACCCATTAGTTGAGTAGCCGACCTCCCACAGCACCGTACGTACCGTTCTGAGGCTTTCTCGATAAAACGGACACTCCAGAGTTAGGCTTTCTCGCGTTATCGCAATCTTACGTCAAAATTGAAAATCATATCGATGATACGTTATACTAAGCAGCATTTTCCTTTTCAAAAAACGCTTGTTTAAACTGCATTGGGGTCATATATCCCAATGCCTGGTGTCTCCTCTTGCGATTGTAATATATTTCTATATACCAGAAAATGTCTTTATGTGCTTCTTCCCGAGTTTTATATCTATTGTGATAAAGGATCTCACATTTTATTGTTGAAAAGAATGTTTCTGCACAGGCATTATCATAGCAATTGCCTTTACGGCTCATACTGGGAATCATAGAGTATTTATTGAGTAGACCTTGGTATTCTTGGCTGCAGTATTGGACTCCTCTGTCGGAGTGATGAATAAGTCCTTCGGGAGGTCTATGCCTCATTACAGCACTTTCAAGAGCCCTTTTACATAGATTAGTCTTCATATTGTCCGCCGTAGCCCAGCCTACGATTTCTTTGGTGTATATATCTTTTACAGTGGCTAAATACAGCCAGCCCTCGAGGGTATCTACATATGTAATATCTGTGACCCATACGGTATTGGGTTTATCTATATTAAAGTCCTGGTTAAGCAGGTTTTCTGCTACAGGAAGCTTATGATTGGAGTTTGTGGTAGCTTTAAATTTCTTTTTGCGCTTGGAGTATAAATTATTCTGTTTTTGCAGTCTGTAAAGTCGATGACGGCTACAGTTGGGGAATTTTTCTTTTACATCTGCCAACATTTTATCTAGGCCACACATTCCTCTGTTGTGTTCATAACTTTCCTTGGCTATTTTAAGGATTTGCTGATTTTCAAGCTCTCTCTTGCTTGGGCCTCTATCTTTCCAAGCATAATAGCTGCTCCGGGACACTTCAAGGATTTGGCACATCTTCTCAACCGGGAACTCGGAGCTATGTTCTTTAATAAATCTGTAGCTTACTTCCGATTGCTCGTGGCGAAGATGGCCGTAGCTTTTTTTAATATGGCAACAGTCTCCTCTAAGTCAGCATTCTTCTTCTTTTCTTCCTTGAGCTGGGCCTCAAGCTTCAATATCCTAGATGCTTCGGGGTCTTGTTGTTGCCTTGAAGCATTAAGCCAGTTACGCAGACTTTGGTAGCTAATCCCTAGGTCTCTTGCAACACTAGATATTGATCTTCCTTCTTTTACAAGGCTCATAGCATCGGCTTTAAATTCGTCACTATACCGTTTGCCGTTTTTACTCATCGGTAAATCCCTCCACAGTGTTATTTTATACCAACTACTGTGTGTCCGGCAAATCGAGTATAAGTCAAATCATGAAGAAAGGTTTGTTTATCGGTTTAATAGTTATCTTAATCATTGGAGTATTTTATCACTATTACTTAGAAAATATTAAAGCAACAAGTATCACTGGGTTAAGTACCATTGAAGAAGAGTTAGATATTGAGTTAGACACAATTATAACTGAAGTTACTGTAGAGAAATTAAAGCCAGAAGAAAATATATTTGAGATCGATGTTAATGATACCTCAGAATTTGTTATCGCGGGCTTAAAAATTGGTTCGACTAGAGAATTAGTGAAAGAAATATACGGAGAACCAGAATATGTTGAGAAGATTAGTGATTTGGATGATGCTTATATATGGTTTTATGAAGGTTTAGAATTGTCCTTTTACGGGAATTATTTGAATCCGATTACTGTTAAAAGCACTAAATATCCTACTACTAAAGGGATTAAAGTTGGTGATCCCAGATCAGATGTTTTAGAGAAATATAATTCTGCGAGACAATTCTAGAACATGTATATTATTTTAAGGAAATAGATGGTGCCTTTGATTATGAAGGTCCCCGCGCAGTGGAATTTAGATTGATTTTCGAATGTCATCAAGATGAAAGGGAAAATTATGTGGTTAAAGAAATAATATCTATGACTGAAAGTTTTTAGGAGAATCATATGTAATACAAGGCACTCTTAAAATTGCCGGAAAGGATGTTTTTCAAGTATCTTTTCCGGTTTTGTTTGAAGTATGAGCTTATGTCTATGATGTAAGCATTTACCCGAACGGTAATCAGGTGGAGCGGATCAGTCCCAAGGGTTTAAAGACCAGTTTTACATATGATGAAATGAATCGGCTAGTTAAAAAGATTGACTCTTTAGGAGCGATTACCCAGTTCGGTTACGATGGGGCTGGTAATCGGGTCAAAATGGTCGATCCAAAAGAGACCGTTTGGGCTTATGAGTATTATCCCAATAACCTACTGAAAAAAGCCCAACTAACCGGAGCGGATAAATCCACATATTTCGCGGAGTATACTTTTTCCTTGGGACTGAGTTAACGAAGAAAGATTAAAATCAGAAGAAAATAAAGGTGAGATCGATGAAAATGTAACATTCTAAAAATTGTATAATAAATGCTTCTATTGGGCATTTTAAGACCAAAACAAAGAAGGGGGGGCCTAATATTAAAAAGTTTCGTATAATATTATTACTCAGTCTGTTGTTGGTGCTTGTTAGCTTTTCATTAATAATTTTAAGTAGCGGTAACAGACTAACCCCTCTATTAATACGTAATAGAAGTGATAAAATCAACGTAAAATTTAGTAATATATATTTAGATTGTGATCATAATGAGACAGTTGATCTAAGCTTAGTTAAAGGAGAATGGAGAAGAATCAAGAAAAACCTATTAAATGAAGGATGGGAAATGCAAGAGCCTTCACAGGAACAGGTTAAACTGGTTTTAAGCGTATCAGGGCTTTGCCGGATTTGTAAAAAACAAGAATTTATTGGAATCTATCAAGATAATATTGGAGTATACGCAGGAAGACCGGGAAACCCTGGACCGCTCAAAGAAGTAATTCAGGTAAAAGTATGGAATCTTCCGGAAACAGAGGTTGAGGATCTTCAAGCGGGAATTATCTGCTATAATGAAAAAGAAAAGCTACTAATTCTTGAGGGGTATCAAAATTAAACCGGAGGGTGATTAGCCCTCCAGTTTCCTAGGGTGATGAAACCGACCTTAACGCCGGCTAACAAGGATCCCTACCGGACCGTTTTTCTACAGGTAAACGATCCTTAGTTGCAGTTTATTCCAGAACCCAGGTTAACCTTTGCCCGAATCCCGATTCTCCCTTTTCGAACCAGAGTACCGGAGATATGATCCTAAAGAGAAAAAGGGGATTCTTGACTCAGCCCGAACGACTCAACCTCACAACACAAGGTCGTATCATGAGGCCAAATCATTAAGACCTTCGCGCCGACCGGTTTTAGACAATGATAAACATTATCATCTGTCAAAACCGCTCTTTGCTCGACTGCCTTTAACCGGCACCGGTATCAAACTCCGGCGGGGGTCAAATTCAGTCTTTGTTCAGCCGGGTCATCTACCATTATTATTTTACTCATAAATTAGAAAAGATATTCTTAAAAATAAAGCCCGGGGGTGATCAGACCCCAGGCATATAATTGGTGAGTATCCAACCTTAACGCCGGCTAACAAGGATCCCTACCGAACCGTTTTTCTGCAGGAAAACGATCCTTAGTTGCAGTTTATTCCAGAACCCAGGTTAACCTTTGCCCGAATCCCGATTCTCCCTTTTCGAACCAGTGTACCAGAGGTATGATCCTAAAGAGAAAAAGGGGATTCTTGACTCAGCCCGAATGACTCAACCTCACAACACAAGGTTGTATCATGAGGCCAAATCATTAAGACCTTCGCGCCGGCCAGGTGTTTTGGGGAAGCCTTCTTAATAGACCTGACCTTTGCCCGACCTTTTCTGGTCAAACACTGGCCTGCAACTCCAGCGAAAGTCAAAATTAGTCTTCGTTCAGCTGGTTCACCAACCAGTAATATATTACCCCAAGAATAAAAAAAATAAGCAGGAAAAAAATAAAAGTAAATCCTTAAGGGAGGAAATACTTAAAGATAGTAGAATATTCTTTAACATTATGTGATTTTTATGCAAATTGAGGAGGGTTATTTTTGAAGATATTTAATGAGGACAAACTCCGAAATATTGTACTAGTTGGTCATGGTGGAAGCGGAAAAACCATGTTAGCAGAGGCGATTTTGTATAATACAAAATCGGTAGATCGTTTTGGCCAGGTCGATGATGGGACTTCAGTTTTAGATCATGACCAGGAAGAAATTAGAAGAAAAATTTCAATAAACACTTCTGTTGCTCCGGCTGTGTTTAATGAGTATAAAATTAATGTACTTGATACCCCGGGCTTTTTTGACTTTGTTGGTGAGGTAAAAAGCGGAATCCGAGTAGCAGATGGTGGAGTGGTTGTGGTCTGTGCAGTTGGAGGTTTGGAAGTAGGAACCGAAAAAGTATGGGGCCATCTGGAGGAAAAAAACTTACCCCGTTTGCTTTTTATTAATAAGATGGACCGGGAAAACGCTAATTTTCAACGGGTTATTCAAGATTTAAGGACAAAATTTGGTCAGCGGGTGATACCGATTCAAGTTCCAATCGGAGCGGCAGAAAGTTTCAAGGGTATTGTCGATATTATTGAAGGAAAAGCTTATATTAATGGTAAAGAAGGGGAAATACCTTCAGAATTAAAGGATGAGATTGAAGAGTATTATCATCTGCTAATCGAAGCTGTAGCTGAGACTGATGATGAACTTCTTATGAAATACCTGGAAGGTGAAGAACTTACTAAAGAGGAGATCTTAGAGGGGTTCCGTAAAGGAACGATGACCAATCAGATTATTCCTGTACTTTGTGGTTCAGCATTAAATAATATTGGGATTGACAATTTATTAGATAAAATAGTTGAAGGAATTCCTTCTCCTATTGAAATTAAACCTGAAGAAGCGATTAACTCACAGACTCAAGAGAATATCTTAATTAAAGCTGATTCTGGGGCTCCCGCTAGTGCTTTAGTTTTTAAAACAATGGCTGACCCCTTTGTAGGTAAATTAACGCTATTTAGGGTTTATTCTGGAACTGTAAAATCTGATTCCACGCTTTGGAATCCTGTACAAGATAAAGATGAGCGAATTGGTCAACTATTTCTCATAAAAGGAAAAACCCAAACTCCAGTTCCGGAATTAAAGGCTGGGGATATTGGTGCAGTGGCAAAACTCCAAATCACAGCTACTGGTGATACACTTTGTAATAAAGAAAACCCCATTATTCTCAAGGGAGTGGAATTCCCTAAACCTAAATTGACAATGGCAGTTGTACCTAAGAGCAAGGGTGATGAAGAAAAAATTAGCAGCGGTTTAAGTCGTCTCCTTGAAGAAGATCCTACTATTAATATTGAAAAAGATGCAACTACCCATGAGTTACTACTTTCAGGTTTAGGTGATTTACACTTAGAAGTTATTACTAGTAAGTTACAGAAAAAATTCGGAATAGAAGTGGAATTAAAATCACCCAAAATTCCCTATAAGGAAACAATTAAAGGAACAATTAAGGTGGAAGGGAAGCATAAGAAGCAATCCGGTGGCCGGGGCCAATATGGTCATGTTTGGATGGAGCTTGAGCCATTACCGTCTGGAGAGGGATTTGAGTTTGTAGATAAGATTTTCGGCGGGGCTGTTCCTAGACAATATATTCCTGCGGTGGAAAAAGGGGTAATAGAAACCATGGAAGAAGGGGTTCTTGCTGGTTATCCAGTAGTTGATGTCCGGGTTACACTTTATGATGGCTCTTACCATAGTGTAGACTCTTCTGAAATGGCCTTTAAAATTGCCGCTTCAATGGCTTTTAAGAAAGGGTTTATGGATGCAAAACCAATTCTTCTTGAACCGATTATGAATGTGACAGTTACAGTACCTGATGAATACATGGGTGATATTATTGGTGATTTAAATAAAAAACGTGGTAGAATCCTAGGGATGGATCCTCAAGATGGTTTCCAAATAATTAAAGCTCAAGCGCCTTTAGCTGAGATGTTTAGCTATCCTATTGATTTACGCTCTATTACTCAGGGACGGGGCGACTTTACTATGGAAGTTGATCATTTTGAAGAGGTACCATCTAATCTTGTAGAAAAGATAATTGCCGAAACTGAAGAAAAATAGTTAGGAGGTTAATATTATTGGATTGTCCTAACATTAAGCAGAATAAAAAAGCGTGCACTTGTGTTTATGAGTCTTGTGTTCGCCATGGGCGATGTTGTGAATGTATCGCTTATCATCGGAGTAAAGGTAATTTACCTTCTTGTTTAAATAAATAAACAGTAAACAGGCCCTTGTATGGGGGCCTGTTTTGTTAACAAAAACTATTTCCATCGGAATAAAGGGTTGATTCTACCAAAGTGCAAATCACATGCCCTAACATTAAAAAAAGCTCTTCTAAGCGTGGACGATTGAGTAAGGGTATGTAAAACAAGTAATCTGGTTGATTGGTTTTAAGAGGAGGATAACCGCAAAAAACGAATGTATAAAATTTTTTTTCTTTAGCTATTTTAATGATCTCTTCTATAAGTTTACTGCTTTCCCCAGATATAATTAAAAACCCATCTCCTTCTTTGCCTTTATCCCATTCTGAAGAAGATAGAGACTTATTGTTTACTGGTGGTTCAAATAATTCTACAGGAAGAAGAGGTCTATTCATTAACAAACCGGAGTGAAAATCATCTACTAGGTCACGGGCGATATTCTGAAATTTATCAATTCCGCAGATAAAGAGTTTCTTTTGTGTTTGAAAAAGTTCTATAATTTTAGCAGCTATCTCTAAAGCAATATCTAAGCCATCGGCACTTAATAAGATAGGAAGTTTAGAAAGATCAAGTAACTGTGAAAGAATAAATCCTCGTTTAAACTCTTGGTTTATCATTATAAAAGCCTCCTTAATTCTGAGCGGGTCTAGGGTAGCAACTGTAATATTTTATGAACAAAAAACATATAAAGTTCATAATATTAATTGATGGAGGTGGTAATGATGGATAGTAAGCAATATTGGCCAGGTAAGAGTAATCATCAATCATCGGAATTGGATCAATATTTGAGTAATTGTGCTAAAAACCAAACAGTTAAATATCCTCAAAAGCTTAAGGCTTATGATCCTTGGGCCGATTGGTTCAATTCATCTTTAGATTTTGAGATGAAAAATGAAAAGATATATTCTAGTCTTGAACAGCATCAGGAGATAAATGACCAAAGAAAAGAATTTGAAAATAATAAGGATTGTACAGAAGAAAATAAGGAAGTCACTATTTCAGTTGCTGATGGTGCTCTAGGGGATGAGGAGATAGAAGAAGAGATAGAAAAGGAAGAACAGAAAAAGAAGATTAGTGATGAATTGGTTTATGAAAGAAATGAAGTTAGTGAAGAAGTTATTGTATGGAGAAGTTTTCCCTTAAAATAATGCTTTAATTTTGTATTGCATAAAATGTCCATAAATATATCTTTTTTAGTAATGCTTGTTTTTTTATTTTCAAGCCATATAAGGATTAGAAGGCACTTTCTAAACCATAGAACTTTTATAAAAAAAGTTTTATTAAAAAAAGTCTAGACAAGGGAGAATTAATGTGGTAATATAACAAATGCGTCCCGGAAAACACAGTTTCCGGGACAAAGTAAAAAACTGAACCCTGAAAACTGAACAGCATAGATAGGTAAGAGCTTCTGACCGGGAAACCGGAAAGAAGTAAACATGCAAGCTTATAAAAATCGAAAGATCTTTATAAGAGG
>DIPO01000038.1:0-5137 GCA_002427045.1 Firmicutes bacterium UBA5486
GCTTACATCGCAAAAAGCATTAACTTAAAAACTATTGACTTAAAAATAAGTTTGTGGTAAAATTATTTTTGCCTTGGGGGGGTAGCCCAGTTGGTTAGAGCGCTACGTTGACATCGTAGAGGCCAGCGGTTCGAGTCCGCTCCTCCCCACCATAAAAAAACACGCAGGGTTATCCCTGCTTTTTTTATAAACTGAAAGAGGCTTTCAAATTATTCCGATTTTAGTATATCTTTTGAAGTAATAAGGTCTTGTAAAGCAGTAAGGCTTATGCTATAATGTGAATAAATGGCGGGCAGTTTCGACCAGAATAATGGGAAGGGGAGGGGTTCTATGATCCTTTCCGCAGAGTTTTTCTGGAAACTTTTTGAGATTACCGGGTCGATCACAGCCTATCTGATATATAAAGAACTTATTAATCTCAATTAAGTAATTAAGTAAAGAATAGTAAAAACGAGGAAGGAAAGAGTAAACCATACTTAACGGTACAGGGAGGAATGGTGAATTGAAAACATTCCCCGTAATATGTGGTTGAAGTTCATTCCGGAGTTGCGGGCTGAAATGATAGTAGGCTGTGTCGGTTCTCTGCCGTTATCAGAGCAGAATATTGAAGCTTATTTTAGTATTGCTTCAATATTTCAAAGTGGAGTCTATTGACTAAAAAGGGTGGTACCGCGGAAGAAACCTTTCGTCCCTATATTTTTTTATGTGGGGTCGAAAGGTTTTTGTTTTCTTTTTTAATAAAGGAAGGAGGTTAAATAATGCGAAATGAACTTAAAAACATGTTGGAACAAGGCCTGAATGAAGCAAAACAGGTTTTATCTTCTCAAGATTTAAATAATGTTCGCCTTAAGTATTTTGGTAAAAAAGGGTTAATTACTCAATATTCCCGAAAACTAGGAAGTCTTGCCCCTGAAGAACGTCCGGTGGTTGGAAAGATGGTGAATAGTATTCGCCAGGAACTAGAAAATTATTTATCTGTTAGAGAACAAGAGATATTAGCTACAGAAGAGCGGGGTAAACTAGAGGCTGAACGGGTGGATGTCGAACTTCCGGGGAGAAGCTATCGAAGGGGGTATCCTCATCCCCTACAACTAATTATTCAGGAGATTACTGCAACTTTTTTAGGAATGGGTTTTACGGTTGCAGAAGGCCCTGAGGTAGAGTTGGATTTTTATAATTTTGAAGCTCTTAATATTCCTCCGGAGCATCCAGCCAGAGAGATGCATGATTCGCTCTATATTACTGATAATATTCTTTTGCGGACACATACTTCGCCGGTGCAGGCAAGAACTATGGAAAAGCTTTATCCTCAGCCGGTAAGGATAATTGTTCCTGGGAGGGTGTATCGCCGCGATGCCTTGGATGCGACACATTCTCCAATATTTCATCAGATTGAAGGATTGCTGGTTGATAAAGATATTACCTTTGGTGATCTGAAAGGGATTTTAACGGTATTTGTCCATAAATTCTTTGGCGAAGATCGAGTTGTTAGACTCCGGCCGAGTTTCTTCCCGTTTACTGAACCAAGTACCGAAGTAGATGTTTCTTGTGGTTGTCAGGGGAAAGGCTGTCGTATTTGTAAAAACACTGGGTGGCTAGAGATCTTAGGAGCAGGTTCAGTACACCCCAAAGTTTTATCAATGGCCAAATACGACCCAGAAGTTTACTCTGGCTTTGCTTTTGGGATGGGGGTTGAGCGGATTGCGATGCTTCGCTATGGGGTCTCTGATATTCGCCATTTTTATGAGAATGACCTTCGTTTTCTTAAACAATTTCGGTAAGGGAGGAATGGAATTTGAGAGTTTCATATAATTGGTTGCGAGAGTACGTTCCGGTAGAATTAAGCCCTGCCGAACTGGGAGAAAAACTTACCATGGCCGGGCTTGAGGTAGAAGGGATTATCGACTTAGGTGCTTCCTACCGTTCCCTAAAAGTTGGTCAGATCCTCAAGATCGATTCTCATCCTAAAGCCGATAACTTGTTAATTTGTAAAGTTAAGGTTTCTGATGGGGAAGTAACGATCTTGACAGCTGCTAAAAATCTGAAGATTGGTGATAAAGTGCCTTTAGTATTAGCAGGCTCTTCGCTTCCTGATGGACAGGTTATCCAAGATACTGAGTTTCATGGAGTAGTTTCTCAAGGAATGTTTTGTTCTGAAGAGGAACTGGGACTTGCTCGAAAATCAGAAGGAATAATGGTTTTATCAGCAGAAACTGACTTGAAAGCTGATTTAGCTTCCGTATTGGGGTTAGATGATTATGTTTTAGTTTTGGAACTAACACCGAATCGGTCGGACTGTTATGGAATGCTTGGAGTCGCCAGAGAAGTAGCGGCTTTAACCGGTCTTGAACTTAAATTACCAGAATTTACTGTGGAAGAAACAGATAAACCAATCAAAGATCTTATTACTGTAGAGTTAGAGGCTCCAGATCTTTGCCCTAGATATGCAGGGAGAGTTTTTTACAATATAAAAATTGGAGAGTCTCCTTTATGGCTTAAAGTTAGATTATTAGCAGCAGGTATGAGGCCAATTAATAATTTAGTAGATATTACCAATTACGTAATGCTTGAATTGAATCAACCTTTACATGCTTTTGACTTGGCTAAGGTTGAAGATAGCAAGATTATTGTTCGTCGTGCCAAAGATGAAGAAATTATTACAACCTTAGATGGAGAGGAAAGGAATCTAAACCAGAGCAATTTAGTAATTGCAGATGCCAAGGAAGCTCAGTGTATAGCCGGGGTAATGGGTGGTTTTGATAGTGAAGTTTCTCATAGTACAGAGGCGATCTTTTTAGAATCAGCTTATTTTTCTCCAGTTAGTGTGCGAAGAACAGCACAAAATTTTGCGCTTCGCTCTGAGGCTGCGATTCGTTTTGGTAAGGGACTAGATCCAGAAACTGTACCTCAAGCTTTGGACCGGGTAGCTTTCTTAGTTTCACAATTAGGAATTGCTCGGGTAGCTAGCGGTGTTATTGATAATTATCCTCAATCGGTTCAACCGAGAAAAATATGGTTTAGGCCAGAAAAAATTAATGCCATTTTAGGAACGGATTTAAGAGCTACTTATATGATTGAAACCTTTAAACGGTTGAACTTTGAGCTAGAAGAAAAATCTGATGATGGAAGGTATAAGCTTTCTATTCCTTCTTATAGGTTGGATATTGAGGGCGAAGCTGATTTAGCTGAAGAGGTGGCTCGTTTATATGGATATAACCTGATACCTACTACTTTCCCCTCTAGTAATATGATTGGAAAACTTACTCCTGAACAGAAGCTTGAAGAGAAAGCCAGAGAAATTTTATTTGGACTTGGTTTAAGTGAGATAAAAACTTATAGTTTTCACGGGGAAAAGATGTTTGATCGCTTAAATATACCGGAGGATCATGTTCTACGGAAAACAGTTCGAATGAAAATACCCTTAAGTGAAGAAGGTTCAATGATGCGTACTACATTGTTGGGGGGAGTCCTGGAAAGTATAAGTTATAATGCTAAGAGAAACCTTAATGATCTGCAAATTTTTGAGATAGCTCATTTATACTTTCCTACAGGGGAGGATTCTCTTCCGGAAGAACCCCTTTATTTGGCTGGTGGTTTAAGTGGACGAGCTTTTGAGATTGGTTGGAACCAAAGTAACAGAGAAGTTGATTTTTATGATGGAAAGGGAGTTCTTGAAAGATTACTTGATAGTCTTCGGGTTTCGGATAGTAGATTTCGGCGGGGAGAACACCCCTCTTTGCATCCTGGAAGAACAGCAATCTTAGAATGTTCAGGAAAACCAATTGGAGTAGTTGGGGAAGTTCATCCTAAGGTTAAGGCAGAATTTGGTCTTACTTCTCCAGTTATACTTTTTGAGATTAATCTACAAAAACTCTGGTTAAATGTGCAAAAGGGTGTTATTAATGTTAAACCTTTGCCCAAATTCCCTCCATTACTTAGAGATCTGGCTTTAGTTTTACCGGAGAAGGTTACCGTTGAAGAGGTTGTAAATCTTTTTCAAAGTGTAGAAGAGGAACGGTTAGAATCTATTAACCTTTTTGATATTTACCAAGGTGAGAATATTAAACCTGGTTATCGGAGTATGGCTTTCTCTCTTACTTTTAGGATGGAAGACCGTACTTTGCAGGATGAAGAGGTTAACTCTATTATGGAGAAACTTATAGAAGAAGCGGACCTTCAATTAGGAGCCCAAGTTCGTAAATAATCCGGTTATATTTCCTCCCTCTTTTTCATAGTTTTTCATGAAAGGAGGGAGGATTATCTTTAAAAAAAACAATTTAATTATAAGAGAAAAACTTGCTTTGGTAATACTAGTTCTTTTCCAGCTTCTGCTCTTATGGTTTGATTCGGGACTAGAATTGGTTATTTTTTTAACCCATTATTCTGGGTGTATTTTAATAAGAACCTTACTATTAATACTAGTGATAGTTGGTAGGTATCATTTATTTCCTCTTTGTCGAGATTCTCGGATGCTACTTTTTGGCTTTTTTGGCGCTCTGCTCTTGCTAACTTTTTTTTCATATTATCCAGCCCGATTAGGTCAAGTATGGCTTTCTTGGTTTTTTTACTTGTTTGATATCGGGGTTTTTTCAGTTTTAATTGGGATTATCTTTGAATTAACTGCGGTTATTCTCTGGGAAATTACCAAAAATCCTAGACCTTTTGGTTTGAATTTAAGTTTATTTTCCCAAAGGATGAGAGCAAGGAGAGAAATAACATCGGTTCTTTCTAAATTTATTTTTTTCTATTGTTGTTTAGGTTGTTTAGGTTTTACTCTATTAAATATGTATTACCTATTCAATTGGAGACTCTATCTAAAGTTAACAGCTGGAATAGTTCTGGGTTCTTTTCTTTGGTTAGTAGGTAGTTTCCAAAAAAGATTACAAAATAAAGTAAATTCGTATTTGACGAAGATCGATCTTAAATTGGAGGCGTTATTAAAAGAAGATAGAGTTGAATTTAAATCTGATGAGTTAAGATTTTTACAAACTTATCGTCAGCTGCTTTCCGCTTCGACAAGTATTGTTTTAAGGTGGGAGAATCTATTTTATCTTTTTTTTGGATTGTTTTTGTTTATGATTCTGCCTAGAAAATAGCCCTGGTTGATTCATCTGGTCTTGATTAAATCACTTCGTGA
>DIPO01000038.1:5295-31773 GCA_002427045.1 Firmicutes bacterium UBA5486
TACAGGACAGTTGGTCGACTCACCCGGTTTTCGATTTTAATCACTTCGTGATATTAAGGTAACCGGCGTGAGCGACTCAAACCAGCATGAACAACTTGTTGATTCACCCGACCTTGATTAATACACTAGCGTGTATATGCGGAAGTCGGCGTGAACAACTATAAAGCGCCTCTGGAGCTTGTCGACTCACCTGGCTTATATTTTCATCATTTCATGTGCGCGGGCAGTAGCCAGCGTAAGCGGCGACTACCTTATATCTTTCGGTTTATTTAACATTAAGCTTAAATTAATTAACATTAAACAAATATTAAATGAAGGAGTTTCCTTTTTTTTTGTCTAAATATATATAGATTAAGGAATTTCATAATTTATTGATTTATGCTTTAGCCACAGTACATCGTTTTGCTAATCGCCTTCTTTTACCATATCATGCCCCCGAATAAAATCAGTTGCATATTGTGGTTAATTATGTAATTCTCTCAGATAACTGTTGTTAGGTGGTGTAGACCGGTGTTAACTCCAAAAGTCGAGCATGAGGCGCTCAATAGGGTTACTATTAATATTATGGGTGATGAATATACCGTTGTCGGACGAGAATCTGCGGAGTATATTAACCAATTAGTAGAGATGATCGAATCAAAGATTGAAACAATTCAGCAGGCTCATGGTGATGCTAGATTATCAAAAACACAATTATCAATTTTAGTAGCTTTACAGATTACGGATGAACTGACGAAACTTCGCATAGAACACGAAAAACTGGAAAAATTATTACAAGAGGCAAAGTAACAACTTTCCATGGTTGGTAGGAGGATAGTTATTATGAAATTGGCTTTTCTAGATTGGGCAATTATTATTACATTACTGATTTTTATCTACCGTGGATTTAAAAGCGGATTTGTTTTGCAAATGATTGGGTTACTGGGTTCAGTTGTAGCTTTAATCCTAGCATTTAATTTTTATAATCCTCTAGGAGGAGTGTTAGCGGAATGGCTTAGGATCTCTGAAAACTTAGGAGGGATTCTCGGTTTTATTCTAATTATGGTAGCTATTAGTGCGATTGCAACAGTATTATCAAAAAAATGGAAGAACGCTACCGATAATTCTTCTATTTCTATAATAGATGGTCTAGCTGGGGCATTATTTGGTGCTCTAAAGACCCTACTGGTTTGGGTTCTAGTTTTGCTGTTGCTTTCGTCATTGCAATTTGAATTTATTCAACGGCCATTAGTAGAGTCTACTTTAGCTAAGGATGTTTTGAAGTTGGCACCATTTTTTCATTTTCTCCAGGAACGGGCTTTACCAGCTAATGTCCCTAGGTTATTCCTGACTCCAGAAGGAGTACAAATACGAAAGATAAAATACGAGGATCTGGATGGGAGTACCTGTCTTGCATGTGGCAGGGAGGTTTCTTATAAAGGGCTGGTTAGAAAAGGCCTTTTTTCTTTTCCTCTATTTGAATGTACAGCTTGTCATCGACAGAGTGATGGATGCCAAACTTATGAGGGTTATCATTTGTTTTATCGACGTTGTCCTTGGGATGGTAAAACCCCTATTTCCGGGTCAAACTGTGAGATTTGGGTAAACCCGGTACTTGCTTTTCCAGCGCAAAATTGTCCTGTTTGTGGGAAAAACCAGACAAGTAAACTCCATTTTTAATTTGAAATAATTGAATTGTGCAATTCCTTAAAATATCTATTAAAATAATTCAACAACAAGATAAGCAAGGTGTATAGAATGGAAAATGAAACTGTTTTACCAGAATTGCTAGCTCCAGCAGGAGACTGGGATACGTTGAAAGTAGCTGTCGGAGCTGGAGCAGATGCTATTTATTTAGGAGGAAAATTATTTAGTGCCCGTCACTTTGCCTCAAACTTTTCTTTGGATGATCTGGCTGAAGCTTCAGATTATCTTCATGAAAGGAAAAGAAAACTATATGTAACAGTTAATACTCTGGTTAAGCAGGAGGAAATTGAAGAGTTTTTTAAACTTATCAATCATCTGTATAAAATTGGAACTGATGCAGTTATTGTCCAGGATTTAGGATCATTATATTTGCTCCGAAAAAACTGGCCCGCTCTGGCGGTTCATGCTAGTACACAAATGACGATCCATGATCAGGCAGGTGTTAAGTTCCTAGATAATCTTGGAGTTAAAAGAGTGGTATTATCCAGGGAACTTTCTTTTGAAGAGATAAAAAAAATTCATCAAGAAACTGGAGTCGAACTGGAGGTCTTTGTTCATGGTGCCCTTTGTGTAGCCTATTCCGGAGCATGTCTTTTTAGTAGTTTAATTGGTGGACGGAGTGGAAACCGGGGGCGTTGTGCCCAGCCTTGTCGCTTAGGTTACTCTTTACTGAAGGGAGAAGAAAAAATTGAACTTCCTACTACTTTTGAAAATGGTAAACATCTTCTTTCTCCTAAAGATTTGTGCCTCCTTCCTTATTTACCGAAGCTGATTGAAGCTGGAGTTAGTTCACTGAAGATCGAAGGACGTATGAAAGGCCCGGAATATGTTGGTACCGTGGTAAAAAACTATCGATTGGCTTTGGAAAGAGTGGCGGAGTCTCCAGATCAATTCCTAGTGAAACCAGAAGAAACAGAAGAATTGGAAACAGTTTTTAATCGGGGATTTTCTTCTGGATATTTCCAAGGAGATCTAGGCCCGGATTTAATGAGCCCCATTCGTCCTAATAACCGGGGAAGATTTATCGGAAGAATTAAAGAGTATGATCTGAAAAGAGAACGATGTTTGGTCTCTTTAGAAGAGGAAATTGGCGAAGGGGATGGTATTGAGGTTTGGGTTACGGTTGGCGGCAGGGTAGGAACGATCGTTGAAGAGCTTGAAGTTTCCGGGATAAGAACACCTAGAGCACCTGCAGGTTCTTTAGCTTGGTTATCCATGCCCGAAAGTGTAAAACCTGGTGACCGTGTGTTTTTAACTTCTTCGCATCGATTAGAAGCAAGTATCCAAGAGATGATGAGAAACGACTATCCAATGTCTAAACTTACTTGTACGATGAAAGCCAGTGTAGCTCCTGGAGAGCCACTAGCATTAACTCTTCAAACAGGCGATAAATCAGTAACTGTTTTTTCTAAAAAAATAGCTAGTGAGGCTAAAAAACATCCCTTGACTGAGGAAAACCTAAAAATCCATTTATTGCGATTAGGAGAAACCCCTTTTAAGGTAGAAGATTGTTCAATAGAGATTTCTGGCCAACCAATTTTACCATTTAGTATTATTAATCAGTTAAGAAGAGAAGCTGTAGAATTACTCCGTCAAAAAATCTTAGCTGATTTTCATCGTCCGCCAGCAACTTTACGGGATGCGCGAGAGGATTTAGTGAAGAGTGGGAAAGAAATAGAACGATTTGGTTCTTCTTTTCTTACTGTTTTTGCGGGAACACTTGAGATTCTGCAAGAAGCATTAACTCCTGGGGTTAAAAAGGTAATCTTTGGTGGGGAGAGTTTTGTTCCAGGCTTTTATTGGAATGAGAAAAACTTGACTACAGCAATGAATATAGTGCGGGAAAAAGGTATAAGTCCCGTGATTGCACTTCCGAGGATCACCAGAGAGCGAGAACAGGGAAAAGTCCAGAAGTATTTGGAGATCTGTCAGCAGCTTAGCCCAGATGGAATTTTAATCTCTCATCTAGGAAATTTGCAGGCGGTCCTAGATTATACTGATTTACCTGTATACGCTAATTATACGCTCCATTTTTTCAATACTTTTACTTTACGGTTACTTAAAAATGATAGATTAAAAGGGATTACTCTTTCTCCGGAGTTTTCTAAAAAAGAACTTTTAGATCTTCTAAATAAAGAAGAATTGAAGGATACTCAAGTAGAGGTATTAGTTTTTGGTGCGAATGAATTAATGGTATCACAATTTTGTCCCATTGGTGCTTGGGTTGGAAAGAGTTCTCCCGGTAGTTGTTCCCGGCCCTGTCAGAAAAACCGTTTTTACTTGCGGGATAGAAAGGGAATAGATTTTCCAATCATTACAGATGAGTTTTGCCGTATGCATCTTTTAAATAGTAGATACCTTTCATTAGTTCGCGAACTTAAGATTTTAAAAGATAAGAATCTGAGTCTGCGGTTGGAGTTTCGCCATGAATCTCCCCAGATGGCTAAGGAAATTATTAATATTTTTCAAGAAGGCCTGGAGAGAGAAGTTCCTGAAGATATACAAGCAAAAGTAGAAGTAATTACCGGACAAGGCTTGACTAGAGGCCATTTTTACCGCGGAATTGAATAATAATGATTTACACATCCCCTGAACTATGATAAAATTTACTTTGTGGTTTGCGATTATGAAAAAATTTACCACAAGCAAATGTTTTCTACCCCTTTCTGTGATCATCGTTTCCTCCGGCGGTAATCTCGGATTGGCGGGCTGAATTATTAAGGAGGTGAATTAGGTGCTGACCCTAGAAGAAAAAGCACAGATTATTGAGAAATATGGTATTCATGAAGGTGACACGGGTTCTTCTGAAGTTCAGATTGCTATTCTTACAGAAAGAATTAATTACCTAACAGAGCACTTAAAGGTGCACAAAAATGATCACCATTCCCGTAGAGGCTTACTGAAAATGGTTGGGCGAAGACGAGGGCTTTTAAATTATCTGTATAAAAAAGACATTCAACGGTATCGTTCAATTATTGAACGGCTTGGTCTACGTAAGTAAGAAAAGGAAGCGGGGGCTACCCGCTTTTCTTTCTATATTGGTAATAATAATAATGATTTTCCTAAAGATAGGAAGGAGGTTTTATTTTTGGTGAAAAAATGGCAATATACCTTAGCAGATCGACCGTTAACTATAGAAACCGGTAAATTTGCTAAACAAGCCAATGGATCTGTTTTAATCAGATACGGAGATACTGCAGTTTTAGTTACTGCTGTAGCTTCTGCTCGTCCCAGGGAAGGTATTGATTTTTTTCCACTACTGGTAGATTATGAAGAAAGACTTTATGCGGTGGGAAAGATTCCCGGTAGTTTTTTACGGAGAGAAGGGCGTCCACCGGAAAGTGCAATTTTAGCAGCGCGGACTATTGATCGTTCACTTAGGCCCTTATTCCCTGATGGATTCCGGAATGATGTTCAAGTGGTGGCTACTGTTCTTTCAGTAGATCCGGATAATCCTACCGAGACAACGGCAATGATTGGTGCTTCTATTGCTCTTACGATTTCAGATATACCTTTTAATGGCCCGATTGCTGGTGTCCATGTGGGACGGGTTGATGGCCAATTTGTTATTAATCCGACTCTAAAACAAGTTGAGAAAAGCGATATGGATGTTATTGTTGCTGGTACAAAAGATGCTATTATGATGGTAGAAGCTGGAGCTAATGAAGTAATGGAAGACGAAATTCTTGAAGCAATCCTTTTTGGACATGAAGAAATTAAGAAATTGATTGCTTTTCAAGAGGAAATTAAAAAAGAAATAGGCAAACCTTCCATTGAAGTAGAGTTATTTGAAACAGATCCGCAAGTAATTGAGATGGTTAAAGAATTTGCTACTCAAAAGATTACTTCCGCTTTAAAAACCGCAGAAAAGTTAGAGAGAGAAGCTTTAGTTGAACAAGTTAAGGAAGAGACTCATCAGTATTTTAAAGAAAAGCTTGGTGAAGATGAGTATAAAGAGAAAGTCCGCGATCTAAATGAAGCTTTAGATATAATTGAAAAAGATGAAGTAAGAAGAATGATTGCTGAAGATCATATCCGGGTAGATGGCAGAGGTTTGGATGAGATTCGTCCAATCAGTTGTGAAGTGGGCATTTTACCACGTACCCATGGTTCAGGATTATTTACCCGTGGACAAACTCAAGTTCTTTCTATTGTTACTTTAGGACGAGGAAGCGAAGAACAGATCCTTGATGGTTTGGAAGACGAGGAAACCAAAAGATACATTCACCATTATAATTTTCCAGCATTTAGTGTAGGAGAGGTTAGGCCGGTCAGAGGCCCAGGCCGGAGAGAAATTGGTCATGGTTCGTTAGCAGAACGTGCTTTAGTCCCACTTATTCCGGAAGAAGCAGATTTCCCTTATACTATACGGGTGGTGTCTGAGGTATTAGAATCAAATGGTTCGACTTCACAAGCCAGTATCTGTGGGAGTAGTCTGGCATTAATGGATGCAGGCGTTCCTCTTAAAAAGCCAGTTGCTGGTGTAGCAATGGGTTTGGTTAAATATGGGGAACAGATAAGTATTCTTACAGATATTCAAGGACTTGAGGATCACTTAGGAGATATGGACTTTAAGGTTGCAGGAACTAAAGATGGAATTACAGCAATACAAATGGATATTAAGATTTCTGGTATATCCAAGCAAATACTTGAGCAGGCCTTAGAACAAGCTAAAAAAGGGCGCTTATTTATCCTGGATAAAATGCTGGCAACCATATCTGAACCACGCAAAGAATTATCATCCTATGCCCCTCGAATGATTACTATGGAAATTGATCCGGAGAAGATCCGTGATGTTATTGGCCCAGGTGGAAAGGTAATCCGCAAGATTATTGAAGATACTGGGGTAGAGATTGATATCGAGGATGACGGTAAAGTCTTCATTACTTCGATTGATCGCGATGCTGGAGAGAAAGCCAAAAGTATAGTTGAGAAATTAACTGAGGATGTAGAAGTAGGTAAGACTTATTTGGGTAAAGTAGTCCGGCTTATGAATTTTGGAGCATTTGTTGAGATCCTTCCGGGGAAAGAAGGCCTGGTACATATCTCACAATTGGATCGGAATCGAGTAGCTAAGGTAGAAGATGTAGTCCAAGAGGGCGATGAAATTCTGGTTAAAGTCACTGAGATTGATAAATTAGGAAGGATAAATCTTTCTCGTAAGGCACTCTTACTTGAACAGGATAAACGTTAGTAAAGGAACCGAGAGAAGCTTCTCGGTTTTTTTTATTTCTGTTTTTAATAAGTTGAGGAATTGCATAATTACCTTCGGTACCATTTGAACACAATATATAGTGTTTATCATTTATTCAAGTTAATTGTCTAAGTCTAGACAATTGCTAGTGGGGCTATCAATATATTGTGGTCTGATTTTCAATAGTTGAATTATGCAATTCCCTAAAGTTTTAAATGAGGGAATGAATTACTAAATAAAACCTTAAGTTTTTTTATTTAGCCACAAGCTATAGCGTTTAGTTTTAATGGGGGTAACCTCTCCCACCCAAACTAAATGTTGAAAGGCATTGTAAGCGTTTTTAAGCTGTTGTGGCTAAAAGCCTGTCCAGACTATTATGTAGTTTCCTTATTCACTAAAGTACTAATGATGCTCATATAATATTTTGATTGAGGGAATTGCATATGAATGATGCAAATCCTTAGATTAAAAGGAAATAGGGAGGGGTTATAAACTTTTGGTTTATCTAAAAAGGTTTAAAAGGGTTCTACTTTTGGGAATTACTTTAGTTTCTTTTATTAAATGCCTTGTTTTTCCCAATACTCTTGATGTACTGATTTTAGTTGGCCTTTTACTTTTATTGGCTGTGAATTTAGTGGGAAATGGTAAACACCTCTAAACGAGGTGCTTTTTATATATATAATTCATCTTTTATTTTTCACCTGTTGAATAGCAGCTATGCAAGCTAATTCCTTACATAATATGTATAATAATATTTATTTTGTTGACATTATTTCCAAAAGGACTTGACAAATCACTAGGTTTGGGGCATGATGGATCATGCGGAGATTAAAGTGGAGCGAAATGGAGAGAAGTGGAGGATGTGAGGTGAAGCCATGTTTATGGGGGAATACCAGCACTCCCTAGATGATAAGGGACGTCTTATAGTCCCCTCTAAACTCCGGGAAGGATTGGGAGATAAATTTATCCTTACCCGTGGGCTTGATCATTCACTTTTCGTTTATCCATTAGCAGAGTGGAAAGTTATTGAAGAAAGAATGCAATCTTTGCCAACGACTCAGGCTGATGCTAGAGCGTTTGTCCGCTTGTTTTTTTCTGGAGCTGTTGATTGTGAACCGGACAAGCAGTGGAGGATATCCATTCCTCAACACTTAAGGGAACATGCTAAAATTAACAGAGATTTATATGTTTTAGGTGTATCTACTAGAATTGAGATTTGGGCTAAAGAGGTATGGGAAGAATACTCAACAGCAGCTGAAGAATCCTATGAAGCTTTAGCCGAAAAAATTGTTGGGATTGGGATCTGAGGAATTTTTCTTAAGTATTTATTTAGCTAATTATATGATTCCTTAAGAACAGGTAGGTATTTTTAATGGCGGAAATTATTCATCAACCGGTGATGCCGGAAGAGGTTATAAAATATTTACGCCCTCAGGAGGGTGAAGTTATTCTTGATGGGACGATTGGCCTAGCCGGCCATGCCCGTATAATTGCTGAACACCTAAGTACTACCGGGACATTACTTGGTATTGATCAGGATAAAACTGCTTTAAATCTGGCGAGGAAAAACCTAGCCTTTTTTCAAGGTACGCTTATTCTGCGTCACGGTAATTTTCGTAATTTGCAAAAGATTTTGAAAGAAGAGTCTATTCCATTAGTGGATGGTATTCTGTTAGATATTGGTGTTTCCTCTTTACAATTAGATCTGGATGAAAGAGGTTTTTCCTACCACAAGAATGCACCGCTTGATATGAGAATGGATTCCTCACAAGGGTTGACGGCGGCTGATATTATTAATAATTATTCTTTAGAGGAGTTAACTAGAGTAATCCGCGAATATGGGGAAGAACGTTGGGCGGCTAGAATTGCAGAGTTTATTGTTGAACAACGTGCAAAATCTAGTATTACTACTACTGAACAATTAGTTGCTGTAATAAAAGCAGCTATACCAGCAAGTGCAAGAAGAAAAGGCCCCCATCCTGCCCGTCGTACTTTTCAGGCAATTAGAATTGCTGTCAATGAAGAACTGGAAGCTTTAATTGAGGGGTTAGAAAGTGGATTAGCCTGTTTAAAACCAGGGGGCAGAATAGTTGTCATCAGTTTTCATTCTCTAGAGGACCGGATAGTCAAAAGAATGTTTAAGGCAAAGGCTAAATCTTGCCGATGTCCGGCAAATATTCCAATATGTCAATGTAGTGGGAAAAAAGAGATACAGATTCTCACATCACGTCCTGTTGTTCCCTCGGAAGAAGAGAGGGCCAAAAACCCCAGAAGTCGAAGTGCAAAACTTAGGGCTGCATATAAACTGGTATAGGGGGGAAGGGGAGAGCATAAAAATGTTAACAGCTAATGCCAGAAAGTTACGGCCAGAACCCGCGCCTATGGTGCGAATAAAAAAAACTAAAAAAGTTGTGATTAATAAGAAAAAAATCCGGAGGCTTTTTCTGATTGCAGGATTGATTATCTTTCTTACAATAATAAATGCTATAGTTCAAGCTTTTTTAGCCCAGATTCAGTTTCATTTAGAAGAGGTCAGGACTGAGATTAAACAGGCTGATCAGCGGATAGGTTGGCTACAATGTGAGGTTGCTGATCGGATATCTTTGCAGAAGATTGAAAGATTTGCTCTGGAAAATAAAGAACTATTCTGCGATAACGGTATTACTAATAAAAACATTTCTAAGCTAAATTATTCGCAAAACCCAATTGTTCCTCCTTCTGTTTTAGTATTAGATTCGAATTTAGGTTCTAAAGAGGGAAATGTGGCAGAAAAGCTAACTCATTGGCTTTCCGGGTTAGGGCGTACCTTGGCTGGAGTTGATATTTTCGATTAAAGCTTTGGGAGGGGTCCCGGTGCCAGGATTAAATCAATTAATATTTAGAAAACGTACGACCTTATTATTATTAGGTATCTTTGCGATAGTAGGGATATTGATAGGTCGTCTTTTCTATATTCAGGGGATAAAGTCTAATTATTACCAGAAAATGGCAGAAGATCAACGTCTGCGTGATATCCGCGTAGAGCCAATGCGCGGTACAATTTTTGATCGTAAGATGAATACCTTGGCTTTTAGTTTTGATACGGAATGCATTTATGCCATACCCTATCAGATTAAAAACCCAGAAGAAGAAGCAAAAATTATAGCGGATAAACTGAAAATGTCAGTGGATGAAGTTTATAACCGCCTTACTAAAAAGACTTCTTTTGTTTGGTTGAAGTTGAAACCACATCCTAATGAAGTTCAAAGTATCATGGAGGCCCGGATTCCTGGGGTAGAAGTAGCGCAAAAAGCACAAAGGTTTTATCTTAGAGGTAATCTTGCTGCCCATTTGTTGGGTATCTCGGGTATAGATAATCAGGGCTTAGAGGGGATTGAAAAGTATTATGATCAATATTTAAGGGGAATTCCCGGAAGCGAGCAAGCAGAGTATGATTCTAAAGGTAACCATATTCCTTTGGGTGAACGACGGTTTATTGATGCTCAGAATGGAGCGTGTCTGGTATTAACAATTGACCAAGTAATTCAGTATATAACCGAAAGAGAATTAGAAAAAGCTGTTTTAGCAAATGGAGCTAAACGCGGAGCAATTATAATCATGAATCCGATGAATGGTGAGATTCTAGCTCTGGCAAACTATCCTACCTTTGATCCTAATAAATACTCAGCCTATCCTACTTCTGCCCGACGGAATTGGGTGCTTACTGATCAGTTTGAGCCCGGTTCTACTTTCAAAATAGTTACTTCGGCAGCTGCTTTTGAAGAAGGGATAGTCCAGAGGAATTCAGAGTTTTTTGATCCAGGTTTTTTAATAGTAGAAGATAGAAGATTAAGATGCTGGCGGGCGGGAGGCCATGGGAGTCAAACTTTTGTCGAAGCTGTTGAAAACTCATGTAACCCTGTATTTGCTTCTCTAGCGCTTCGTTTAGGTCAGGAAAAATTTTACAAGTATTTAAAGGCTTTTAATTTTGGGGCCCAGACTGGAGTCGACTTTCCAGGTGAGGCTCGGGGAATAGTTCCGCCTATTTCTCGAGTAAAAAACGTTGAATTAGCAACGATCGGATTTGGCCAAGGGATTTCAGTTACTCCATTGCAGCTTCTAGGGGCTCTTTCTGTAATTGCCAATGGTGGGGAACTTCTTCAACCACGTTTAGTTAAGGAAATACGAACTCCCGATGGCAAACAGGTGATAAAGGAATTTGAGAAAAGAACCATCCGTAGGGTAATCTCTAAACAAACAGCACAGGAATTCTCCTTTATTCTTGAATCAGTTGTAGAGAATGGGTCTGGAAACAGGGCAAGAGTTGAAGGTTATACTGTTGCAGGGAAGACAGGTACAGCTCAAAAACCGCAAGATGGTGTTTATGGACAAGAAAGAATTGCTTCATTTATCGGTTTTACACCTGTAGAAAACCCCAAGATTGCAGCAATTGTTATTTTGGATGAACCACAATCTTCTGTTAAATATGGAGGTGTAATTGCTGCGCCGGTTTTTTCTAGTATAGCAACGGATGTTTTAAAATATTTGGGAGTAAAACCGGAAGTAAAAAGAGAAGGAGATGTTCACACGGACGGAGAAAATTCTTTAATTGTGCCTAACTTAATACATCTTCCACGCGAAGAAGCGATTAAAAATTTGTCCAGAGCAGGCCTTACTTGGAGAGGGATTGGCCGTGGAGAATTTGTGATTTCGCAAAGTCCTAAAGCAGGAATAATGGTAAAACCAAAAACTACAATCTTACTTTACTTTGATGAAGAATCAAAATACGGGAAGGATTCATCCACCGTAGTTGTTCCGGATTTAACAGGCCTTTCTTTTTCAGAGGTAAATAAGGTTCTAACGGATTTAGATTTAAAAATGGTGGCAAATGGTACTGGTATAGCTTTTAAGCAGTTACCTGCACCTGGTACACGTCTAAGCCCCGGTGCGATCGTTACTGTTTATTTTGTGGCTAAGGGGGATAACTAATAGGTGGAATAAAATGCTAAATTACGCAAAGAATATTATTATAGTAGTCTAATTAAATCCCTGGAAGGTGTTATACATGAAATTAAAACAAGCTTTAAAGGGCTTATCTCTATTAGAACTGAAAGGAGATCCCGAGACAGAGATCTCTTCCGTAGTTACCAATTCTCAACAGGTAAGGCCGGGTGCACTTTTTATTGCCCTAAAGGGTAGTCTTTTAGATGGGCATATGTATGTTTCAGATGCCGTTGCTCGAGGTGCTACTACTGTTGTAATTGAAAAACCTGTAGAAGTGGAAGAAGGAGTTAATACAATTTTAGTAGAGAATACAAATAAAGCCCAAGCAATTATAGGGAGAAATTTTTATGATAATCCTGCTTCCAAACTAAAGATAATTGGGATTACCGGAACAAAAGGGAAAACTACCACTACATTCTTAATCCGCTCCATCTTGGAGCAAGCAGGATATAAAACTGGTCTAATTGGTACTATATATAATATTATTGATGATAAGCGGCTTCCTACTAGAAACACGACGCCTGCTTCTTTAGAATTACAATCTTTATTATCTAAGATGGTAGAGGTAGGGACTGATTATGTAGTGATGGAAGTCTCTTCTCATGCTATCGCTCTTGAGCGAATTGAAGGTTTATCTTTTTTTAGAGGTATATTTACTAATATTACCCGTGACCATCTTGACTTTCATCAGACTTTTGAAGAATATTTTAAGGTGAAATCTCAATTTTTTACTGCTCTTCCTAAAGAAGCAAAGGCAATTATTAATATTGATGACCCAAGGGCTAAGGAGATTATTAAATTAACTGATGCAAAAGTATTAAGTTATGGTCTTGTTCCGGAAGCAGAAATTCGAGCAGAACAAGTTAAAAGTACGATGAAAAATACGGAGTTTGATCTGATTACCCCCTGGGGAAATACTCATCTAAGATTAAATTTAATTGGTAAATTCAATGTTTATAATGCCTTAGCGGCAATTGGAACTGGGTTTTCTCTGGGTATTGATCCAAAAAAGATTTACGAAGGATTGGAAAAATTACAAGGAGTACCAGGCCGGTTTGAACTTGTTCCTGGGAGTAAAGAATATACAGTAGTAGTTGATTATGCTCATACGCCTGATAGTCTGAAAAATATTCTCTATACTGCTCGGGCTTTGGTTAAAAATCGGGTGATCACTGTCTTTGGTTGTGGTGGAAACCGAGATCGTGGGAAAAGACCAATAATGGGGAAGATTGTTGCCGATTTAAGTGACTATGCGATTATTACCAATGATAATCCAAGGAGGGAGGATCCGAAGATTATTGCTGAGCAAATTAAAGCCGGATTTACCCAACAAGATAATCCAAAAAATTATGAGATTATTCTTGACCGGGAAGCGGCTATTAGAAAAGCAATCTCTATTGCCAAAAAAGGAGATATGGTGATTATTGCTGGTAAGGGGCATGAGACTTACCAGGATTTTGGGGATTATATTATTCATTTTGATGATAAACAGATCGCGGAATTAGCGATAAAGGAGAAGGAAAATGCCTAGTTTTGTTTTGCAAGAGATTATTACTGCTACTAAGGGTAAGCTCCTTTGGCCTAAAGATAATATAAAGCTTACGGGAGTTAGTATTGATAGCAGAACTATTCGTCGTAATGAACTATTTGTTGCTTTACGGGGTGAAAATTTTGATGGCCACGATTTTATTAATCAAGCAGTGGCTGAGGGTGCGGGTGGAGTAATAGTTGATCAAGACCCTCAGGAAGATTTAGGGATACCCGTAATCCTGGTGCCGGACACTCTTAAAGCTTTAGGTGATCTGGCTTGTTATCACAGGCTACGCTTTTCAATCCCAGTAATTGGAGTTACAGGTAGTAATGGAAAAACTACTACTAAAGAATTGATTGCTTCGGTTTTAGGTCAAAAAATGAATGTAGTAAAAACGGAGAAGAATTTTAATAATGAAATTGGTCTGCCGCTAACCCTATTAAAAATTGATTCTTCTACAGAAGCTGTTGTAGTAGAGATGGGTATGCGGGGTAGGGGACAGATTGAATATCTAGCAAACTTTGCCCGACCTAATTTAGGTGTGGTAACAAATGTTGGAATTACTCACCTTGAATTATTAGGAACCAAGGAGGCTATTTTCGAAACAAAAGCGGAATTAATTCAGTCTTTACCTTCTGATGGAATAGCTGTTTTAAATGGGGATGATCCTTTAGTTGCTAAAATGGCTGGCTATTTTTCTGGGAAAAGCTTTTTTTATAGTTTTGGAGGCCATAATGCTGTACCAGGAATTGAACCCGCTTTATGGGTAAAGGAGAGATTTTCCAGAGAGAGTGGAGAAGAAGTACTAGTGGAAAACGTATGGGGTGAATTTCGGTTTACTTTACCATTAGTAGGGCGTCATAATATCGCCAATGCCTTGGCAGCTTCGATTATCGGGCTACTCTTAGATCTTTCTCCGCAGGAAATTGCGGAAGGATTGCAACGAGTTTCAATGATGGATAACCGTCTTCGGCGACTGGAAGTTGATGGTATTACCATTCTTGATGATACATATAATGCAAGCCCTGCTTCAGTCCAGGCGGCACTGGAAGTTTTACATAAACTGAAAAACCCAGGACGGAAGATTGCAGTTCTTGGGGACATGCTTGAATTAGGAAAAATTACTCTTCAAGCTCACCAACAGATTGGAGAATTGGTAGCAGCTAATGATTGTGCCGCACTCTTTGCCTATGGCCCAGCTACCAAGGAAACAGTGCGAATAGCAAAGGGCAAGGGTATATTTGCCCAACATTTTATCGACAAAGAAGAATTATGGGAAAGTCTGAGAAACTTCCAAAAATCAGGAGACGCAGTTCTAGTCAAAGGCTCTAGAGGGATGAAGATGGAAGAAATAGTTGAGAAGATGTTATGTCAAACTAGGGAGGAAAAATAAGATGAATGTTCCATGGCTGGGTTTGTTGCTAGCGGGCTTAACCGCCTTTTTAGTTGTAGTTTTAATTGGGCCCTATGTGATCCGGTTATTATCCAAACTTAAATTCGGTCAGAACATTAGAGAAGAGGGACCAAAGACACATCTGACAAAAGCTGGAACTCCTACGATGGGTGGAATATTGATTCTCTTTGGGATTATGGCTGGTATTATCGCTGGGACCAGACGTCCTTGGTCTAATACACTCCGCTGGTGTCTTGTTATCACTTTATGCTATGGTGGTTTAGGTTTTGTCGATGATCTATTGAATATAATCAATCATAGGTCATTGGGGTTAAAAGCCCGTTATAAACTTCTGGGGGAGGTATTTTTTGCTGGCCTTCTTGGAATTTATGTAATTCAATCGGGAGTAATGGAGACTTTAATGGTTCCTTACCTTTCGGTTCATATTGCTTTTGTAAATCCAGTAATCACTTTTTTATTTATTCTTTTTACTATGGTAGCAATGTCTAATGCTGTAAATTTAACAGATGGTCTTGATGGGCTGGCTGGTGGAACAACAATTATAGCCGGGATTGCCATGGGGATATTAGCAATCCTTCAAGGAGAAACAGAATTGGGAATATTTGCTTCAGCACTAGCTGGTGCTTGTTTGGGGTTTGTTTGGTTCAATGCTCCTCCGGCTCAGGTGTTTATGGGTGATACGGGTTCCTTAGCCTTAGGTGCGGCATTAGGTTCAATTGGAATTCTTTCTAGAACGGCTCTCTTTTTGCCAATTATTGGTGGAATATTTGTCGCCGAGGCTCTTTCTGTTATTATACAGGTGTTTTCTTTTAAAACTACCGGTAAACGAGTTTTGCGCATGAGTCCCCTTCATCATCACTATGAACTGGGTGGTATGCTCGAAAGTAAAGTAGTAATTAGATTCTGGGTTGTTGGAATCCTGTTAGCATTATTAGGCTTGGCTGGTTATAAAATAGGATGAAGGCCTTTTAAAGAAAGAAATTGCATAATTATCTCGAACCTTCTATAGTATTTGATATTTTGTGGTTAATACTTAAAATCAATAAGGCAATGAGATTAAATCTTTTGGGGTGAGGGGATGAAAAACAGAAGAAAACCAGATCTATTTATTTTATTGGCTGTTCTTTTTCTATTAATTCTTGGTACTATAATGGTTACTAGTGCTAGTTTTCCTAAAGCTTTAAGTGCAAGTAATGGGGCCAACCCATTTGCTTTTGGACAAAAACAGTTGCTTTTTGCCTTACTTTCGGTAGGTGTTTTTCTGGCAATGGCAAACTTTGACTACCATAGTTTTCGTAAGTTTACATTATTATTTGCCTTCTTAGCACCCATTTTATTAATATTGGTTTTATTTTTTGGCGAGGATATCCATGGAGCTAAGCGTTGGTTTAATCTCCGCTTTATTAATATACAACCTTCCGAATTTGCTAAACTAGCAATTATCTTTGTGATGGCCCATTATTTGGCTGAGATTGGCCCGGAAGTCCGCTCTTTATCAACCGGAGTCATGGTTCCCCTTTGTTATTTGGGATTAATTTGTGGTTTAATAATGATGGAACCTGATCTGGGGACAACGATAGTCATTTTTTCAATCTTTTTTACCATGCTTTTTGCAGCTGGAGTCCGGCTTGATCACTTGCTTTTTTTAGGTTTATTTGCCTTGGGAATCGGAATATTTTTAATTATTAAGGAACCATATAGGCTACAAAGGTTTTTATCTTTTCTTGATCCTATGAAGGATCCAAAAGGATCAGGTTGGCAAATTATTCAATCTTTGATGGCTCTAGGTTCTGGCGGTATTTTTGGTTTGGGTCTAGGTAGAAGTAGACAGAAATTTTTTTATCTGCCTGAACCCCATACTGATTACATCTTTTCAATTATTGGGGAGGAACTAGGTTTGCTAGGAACGTTTTTAGTTCTATTTACCTTTTTATTCTTGGCTTGGCGCGGCTTTAAAATCGCTTTAGCTACTTCTGATGCTTATGGAAGCCTACTAGCGGTAGGGATTACTTCTGGAGTAGTCTTTCAAGCTTTAATAAATATTGGAGTAGTAACTTCAACTATTCCTGCAACTGGAATAACCCTTCCTTTATTAAGCTACGGTGGGTCTTCTTTGATAATTACAATGATGTCTTTAGGTATTTTAATGAATATTTCTCGGGGAGTTGAAGAGAAGATTTGAATTATTTTTAAGATTGTGGATAAAAGAATATAAGGACAAGCCTATTGTCACTTAGATGATAGTTTGTGCATAAAATACCTACGTCTAAGATTATTATTTACTCACTGTTTCTTTTTAATAATTTCAGCAATTTGGAGGTGACAGGGTTGGAACAATTGCACATCGTAGGTGGTCACCGACTTAGTGGTAAAGTAAAGATTAGCGGTGCAAAAAATGCAGTTTTAAAATTAATGGCAGCTTCATTATTAGTAGAAAATGAGTGTATTATCCGTAATGTTCCACTGATCAAAGATGTTTTAACAATGATTGAGGTTTTAAGAGGTTTAGGTGTTGAGATATCGTGGGAAGATGACGCAGTTTTACGTATTAAACCTAAAAAAGAGCTTTATTTCTCTGCACCTGATGAATTGGTCCGCGAAATGCGGGCATCGGTTCAAGTTATGGGACCATTACTTACGAAAGTTGGAAAAGTTAAACTTTTCCAACCAGGAGGATGTGTGATTGGGCAAAGACCTATTGATTTACATCTTAAGGGGTTTCAAGCTTTAGGTGCTGAAGTTATTGAAGAACATGGTTATGTCTATGCACAAGCTCCAAAATTAAAGGGTGTAGATATTCATCTAGACTTTCCGAGTGTAGGTGCGACAGAAAACATTATGGCAGCTGCTATCCTAGCTGAAGGTACAACAGTTATTAAAAATGCCGCTAAAGAGCCGGAAATTATTGAAGAGCAAAATTTTTACAATCGTTTGGGGGCTCGAATTAGAGGGGCTGGTACTGATACTATTAGAATCGAAGGTGTTTCTTCTTTACGAAAAACACCAATTGATTATACTGTAATCCCTGATCGAATCGAGGTAGGAACCTACATGTTGGCAGCAGCAATTACAGGAGGAGATGTAACCTTAGTTGATGTCATACCAGAACATGTTGAGGCCCTGACAGCAAAGCTAAAAGAAGCGGGTGCACAGATTATAATTGAGGAGGATACCATTCGAGTGATCGCCAGGCCGAAACTTTCGGCTATCGATGTTATGGTTCTACCATATCCGGGTTTCCCCACTGATATACAGCCGCAAATGACCGCAGTAATGACTTTAGCTGATGGTACCAGTCTTGTTACGGAGAACGTTTTTGGTGGGCGTTTCCGCTATGTAGATGAATTAGTACGAATGGGAGCAAATATTAGAGTAGAGGGAAGAAGTGCTGTTGTTAAAGGTGTGAATCGCTTGACAGGGGCGGCAGTAATTGCTCCTGATCTTCGGGCTGGTGCAGCTTTAGTTCTTTCAGGGTTAGCTGCTGAAGGGAAGACTATTATCGAAGGGGTACAACATATTAATCGGGGTTATGAAAAAATAGAAGAAAAATTAACAGAACTTGGTGCTGAAATTGCTAGAGTTAAAGAATAATTGGGAGAAATTATTTTTAAGATGAGATTTTTGCCAAAAACAAAAATATATACATATTTATTTGTCCCTCTACAAAAAGTAAGTTTAAGGAATATTTTTCAGAGAAAGCAGTAACATTTAAAGAGAAATATTAATGCTTGAGGAGGGGCACACAATGGATAATCAAAAGCTTAAATCCGTAACTTCAGTTTTAACAAAAATTGCTGGCTTGGTATTTTTTGCGTTTCTTGCTATATCTTTAGGAGTAATCTTTGGTACTCTTTTTAAAGACTGGATTAGTGATGAACCATTATCTCCAGTGCAAGGTTTGACTGAACAAATCCAAGAACCGCTTACGGTAAAACTTCCGGAGGACCTAGATACTTCTATGAGCTCATTCTATTCTGAGAATTATGAAGATCTTTTTCCTGCTGAGACTTCCATAAAATTTAAGGTGCAGGTGGGACCGTTCCAGGCCAGGGAAGAAGCCTTGCAAGTAGCAAACACTCTACAGGACCAAGGTTATCCTGTTTTTGTTAGTAAAGGAGTTCCCTGTTATGTACAGGTTGGAGCCTTTTCTAACCCTAACAATGCTGGAATGTTGAAGACGGAATTGCTTAACAAAGGATTTTCTGCCTATATTAAAGAAGAATGAGCAAAAAGTAAAATTTAATTATTGTATAAACGACAATTCTCTGAAAAAAGCAGGACTTTTAAAAAGAGTTGTCGTATTTTTTTAGATGAAATAATTGTATAATATAGATCTTCGCTCGTTACTCGAATTGAGTTATAGTCTATGCAAGCTAATATTTTCTTAAATATCTTACTTTTAAACTAAAGTAATCGATAGACAAGTCCTAAGTGACTATTTAGGATAAAACCGTTATTACCTGAGGGAATACAGAAGGTACTTTTTTTGAAGAAAAGGAAGTGATAATTTAATTAACTTTATTATAACAAACATATTTTATTAAATTAGGTTGCAACATTGTAAAAAAAATGATAATCTGAAACTTAGAGTATTATACGCTCTAGAGGAGGCAATTTGAAGATGACAAAAACTTGTTGCCAGAATAATGCTACGGATGAAAAGTATCAAAAACTAAATAAGGTAATAGAAGAGTACAAGGAGAAACCAGGAGGGTTAATACCTGTTCTTCATCAAGCACAATTGATTTTTGGGTACTTACCAAAAGATGTACAGATTAAAGTGGCTGAGGGATTGGATTTACCGCTAAGTGAAGTTTTTGGAGTGGTTACTTTTTATTCATTCTTCTCATTAAAACCAAGAGGAAAGTATACGATTGGAATCTGTTTAGGAACTGCTTGTTATGTTAAAGGTGCAGCTGAAATTGTTGAAGCACTTGAAAAGGAATTGGGAATTAAAGTTGGAGATTCCACAGAAGATGGGTTGTTTTCATTAATGGTAACTAGATGTGTCGGGGCATGTGGATTAGCACCAGTATTAACGATTGGTGAAGATGTTTATGGTCGTTTGACTCCGGAAATGATTCCAAATATTTTAGAACGTTACCAATAATCGAGAAAAGTTTATCAAGCGCGTTTTTTATATTTCTATTTGTGAATTTCTGCACAAACTTTCGGTAAACATAAAGACCTTTCTTTGAAATAATTCTATCTTTTGTATAAGGATGATTACTCCCATCCCTGATGTTATTTGTGGATACAGAGAAAGGTTGTTTAATTTGGAAATTGTAATTTCTATTATATTAAAGGAAGAAGGGAATGAAGATGGAGACATTCCGATTTCAGGTTTTGATTTGTGGTGGAGCCGGTTGTATCTCTTCAGGCTGTAAAGCAGTACTGACGAAGTTTCGTTCAGAATTAAAGGCACATAACTTAGAAGATGAAGTAAATGTCGTAGAAACAGGTTGTATCGGTACCTGCGATTTGGGTCCGGTAATAGTTATTTATCCTGAAGGAGTTTTTTATCAGAAAGTATCTGTTGATGATGTAAAAGAGATAATAGAAGAACACATCATTAAAGGGAAATTAGTTGAACGATTACATTATCAACATCCGGCTTTCAATGAAAAAGTCCCTTTATATAATGATATAGAATTCTTTAAACGGCAGAAAAGAATAGCTTTAAGAAATGTTGGGCTTATTGATCCTCAAGTAATTGAAGAGTATATTGCCAAAGGTGGGTATTCCTCACTTGGTAAGATTTTATCAAAATATACACCGGAACAGGTTATTGAGGAACTAAAAAAATCTGGATTACGGGGTAGAGGCGGAGCCGGGTTCCCAACGGGCCTAAAATGGGAGTTTGCAAGAAAGGCTCCTGGTGATATAAAATACGTAGTCTGTAATGCAGATGAAGGAGATCCTGGTGCGTTTATGGATCGAAGTGTTTTGGAAGGCGATCCACATTCAGTGATCGAGGCAATGACAATTGGTGCCTACGCAATTGGTGCGCATCAAGGTTATGTTTATGTCCGAGCTGAATATCCACTGGCTGTTGAAAGGCTAAGTCTTGCTATTGAAAAAGCCCGCGAATTTGGAATGCTTGGTGATAATATTTTAGCTTCTGGTTTTTCTTTTGATTTAGAGATCCGTGTTGGAGCAGGGGCATTTGTTTGCGGTGAGGAGACAGCCCTGATTGCTTCAATTGAAGGTAAAAGAGGTGAGCCTCGTCCAAAACCACCATTTCCTGCTGTTCATGGCTTATGGGGTAAACCAACCTTAATTAATAATGTAGAAACATTTGCTAATATCCCAGCTATCTTCCAAAAAGGTATTGAATGGTTTACTAAAATTGGTACAGAAAAAAGCAAGGGAACTAAAGTCTTTGCATTGGCAGGGAAAGTTCATAATACTGGTTTGGTCGAAGTTCCGATGGGTACAACCCTCCGAGAAATTATCTTTGATTTAGGAGGGGGAATTCCAAAGGGAAAAAGATTTAAAGCTGCACAAACTGGTGGCCCTTCTGGAGGATGTCTGACTGAGAAAGATTTAGATTTACCTATGGATTATGAATCCTTGATTGCAGCTGGTTCGATGATGGGTTCCGGTGGTTTAATTGTTATGGATGAAGATAACTGTATGGTGGATGTTGCTCGTTTCTTTCTTGAGTTTACTCAAGATGAATCTTGTGGTAAATGTACACCATGCAGGATTGGAACCAAACGGATGCTAGAAATCTTAACAAGGATAACCAGGGGTGAAGGGAAAGAAGAAGATATTGATCTTCTGGAAGAATTAGCGAATAGCATTAAATCTACTGCACTTTGTGGATTAGGACAATCAGCTCCTAATCCGGTTTTAAGCACGATTAAAAATTTCCGTGATGAATACTTGGCCCATATCAGAGATAAAGAGTGTCCGGCAAAGGTTTGCCAGGCTTTACTGAAATACAACATCTCCTCTGAAGCTTGTAAAGGGTGTGGGCTTTGTGCTAGGAATTGTCCGGAAAAAGCCATTAGCGGTGAAGCAAAGAAACCGTATAAAATTGACCAGTCCCTCTGTGTTAAATGTGGTAAGTGTTTAGAAAAGTGTCCGTTTAACGCGATTTATTTAAAATAAAATTAGATGGTAATTTAATTTGAAAAGGATAAGAAACTTTTAGCATCTTACCCTTTTCACCTCTTCGCCTTACTAGTCATATCATGTACCAGAACTACCGTCTCCGTCTCTGGTTTTATAGACTAGACGGAATGGAGAGGAGGAGGGCAGATGGCCCAATTACCGAATACACATCGACCCAATCTCCTTGAGCAGTTGAGCCCCAGAGAAAGGGAGATTTTACCTTTAGTGGCTCAAGGAAAAGATAATCGGGAGATTGGCAATACTTTATTTATAAGTGAAAAGACTGCGAAAAATTATGTTACGAGCATTAGAAAAAAACTAGGATTAAAAAACAGAACCCAAATTGCACTTTTTGCACTTAAAGAGGGGATCATCAATCTTGATGATCTATAAATAATTCTTTAGATTCTTTATCTAAGATTTGATACAGCCCTGGATTTCCAGGGCTGTATTTATTTACATAAAGGAGTATTTTAATAGATAAGGAAATAGTAAAGCACCGAAGTGGTTGCGGTTTAAAGGTATAATAGGAGGTGAAGTGGCGGACAACCACCGGTTTTATGGTAAATGATCAAAAAATCGTTGCAGCAAAAACCTAAACGAACAGGGCAGTTTTGAAGGGAGAAGATTCGATGCGTGCCCGATTCGTTAGTAGTTTAATCCTAGCATTTATACTTGTATTTTTGGTACTACTTCCAGCAATGGCTGTTTCTTATTACGGTGGTTTTAGTTATTCAGGATCTTATTATACTCCGCCAACAAGCGGTTATTCTTCTGGTAGTGGGAGTACGTACTATTACAATTCGGGGAGCTACTCAACGAAGTATCAGTCGAACAACTCCACGTACTTTAATTACACCAGCCGTTATAGCAATAATCAAAATTATTATGTACCTCCGAAATCTAGTACGCCGGTTTCGAAACCGGCGGAACCTTCAGTTCCATCTCCATCTCCGTCTCCGTCTCCATCAACACCTGCTCCTAGTAAAGGTTTAACCTCTATGGAGCAGAAGATGGTAACTTTAGTGAACCAGGAAAGAACAAAGGCTGGTTTGCAACAGATGAAAGTGGACAATACCTTAGTAAATCTAGCCAGAAAGAAGAGCCAGGATATGATTGATAAAAATTACTTTGGCCATACTTCACCAACCTACGGTTCGCCTTTTAATATGTTAAAACAAGCCGGAGTTAATTATTATACTGCCGGTGAAAATCTGGCAGGAGCAGGGTCAGTTGAGTCGGCTCATTCAATGTTAATGGCTAGCTCAGGCCATCGTGCCAATATCTTAAATTCAAGGTTTAATTACTTTGGAGTAGGAGTGGCAAATGGTGGTCCCTACGGAAATATGTTCACACAATTGTTTATCGGAAAATAAAAATAAAAAAACTAAAGAAGACTGCCTTTTCGTAAGGGAAGCTGCACCGCCTTCCCTTCGTAAAAAACGCCTGCTACAATAGCAGGCGTTTTGTTTTAATATAGACAAATCTTAAATTAGCAAAGAATCTATATCATTTTAGAATCTACGAATTAATCCTATAACCTTTCCGAGAACAGATAAGTTTTTAGTATAAATAGGATTATAACTAGAGTTTTCTGGTTGTAACCGATATTGTTTAGCTTCTTTATAAAAGCGTTTAACTGTAGCTTCGCCATCATCAAGCAAAGCTACGATAATTTCGCCATTATCAGCTGTAGGAGTCTTTTGAACAACTACCAGATCATTATTGAAGATACCGGCATCAATCATACTATCTCCTCTAACTTTTAGCATAAAAACTTCTTTGTCGTGAGAGAAGTCTCTGGGAAGCGGATAATACTCTTCAATATTTTCTACAGCTAAAATCGGTTCACCAGCAGTTACTCTACCAACAATGGGAACAGGAATAACCTCGGGTAGAGATATATCAACATACTCCGAGAGCTTAAGTACTTCAATTGCCCGTGGTTTGGTTGGGTCTTTTCTAATATAACCAAGTTCTTGAAGTTTCTCAAGTTGGGCATGGACCGATGAACTAGAACTTAAACCAACGGCCTCCCCAATCTCCCTAACTGATGGAGGATATCCCTTCCTTTGTATTTCTTGAACAATAAATTCTAAAATTTCTTGCTGCCTTTGAGTGAGCTCTTCCATTTAATTGGCCCCCTTTTTCTAAAAGTAGAGCATACTAAAGAATTTTCTACATATAATTAATATTATTAATGGTAAAATACCAGTTAAATTATATCATAAATTAATATTCTTTGCAAACAGTTGTTCGATCCTTGACAGCAAACATATGTTCGTGTTAAAATAAAATTAAGAACATATGTTTGGGTAAAAAAGAAAACTTCAAGTTTAGGAGTGAGAGAAATGGAAGGTAATACCGGGCAGGTAAGGTACTTGCGGTATAAACGAAGTTGGCGTTGGAATCCCCGAAAGGGTATTTCAAACCTTGCGATGCTAATGATGTTAATCCTTGTTATTCTATCGGTTTTCTATTTTACTGCCAAGCAAAGCCAGGGTAAATCGGATGTTATTAAACAAGTTATGATCAAAAAAGGGGATACTCTTTGGGAGATAGCCTTAGAGTATTTTCCTCATACAGATCCTAGAAAGCAAGTGGTTAAAATAAAAGAGATAAACGGCCTCCAAGATCCAACGATTTATCCAGGGCAAAGGTTAAGATTACCGGATTGAGTGTCATTTCCTAGAAAAACAGTTTATTACCGGCAAAAGTAATAAAGGCAACAAAGGGTTTTTTAATAGATAAGAAATTAATAATCTTTAGTGAGGAATTCTTACCGAGTAAAGCTTTGGGATTAACTTGTATTTCGGTGACGATCTGATAAAATAAATAACAGAAGGGAGGGGTTAGATTGACAAACGAAAAATTTCAAGAGATCGTTCTTATCGAATTGAGAGATTTGAAAGAAGGTCAGAAAAGGCTTGAAAAAGGGCAAGGTAGCCTAGAAGAAAGGCAGACAAAACTTGAGACAGGGCAGAACAAGCTGGAGGAAAGGCTGGGTAAGCTTGAAGAGGGGCAAACTAGACTTGAAGAAAGTTATACCAAACTTGAAGGTAGTTATAATAGACTCGAAGAAAGTTATACTAAACTTGAAGATAGTTATACTAGACTAGACGAAAGACAGACCAGGTTCGAAAAGAAACTAGATATTGTATACGACCAAACAGTTTTCCTAAGTGAATGCTATACGGATCTTAATAAAAAATTAGATACTTTACATAACGATTTTAAATCCATTCATCAAATTATCGGGGAACATGAGATATCAATTAGGACTTTGAGAAGAAAAGATTTTGAGAATAATAAAGAATTTTACGATGCGAAGATAAGAGAAAAAAACCCCATAGATTAGATGGGTTAAAATACAGACTTTGTTTATAAACTCTATTTAAATCATGGAGCTAAGTAAAAAGCGCCTCACTGCTTTCGACCGAGGAGGCGCATTTTGTATAGAGAGTTATATCTTTACCGTATTTCAAAATAACTTATGACGAAAAACATACTTTTGTAGTGTGATCGATCAAAGACATCTTTATAGGGTTGGTTGGAAGATTCTTTAAGTCGCAAAAATTAATCTACTAGAAGGGAAGGTCAATTTCAATTGCTCCATCCACTTCTTTATCGGAGACCTTTACTAAAGTCATAATACTTATCTCTTCATAAACTGCATCATCATATTCATAAGTATCTACCCCAGTTATGTTCATTGTATTATCTTTTATAAGATAGGTAACTTCGTCTTCCCAAGGCTCATCATCTTCATATTTCCCAATAATCTTAATTTTGTTTCCGATTACGGAATATTCGAATATTGGTCCCAACACAACCATGCCATCCTTAAATTCAGCTGGTAATCCGGGTGGTAAATCACCCTTAATACCGATTTTAATAAATTGCTTTAATTCGCCTGTTTTGAATTGCACATAAAGTTGACCAGTCATTTCTAAGCCTGGCGGCGTTTCCTCATTTATTACAGGATAAGTTGTTTCTTCTTCATCAGTTGTTATCCCATCAACTTTTTGGGTATATTTTTGTTGTATAGCTTTCCAGGTTCCTTCTAAAGTAGTATCCTTAACCGTTTTCTTGCCACAACCGGCAAACAGAAAGACTACCATAGTCAAAATCAGTACGACACTAAGCAATCTTTTGTTCATTGCTAAGCTCCTTTCCATATTTTCTTTGGTAAAGATTTTTATTAATAAATCCCTCCTTCAATAAATAACTTTCTTAACATTCCTTCTTCTAACATTACAATACATATTTCCCAGTTTAATAATTTATTGTCTTTATTCGCTATTATTCTATATTTTCCTGCTTTTTTTGTAAATAATTGCATAATAAAGGCTATAGTGAAAAGTTATAAAAAAAGATCGTTAACAGGTAGAAAGATAAAAAGACATTGAGTAGGGGAGAGAAGCATAGCTTTCTTTACTCAATGTCTTTCTTTTTATCCTATATAGATCCATAGAGCCTATATAGGTTTATACTTTTTAGTTGTGAAGGTTTTTCAAATGGCACCTTAATTGCTTTTGTCAAGTGAAAAGT
>DIPO01000033.1:0-24923 GCA_002427045.1 Firmicutes bacterium UBA5486
TTGGGACTCTCTTCCAAACAGGGTATTGAAGAGTATGGAATTGAACCCTTTAATAAAAAATGCCGGGAATCAGTCTTCACCTATGAACAGGAATGGCGGAGGATGACTGAACGGATTGCCTATTGGATCGATTTGGATGATCCCTATATTACTTTAGATAATAATTATATTGAGACCGTCTGGTGGATTCTGAAGAAATACTTTGATGCTGGTTTAATCTACGAAGGATATAAAATTATGCCTTATTGTGCCAGGTGTGGAACTCCCCTGGCCTCTCATGAGGTTTCTCAGGGCTACAAAGATGAGACCATTAACTCCATTTATGTGCGGATGAAAGTGACCGGCCGTGAAGGCGAGTATTTCCTGGTCTGGACCACTACTCCCTGGACCCTCCCTTCTAACGTAGCTTTAGCGGTTAATCCGGAATTTACCTATGTCAAAGCACGCCGCCCTGAAGATGAGGATCTTTATATCCTAGTCCGTGATCGAGTTCATGCCGTATTAGGTGAAGATGCTGAAATCCTTGAGGAGTTTACAGGTGAAAAACTATTAGGAATGGAATATGAGCAACTGCTCCCCTTTATAAAAACCACAGAGAATGCTTTTCATGTTTATGGGGCTGATTTTGTCTCTACCGAAGATGGTACCGGGATTGTGCATATTGCTCCTGCTTTTGGTGAAGATGACTACCAATTAGGCCGGAAGCATCAACTCCCGGTTGTACAACCGGTTGATAAGGAAGGTAAATTTACTGCGGAGATTACCCCCTGGGCGGGCAGATTTGTTAAAGAGGCGGATGATGATATCACCAGATATCTTAAGTCCGAAGGGAAACTTTTTAGTAAAGAACGGATTACTCACTCCTATCCCTACTGCTGGCGGTGTGATACACCTCTCCTCTATTATGCCCGGAAATCCTGGTATATCGAGGTTACTAAGTATAAAGACCGGTTGATTGAGAATAACAGAAAGGTTAAATGGTACCCGGAACACGTAGGTAAAGGCCGGTTTGGGAACTGGCTTGAGAATTTAATTGACTGGTCGCTTTCTCGGGATCGTTATTGGGGGACACCGCTTAATATTTGGAAGTGTGAGACCTGCGGGAAGCTTACCTCAGTAGGTTCGAGGCAGGAATTGGCGGAGCGGGCAATTGAGTCAGTTGATCCAGAGACCATTGAACTTCATCGGCCCTATATTGATGAGATTCATTTGACCTGTGAATGCGGAGGAAGGATGAGTAGGACCCAGGAAGTAATAGATTGCTGGTTTGATTCCGGAGCGATGCCTGTTGCCCAGTGGCATTACCCCTTTGAACACAAAGATGATTTTGATCAGCTATTTCCGGCGGATTTTATCTGTGAAGGTATTGACCAGACTAGAGGATGGTTTTATTCACTCCTTTCCATCTCTACTTTTCTCTTTGATCAACCGCCTTATAAAAGTGTTTTAGTTAATGATCTGGTCCTTGATAAAAAAGGCCAGAAAATGTCTAAATCCAAGGGTAACACGGTTGATCCCTGGAAATTGATTGAGAGATATGGTGCTGATGCGACTCGCTGGTATTTACTGGCGGTCTCTCCGCCCTGGACCCCGACCCGCTTTGATGAGGATGGCTTAAAAGAGGTCTTTTCGAAATTCTTTGGCACGTTGATGAATGTATATTCCTTCTTTACCCTTTATGCCAATATCGATGGGGCAGAGCCTCAGTTATATAATATTCCGGTGCAAGAGAGGGAAGAGATTGATCGCTGGATCATTTCCCGCTTGAATTCGGTAACTAAGCAGATCCGCGAGGATATGGCCGCTTATGAATTGACTAAGGTGGTCCGAGCCATCCAAACCTTTATGATTGATGATGTTTCCAACTGGTATGTCCGGCGGACCAGAGAGCGGTTTTGGGCATCCGAGATGGATCAGAATAAACAAGCCGTCTATAGAACGCTCTGGGAAGTGCTAATAACAGTCGCCAAATTAATGGCTCCCTTTGCGCCCTTTATGGCAGAAGAGATCTATCAGAACCTGCTGAGTAAGGGAGAGAAGAAGGATTCTATTCACTTTGAACTATACCCGGAAGCGGAGGAAGCTTTAATTAACAAAGATTTAGAAGCACATATGGGTTTAGTAATTGAGCTGGTTTCATTAGGAAGAGCAGCCCGGAATAGAGTTCAGATTAAAGTCAGACAGCCATTGGCTTCCATCCTGATTGACCAAAAGAACCAGGAGATGCTCAAACCAATGGAAGCACTGGTTAAAGAAGAATTAAATATTAAGTCCTTATCCTATGTCTCAGATCCTGATCAATATGTTTCGTATGAAATTAAACCAAACTTTCCAGTACTAGGCCCCAAGTATGGGAAATTGATGAAAGGAATCAGTAAAGCACTGGCCGGATGTGATACTGTATCTGCAGTTAATAAGCTAAGGCAAGAAGGCCAGCTCGAATTGACAATTGAAGATACTCCTGTAGTTTTAACTGAGGAAGATCTAGAGATTCGGACTGGAGAAAAACAGGGCTATACAGTAGAGATGGATCGGGGTAATTATGTGATCCTAGATACTAAACTGACCGAAGATTTAATTCAGGAAGGATTAGCCAGGGAGATCGTTTCTAAAGTCCAGAATATGCGGAAAAATGCCGGATTTGAATTGACGGATCGGATCGAACTTTACTACCACACCGGTAAGGAGGTAGCCGCGGCCATTGAGGCTTTTAAAGATTATATTATGGATGAAACGCTGGCGGTGTCTATTGTAAAACTAGACCAGAAAACTGCAGAACTTGAAGAATGGGAGATTAATGGTTATCCAACCGGATTAAAAGTAGAAAAGATTTAAAAAAGGATTCATGTAACTTTAGAAGAAGGGTCTCACTCTGAGTGAGACCTTTCTTTACTGTAAAAATGGATTTGATACGAAGAGAGGCAGATTTGCTTTTTTAGTAATGGTACAATATAATAATTTTCACATTAAGAGAATTCCTTAACAGGTATTTGTTGGGAGGATAACCATGCGTATTGTGATTATTGGAGTAGGAAAAGTGGGTTTTAATATTTCTAAAGCTCTTTCTGAGGAAGGCCATGATGTAATTCTTATTGACAAAGATCCAGAAGTATTAAATGCGGCAGCGAATAATCTAGATGTGTTGACTGTGGTGGGTAATGGAGCTAGTGCCCGTACGCTTGAAGAGGTTGATATAAAATCGGTTGATATAATTTTAGCTGTTACAGAAAATGATGAATTAAATATGATTGCTTGTATGACAGCCAAACAATGTGGTGTTCCAATGACAGTAGCCCGGATCAGAAATTCCGATTATACATCATCCCATCCTTATTTACTATCTTATTCAAAATACGGAATTGATTTAATTATTAATCCGGAACACTTGGCAGCACAGGAGATTTTTAGGTTAATAGAGGTTCCAATGGCCACCGATGTAGAATATTTTCATGATGGTAAGCTGAGCCTGATCGGGTTGAAAATTGAGGAGGATCTGGCGATTGCCGGAAAACGAATCTGTGATCTAAATTTAGAACGATTTACTATTGTTGCTATTATTAGAAATGAAAAGGCCTTAATACCCAGAGGAAATACTATGTTATTACCTAAAGATAAGATTTTTGTCCTTGGAGAAACCGGAGGCTTTCAAAACTTAAGCGATTTAATTAAAAAGAAATCTCCTGTTTTCAAACGAATTATTATTGCCGGCGGGGGATTAATTTCCCAATATTTACTTAGGCTTCTACGTCAAAAGAAGAACACTCCGGAGATAAAGATCATCGAACCCCAAGAAGAACTCTGTCATACATTGGCCTGTGAATTAGAGGGATGCAGCATTATTTGTGCTGATCCAACTAAAAAAGAAGTTTTGGAAGAGGAAAATGTGGGAGTAGGAGATATTTTTATTTCTCTACTTGGTTCGGAAAACTTGAATTTGGTAGCTTGTCTACTTGCCCGTAAACAAGGTGTTGGTGAGATTATCTGTGAAATAGGAAGGGAAGATTATATTCCTTTGGGGGAGACGATCGGGGTAACTGCAACTATTACTCCTAGATTGTTAATGACCAACACAGTCTTAAAACTGGTTCGTAAAAGTAATATTGTGAATATTAATCTTTTACAGACTGGAGATGCAGAAATCATTGAAGTGATTCCAGAGAAGAATTCTCCTGTTACCCAGAGAAAGTTACGGGATCTAAATCTTCCGCTTGGGATAGTAATTGGTGCGGTTATTCATGAAGGAAAAACTATTGTTCCACGTGGGGATACATTAATAAAACCTTATGATCATGTCATTGTCTTTGCTCTGAAAAACCTTATATCAGAGGTAGAAAAATTATTTGACAATAAATAGCGGGGGATATATGTGTATTTATGTCTTGTTTTTCATTCGATCGGTAAGATTTTACTTCTATTAGCTGTAATTATGATGATTCCCTTACAGGTGGCCATTTACTACCGTGGGTCTGATGTGGTTGCTTTTGGGTATTCGATTATGATAACACTTCTGCTTGGGGGAATACTTAGCTTAATAAAACCCAGAGGCAATTTCCGGAGACGTGAAGGCCTTGCCGTAGTAGGATTAGGCTGGATAATATTGACGGCAGTGGGAGCTTTACCTTTCTACTTGTCGGGAACTGTTCAGACCTATACCGATGCCTTTTTTGAGACCATGTCCGGTTTTACCACTACCGGAGCAACAATTTTACCGGAGATTGAAAGTGTTGCTCGCGGGATTCTTTTCTGGCGAAGTTTAACCCACTGGCTGGGCGGAATGGGTATTATCGTCCTTTCTTTAGCGGTTTTTTCCTTTCTCCGTCAGGGAACATCTCTTTTTCAAGCTGAAGTCCCAGGCCCATTCCCTGATAAGATTTTACCACGTTTAAAAAAATCCGCAGCGGTGTTATGGATCATCTACACGGTTTTTACACTGGTAGAAATTATTACTCTAAGATGGGCTGGAATGTCGCTTTATGATAGTTTTATTCATACTTTTGGTTCAATGGCAACCGGGGGGTTTTCCTCGAAAAATATTAGTGTTGAATTTTTTCATAACATCAAAATAGAAATGATTATTACAATCTTTATGTTTTTAGCGGGGATTAATTTTTCTCTTTATTACCGGGCAATTAAGAGACGAAGCTTAAAACCATTATTAAAAAGTTCCGAAACCAGAGTTTATTTTTTGATTATTGTGGTTGCTACGATCCTAATAAGCATTTCATTGTTAACACAGATGAATTTATCAGTTGGGGAAGCTCTCCGGCGGTCAGGCTTTCAAGTAGTTTCGGTTATTACAACTACAGGATATTCCAGTGATAATTTTGATACATGGCCATCTTTTGCCCGCGGTATTCTTTTTATCTTGATGTTTTTTGGCGGATGTACCGGTTCGACTGGAGGAGCGATTAAAATTGCACGGATTATGTTATTATTTAAGTATGCTTTCCGGCAGGTGCAAAAGGCTGTTAATCCTAGGCTGGTGATCCGAACCAAACTTGATGGTACTGCACTTCCTGATGCCAGGATCCATGAGATATTAGCATTTTTCTTTATGTATATTACATTATTTATCTGTGGTGCCTTATTTGTTATGGCTACTGGTGAGGATTTAGTAACTTCTCTGACTGCAGCAGCAGCTACCATCGGAAATATCGGCCCGGGCTTTGCCAGAGTCGGACCGTTGGGTAATTATTCCGGTCTCCATATAGCTGCTAAATGGGTTCTAAGCCTTTTAATGCTGGCGGGGAGGTTGGAGATTCTTCCAATTTTAGTATTATTCTCTCCCCGGTTTTGGCGAAAATAAATGATATACGGGAAAGAGAGTGAAAGCGATGAAAGAAAATTATGATGTAATTATTGTGGGTGGAGGACCGGCAGGGATTTTTGCTGCGCTTGAGCTCGCAGAGGTTACGGGTAAAATACTTATTATCGAGAAAGGTAAAAACTTATCGGAACGGACCTGCCCTTCTAAGAAGAAACATATCCCTTGTATTAAATGCAAGCCCTGTTCTATTGTGAATGGCTGGGGAGGCGCTGGTGCTTTTAGTGATGGCAAACTTACCTTATCATCAGAGGTCGGGGGCTTTCTTGATGAATATATCTCTAAAGACCGCCTCCACAAAATGATCAGATATGTTGATGATATTTACCTGCATTTTGGCGCACCAAAGAAAGTATATGGTGAGGATGAAGAGGCAATTGCCGAGATTGAAAAAAAGGCCGTCTTGGCTGACCTCCGGTTGATTCCCTCCCGGATCCGGCATTTAGGTTCCGGTCGGACTTTAGAGATTTTACAAGCGATGAAGGATCACTTAGAGGAAAAGGGCGTAGAGGTTGCAACAGGTGTGGCTTGTGAAGAACTCCTGATGGAAAAGGGTAAGGCGGTTGGTATCCGTACTACCGGAGGAGAAGAATACCGGGGGAAATATATAATTGTCGGCCCGGGTCGTGAAGGCGCTGAATGGCTGGTTGCTGAGGGCAAAAGATTAGGGCTGGAGACGACAGTTAATCCGGTGGATATTGGTGTCCGGGTGGAACTCCCGGCTGAAGTGATGGAGCCTTTAACCAGCGTAGTCTATGAGAGCAAATTTATCTTTTATTCCCCTTCTTTTGAAGACCGGGTCAGGACCTTCTGTATGTGTCCCCATGGCGAAGTCGTAGCAGAGAATAATGATGGTTTAATGACTGTAAATGGGCATAGCCATGCTCATAAAAGAACCGGTAATACTAATTTTGCTCTCCTGGTGAGTAAGAATTTTACCGAACCATTTAAGGAACCCATCTCCTATGGCCGTTATGTAGCTGGTTTAGCGAACCTGCTGGGCGGGGGTGTAATTGTACAGCGTTTAGGCGACCTCCATGCCGGCCGGAGATCTAATCCGGAGCGGATGAAAAAAGGATTGGTAACCCCTACATTACAGGAGGCTACTCCCGGAGATCTCAGTCTGGTTCTTCCTTATCGTCATTTATTAGCAATTATGGAGATGCTGGAGGCTTTGGATATCATAGCACCGGGAGTAAATTCACGTAATACTCTAATCTATGGGGTAGAGGTTAAATTTTACTCCTCTCGCTTGGCACTTAGCAGTAATCTGGAAACAAAAATTCCCAACCTTTTTGCGGTAGGAGATGGAGCAGGGGTAACCAGAGGCTTGATGCAAGCCTCAATCTCCGGGGTAATTGTAGCCAATGAAATCAAAAGAAGACTGGATTCGTAGCTTTATTTTTCGTACTCTCCTAATTTAGCTGGGCTTTTATTTTATTTCCGGGCGCTGTTATTACTAAAATATGTAAAAATGGATTCCGCCACCATAAATGATTCCCGGTTCGGGGGAGTCCCACGGGGATCCAACAGATGAATAACCAATCTCCACATGATACTTGAAATTACCAATAAAATCATTAGTGGTGAATTCCAGCCCAATCCCGTAGATCGTTCCGGGCGCGGAGACAAGCTCTTCCGGGGTGATAAAAGTAAAATGCCCCAACATCCCGTAACCATAAAAATTATGGGTTGGCCGGCGCATAAACCGGTAGATATATTTACCACCATAAATTAGAGCAGAATCAGTAGAGATAAAGATCCCTTGAATTGCCGAGTGTTTACTGATATTAAAAATACCGCTATACCCGAACTCCGGGAAGACGGATTGTAAGCCGCCACCTAAACGCAGAAGATATGCCTCTTTTTCTTCGGCTGCTACTGGCGAGGGGATGAGAAGCAGGAAAAGGCTGAAGAGGCAGATAAAAATAAGAAGGTACGTTTTTCTAGGAAATGGTTTCCACATCTAAATACCTCGTTCCTAAACTAGTCTCATTTTCGCATCCATGCCATGCTTAGCTGGGCTTTTATGTAAAGGTGTGTAAGATGAGACTAGATGCTCTTTAGGATTAAAAATTCTATAATCAGTAAGAAAAAGCCTTTTTTATTTTTTGGTTGAAACAAAAAATTGGAATGGGGAAAACAGGATCAATTATGCAATTTCTTAGAATTATTTATTTTCCTTTTTAAAAAGGAAATAAGAATATACCATTGCAATCAGAGAGCTACCGATTAATAGGATCATAAGTAGCCAAAAACGTGGTTTATCCGGTAGAAATACACTCAACATAATGAGAATGCCGGAAATTAAGAATAGTTTTCCCCCTAACCGGTGGGTCTCGTGCCAGACTTTTTCATTTGCTAGAGTCCAAGGGGTTTTTATCCCAATAAAATAATTATGTTTAATCTGTGGAAGATAAATTCCAAGCAAGGCAAAGAGAATCCCCAGTCCCAAGGTGGTTATTTTCCCAATATTTACATTATAGCCTAGATTAAAAACTATAACTAGCAACTGTATCCCTAGTAAAAAAAGAAAAAGCCCCAATTTTATCAGACGGTAAGCCTTGAGGAATTTCAGATAATTCTCTTTACGGGGATCTAGTGAAGGAGCGACTAACATTAGAATATAAAGTGCTAAAGTAATTAGGGGTATTATAGAAACACCTTCAAAACGGCTGCTAAAACCATTAGGTTTACCATCAAGATTCCAGTGGGTTGCTATTTCCTCTGGCAAGTGGGGATAGGCTAAGATTGTAATAGCAATAATCAGCAAAAAGATGATTATTAAATACCATTCATGTTTGAGTTCTTTTCTTATTTTATAATTTTGATCAGACATTAGAAGACCTCCTTTAATCAGGTATCTGCTTTCATCCTTTAATCTATGTAAGTATAATCTATTATAACCAATTGATGTCTTTAAACATAAGATTCAAAACTTAGTTTAAAACTCCTCCTAGAAAATAGCTATATATACATTACTAAGTGGCATGAACGACTTGCTGGTCGACTCACCTGGCTTTGATTTAAATCACTGCGTGATGTTAAGGTGGCCGGGGTGAGCGAATACTTTTTTGATAAATCCATTTTTCTTGCACCAAGCGGTGTAAAATGCTATAATCGTTACAAACAGTACCCGAAGAAAAGCTTCGGGTCACATTTTTTTAGCAAAGAGGAGGAAACTAGGTGGACCAGAGTCGGATTAGAAATTTTTGTATTATTGCCCATATTGACCATGGTAAATCCACCCTGGCCGACCGGTTGCTAGAGTTTACCGGAGCTGTTTCACAACGTGAAATGACGGACCAGCTTCTGGATTCTATGGACTTGGAACGGGAACGGGGAATTACCATAAAAGCGCGATCCGTCCGCTTAAACTATAAGGCAGAAGATGGTAATGAATATATTTTAAATTTGATTGATACTCCGGGTCATGTTGATTTTACCTATGAAGTCTCCCGGGCTTTAGCTGCCTGTGAGGGTGCAATCTTAGTGGTGGATGCTGCCCAGGGGATTGAAGCACAGACTATTGCCAATCTTTATCTTGCATTTGAACATGATTTGGAGATTATTCCGGTCATTAATAAGGTTGATCTGCCAAATGCAGATCCAGATAGGATCCTTAAACAGATCGAAGATATTTTTGGTTTTGATTCCAAAGATGTGATTTTGGCCAGTGCCAAGACTGGATTAGGAACCTTGGAGATCCTAGAAGCAATTGTGAATAGGATTCCGGCTCCTAAAGGGGAAGTTGACCAGCCCACACAGGCTTTAATCTTTGATTCCCAGTATGATCCCTATAAAGGAGTAGTCTCTTATGTCCGTCTTTTCAATGGGGAGATCACGATTGGTGATCAGATTCAAATGATGGCAACTCAAAAGGAGTTTGAAGTTACGGAACTGGGAATCTTTCGGCCCTCGATGATTCCGGTAGAGCGTTTACGTACCGGAGAGGTGGGTTTTGTAGTTGCCGGGATTAAGAATGTCCAGGATACCCAGGTTGGGGATACTATTACACTGGCGAATAATGCAGCAGCAGAACCGCTTCCTGGTTATCAACCGGTTAAACCGATGGTTTATTGCGGTTTATATCCGGTTGATAATGTGGATTACCAGGATCTCCGTGATGCATTGGAAAGACTGAAATTAAATGATTCTTCTTTAGCTTACGAACCAGAGACTTCTAATGCCTTAGGTTTTGGTTTCCGTTGTGGTTTTCTTGGACTATTGCATCTCGAGATTATCCAGGAAAGATTGGAACGGGAATATAATCTTAATCTGATAGCTACTGCTCCCAGTGTAGTATATCGAGTCTATAAAACTAACGGAAAATTACTAGAGGTTCGGAATCCTTCGGATCTACCAGAAGCAGGTGAGATTGAAAAAATAGAGGAACCCTTTGTGAAAGCCAGTATCATTTTACCAGATGATTATGTTGGCCCGATTATGGAGCTTTGTCAGGAAAAGCGTGGAGTCTATAAGACAATGGAATACTTGGCAGCCAATCGTGTAATGATCACTTATGAGCTCCCGCTGGCTGAGATTTTGATGGATTTTTATGATAAATTAAAGTCTAGGTCCAGAGGCTTTGCTTCTTTGGATTATGAATATCTGGGATATCAACAATCAGACTTAGTCAAATTGGATATACTTTTAAATGAAAGACCAGTTGATGCCCTATCAGCGATTGTTCATAAAGATAATTCTTATTATCAGGGTAGGCAATTGGCGAAGAAACTGAAAGAGATTATCCCGCGGCAGCTTTTTGAAGTGCCAATCCAGGCAGTGGTTAATAATAAAGTGATTGCCCGGGAGACTGTAAAGGCTCTACGTAAGGATGTCTTAGCCAAATGCTACGGTGGAGATATCTCGAGAAAGAGAAAATTACTGGAGAAACAAAAAGAAGGTAAGAAACGGATGAAACAGCTAGGAACGGTAGAGGTGCCTCAAGAAGCATTTTTAGCGGTACTAAAGATCGAAGATTAAAAGATTCTTATTACTTTTTTTTCTCACCAATAATATAACCGCCTTTAGTACTCCGGGCATCAAAGATTGTGAAGAAAGATTCAGGATCAATCCGATTAACAATCGCTTGTAGCCGGGGTATATTCTTCCGGCGTAGGGTTATATTGAGGATCGAACGGGGGCCGGTCCGGCCTTCGCCTTCTATGACTGTAACCCCAAAATTCTCAGCTCTTAAAGCAGCGATTAATTCGCGGGAATGGTTTTTAGGGATAATCTGAACCAGAACCAATCCTACGGCTAATTTTTCTTCAAGGAAGCCTCCGACCAATGTCCCGCAGGAATACCCAAGGGCATAGGCCAGAATCTTCAGCGGACTATTTAATTCCTGTACTACCCAGCTAAGGGCAGTAATATAAATAATTACTTCAAAAAAACCCAGAAAGGCGGCCAGGCCGCGTTTCCCCTTAGTAAGCATCAGAACACGGATCGTACTAAAACTAACATCAAAGATCCGGGCGATAAAGATGAATAACAAGGTGGCATCCATTAGATAAATCCTCCTTAATTGATAAAGGACAAATAAACTGAGCTATTTTAAGGAATTAGATAATTTGATTATTAAAAATTTAACCACAATCTACAGATAGCCTAATTTAAGTTAAACACTATATATTGTGGTCACATGAATGCGGTAGGTAATTATGCAATTCCTCATCTACTAAAATATCATAATTATCTATCTTCGGCAATGTAATGAAATTGTAATTATAATATGATTTACCTCCGAATTTTTAAGGGGCTGGAGTGAGAAAGATCAAACAACCATTAGCCCTCTACATTCATATCCCTTTTTGCCGCCGAAAATGCCTTTACTGCGACTTTCTTTCGTATCCCGGGCGCAAGGAGATGTTTCCAGTATATCTTAAGGCTCTTGAGCTTGAGATGGAGCAGTACTTGAACTCTGGTTTAAAAGTAGCCACGATTTTTATTGGCGGTGGTACGCCAACAGTACTACCGGCAGAGGCGGTTACTAGGATTCTAGAGAAAGTACGAGGCTTAGCAGAAGTGCTGCCCGGAGCGGAGATTACGATCGAAGCTAATCCGGGAAGTGTAACAAAGGAGCAGCTGGCTCTTTTTCTACAAGCCGGGATTAACAGGTTGAGTCTTGGTGCACAATCAGGACAGGATACTTTTTTAAAGGCCTTGGGCCGGTCCCATACAGTTAAGGAAGTTGAGAAGACAGTAGTAGCGGCAAGAAAGAGCGGCTTTACTAATATTAATCTGGATCTGATTTACGGCCTGCCTGGAGAGATGCTCGATGACTGGGCTAGAACTCTAAAGTGGGCGGTGTCCCTTGGCCCCCAACATCTTTCCTGTTATGGCCTGCAGGTAGAGGAAGGTACCCCGCTGGCCCGGATGGTCAAAGAAGGAAGGCTAACCTTGCCCGATGATGATGAAATTAGTGAGATGTTTCTGCTTAATACAGAGTTTCTGCCGGCAGCAGGTTATCACCAGTATGAGATCTCCAATTTTGCCAGGGGCGGGGCTAAGGGAACGGCTATGGGTTACCGGTGCCGGCATAACTTGTTTTACTGGAAGTATCGCGATTATTTAGGATTGGGCCCGGATGCCTATTCCTGTTTTTCTGGGAACCGATGGGCCAATCTTCGGGATTTAGATTTATATATTAAGCTATTAAATGAAGGGAAACTTCCGGTAGCTGCTAGAGAAAGGATCTCTAAGCAACAGGGGATGGCTGAATTTATTATGCTGGGCCTTAGATTAACTGAAGGGCCTGATCCGGTAATCTTTAAAGAGCGGTGGGGAAAATCTCTTGAAGCGGTACTGGGTTCCCGAGCCTTACCCTTAATTGATGGCGGATTTTTGCGTCAGGAACAAGGGACCTACCAGTTAACCCCAGAAGGGATGCTGGTTAGCAATCGGGTTTTAACCGAACTTTTAGCACCCTTATTGTAAGATAAAACTAAAAGTTTGCTTACCCTTAACCTCTTTTACTTACTTACCCCTTGACAAAGATCGAGTAGGGTGATATTTTTTTATTAGGTAATTAGCACTCATCATCTGAGAGTGCTAACAAGTGAAAGCAGCGAAAGTAGGAAAGGGCATTCAACAGATTATTAACAGAAGGTGATTTAGATGAATGGGAGGGAACTTGATCCTAGAAAAGAGTTAATCCTTAAGGTTGTTACGGATGATTATATTGAATCTGCCGAACCGGTGGGGTCAAGAACCATTGCCCGTAAGTATAATTTGGGCCTCAGCCCGGCAACAATCCGGAATGAAATGGCTGATTTAGAGGAGAATGGGTATTTACAACAACCTCATATTTCTGCTGGCCGGATTCCGTCTCACCAGGGATACAGATATTATGTAGATAGCTTAATGAAACAGCAGGCTCTGAATAAAAAGGAGTTACAGGTAATCCAGTCATGTATTAATAATCTGACGATGGATCTTGATGAGCTTGATTTGCTACTCCAGCAGACAGTAAAGGTTCTAGCCCAGATTACTAGATACCCTTCGCTGATGCTTGGCCCAAAACTTCAACCCTCTGTTTTTACGCATGTGCAATTGATCCCATTAAATGAGCATAATATTCTGGTTCTGGTAGTCACCAACATGGGGGTAATCGAGAATAAACTAATTACTGTTGATGTACCTGTCAGTCAAATGGATCTGGATCGGATTTCTTATGTTTTAAACAAAAAATTACGGGGCAAGACTTTTGATAAGTTAAAGACTTCATTCATCTCGGAGCTAAGAGAAGAGATGGAAGTCCATGATAGTCTATTTCATAAGGCGATCCATCTACTCCTTAGAACCTTGGAATCGAGGGATAAAGACCGGATTTACCTAGATGGTATTATTAATATTCTGGACCATCCGGAGTTTAAGGAATTAGAGAAGTTTAAATCATTAATGGAAATGATGGATGAAGAAGAGAGCATCTACAGAATGCTTGAAAAAACTTCCGGCCATCAAGGTTTACAGATATCCATCGGGGAAGAGATTGAAGAAGAGGCATTTCAGCAATGTAGCGTAGTGACTGCTACTTATGAGATCGGTGGCAAAGTAGTTGGTACAATCGGTGTCCTTGGCCCAACAAGAATGGATTATGGCCATGTCGTTGCTGTTGTAGATTTTGTCTCCCACTACCTTAGCAAGGTTTTGTCAGATATGAATAAATATAATTAAAGAAATAGTAATAGTAATAGTGAAAGATTTTTTAGGCTGAGGCAGGGAAAAAGTCATCACTGCCAAGGCCTTCTCCTTTTAATATACTTGGAGGTGGTTATAGATTGACGGAAAAAGACAAGGTAAGAGAAGCAGAGAATAAACAAGAGCAGGATTGCTGTGATAAAGCCATAGAAAAGGAGGAGACAGCAGAGGCCCAGGTTGAAACGGAAGCAGAAAAAGTTGGGGAAGAAACTCAGGATCTGGAAACAAAAATAGCCCAACTTGAGCAGGAAAAAGAGGATTGTATCCAGAACAATTTACGGTTACGTGCCGATTTTGAAAACTACCGCCGACGTACCAAAGAAGAGTTGCTTCAAGCAGCGAAAAGAGGCAAGGAAGAATTGGTCTTGCGTATCCTTCCGATTCTAGACAATTTTGAACGGGCTTTTGAAAATACTGGGGAGATTGATAAATGGCGTGATGGAATAGGAATGATTTTCCGCCAATTCCAAGAGATTTTAGCTAGTGAAGGGGTTGCCCCTATTCCTGCAGTGGGTGAAGTTTTTGACCCGCAGGTTCATGAGGCGGTTTTCCGGGAACCATCTGCCAAACCGGAGAACACAATACTGGAGGAACTGAAAAAAGGATATTTGTTTGGGGATAAAACCCTCAGGCCCAGTATGGTTAAAGTTGCGGCCCATGATCCGGAATTGACAACTGAGGAAGAGACAGACTAGATTAACAACATTCTTATTTTATATTAAGTATATGGTAGGAGGTAACATATAAATGAGCAAAGTAATTGGTATTGATTTAGGGACAACAAACTCCTGTGCAGCGGTGATGGAAGGTGGAGAACCGGTTATTATTCCTAGTGCTGAGGGCGGGAGAACAATCCCTTCAGTAGTAGGCTTTTCCAAAAAAGGCGAGCGCTTAGTCGGCCAGCTGGCTAAGAGGCAATCGGTAGCTAATCCCGATCGAACAGTGGTCTCCATCAAACGGCATATGGGTACTGATTATAAGGTTAAAATTGATGAGAAAAATTACACAGCACCAGAGATTTCAGCGATGATTTTAAGAAAATTAAAGACTGATGCTGAGGCTTATTTGGGAGGAAAAGTGGAAAAAGCGGTAATTACCGTACCAGCCTATTTTACTGATGCTCAAAGGCAAGCCACTAAAGATGCGGGTGCGATTGCCGGATTAGAGGTACTCCGTATTATTAATGAACCTACCGCAGCAGCATTAGCTTACGGGCTGGAAAAGAGTGATGCCCATACAGTCTTAGTCTTTGACTTAGGTGGAGGAACATTTGATGTTTCCATCTTAGAGCTGGGCGAAGGTGTATTTGAAGTGAAGGCGACCAGCGGTAATAACCGTCTCGGTGGCGATGATTTTGATGAACGGGTTATCAAATGGATGGTAGAGCAATTCCAAGCCGAACAAGGGGTAGATTTAAGTAAAGACCGGATGGCTATGCAAAGGCTGAAAGAAGCGGCAGAAAAAGCGAAGATTGAACTTTCCGGAGTTGTTACTACTAACATTAACTTACCTTTTATTACTGCAGTAGATGGCCAGCCCGTACATTTAGATATGGATTTAACCAGAGCCAAATTTGAAGAACTAACCGCTGACCTAATTGAAGCAACTGTCGGACCGACTAAACGGGCATTATCTGATGCCGGATTGAACTTGGGAGAGGTTGACAAAGTTATCATGGTTGGTGGTTCTACCAGAATCCCTGCGATTCAAGAATTGGTGAAGAAACTGACCGGAAAAGAGCCTTTTAAAGGGGTAAATCCGGATGAAGTAGTATCAATTGGGGCTGCAATCCAAGCCGGGGTCTTAACCGGTGAAGTAAAAGATATTGTACTTTTGGATGTTACTCCACTTTCACTCGGAATTGAAACTTTAGGTGGAGTTTTCACCAAAATTATTGAGCGGAATACTACGATTCCGACTTCAAAGAAACAGATATTTTCTACAGCAGCGGATAATCAACCTGCAGTTGATATTCATGTACTCCAAGGAGAACGGGAGTTTGCCGCTGATAATGTCACCCTTGGCCGTTTTCAACTGGATGGGATACCGCCCGCACCGCGTGGAATTCCTCAGATAGAAGTAGCATTTGATATTGATGCGAATGGGATTGTTCATGTTTCTGCTAAAGACTTAGGTACTGGTAAAGAGCAGAAGGTGACGATTACTTCTTCTAGCGGATTAAAAGAAGATCAGATCGACAAAATGATGAAAGAAGCAGAGACTCACGCTGAGGAAGATAAAAAACGGAGAGAACAGGTAGAATTGAGGAATGAGGCCGATAGCCTGGTTTATACAGTAGATAAGACCTTAAAAGATGTTGGCGATAAAGCGGCAGCAGATCATGTAGAAAAGATTAACAAGGCTAAAGAAGAGCTTACATCAGCTTTGGCCGGAGAAGATTATGATCTAATCCGCGAAAAGAAAGAGAATCTTGAGAAGGTATTACACGAACTGTCAGCTACGATTTATCAACAGACTGCCGGTGCCGGTGCAGGCGGAGAGGCCGGGGGAGCCGACCAAGCTCCACATGCGGAAGGACCGACAGTAGATGCGGAATATGAAGTGAAGGATGAAAAAGAAGATAAATAAGTAGCTGCTTACGCTGGCTACCTACATTAAGTATCGAGTCGTAAATTTATAATGTGGAAGAGTGGTTAACCATGGCAAAAAGAGATTATTATGAGGTTTTAGGGGTGCCAAAAGGGGCAAGTGATGAGGAGATTAAAAAAGCCTATCGCCGTTTAGCCCGGAAGTATCACCCTGATGTTAATAAAGATGATCCTAATGCCGAAGAAAAATTTAAAGAGATCAATGAGGCCCATGAAATCTTAAGTGACTCACAGAAACGGGCGGCGTATGACCGCTTTGGCCATGCTGGGACCGATCCTAATTTTGGAGCGGGGGCCGGCGGTTTTGGGGACTTTAGTTTCGATGGCTTTGGCGATATCTTTGATATGTTCTTTGGTGGCGGTGGTGGCCGAAGCAGAAAAACTGGCCCGCAGCGGGGAGCAGATCTTCGTTATGACTTACGGATTGAATTTGAGGAGGCTGCTTTTGGCAAAGAGATCGTTATAAATATTCCCCGGGCCGAGTTATGCCCGGAATGTCATGGTAATAAAGCCAAACCAGGGACACCGATTAAGACTTGCCCTAATTGTAACGGAACAGGACAGGTTCAATTTGTTCAGAATACCGCCTTTGGCCGGTTTTCTTCGGTTAAAACCTGTGAGCAGTGCCGTGGGGAGGGTAAAACCTTTGAGACTCCCTGCCCAGAATGTGTTGGTCGCGGCCGGGTAAGGCGTACCAGTAAGATTAAGGTTAATATCCCGGCTGGGGTTGATAATGGCTATCGCCTACGGGTAGCTGAAGAAGGGGAAGCCGGGGAACGGGGTGGCCCAGCCGGAGACTTGTATGTCTACATTACTGTAAAACCACATCCTCACTTCCAAAGGGTAGGCAATGATATTGTCTTAGAACAAGCAATCAGTTATGCCCAGGCAGTTTTGGGTGGAACTGTAGAAGTCCCTACTCTCGAGGGGAAAGCAGATTTAAAAATACCGGAGGGGACGCAACCGGGTACCTTATTTAGAATACGGGGGAAAGGCATCCCTCATCTTCGGGGTTATGGCCGTGGAGATGAGTTGGTCCGTGTTAAGATTGATGTTCCGACTAGACTCACTCCGGAACAGCGTGAAGCTGTTCAGCAACTGGCGGAAGCATTTGGCGATGAGATTCTCCCACAAGATAAAGGATTCTTTGATAAAGTTAAAGATGCCTTTGGAAAATGACTCTTCATTTAAAAAATTAGAAATATTTGTTTGTATATACAAACCCGCACATCGTTGCGGGTTTTTTCATATTTTATGTTATCGGCTTAATGCCCTAGGCTGAAGAGATAAAGTATAGGAGGTATCGTGGTTAATGAAGAAAACTATTGGGATTCTATGTTGTTTCCTCTTAATAGCAGGCTTATCATTTACTCTACCGGGAACAGCTGCTCCGGGGCAAGAAATTAGGATTGCCGGGCAGTTCGGACTAGTCTATGCTCCTTTAATGGTAGCAAAAAAAAGAGGAATCTTTGAAAAATACGGATTAAAACCGGTATGGAAGGAGTATGGATCCGGAGGCGCTGTCCGCGAGGCTTTAGTTGCCGGAGAGGTTGATGTAGGCTTTATGGGGATTCCCCCCTTCCTGATTGGCTGGGATAAAGGATGCCAATGGAAGGTAGCCATGGGATTTGTAGTAATCCCGGTGGGGCTTGTGACTTATGATCCGGCAATCAAAAGTTTAAAAGATTTCAAACCGGGTGATAAGATTGCAGTTCCTTCCCCGGGAAGTGTTCAACATATACTCCTGGCCATGGCGGCAGAAGAAGAACTTGGTTCAGCCAATGCCCTTGATAACAATATTGTGGCAATGCCGCACCCGGATGCCGCTGCTGCGCTTATCTCCAAGAAGGGAATCAAGGCCCACTTTACTACTCCGCCATATCTATTTGAAGAACTTTCACAGCCCGGATTCCACTTAGTAATAGATGATCTACAGATCTTTGGGCATCCCTTCAGCTTTAATGTGGGTGTTGCCAATCAACGGTTTCATGATCAAAAACCTGCTGCTTATAGTAGTTTTGTCAATGCCATAGGCGAAGCCATGGCGTGGATTAATACCAATAAGAAGGCAGCAGCTAACCTATTGGCCCCGGAATTTAAACTTTCACCGGAAAAAACCCTGGAGTATCTAACTTGGGAAGGGATGAACTATACGACTGCACCATATGGTTTAATGGGTTTTGCGGAATTTATGCAAAAGTCCGGCTATATTAAGAAGGTACCTCGAAGCTTTGAGGAGATTGCTTATGAAAATATTCTTGCTTTCATTGGAAACCGGGCTGGTGTACCTTCTGAGATCGAAAGCTTACAATACAAATAAGATCGCAGATTTGGCAAAGGGAGGGCCCTGTGATGAAACTTACCCGGTTTAAAAAAAGCTTAAGGAATAAAACATTAAATCAAGGAATGTTCATTATTGGAATGATGATTCTCTGGGAACTGTTGGCCCGTACCGAATGCTTTCCCCCTCTGCTTTTCCCCAGTTTAAGTAGTATACTAATCAATCTGGCTACAGAGATTGCAAGCGGTGAAATCCTGGGGATGATCTCCTTCTCGCTTTACCTCGTAGGAGTAGGCCTGGGTTTTGCAATCCTTACAGCTGCAGTAATCGCGACTTTGGCAATGATTTCTCAGCTAATCTCCGATTGGGTGCAGGCTTTAATGGCAATCCTGCACCCCCTTCCCGGGATTGCAGTTTTGCCCATTATTATTCTTTGGTTAGGGACCGGGCCACAGTCGATTATTGCGGTAATCTGGTTCTCGGCAGTCTGGCCCTTGATTGCTAATCTTCATACCGGATTACGCTCGGTATCAGCAACTCAAATTGAGGTGGGCAGAAACCTAGGTTTAAAAGGAATTACTCTAGTCCGTTTTGTACTTTTGCCTGGTGCTTTCCCCTATATTCTGACCGGGATCAGGATTGCCTGGGCCAGGGCCTGGCAGGCTTCAGTAGCGGCGGAAATGGTCTTTGGTGCTTCTGGGGGAATAGGAGGATTAGGGTGGTTTATTTATAAAAAACGGTTTTTTATGGAGATCCCCAGCGTGTTTGGGGGAATGTTAGTAATTATCCTCCTGGGCCTCTTGGTTGAACGTTTCTGCTTTGAATATGTAGAAGTAAGGACCGTCAGGCGTTGGGGAATGACCTCAGAGTAAAGGGGGATCATGATGTTTAGCAAAGAGGAATTAGTCATTGACAACCTCGGTAAGATCTATTATGCCGGAGAACAACGGATTAATGCCCTACAGCAGATCGATTTAAAAGTTAAAACCGGAGAATTTATTAATATTATCGGGCCATCAGGCTGTGGGAAATCTACACTTTTACGGTGTATTGCCGGTTTTGAAAAACCAACAGTCGGCAGAGTAAAAGTTAGAGGTAGTGAGATTAGTGGCCCCGGGATTGATAGAATGATGGTATTCCAGGATTTTGAACAGTTGTTTCCCTGGTATACTGTCCTAGAAAATATTATCTTTGCTTTACGGGTGGCCAGAATAAGTATTGATCCTAAAAAAAGAAAAAAAGTTGCCCGTTACTATTTGAAGATGGTAGGCCTTACCCGGTTTGAGGATTTATATCCCCACCAATTATCAGGTGGTATGAAACAAAGAGTAGCAATTGCCCGCGCACTTTCGGTCCAGCCCCGGATCCTGCTGATGGATGAACCTTTTGGGAGCCTGGATGCGATAACCCGCTTCAGCTTACAGAAGGAATTGATTCGAATCTGGAAGGATACCGGGCTTACAATTATCTTTGTAACTCATAATATTGAGGAAGCAATTATTCTAGGAGACCGGATTGTTATTCTGGAGGCGAATCCCGGCACAATAATTGAGATTGTTGAAAATACGTTATCCAGGCCCCGTTCTTTAGAAGCAGTGGAATTTAACCGGATATGGGAGCAGATTCACACTCTTTTAGGCTTTGAAAACCGGGAACAACAAGAGAGCGGGAAAAGTATTACCAAGCTTTTTAGAGAAGAAAGAGAACTTTCGTTTCTTCCTCATGCCTAAAATATTTATTTGAACCAATTGTAATTTTTTAATTTAAGAATTCCAACAACCATAAATTAGTGTTATAATTAAGGCAATAATAAGGAGAGGGGATTGGAATGGAAACCATAGATCTTCACGGGCTGAGCCTGGAAGAAGCAGAAACTCAGTTGGAACAAAGATTAAGCAGTGCCTATCAGTATGGGGAGAAGATTGTCCGTATTATTCATGGCCAGGGAAAACATAGTGAGTATTTTCCGGTTATTAAATCATTTGTCCGACGATGGCTTAAAGAATCTGATTTTTCTAAGGAATATATAGAATCGGTTTTTCGTGGCGAAGATGGTTCTCCTTATACCATGCCCAACCCGGGAGAAACGGTGGTATTATTTAAAGGTGCAGATCAGAAGGTTGGTTTTGCTGAAGAGATTAGCTGGTGGGAGGAAGAGGAAGAGTGGGATGCACGGAAACATGCTAAAGGTAGACGTGCTGACCGCTTACGGGTGGCACGGAGAAGAAATTCGTACCGCTAAGGTGGCTGCTAATTAGTAGAAAGCAAAAATGTATAAAGCGAAAAATGAAGGCGTTCCGGATTATTCCGGAACGCCTTTTTAATTTTTTATTTAATCTTTACTGAGGATAAGTTTCTAAGCTGATACTTTCCAATTGCCATTTCTAAAACTTGGCTGAAAGCTACTGCTTCTGAAGTAATCTCCTCATTATTCTTTGCCAGGAGTTTCTCCAACCTCAGACTGTTTTCTCTTATTTGTCTTCTTGTTTCTAATAATGTAAACATTAGCTCACCATACTTTTAAGCTTCTTAATAATAATTCGGTATAAATTGTCGAAACTTTAGAACTAATAGTTCTTATTCTGTTTTTTTACAGGTTAAATAATTGCATAATTCAATTTGAAAAAGGATGATAAACAAAAAATTAACGGGGGTATAGGTTACTGGGATAAAACTAATATATGGCATAATACGTAATTATCCACAAAAAAGGAAGAAAAGAAGGGTTTACTGTAATGAATATAGAATTAAAAATTATTTAACAATTATACTAAACTGTTGTTCAGTGACATCTGTTGTCACCATGATATGGTAAAATATTATGTAAAAGGAAAGGAAGATATGATTGCGGTTTTATGTAGAGCTGATAACCGATCCAAATAAAGAACTGATTTTACCTATACAATACAATTACTATATTCAATCTGCGCTTTACAGATCTTTAGATCAAGATTTTGCAAGTTTCCTTCACGAAAAAGGATATGAAAGCGGAGGCAGAAAGTTTAAGCTTTTTACTTTTTCCCGGCTTATGGGCAGGTTTCAAATAAGTAAGGATACAATTGCCTTTAAGCCACCAATAAAACTAGTGGTTTCTTCACCGGTAAATGAGTTCTGTCAGTCTTTAGTTAATGGTTTCATTGCTAAAGAAGCCTTTCAACTAGAAAAGAATTACCTTCGGGTAGAAAGTATTCGTGTAGAGAAACCTGAGGTCAGTGGTGAAACCATAAGGATGAGACTCCTTTCGCCAGTGGTTGCCTATAGTACATTATTAAAACCTGAAGGGACAAAGTACACCTGCTATTTTCAACCAGGAGAGAGTGAATTTACTCGATTAATCAATGAGAACCTTCGCAATAAATACCAGGCTTTATACAATAAAAATGCTCCCGAGGGTGCTGTCGATATTAAACCTTTAAGGCAACCGAGGTTGCATGTGATGCGTTATAAAGGAATTGTAATCAAAGGGTATTCTGCTCCTCTTATCATTACTGGACCTAAACCCCTGCTCCAATTAGCTCTAGATGCAGGATTGGGATCGAAGAATAGTATGGGGTTTGGGTGTGGGGAGATAGTTAGATAGTAGACAACAAGTGAGAAATAAAAAATATGATAAAAGACCTTTATTACTAATATACCCCACAGTTATAGTATTTTATTACTAGTTTTACTAGTAATAAAATCCCTGGCAATAATGATAGATTATGGATAAACTGAGGTATAAAGATGCAAAAAACACGCATTAAAGAAACCATGGTTGCTACTTTGGGTGTAGAACCACAGGTAGTTACCATCGCTTTGGACCAGCTTCTGGACTCCAAATACCATATTGGAGAGGTGACCGTGATTTATACCCATGATCCTCAGGTGTTAGAGGCTCTGAATATTATCAAACAAGAATTTGCGGTTAACACGTATCCGGGAATATCTTTACGTCCGGTAGTGGTAACCAGCGATACCGGGCCGGTAGCTGATTTTTATGACCAGGAAGATCTTAAAGCCCTCATACATACTCTTTACAGCGAGGTGCGTCGGGTGCGTAAAAGCGGCGCACGATTACATTTTAGTCTGGCCGGAGGCAGAAAAGTCATGAGCATTTTAGGCATGGTTGTTTCCCAGTTGCTTTTTGGTCCAGAAGACAAGGCCTGGTATTTGATTACCGAAGGATGGCAACCGGGCGTCGAACGAAAGCTGCATACCACCGTCAAGGATAAGGTCTGGCTTCTGCAGGTTCCAGTGTTGCGTTGGAATGAAGCAGGCACCCTGATGCAGACGGTAGCGGAGCTAAACAATCCCACCGAAGCGGTGGCCTGGTACGAACGACTGACCCGGAAGGCACAACATAAACGAAAAGCGGAATTCATAAAGCATTGGCTTACCCCAGCTGAGCGGCAGGTAGCACACCAGGCCTGCCTGGGCTTGAATAATGCTGCTATTGCAGAAGCTTTAAACAAAAAAAACAGACAGTGGCCAACCAACTCGGTGAAGTATATGAAAAGTTACAGGAGTGGCTGGATTATCCGTCCACAAAGGTGGATCGCAGCATATTGATTGCTGAATTTGCCCCTTATTTCGCCCTGATGGAGGAAGGTAATTATGAAGATCGTATTAGGAAATATAATTAAAAGATCAAAAATAAAAATTATTAACATAAAAGCTTAGGGTATTTTTAATCATTGGAGGAGGAAATGGAGTGATGATAAGAATATGTAGCTTAAAATTTAATAATTGAAGAAAAGGGAGGTGATATTGTGTTAAGTGCAATTAAAGATCTGGGAGAACTTGTTATTCATAGAGAAGAAAAAGACGATTTGGATATTTTTGTAGAAGATCCAAATGCTACTGGAAATTATACACAGGTTATAACTATAAATATCGAACAAAATGGGGAGACTTTACGGTTCGTTGGTGTTGAACTGGAAGATTATGATAGTCAAAAAAAGATGAGATATCTGTATAGAAGGGGATCAGCAAATGGGCCAGATCTTTCGCCAACAGCAAAAATTAGTGGAAAACCAGCAGGAACATTTGAACGAAAGATCCTTGGCTGGTTTAGGATTCTAGAAGACACAGATATTTCTCTCGAGGAAAGAGACAAGGTGTTTTTAGAAGACATCCAAACCATTCTGACAGAAAATGCAGACGGGATCAAAGAGAGAATAGTAAATTTCCGCGAGTCAATTCCCAAAAAAGAAGGGCTCTTGGTAACATTAAAGATATATCATGAAGGAAAAAGTAAATATGTTGGTGATTTCCCTGTGATTATAGATCTTTTTCTTAAACAGATCAGAAAAAAAGATGAAAGATTCGCTGTCCAACAACAGGTCTGTAGTCTTTGCGGCAATAAAAAAGAAACCATTTTAGGTAATATTAATACATATGCTTTTTATACTATTGATAAACCTGGGTATATTATTGGAAATTTTGACAAAAAGAAAGCGTGGCGTAATTTTCCGGTATGCGCGGATTGTAAATTAAACCTAGAAGAAGGCAAAAAACATGTTGAACAAAATTTAAACTTTAGGTTCTGTGGTATAAAGTATAATCTTGTTCCCAAGTTTATTATTGGTTATGAAGGGATTTCTAGCGAAGTAATAGATATATTTACAAATACATCAAAACTCATTTCTTTAAAACAAAAAAGGATTGAAAGTATTACCGGTGACGAAGAAGATATATTAACTGAATTAAAAGATATCCAAGATACTGTAACTTTAAATTTCTTATTTATCCAAAAAATGAATGCTGCAGAAAGAATCCATTTAGTGATTGAAGATGTTTTTCCCTCTAGGTTAAGAAAGATATTTGCGTCAAAATACTATACCGATAATATTTATGCTAGAAGTTTTACGTTTAGAACCTTACGGAGTTTTTTCTTTAAATCGGATAAAAATAAACGAAACACAGATCTGGATAAATACTTTTTAGATATAATCGATAGGGTTTTTAAAGGTCGTCCTGTCAGTTATCACTTTATTCTAAAATTCATCATGATGAAGATCAGAGG
>DIPO01000033.1:25019-25297 GCA_002427045.1 Firmicutes bacterium UBA5486
TTCATCATGATGAAGATCAGAGGTGAATTTGTTAATGACGGTTATTTTAATTTTGCGGTAACAGATGGTTTGATGACAATTGCCTTCTTAAAAAAATTAGAACTTTTTGAGATGGAGGTGGAAAAAATGGAAGAGCGGGTTTTTAGTGAAATGTTTGCAAAGTACGGCCCGACTTTTGAAACGCCACTTAAACGCGGGTTATTCCTCTTGGGTTCTTTAACAGAAATGTTGTTAAGAAAACAATATAGTGAACGGGAAGCAAAACCATTTATTAATAA
>DIPO01000024.1 GCA_002427045.1 Firmicutes bacterium UBA5486
ATGTTTTTTGCAAAGCTAGTGAGTCTGTTTATATAGTTTATATAGATATTAAAGGATTGCATAATTTAGTTTTAAGATTCAACCACAATATATTGATAGTCCCACTAGTAATTGTCTAGTCTTAGACAATTACCTCGAATATTAGTTAATATATATTGTGGTTGAATGCGAGCTTAGGTAATTATGCAATTTTCTCAAATAAGTGAATGAAAAGAAAAGAGGGATCAGAATGAAGCCAAAGAGATTTAAAAGGATAAGCCCATTCACTATTGTTTTACTGGTAATTGCAATTATTGTAACCTTATTTGCTTACAGAAAGGCTGGTAATGCAGGAACAGATTTGCTATATGTTATTCCTCTAAAAGGAAATATTTCCGGTGGTACAGCAGATTTTATTACTAGAGCTCTGAATGAGGCAGAAGATCGGGAAGCTGATGCAGTTTTATTGGAGCTAAAAACGTTTGGCGGTTATGCTGACTCAATGGCTGAGATTGGTGATGCCATCAGTACATCCAAAATTCCTGTTCATGTTTTTATTGAAGGTAGAGCCATCTCAGCTGGAGCGTATATTGCTCTTTGCGCCAATCAGATTGGAATGTCACCGGAGGCTGTGATCGGTGCTTCCCAGCCTTTGGTGGCGGATGGTACTCCTGCCCCGGAAAAAACTAAAGCTGCGTTCCGTAAGATGTTTAAAGCGGCAGCTGAAGCACGGGCTAGGAGAAGAGGAATCGAGCTTAATACTTTACTGGCTGAAGCGATGGTTGATCCGGATGTAGAAGTAGAAGGGGTGGTTGCCAAAGGGGAATTGTTGGCATTTACTGCCAAAGAGGCTTTAGAGCATAATTATGCGGATTTTATTGCTGACAATCGGAATGAAGCCATCATCAAATTAGGTCTAAGTGATTTGAATACTGTTGTTGTACAACAAACGCCTGTTGAAAGTCTGGTACGGTTTTTAACAGATCCCGTGATTAGTCCCATATTACTGATTGTAGGATTTACGGCACTTATTATTGAGGTATTTACTGCGGGCTTTGGCCTAGCGGGAATAGTTGGTGTTACCTCGTTGGTTCTCTTTTTTGGGGCAAGGATTCTCTCTGGATTAGCTGGGTTTGAGGTTATTGTCTTGTTTTTCCTCGGCCTTATCTTATTGGTACTGGAGGCTTTTGTGATTCCGGGTTTTGGTTTTGCCGGTATTTTGGGTTTGATCTCAATGGGCGGTAGTATAATTCTTTCCTATGCTTCGAGCGGCCAGGGACTGGCTTCGCTTGGAATCTCTTTGGCCTGGTCTTTGTTTCTTGTTTCTTTGGCTTTCCAATATTTGAGACGTAGCCAATTCTTGAACCGGATTATACTACAAACAACAGCCGAAAGTGAACAGGGTTATTCTGCTGTTCCACTTTATCAACAGTATCTTGGGAAAACAGGAGTAGTGGTACATCCACTTCGACCTGCCGGGGTAATGGAATTAGCCGATGGAGAGCGGCTAGATGTAGTTTCCGAGGGCGCCTTTGTCGCTGTTGGGCAGCGGGTTAAAGTCATAGAGGTTGAGGGCAGGAGAATATTGGTTCGGGTCGAAAGTTAAATTTAATGAAAGTAAAATAGAAAAAGAGGTGTTGTCAATGGAAGCCATTTCTTTATTCTTTATTGCACTGGCGGTAATTTTTATCTTGTTATTCTTTAATTTTGTTCCAGTCGGCTTATGGATTTCCGCTTTGGCGGCAGGGGTAAATATTAAGATCTGGACATTGTTTGCGATGAGACTACGGAGGGTTCCGCCATCACGGATTGTCTTACCGATGATTAAGGCAGTAAAAGGCGGGATTAATGTTACTGTCGATAAAATGGAAGCCCATTATTTAGCAGGTGGTAATGTAGATCGAGTGGTTGATGCTTTGATTGCTGCTCAACGTGCAGAGATTAATTTGAGTTTTGAACGGGCAGCTGCAATTGATTTAGCTGGAAGAAACGTCTTGGAAGCAGTTCAGATGAGTGTTAATCCCAGAGTAATTGAGACTCCGGAGATTGCAGCTGTGGCTAAGGATGGGATTGAACTTAAAGCTAAAGCTCGGGTTACGGTTCGGGCCAATATTGATCGGTTAGTAGGAGGCGCTGGGGAAGCAACAATTATTGCCAGGGTTGGGGAAGGGATTGTTACGACTGTTGGTTCTTCGGAAACCCATAAAGAGGTTTTAGAAAATCCCGACAAGATTTCCCAAACTGTTCTAGAGAAAGGTCTGGATGCCGGAACTGCTTTTGAGATCCTTTCCATTGATATTGCCGATGTTGATGTCGGAAGGAATATTGGAGCTAAACTACAGATCGACCAGGCGGAAGCTGATAAAAATATTGCTCAGGCGAAAGCGGCTGAACGGAGATTTGCCGCTTTGGCAAGGGAACAAGAGATGAAAGCTGAGGTTCAAGAGATGCGTGCCCGGGTGGTAGAGGCTGAGGCAGATGTACCACGAGCATTTGCTGAAGCACTCCGTAATGGTCGAATTGGTGTAATGGACTACTATCAGCTGCAAAATATTCAGGCAGATACTTCAATGCGGGAATCGCTTGGTAGAGGTGGGCAACCTTCTTCTGAAGGGTCAGAAAATATGAAAAAATAGAATGGGGTGAGGTGATGGGTTGGATCTGGTTTTTATTTATTCTTTTTTCTGTGATTTCTAGTATTATTGAAAAAGTGGCAAAGACCCAGCAACCTCAGAGGGCTTCCCGTCCAGGTAAAACCGGGGAGAAAGGGAGGACAAAACCATTAGCTCCCAGGCCGGTAGCTTTTCCTCCTTTTTTCCTTGATGAAGAAGAAGACGATAGTGAGGAGCTCTTACTTGATATACCGGAAGCGACTAAACCAGAGATTAAGTGGGCAGAAAAGGAAACTATAGGTTTGGAGTCTTTTGGTACTATGGGAAAATGGGAGATGCTGGTTGAAGACGAGGTTTTTGATGAAACTTTTGATGATGATATCTTATCTATGGAATTAATGGACGAAGATTTTGGCTTAGAAAAAGACTTTGTAGAAAAAGATGAAGTCAGAGCGGGAATAAAAACTGGAGATTTCTATTCTGCTTTGCTACTGGCACAGGTAATTGCCAGGCCGGATTTTAAAACTATCCCCTGGAAACGCCGGCTTTAAAACAGATCCGGTCAAAAATGGGTTTTCCACTTTTAAGTTGGTTAGCTTTAAATAAGCTAACCAACTTTTTTAAAATATACTGGTATTTGGGAGACTAAAAAGTAATACTAAGGGATGTATACTTAATACTTATGGCCTGCAAGGCATTTTTCCTAAAAAACATGATATAATATATAAAAAGTTTCGGGGGTGAAATAATGCTTGAATTTAATGAGCGAAGCAACACTTTAGAACAGTGGACATACAAATATAAACTACAGGATATTGAGGAACCTAACCTATACAGACATTTATATAATTATGAAGAAGCTCCAAAAATTCCGTTTAATCATCGGCGGGTGCCAATGCGTCCTCCCGAGCAGATTTGGATCACAGATTCTACCTTTCGCGATGGCCAGCAGGCTAGAGAGCCATATACGGTTGAGCAGATTGTTCATTTGTATAAACTTCTCCATAAACTAGGGGGGCCAAAGGGGATTATCCGCCAGACTGAATTCTTTCTTTATTCTAAAAAAGACCAGGAAGCGGTAGAACGTTGCTTAGAACTGGGGTATGAGTATCCGGAGATTACTAGTTGGATACGGGCAGTAAAAGAAGATTTCCAGCTGGTAAAGACCATGGGTTTAAAAGAAACCGGAATTCTGGCAAGTTGCTCAGACTATCATATCTTCAAAAAACTAAAGATGACAAGAAAACAAGCGATGGAACAGTTTCTTTCGATTGTAAAAGCAGCATTGGAGATTGGAGTTGTTCCCCGGGTCCATTTGGAAGATATTACGAGAGCTGATTTTTACGGTTTTGTTGTTCCTTTTGTAATTGAGATTAATAAGCTTTCTGAGGAAAGTGGAGTCCCAATCAAAATCCGGGCTTGTGATACTTTGGGCTTTGGAGTGAGCTATCCTGGAGTAGCCCTGCCCAGAAGCGTACCTGGGATTATTTACGGCTTATGGCATCATGCCGGGATTCCCAGTGAAAGATTGGAATGGCATGGACATAATGATTTTTATAGGGTAGTAGCTAATGCCGGGACTGCTTGGCTATACGGATGTGCTGGGGTAAACTGTACCTTGTTAGGGATCGGGGAACGAACTGGAAATTGTCCATTGGAAGCAATGATCTTTGAATATGCAGCCCTTCGCGGGACAATGGATGGAATGGATCCGACCGTGATTACGGAGATTGCTGAATACTTTACTAATGAACTGAATTACAAGATTCCACCGATGACCCCATTTGTCGGCAGGGATTTCAATTTTACCAGGGCTGGAATCCATGCTGATGGCCTTCTGAAAGATGAAGAGATTTATAATATCTTCAATACAGAAAGACTATTGAATAGGCCGGTGGTAGTAGCAGTAAATCAATATTCAGGGATTGCTGGTATCGCCTTTTGGATCAATCAATATTTTAATCTAAAAGGTAATAAGATTATTGATAAAAAAGATCCAAGGCTGGTAAAACTTAAAGAATGGGTGGATCAGCAATACTCCGAGGGAAGAAATACGGTTATTGGTGATCATGAGCTTGTAGAAGCCATGAAAAGAGAAGTCCCGGATCTGTGGAAAGAACTATTGGGAAAATAAAGAGTTAGAATAAGAGTAGAGAAAAATCCGGCTCTGTTATCTATTGGGGCCGGATTTTTTGATTTTTACTTCTCACTATCTATAAAACAAGGCCTTTCATATTATGGGTAAAGGATTGGCGGTATTATCATCCGCAATATTTTCAACTTTTGTGGCTACAATATTAGGTGAAATTATTAAAAGAACAGGAATAGCAGAAAATATTACTAGAGGTGCTGCGAAACTGGCGGTTTCTCGGTAATTTGTAGGCTGATAAGGAGATCGCCACTACTATAACAAGAGAAAAATCTGTAAAATTGGTATTAGATAAAAGGTAAAATTAAGAGTCAGAGAAAGAGCTTAGATCTTCTATTTGGCAAGAATGTATTTCAACTTTTATTAGCTGAGGGAATTGCATAATTACTTAATCTTTTGCTCCCTTCAGGGAGGAAGGTCTTTGGTCTCTACTAGGCCAATTATGCGATTCCTTAAGCTAGCAATATATTATTAATTTGAGCAAATGTTTTAGTTTCAAAGATTGAAATTTGGAGGCTATTGAGGAAATGACAAGCAAGGCTGTGGAAGAGGCTAATATACAATTGGTGCAGCTCTTGCAATGGTTCGCGATACAATTGAGAAGACTATTATTAACTTACCGTAGTCTTCTTCCTAAACTTGTTACTATAAAGTAAAATATTAAGAAATAGTTAGATATCCATTAAAAAGAGAAGATAGAAGGAGATAATAAAGGTAAAAGCTCAATATGGAGATTAGGTGAAAAAAGTATTAAATGGTATAATGACATCGATGACATTTTAGAAGTGGTTTATTGTTTTTAATGATATAATCGACAGTTTTCTGATCAGAAGATTCTCTATTACATTAAAGCTTAAGATTATCTAGAAGAAAGAAACTAAAAGGAGAGAGAGAAGATGTCCCAAAAAGTCGCGAAAAAGACCAGGGTAATATGGTTTGTTTTGCCGGCGTTGTTATGTATGACTTTTGTACATGTTATTCCAATAATATGGGGTGCATATATTAGTTTTTTAGATTTGGATATTTATACTTTAGCACAGTGGACAAAAGCGCCATTTATCGGCCTTCAAAATTATGTTCAGATTTTTACCAGCAAGTTTGCTGTTGGCCAGAAGTATTTACGATCAATCTATACTGTAATTATTTATGGCTTAATTACTATTCCGGTTGGATATGTAATTGGGATGTTAGTTGCCTTGCTTTTGAACCGAAAATTTGTTGGACGTACATTAGTGCGGGGATTAATTCTTCTTCCTTATATCACACCCGATTCAGTTGCCTACAATGTCTGGCGTTTTATTTTTCAAGCTCGGATAGGTTTGGTTAATAAATACTTACTTAGGTGGGGAATTATTAAGGAACCAGTGATTTGGCTGGTAGGGGAAAGGGCATTATATCCTGTTATTATTTCAAGTATATGGAAAGGATGGCCTTTTGCTTGCTTAATTCTGTTGGCTGGATTGCAGAGCATTCCATTGGAATTATATGAAGCGGCTAAAATTGATGGGGCATCGAAAATGCAACAATTCTGGCGTATAACTTTTCCTATGTTACAGCCGGTTACGAAAACGCTACTTGTGCTTAATGCAATCTGGAATTTCCATGCTTTTAACCAGTTCTATATCTTACTGGGTAGCGATCCTGGTAAAGCTCATGTACCGTCCACTTTTATTATGCAGGAAGCCTTTAAGAACCTGCATTATGGTAGGGGTTCGGCAATGGCAGTAATTTTAATGTTGATTATTATGGTACTTACAGTATTTTCATTGTTGGTAAAAAGGGGGGGAAGTCATGAAAGCTGAAATATATAATCCGATAGAAAGAAAAAATAAGAAAAAGAAAACGAAGAAAATAATTGCCCAAATATTGCTGTATTTAGCAGTTTTATTAGTAGTTTTGGTGGTATTAGGACCCTATTTTTGGATGGTTTCTGGTTCCTTCAAATCTGGCTTGGAAATTCAAGCAGCTGATGTAACAAAGCCAGAGTTAGAACCTAAATGGATACCACGGAAGATTACCTTAGAAAACTATGCTAATGTCAACAAGACTGTTCGTATGTTTGATTATTTTCGAAACAGTATGATTATTAGTACAGGGACGATGGTGCTTTCGATTATTATTAGCATCTCTGCTGCTTATGCTCTGTCACGTTTTAATTTTAAAGGAAAAAACGCTCTTGCTGTTGGAGTTGCTTCTACACAAATGTTTCCGGGGATTGCTTTTCTCATTCCATATTTTATTTTATTTACTTTTGCAAATAAGTATTTTGGAATACAACTAAAAAACACATATATCGGGATGATTTTTACTTATACAACATTCGCTATCCCCTTTTCGATTTTGATGCTCCGAAATTTCCTTGATACTGTTCCTCGGGAAATTGACGAACAAGCACAGATTGATGGATGTTCCCGTGGGGGTGCACTTTTCCGGGTAATTATCCCGCTTTCTATGCCTGGTATTGTTGCGGTTGGTATTTACTCGTTTATTATGGCTTGGAATGAAGTGCTTTTTGCTTCGATTCTCACTGGAAGAGAAACAAAAACAGTAGCAATAGGTATTCTTGAATACATTACAGCTCAGCAGGCCAGGTGGGGTGGGATGATGGCCGCTTGTATCTTAGTTTCTATTCCGGTGTTAGTTATCTTTACCTCTATGCAAAAACAAATTATAGAGGGGTTAATCAGCGGAGCTACAAAAGGTTAATGCTGATGTTAATAAGAAAAAGGGAGGGGATGAAAGTTTTTATTGGGTGACTACCAAAAACCAACTAAGCTAATTGGGTTGTTATGTTATTTATAGTCACGATAGAATATATAGTGTATTATTTCCAGAAAGACTATCAATATGTTGTGGCATGGTAGTTGAAGGTGAGAACAACGCAATTAGCCCTAACCGATTAAATTAATTTTAGGAGGGAAATATTAATGGGTAAAAAAATGAGAATTGGATTATTAGGAATTGTTTTATTGGTTGCACTTTTGACATCGATGACAGCTATGGGTAAAGCTAAGACCATAACTTTCTGGGCAATGCCTAATGCTGACGATGAAATTCATATTCCATGGGTGGAAGCCAAGGCTGCTGAGTTCCAGAAAAAAACTGGAGTCAAAGTCAATTTTGAGGTAGTTGGTTGGGATGTGGCTTGGACAAAGATTTCAACCGCAATTGCAACTGGTGAAGGTGCAGATGTCTTTCAAGTAGGAACCACCTGGAATCCACAGCTTGCTGCTACTGGCGGATTGGAACAGATTAATATTAAGGAATTCGGTGGGGAAAAAGCCTTTATGAAGGCTAATCTGGAATCTACTACTTATAAAGGGAAATACTATGGAATACCTTGGTTCGCAGAGACTAGAGCTTTATTCTATAATGTTGATATGTTTAAAGAAGCTGGGGTACAGCCACCCAAAACTCATGATGAGCTTGTAGAAGTAGCAGAAAAAATAGTTAAAACCTTTGGTGAGGGTTCTGCCATCTCTTTGGCGGGAACCAATGCTTGGGATCTCCTACACAACTGGTCTATTATTCTCTGGGCTAATGGCGGGAGTCTTTTAACTAAAGATAATAAAATGGCGATGTTCAACAATGAAGCTGGGATTGCAGCGATGAAATGGTATGTAGACTTAGTAGCTAAAGGATTTGCCTCTAAGGCATGTGCCGAATACAATCAGCCTCAAGCTGATGCGGCTTTCATTAATGGAAATGTGGCCATGTGCTACATGGGACCATTTAACATTTCTAGTATTGAATTTCAAAACCCAACTCTTAATTACAGCGTAGTTGAGCCTCCGGCCGGACCAAAAGGGAAGGCTTCCTTCTCTGGTGGAAGTAACCTGGCAATTTTAAAGGCTAGCAAAAACAAGAAAGAAGCAAAAGAGTGGGTTAAATTCCTACAAGAAAAAGATACTATGGTTGAGTACACCAAGGATCTTACCCACATGTTACCAGCTCAAGTAGAAGTCTTTAATGATTCTTATTATAATTCCGGTGTATGGAAAACCTTTAAGACAACTCTCGAATATTCAACAGCTTACCCACCATTGGCAACTTGGGGTGATATCGAAAATATTGTCCAGCAAGAATTTAAAAATGTGCTTGCGGAGTATGTTAATGGTACCTATAATCAAAACACAGCAAAAAAACATCTAAATGCAGCGGCTGATCGAGTAAACGAGGCTTTGAAAAAAGAAAAGTAATTAAGGTGAGAGTGGGGAAGAGTGCAAACCGCTCTTCCCTTTTTTAATCTTAAATCAAGGTTTATACTTTTGTCTTAAAGGTACAGAAGATTTGGAATCATAATTTATTTGATTATTATAAAACTGGAGGTCAAAACCTTGAAATTTGGATACTTTGATGATCAGCAAAAAGAATATGTGATTACAACACCTCGGACTCCGTATCCATGGATCAACTATCTTGGTAGTAAAGATTTTTTTAGCTTAATTTCTAATACCAGTGGCGGATATTGTTTTTATAAAGATGCAAGATTAAGACGGATTACTAGATATCGTTATAATAATATTCCGCTGGATTCCGGAGGACGTTATTTTTACATCAAAGATGGAGATACGATCTGGTCACCAACTTGGCAACCGGTTCGTGTTGATTTAGATTACTATGAATGCAGACATGGTTTGGGTTATACTAAAATAATGGGAGAAAAAGAAGAACTTCAGGCTGAAATCTTATATTTTGTTCCGTTAGAGAAGAATTGTGAGGTACACCGCGTTTCATTAAAAAACAAGAGCTCACGGAAGAAGAAAATTAAATTATTCTCCTTTGTAGAATTTTGCCTCTGGAATGCCTATGATGATATGATAAATTTCCAGCGAAATTTTAATACCGGTGAAGTTGAAATTGAGGATAGTACAATCTATCATAAAACAGAATACCGGGAGCGGCGGAATCATTATGCTTTTTATGGAGTAAACCATCCGATTGTTGGCTTTGATACTGATCGGGAACTTTTTCTGGGAACCTATAATGGGTTACATAACCCTGAAACTGTAGCAAAAGGGCAGCCCGGTAACTCTGTAGCAAAAGGTTGGGCTCCGATTGCTTCCCATTGTATTGAGCTTACTCTTTCCCCGGGGGAAGAACAAGAGTTGGTTTTTCTTTTAGGTTATGTAGAAAACAAATCAGGGGAAAAATGGGAAACCGCTGGAAAGATTAACAAAAAAATTGCAAAACAGATGCTAAAGGAGTTTTCTAGTGGGGAACAGGTAGAAAAAGCATTTAAAGATTTAAGAGAATACTGGTCTGAGTTACTTAGTACTTATATTGTTAAAAGTAATGGCCAGAAGCTAAACCGGATGGTTAATACCTGGAATCCTTATCAGTGTATGGTTACTTTTAATCTATCACGGAGTGCATCTTATTTTGAATCCGGGATTGGGCGAGGAATTGGCTTTCGTGATTCAAATCAGGATATTCTAGGTTTTGTCAGCTTTGTTCCTGACCGGGCCCGGGAACGGATTCTAGATCTTGCTGCTACTCAATTTATGGATGGGAGTGCCTACCATCAGTATCAACCTCTGACTAAAGAAGGAAATGCAGAGATTGGAAGCGGTTTTAATGATGATCCGCTGTGGTTATTATATTCGGTTATTGCATATATCAAAGAAACCGGAGATTTTAGTATACTATCAGAAAAAGTACCATTTGCAGATCAACTATCTACTGAGACTAATCTTCACGATCATCTGCGCTCTTCAGTTCAGCATGTCTTAAATAATCTTGGCCCTCATGGATTACCACTAATCGGAAGAGCGGATTGGAATGATTGTCTTAATCTAAACTGTTTTTCTGAAAATCCAGATGAGTCTTTTCAAACTTCAGAAAATAAGGACGGAAAAACAGCAGAATCAGTATTAATTGCAGCAATCTTCTTATATATTGCCCCAGAATATGCTAAACTTTGTGCCGAATTAAACTTGGATGATGAAGTAGAATTAATTAATAAAGAAATAGAAAAGATGAGAGATGCGGTTTTAAAATATGGCTATGATGGAGATTGGTTTTTACGTGCTTATGAAGATAGTGGGGAGAAGGTTGGGAGTAAAGAAAACGAAGAAGGGCAAATCTTCATTGAAACGCAAGGATTTTGTGTTATGGCTGGTCTGGGAATTGAAGATGGCCGGGCGTACCGGAGTCTTGAAGCGGTGAAAAGGTTTTTACTGACCAAACATGGAATCAAACTGGTCTATCCGGCTTATACTTTTTACCGGAAAGAATTAGGGGAAATTACTTCTTATCCTCCAGGCTTTAAAGAGAATGCAGGAATATTTTGCCATAATAATCCCTGGATGATGATTGCCGAGACTAAACTAGGACGGGCTGAAGAAGCTTTTGATTATTATAAAAGAATCTGCCCGGCCTATCGTGAAGAGATTAGTGAAATCCATCGTTTGGAACCCTATGTCTATGCACAAATGATTGCCGGAGATGATACGAAAAGGCACGGCGAGGCTAAAAACTCCTGGCTGACTGGGACTGCGGCCTGGAACTATCTAGCAATAACTCAGCATATTTTAGGTGTTCGTCCAGATTTTAAGGGATTAGTTATTGATCCCTGCCTACCCTCAGAGATTGATGAAGTAGAAGTAACACGAATTTTTAGAGGTGTTCAATATCAGATAAAAATTGAGAATAAAAAATCAGAGAAATTCAAAATGACTGTTGATGGAGGAAAGATAGTTGGAAAAACCGTGATCGCTTCACCAGGACAAAAGATCGTGAGGGTGCATTGTCAGATTTAAGCGATATTCATTATGGCTCATAATTTTATATCTTTCTATTGTAAGGAATTGCATAATTGGTTAAAATAGATTTGATAACTATACATTAATCCGTAGCTTATCGAGCATATTCTTGGGACTCGTTACTTGTCGTTTCTCGTTCGGGTGCAAGAAAACTTTTGTTCGTTGTTTGTAGTCAGGCTTCTTTACATACATTCGTTTTAACCTTATTAATAGGGAATTAATAAAAATGGTTTTTGAGATGTAACCACAATATTTGAACAGGCTTTCGGGTTTTCCCTATGGTATAAACAGACATAGAATACGAATGGTTTAATTGTTTTGGCTTATTAGTTTTCCCTTATCATGCTACTATCTATTAATAGTTAATTATAAATCATGGAATTAACGTTTAAAAGGACACAGTTAATTAATTATGCAATTCTTTCATTTTTCGACATGTTAATAAACATTAAAAATTAGTGCTGGCAAATTGACATCAATAAACTAAACCGGTATAGTTAAACTAGAATAGTTGATAAAGGAAAAAGGGAAGAGAAAATTATGACTACTTTGTATGATGTGGCTAAATTAGCAGGGGTTTCACCAAAAACAGTCTCCCGGGTAATCAATGAGAGCCCCTTGGTAGCAGATAAGACCCGCCAACGGGTTTTGAAGGCAATTAAAGAACTTGATTATCATCCCAATGCTATCGCTGCTAGTTTGAAAAGGAACCGATCTAATATGATAGGTTTTGTTGTACCTTATGGCTCAGATTTTGTTTTTCAAGATCCTAATATGATGGAACAATTACGGGGAGCCCATGATTATCTGACAGCAGAGGGCTTTGAACTGATTGTGACTGCACCGATTTATAAAAAGGATGCACTTAAGGAGGCTGTTCGCTTAACTAAAAACCGTAATGTAGATGGGGTAATCCTATATCCATCTTTTGGTGTTGATGAAATTATAAATGAATTTAAGGAGAAGAATTTCCGGTATGTTACATTGGGAATCTGTTTTGATCAGCAAAAAAATAATTTTGTCGAGGTTGATCAGACTCCGGGTAGCTTCTTAGCTACTAAGCATTTATTATCCTTAGGCCATAGGAAAATAGGACTGATAAATAAGTCGAGAAGTTTTTTTATGTATAATCGTGATGATTTATTGATGGGATATATTTCTGCTTTAAAAGAAGCTGGAATGGAGTTTAACCCAAGTTTAGTACGAGAAGGGGATTTTACTTTTGAAGATGGATATAGGAAATGCCAAAATTTGATTGAAGAGAATCCAGATTTATCCGCTCTGATTTGTGCTAGTGATCCAATGACTTATGGTGTTATTAAGGCGATCTGTGACCGGGGATTAAATTTAAACCGAGAAATTGAAGTAGTGGCTGGGGATAACCTGCCTTTGACCCAAAAGATGTTCCCAGATTTATCTTCTATTACTAATCCATCATACGAACAGGGAAGATTAGCCGGGAAGATGATTGTGGAAATAATAAATGAAAGCCAGGACATTCCGGGCATAACTTTGAAGACGGAACTTGTTATAAGGTAGGTATTCATGCTGATTACAGCCGGTACACAAAGTGATTTAAATCAAGAATCAGGTGAATCGACAAACCTTTAATTCTATCCCCAGTATTGCTGGGGCAGTTTTTTTCCAAGCATTCTAGAGTTCGGTTCCGATTGAAATTGGGTAGTTGTTTACGCTTGTATCTTCCGGCATTACGAAGTGATTAAATTAAAGACTGATGAAATGAAAAGCAGCCTCCGTGCTCTACCAAGAAAGTTAAATGAAGAAATCCAAAATAGCTTACGGAGATCATTTCGTACAAGTGACGAGCTACGAGTCATAGTTAGGAGTGGAAAGATGGATTTAGGTTTGGTTAGATTTATAGATTTTCATACTCATTTACATCTTTATGATCATCCAAATGAGGCACTTAAAAGCATTAAAAAGAACAAAATTCTTACAGTAGCAAACTCCAATGATTTAGAATCCTATCGGGATACCTGTGAAATGGCAAAAAGGAATCCGCTAATAATCCCAACATTTGGGGTACATCCGCAGCTTGCATCTGAATATTCAGGTAAAACCGGATTGCTAAAATTTGCATTACAGAAGACTCCGATAATCGGAGAGATTGGTTTAGATTATTACTGGGTACAGGATGTAGCAAAAGAGGTTCAAATGGAAGTCTTTGAATTTATTATTAAGGAAGCTGTAGAGCAAGGGAAGTATTGTATTATCCATACTAAAGGGGCGGAAAAAGAAGTATATAAAATATTAAAGCAATATGGAGCAAATAAAGTTATTATTCATTGGTATTCAGGCCCATTAGATATTTATAAGAAAATGATTGAGGAAGGATATTATTTTACCTTTGGATGTGAGGTAAGATACTCCAAGAAGATTCAGAAACTATTAAACTTAACACCCACTACCCAACTACTTGCTGAAACCGATAATCCAGTAGGAGAAGAATGGTTAGGCGGGAGTACCCATGATCCGGATTTAATAAAAAGAGTTTTGCAGGATATAAGTTATTTTCTAAATAAAGATCGAGGAGAGGTTGAAAGCATTATATTTAATAATTCAAGAGAGATTCTGCAGAACGCAGGGGTTTTGTAATTTCCTTATATAAACACTAAAACAAATTGACAAAACAGGCAATTAGTAATAAAATTTAAATGAACAATGTTCATCAGGGATATTTGAGGTGTTTAATTTGCCGCGTATAATTGAAAACCCGAGGGAACTTATTTTAAATGAAGCCAAAAAAATTCTGGAGAATGAAGGTTATTCTCAAGTTAGTATTAGAAGAGTGGCTAAAGAATGCGATATTGCTGTTGGTACAATCTACAATTATTTCCCTACAAAAAAGGAACTAATTATAGAGATGATGACTGATTTTTGGGAGGAGTATTTTTATGATATTGAACCGATCTTAAGTTCTCAGGCAGAATTTTATACGAAGCTTAAAAAACTCTTTTTGGATCTTGCCCAGTTTATAAAGAGATTTCGGGAAATTTGGTTGAGACGCGAACTTTATTCTACACCGGATTATATTGAAACGGGATTAATAAGGGAAAACATTTATATTCAGCGGCTAATCGTAATAATTGAAGAAATGTTGATAAAAGAGGTGTACCATAAAGAAAACGTTCAAAGATTTAATCCTAACAAAATGGCAAGCTTTATCCTGATGAATTTCATTACAATGGTACAAACACCTTACTTTGATTATTCATTCTTTGAGAGGATCTTAAAAGAAGTTATTTAATAGATCATATCGATCAAGAAGATATGATTTTTAAATTAACCCAAATGAACACTGTTCATCTAAAGAACATTATAAACGAGGTGATTAAGTTGAAAATTTTTGAACCAATCTTTCATCTGTTCTATTTAACTTCCGTATTTTATATGTCATTTAAAATGTTGGAGCACAGTAAAAACAAGAAGATTATCAAGTTATTTGGTTTAATGGGATTGACCTTAGCGGCCGGGGACTCCTTTCATCTGATTCCAAGAATATATGCATTATTGACTACAGGATTGGAAGCCCATTCAGTATCTTTAGGAATTGGAAAGTTGATCACATCTATTACCATGACTATATTTTATGCAATTCTCTTTAGAATATGGGAGTTAAGATTTGAGATTAAAGGGGATCAGAAACTTAGAGTCTTTACTGGGATTCTAGTTGTGACTAGAATAATCTTAAGCATCATGCCACAAAACCACTGGACTCTAAATAATGCTCCACTTTCCTGGGGAATATATAGAAATATTCCTTTTACCATCTTGGGAGCCTTAATAGTTTATCTAATTTTACAGGAAGCCACAAAGCATAAAGATGAGATCTTTAAAAAGATCGGGATTGCGATCATTATCTCTTTTGCTTGTTATTTACCAGTGGTTTTATTTGCCAGCACTTACCGATTGGTTGGGATGCTGATGATCCCTAAAACGCTGGCCTATCTGTGGGTTATATATATTGGATATAAAGAGTTAATGCCCTCTGAGTAAAACGGTTCTTTGAAAAGAATCATAAAAGAGTAATTGTTTTTATTCGACAAAGCCAACCTGTAAAAGGTTGGCTTTTGGTTTAATTATCGAACTATAAAAATGGATTAAGTTATTCTCTTCTTTAGTAAGTCTATACACTGATTGTACTAGAAGTAATTTTGCAAATGAATTTTGCCTTAAACAAGTCATTATTCTGTCTAAAATGGAAAGATAACATGGTCAAAAGAATACAAAAGGTAATTATAAAATTCCTCAATTTTAATTTCAGATCGGAAGCCCGGGATCTTTTCTACGGAAGACTAATGAAGAGATAAATTTAAATAAGGATTTTAAAATAGCTTTGATTCCCTGGTAAATAGCCCAGGCTAGTAAAAGTCCACAAAACCCATAGATAACTCCTTCCATGGTAGTAGGAATACCCGGGGTAAAAATAGACCAGGTTTCGCGTAACATTTCCAGATCAACTTCTTGGATAAAAATCCACCACCGGTTAAGTGGTGTAGCTCCTTCTAAGGCAGTAAATGACTTTTCCAGGGCAGCTATTCTGTTTACAAGTTCGGCAATGATCTGACCGGAAGAAGAAAAGACTTCATTGCCGGAGTTCAGGTGGAGGGAGATATATTCGTCTAGAGTAAGATTAAAATACTCGGCTGAAAGTTCGTAACGGAGAAGTAGAAATTTTGCTTCTGCTAAGTGACCGCCTAATCGTTGGAGATATTGGCCAAAAAATTGAGGGAATTGAGCCATAGTGATTGTTCCGATTACGGCAATAATTCGATCAAGTAAACCACTAAAAAAACGGAAAGGATATTTCAGGATTTTACTCATGAAAGACACTTCCTTTATGGCAAGTTATTCTTTTGGTATGCAATCCCTATTTGTGTTAAATATTTTTTTGCTTTCTTTAAGGGAGTCATATTGCTAAGGAATCGCATAATTAGGTTAGAGAATTGCATAATTAAACTATTTAAAATTCGACCACAATATATTGATAGCCCCACTAGTAATTGTCTAAACTTAGACAATTACCTTGAATAAAAGATAAACACTATATATTGTGTTCAAATGCTACCGTAGGTAATTATGTAATTCTCTCAGGTAAATAAAGCTAAAAAACAATTATGCAATCTCCTCTATTGAATAATTTTAAATTTTAACCACAGCTTTAATTGTGATCAAATGGATACAGGAGGTAATTATGGAATTCCCACACTTGTATTATAACATATTTTTCTAAACCTTTTATGTAATATTTTAGACCAGACAAAGTGAAGTTTATTTTTTGAAAAAAGAACAATTATAATTGGGGAACAAAGATAAATTTCAAATAATTGAAGTGTGTAATTTCTTAAAAACTAAAGAAGGTCTATGCGTAAAGGAGTATAAAAGTTTCGTGCCGAATATTATCAGGCGTGGGGATGGTAAAGGGAATTTAAGGTTAGAGAGACCAGTTCTGAAACCGTAATAGGATTGTGCAGGCATTTATCCTTGAAGATAATACGAATATGGACGACCTAATGTTTATGTTCCTGGCGACCAGTTTAAAGTAGGGATATTCTCCGATTTACGGATAGATTAGGTCTTGTATTTGGAGAATGGTTTTAAAGATAAAAACATCCAATTTTTGCTGGCGAAACAATACAGAGACTATCGCACTAAACGGATTGTTAAAAACCGGAAAAATATGATAAAATGGGTGTTATAAACTTAATATTCCTAGGAAAGATGGGTGAGCTGATGGAGATAAATATGAAGCTGACCAAGGCGATTCAGGAAGTTAAATACCTGGCTACTGAGAATTCATGGCGCTACCGGCCGATCATGCGTTTTTGTTTTTATCAGTATGAACAATTAAAATACTGGTTATATAAAGAAGAGATCTTTGAGGAGCTCCGGAAGCATCCGGAGTTTGTTACATATACTATTGAGGAATGCCAACAAGATCTAGAGACGCTGGTGCAGTGGGGTAACGTGGTTCCAGTTCAGGATACGGCCAAGGCAAGGACGGTTGAGGAGTTTAAGACTAAACAATTCCGCTATCAGCTCTCTGAATATGCAGTAGAGATCGAACGGATGACCATTACACTGGAGAATTTGTTGGTTGAAGGTGCCTCCCTAGAGCCTAAACTAATCGAACGGATCAGAGAAGCTCTGCAACAGCTACCTGCTATGGCTGAGGCTGAACCAAAAGTAACGGGTTCCTGGTGGCATGGGTTAAATGCTGATTTTAAGACTTTAAACCAGAATTATCAGGATTATATTAGGAGTTTTCATAGTCTCCAGGCTGAAGAACTGATGAAAAGCACTGCTTTTATTGCCTATAAGGATTCGATTATTGAATATTTAAGAGAGTTTATTAAAGGATTACAGACTAACTCTTATTGGATAGAGGAGGAACTACGCAGTTTTGATCAAAAGCTGATTGAAACGGTAATAAAAAAAGTTTTTGTTTATGAAAAATCCATACCCAGGTTGGAGACTGTTAGTCAAGAAGATATCTATGAAAATATCTGCGGCCGCTGGCAGAGCATTAGACAGTGGTTTTTGGGATCCGAGAATAGAAGTAGTGAGGTTTCGAAATTATTTGATATCACCAATGAACTGATTCGGAAAATTACCAGATACGCCGCACAGATTGTGGAGAATCTTAATAGTGCCGCTAATCGTAAGGAAGAGTATAAGAAACTGGCGGAGCTTTTTCTTGCTTGCGATCAGATGGAGGAGTGCCATAAATTATCTGCTTTAGCTTTCGGGGTCTTTAGTTCCCGCCATCTAAAAGGGGATTTAGAACGTGAGACTGAGAGTATCTCTACTAGCGTTTTTGAGGAACCGCCATTGATGGTGGAGATTAGACCCAGAACAAGGGCTTACCGAGAGAAGATTGCTAAGAAACCGATTACAGATAAGAGTAAACAGAAAGAGAAGTTATATCAGGAGTATATTCAGAACCTCCGGAGGGAACAGGAAGTGATTAAAGGTTTTATTCATGGTAATCAAATCGATTTTTCCACTTTGCCGGAGATTTCAGTACCGATGCGTATCACTTTATTACGCTGGGTGGGAAGAGCCTGTGCTTCTTGGGATCGTAAAGGGAAAACCGAAGATGGCCGTGTTTTTCGTTTAATAGATCCGCCCAATGGAGCCAGATGTAATCTCCGCTGCGAAGATGGGAATCTCGAAATGCCGGCGTACAAAATTTGTTTTGAAGAAGGACAGAGCCAATGAGAGAATTTGAAGCACTTTTAGAGAATTTTTGGATTATTAAAGACCGGGACAAAGAGTTATATCACGAAATAAAGGATGCCTACTCGACATTGAAATCGTTTATTGAAAACAAACTGGGTTATCGTTTGCTGATTAATCCATATTTGATTAAAATGGAGAAGCTTCCAGGCCGGGCTGAAGCATGGATGGGTATCCAGCAGTTTGAGAGCCCGATGGAGTATGCCTTTTTCTGTTTGTTACTGGTTTTTCTAGAAGACTATGGTCAACAGGAGCAGTTTATCTTATCGCAAGTGACAGAGTTTATTCAATCAACTTTTCCCGGAGAGGAGAAAGTAGAATGGACTCTGTACCGGCATCGGATTTATCTGGTTAAAGTGCTAAACTTGGCGGTGGAGATGGGATTAATTAAGGTGGATGAAGGGGAAAGTAGTCATTTTACTACTGCTCTAGAGACAGAAGTCCTTTATGAGTCGACCGGGATCTCACGTTATTTTGCGCGTAATTTTTCGCGAAATATTCTTTCTTATAAAAAATGGGATGATTTAGAGCAGGACGAATGGTTTGATATTGATCCCGACCGGGGAGCGGTTAGGAGACACAGAGTATACCGGCGAATTTTTCTTTCTCCAGCCGTTTTTTCTGAGGGGGCGGAGGATCCTGATTTTTTATATCTCAAAAATTTCCGTTCAATGCTACAAAAAGATGTGGAGGACTTTCTGGATAGTAGCCTCCATCTTCATAAATCCTGTGCAATCTTAATGTTGGAGGGGGAGAAGAATTTCCGGGAGACCCTACCGGACCAGAAGGTGATTTCCGGGATTGCGATTCAGGTGTGTACGGCAATTAGAAAGATGCTTACTGAAGGAAAGCTAACACTTAGAGATGATGATACTATTCTGCTTTCTCAGGAACAATTGGAAAGGATAATTGATGATTGCCGGGAACAATATGTTAAAGGTTGGAGTAAAGAGTTTCGAGAGATGTCGTCCGTTAAGTTATATAATGAAATAATTTCGTATATGTCCGGATTTTTATTGTTGGAACGCCTCAATGATCAGGAGTTTAAGATCCTACCTTTGGCGGGAAAGATTAGTGGGAAATATCCCGCAGATTTCGGAGGTAATAAGTAATGGCTAACAAGTGGATTATCAATCGGATTGGATTATTAAATTTCTGGTACTATGATGAAGAAGAGTTCCACTTCTCAGGTGGGAGGCTGTTATTGCGGGGGGCCAATGGATCTGGGAAATCGGTTACCATGCAAAGTTTCATCCCACTGCTCTTGGATGGGAATAAAAGCCCGGAAAGGCTTGACCCTTTTGGTTCCCGTGCCCGGAAGATTGAAAACTATTTACTGGGGGAAGAAGATTCGGGGGAGAATGAACGTACAGGTTATCTCTATATGGAGTTTGTGCGGGAAGACTTAGATCAGTATTTAACTTTGGGCATGGGCCTGCGTGCTAAACGTGGGCGCGCTCTTGATTTTTGGGGATTTGCACTTACTGATGGCCGCCGGATTGGACGGGATTTTTATCTTTATAAGCAGATGGGAGAGAAGATACCATTAACAAAACAGGAGCTGAAGAATAGGATTGCTGAAGGTGGCGAGGTTTATGAACGGCAAAAGGATTATATGGCTATGGTAAACCGGCTGCTTTTCGGATTTGATAATATTGAGGATTATGATGAACTAATTAAACTGTTGATTCAGATTCGTACACCCAAATTATCTAAGGATTTTAAACCGACAGTAATCTATGAGATTCTTACTAATTCATTGCAACCGCTTTCTGATGAAGATTTACGTCCGATGTCGGAGGCGATTGAAAATATGGATAATATTAAAAGCCACCTTGATCAGCTGAAAGAGAGTAAAAAGGCTGCGGACAGGCTTGGCCGGGAGTTCGATAAGTATAATACCTTTCTTTTGTGGGAAAAAGCCCATAATTTTCTGCATAGTCACAAGGAGCTACTTAAAGGAGAAGCGGAAGAGAGGAGCCTTCAAACTGCTATTGAGAACTTCGGAAAGATGCACCTTGAAGCGGAAGAAGAGCTTCAAGACTTAAAATCAGAACAAGAAGCATTACAATTAAAACATCGTGAACTGATGGATCATGATAGTTACCGCATCAAAGAAGAGATAAAAGAGAGAAGCAATAATCAAGCAGGATGGGAGAAAGAACAGCAGCAGAAAGAGAAGACTTTAGAACAAAAGCTTGAACGGGAGAATAAACTAAACGCTGAGATCTCGGGGATGAAAGATGAACTCTATCAATTAGAAGATGCGATAATTGGTATTCTAAAAGATATGGCTGCCTTTGCTAAAGAAATGTATTTTGATGAGCACTTCTTTATGGAAGAGGAGTTGCGGGTTGATTTTTCTGCTGATTATAACTGGTTTATGTTAAAAAAAGAATTACAGCGTTACCGGGAAAAGATCCGGGAAGCTTTGCAAAAATTACGGGAAGAAGAAGAGGAGAATAAAAGATACGACCGGGCCTACGGAGAGTTGGAAGCAGCTAAACGCTTGCGGGATGAAGCCCGGTTGAATGTGACAAAAACGGAAGAATTACTCTTTGAGATAAAAGAAGAGTTTATCGAAAGGATCTATTCATGGCGTAAACAGAATCAGCTTTTAAAGCCTAATGAAGAAGAGATGGTTAAGCTTCAGCGCTTGGTTAATGGGTATCCGGAAAACAGCTATGATGATCTTCTTCATCCTCTCCGTGAGGTTTGTGATGATCTGGAGCGACAGTTTTTAACAGAAATTTCGACCTTAAGTTCAGAAAAGGGAAATAGGCAGGAGAAACTGGAGGAAAAAGAGGATGAACTCCGGGAGTGGTTAGCGCAGAAGGAACCGGAACCGCCCAGAACAGAGCAGGTTATACGGAATAGGGAGCGACTAACAGCGGAAGGGATTCCCTTTATCCCTTTTTATCAGGCAGTGGATTTTAAAGATGATTTACCAGAAGAGCTACGGGGAAAGATTGAAGAAGCACTGGCCAGTATGGGTATTTTGGATGCTTTAATTGTCCCGGAAGAGTATCAACAGAAGCTCTGGGAGATGGATTCTGATGCTGCCGATCAGTATCTATTTCCCCAGTTACAACTATTATCGGTAGACTTATCTTCCTGGTTGAAACCTGTAACCAGACAGGATTCGGTGATTTCCAGGGAGTTAGTAGATACTGTAATCCGGAGTATTATTACGGAAGACAGTGAGACTTTGCTCTTCCTAAATGCTGATGGAAGGTATGGGGTAGGTGGTATTTTACGGGGACAAGTTGCTACCGGAAACATCTCCAGATTTATTGGGGCTGAATCCCGGCGGCGGTACCGGGAAGAAGTGATTCTGGCTTTACGTGAAGAAATTAGCACTGAGAAAAAAGAGCTTGCTCGTATTGAGGCCGAAATCGAGGCGTGGGAAGATAAATGCCGTTTATTAGAAAGTGAGTTCAGGTCATTTCCGGAAAAAGAGGATATGGAGACGGCATCCTCCGCGTTGCGCGATGCACAATTAGTTTTGGAGAATAAAAAAAGAGCGGTTGAAGACCAGACGGAACTGGTTGATAGTTACTACCGTCAGTTACAAAAGACCAGGGAAGAGATACGGAGATTGACACAGGGAATGCAGATTCCGGTTAATCGGCAATCTTTTGCTGAGGCGGAGAATTATCTTACAGCATATGCTGATGGATTACGTGAATTAGAGACGATTCATTCCCGTTTGCTCAGCCGGAGGAGCCACTTGCGTTCTTTAGAGGAGCAACTGGATGATGTAGTAAAGGATCTGGATGCTCTCCGGTATGATCTTAACCGGATAAAGCACTTAATAGAGAAGGAAGTAAAGAGTATAGAAAGTCTTCAAGAGACACTAACGCAGATGGATTACCAATCAATTGAAGAGCAGATTAAAGATTGTATCCGGCACTTAGATGAGATTCCAGATAAAAGAGACGAGGCAGTAGGCAGAAGTAAAGAAGGGAAGGTCAAAGCGGAAGAGGCAAGGGCTAGACTCCATGAGTTACGAAAGCAGCTGTATTTTCAAAAGATTATTGAGCAGATTTATCGTAAGGGTTTTGCCGAAGAGTATAGCTTAGGCTATGTAATTTCCGGAACCGAAAATAAAGATCTTCTGCTCTGCGCGAAGCAGGTTACTGAGGAATTCAAAGAATTACAAAAGGTAACCAAATCGAAAGAAGAGTATTTATCATCTTTGCAAGAGAGGTATTTTGAAGTCCGTACCTACTTGACCGAATATAGTCTGGTTTTAAATTATATCTTTAATAACGATCCTTTGCAGGATGAACAAATCCAGTTTAATGCGGGGGTCGGGGGTAGGTCACAGTCAGTTCCGGCTATGATGCCCTCGGAAGCTAGGAAAGAAGTAGCAACGGTGCGTGAGTTAACTCTTCAGGAGGAAGAAGCGAGAGAGAAGGTATGGGGTAGTCTCCGACGACTGGATATTAGAGCCCGAATCCAGGGGAAAGATGTAGACTTTTATGCTCTCATTGGTTTTCTGGGGGATTCGATTGCGGAGAATGAAAAACTGCTCCGGGAGAGTGACCGGCAACTCTTCGAGGATATTTTAGCCAATACGATCAGTAAAAAGATTAGAGGCCGAATTTACCACAGTGAACAGTGGGTGGAGAAGATGAATAACTTGATGGCCTCGATGAATACCTCGAGCGGTTTAAATTTTAACCTGGCTTGGAAGAGCCGGGCGGCGGAAAGCGAGGAGCAAATGGATAGCGCTGAATTAGTATCGCTTTTAAAATCCGATGCTAATCTGTTAAGACCGGAGGATTTTCAGAAGATGGCGATGCATTTTCGCTCAAAAATAGATCAGGCACGAAAAGGTTTGGAAGAAGCGGGAGTAACAAAGACCTTCCATTCTCTAATCAAAGAGGTCCTAGATTATCGGCAGTGGTTTGAATTCCAGCTGTTTTATACTAAAACTGGTGAACGAAAACGGGAACTGACCAATAATGCTTTTGATCGTTTCAGCGGTGGCGAAAAGGCAATGGCAATGTATGTCCCGCTATTTTCTGCGGTTTATGCCAAGTATGAAGGGGCGAGGGCAGATGCACCCCGTCTGGTCTCTTTGGATGAGGCTTTTGCCGGTGTGGATGAAAACAATATCCGCGATATGTTCCGCTTATTGGAAGAACTAGATCTGAATTTTATTATTAATTCCCAGATTTTATGGGGAGATTATGATACTGTTCCATCACTAGCAATCTGTGAATTGGTGCGTCCGAATAATGCCAATTACGTTTCGGTAATCCGCTACCGGTGGAACGGAAAGGTAAGAGAATTACTTACTAAGGAAGCGGCGGGTTGGCGATGAGTAACAAATTCAAGTCTAAATCCGCCGGAGATAATTTCTTTGCCGCTCCAGCGCAGGACAGGAAAGAAGTCAACCGGGAGTGTCTTCGCTATTTCCGGGAAAACCCTGGATTTCATCGGCTGTTTATTGGATTGCGTGAAAAATACCGATCTTTAGGTACACTTGGTGGCAAAATTCGATTGACTAATCTTAAACCGGAAGAAAAGTCAGCCTTATCCGGCCTCCTCCGGCGGGATTTTTACCAGCAAAGCCAGGCAGAAATTGAAGTGACAGCAGTCATCTCTGCTCTTGATGAAACAAGATTTCAGGGCGTTGACTTGAAGGAGGTTTTAATAGGTTACTGGGGAGAAGAGTTACTTACGAAAAAAGAGGAACTTATGCTTGATCAGCAACAGCGTGAGGAATACTTTTCGGTGCTGGCCGCGAGATTATCTCCTAAGGCTGCCGGTTGGCTAAGGGAGACATTAGCCAAGAAAGATAATGCCTATAAGACTCTGATTGCTAGGTATGATCAAGATCCACAAAGCTTGAGCAGAGATCTACTAGCTGTAGGAGAAGCTTTGGCGGAACTACCTTGTTTAACCGGGACTAAAACCCAACTGGCTATTTTTTCTTCCCAAATAACTACCGATCCTCATTTTTTTGACCGGACGATGTCAGCCCGGCAACTCTTAGTTTATGCTCTGATGTATCTTTTTGCTGCACCAAAACCGTCTAATGCTTTTGAAGAAGCGGAGCTCCTGTATAAAGCGGGACTATTCAGTACAGAGATTGCCAATTATACGATTAGTTGCGGTTTGCTCGGATATATTAATGAAACAGAAATTCACCAAGGATGGCTCGGTTTTTATCGGAGTGGGGAATCTTTACAAGTATCGCTGGAGAATCTGAGCCGTCTAAAACAGGTGCAAAGCCCTGGCGGGATGGTTTTTGTTCTAGAAAACCCAGCGGTTTTTTCGGTGTTGGCCGATCGGTGGAGTAAGGAAAGTAATGAAAATAAACAGAAACCTAAACAACACAAGGAGAATCCCTCCGGTAGAGGTTTTTCCCCTTTGCCGATGGTCTGTGCTAACGGACAGATTAATCTAGCTACCTTAACTCTTCTGGATATGTTGGTTGCTAGTGGCTGTCTGCTCTATTATTCCGGTGATTTTGATCCGGAAGGTGTATTGATTGCTGACCGGTTGAAGAAAAGATATAGGGAGAAACTTCGGCTCTGGCGATATTCTGTTACGGATTATACTAAGTCTCTGTCCAGTCAGATGTTAACTCCGGGACGCTTGAAACAGCTGCAAAGATTGGAGGATAAGACTTTAATAGAAGTAGGGGCAGTGATGAGTGAAACAAAATATGCGGGTTATCAGGAAGTTTTAGTTGATGAGCTTTGGAAGGATATTAAATCTTATATGTTTGGATAAAGAAGGCCTTTGTTTCCTCACTATTAAATACCTTTATTCCCCAATTATGGGTTGCTAAGTATTTGCGGGAATATGATCACTTAATATCAAATATAGAGAGTGAGTTGAGAAGAATTTGAGAAAAAAGGTATTATGCTTTATTTTAATCCTGTTAGTTATTCTTTCACCGGGATGCCGGAAAAAGACGGTAAAATATGCTACCCTATGTGGGAAGGTAATAGACGCGGCTGATGAGATGCCGATCTACGGCGCAACGGTTAGTATCGATGGTAAGGTAATGGCTCGTACCAATAGTGAAGGATACTTTAAGACAGAACGTTTCCGGATTGGAACCCGCGAATTTACATTTGCAGCTCAAGGATATAGTCCAGAAAGATATTATGTGGTATTTCGGGAAGAAGGCCTTTATCAGTTAAAAACTACTGGTAATGCGAATGATGATAGCTTTATTTTTTTATTTCAGCTTAAGGATGGAGAGACCCGACCAGTTTCGGTATATGATCTAGATGGTTTAGGGACAGTAACAATCAATGCTAACCAACAAATTGATAAATTACTACTCATACCTTATAATGTTAGTATGACGGATGGGGAATATTCAGCTACGCTGACGATTACGATTGATTCCGGCGAAACAAAGACCCAATGTCTATTAGATTCTTCACCGGTTGAGAAGCAAATGATGATCGTAAGTGCTGAGAATGAAAAGGAAGCTTTTTACCAAAGGTTGCGGGAAAAGGAATTAGAGGCTATACGGGCACAACTGGGGCGGGAAGTTCCTTTTGGTGTTTCGAAGGAACTTTTATCCGGAAGTAATCTTCCCAAAGAAGAGATGGAATTTTATAAGATTATTGGTGAAGATTATGGAGTACCAGTAACTGCTACTCGGATTAATGACAGCACAAAGTCTTGTATTTATCTAGATAACGAATTACGGTCTACTATTACCCTAGAAGACATCAAAGGTTTAAGTGATACTTTTGATCAGTATTACGATTTATTGGTAGAAGCTTTTGCCCCCGTGGGTATGGATGTCGATGTTTTCCCAGGAATCTATTATGTACTTACTGAGTTAGAAAACTACGGGACCTCATATGTAGGTGGTTATTTCTGGGGGGGAAACGAGTTTCCACGTGATCTTAATGACCAATATTTGAAATACTCCAATGAAAAAGAGATCCTGTTTTTAACAACCTACAGAGATGATAAGACGAGTCCCACAGAATGGGTTGAGAGTGTGAAGAGCACTATGGCCCATGAACTCCAGCACTTGATTAACTACACTAATCGGGTGCCGCGTATTCAGAATAACTCTCAATGGGAACAGTATGTTACTGAAACTTGGATTAATGAGGGGCTCTCCATGGTGGCGGAAGATCTGGTCTTTGGGGGGCATAATCCGGATTTGGATAAGCAACGAGTAATCCCCTACTTAAACGAACCGGCACTTGATTCTCTTTGTACTTGGAATATAGATCCGAAAAAAGCGATAAATAATTACCCTCCTGCCTATATGTTTATGCGATATTTTGTTGATCGTTTTGGTTCTGTCGAGAAACCTATAATCAAAGAGTTGATCAACTCAGACGGGTATGGCCTGGATAGCCTGGTTTTTGCCTCTGGGGGGAAACCTTTTACCTCGCTCTTCCGGGACTGGCTAACTGCTGTATATGTAGGTTGTCAGGATGAAAGTCAGAAGAACGGTTTTGAGACGTATGATTATTATACAACTTTTAATCTTTATACAATCAATCAAGATTTAGAAAACCGTTTAGCTATTACTTATAATCTGCCAGCATCACTTTTTATCCCTGATACTACTGGTGTGTTTATTTCACAGGAAGGACTGAGCTCGGCATCGGAAATTACAGTTTCGATCTCCGGTTTTGGTAGTTCTCAATTTAAACTTAGACTATTGATGTTTCCATCGGAAGGTAGTAGTTTTAAAATACAACTACAGCTTCAAAAGTTGAGGTGAAGATTGATGAGAAAGAGAAAGGCTGATAGTAAACGGGTATATCTGCCTTGCCTGATGGTTTTAGGATTGATGATCTTTGTTTCTGTTACTGTTTTTACTGATGGTAAGAGTGAGACGATTACCGGTAAGCTTTCTTTGATTGGAAACGAACCTTTTACCCGGTTAATCTGCCGCCCGGAGGTTGGAGCTGTTGATCAGGCTTCTGAGACTTTCCAGTTGGGAGGAGAGTTACTGGCAGAGTTACTAAACCTGCAGGGTGCCAGCGTTCTGATTGAAGGCAACAAGACCGGACGGCTTTCGGAGTACCGCTTACCAATCTTTATGGTCACACGTTACCGGTTATTAGCAATAGAGGGCTCGCAACCGGTGGTTGGTATCTTAAAAGAGCAGAAAGGAAGGTTGCTCCTTGAAACTGAGGAGTGCAAAACGTACCTGCTCTCTGGAGATCTGCTGCCAAGGGTTAAGGAGTACGTTGGTGGTAAGCTCTGGCTGACGGGAGAGATCAAGAAAGGGTTTTTCTCCTGGCTTACCAGAAGGTATAATCTACTCCCGAATGCTTTTGGTGTAATCCGTAAACCATAACTTGTTAATACTTTTTACAAAAACAGGTAAGCCTAGTTTTAGTAAAGCTAAAACCTTTATGTTGCTTTTATGCAAAAAGATTTATTGATTATAATTTCTTTATTTACGGTGAGCCTAAAGTCAGTTTGGAGAGTAGCTTTTAATAATAGTACTTATAAAGGATAATCCCAGTCCGGAGTCTCCGGGCTAGGATTCTATGATAAGAAGATTTATTATTGAATTCTAATCTTATTGAAGATGTGTCTTGGGAATCAGAGATCAGAATTAGAAACAGAGATTAAATCTCTAAAGGGTGCAAGCGCCCGGGGCAAGATGCCGTGGAGATAGGCAATCAAGACCCCGTAATTAACAATCGGCAGGCCTGTTGCTGTTGCGTGGGCGATCCGGTAAAGCATCTCCCTTCGATTTAACATGCAACCGGCACAATGGATAATTAATTTGTAATTCTTCAGGTCGGGGGGGAAATCAAAACCGGTGCACCAATTAAAATCAAGCTTCCCTCCGACCTTTTTCTGTAGCCAGCGGGGGACCTTTATCGTACCAATATCATCGCCTTGACGATGATGGGTGCAGGCTTCAGCAATTAAAACCCTGTCTCCCGGTTTTAACTTGGCTACCGCTTTTGCTCCTGTAACCAGTTCCTGCAGATCTCCTTTATAACGGGCCATGATGATCGAAAAAGAAGTCAAAGGAAGGTCGGGTGGTATGATTTTTGAAACTGGGCCAAAAACTTGAGAATCGGTAATGATCAGCGCTGGTTTTTGTTTCAGAGTATTTAAAGTCTGCTGCAACTCGTGTTCCCTGGTTACTACCGCGATGGCTCTATGATCAAGGAGGTCGCGGATTACCTGTTGTTGCGGGAGAATTAGCCGGCCTTTAGGAGCCGCACTATCAATCGGTACCACCAGAACTACAATTTCACCCGGGTTAATCAGATCGGAGATCAGAGGCTGTTTCTCATTGTGGTAAGGAGCATTACGGATCAGTGCTAACTTTAAGTCCTCGATTCCCTGACCGGTAAGGGAAGAGACTTCCATTAGATTGAGGCCGAGTTCTTTTTCCCAGAGTTTTCTCTTGGCAGTACTGTAGCCCGAGGTATCAACCTTATTTATTACCCCGACGACTGGTATTTTTTTCTCCTTAATGGTTTTTAAGATCTTCTGTTCCCACTTTGAGGGGGTGGATGTACCATCGATGACCAGGATGGCCAGGTCAGTTCGGTGTAATATGCCGTATGTTCGTTTTACCCTCATTTCTCCTAAAGGACCAGAATCATCGATGCCGGCGGTATCAATGAATACTACAGGGCCAAGGGGGAGAAGTTCCATGCTTTTACGTACCGGATCGGTGGTAGTACCTGCTATTTCAGAGACTAGAGAAACTAGTTGGGTGGTTAAAGCATTAATTAGACTGGATTTACCGGCATTACGCCTTCCCAGAATGGCGATCTGAAGCCGGGATGAAGTTGGGGTTGCGTTTAATCCGGGCATTGCTTCTCCTCCTTAATTTTATAATTTTCCCTTTCATTAAAAATAAAGATCACGTTCTCCTTGTTTAATCTTTTGAATCCGTGTGCTTACTTCATCTTTGATTTCCGGAGGTAATTGTTGCAACTCTCTGTTGATGGCCCTCTCACCTTTAATACGGGTACTTTCCGGAGCATAGTCCAGGAGATATTCTTGGAAGGTGAGGATGGCGTTTGGGGCACATACTTTTTTGATCTCTCCGGTTTTTGCTAAACTCATGAACCGGTCTCCGGTTCGTCCTTGCCGGTAACAGGCCGTACAAAAACTGGGGATATATCCGTCTTCAATAAGCTCCTCCAGGATTTGCGGCATTGTACGCTGATCTGCTACTTCAAACTGTGGTTTGCTGATTCCGTTTTTCCTATTGCTATAACCACCTACGCCAGTACACGAACCGGCACTAACTTGTGAGATGCCAAGGGAGATAACTTCCCGGCGTAAGGCTGGTTCTTCTCTGGTGGAGAGGATCATCCCGGTATAGGGAAGAGCAAGCCTAATGACGGCAACAATTTTACGAAACTCTTCATCTGTAACTAAAGGAAAATCTGACAAATTAACTCCGGTTGCAGTCCGTAACCTGGGGACAGAAACGGTATGGGGGCCAACACCGAAAGCTTCTTCCAAATGGGCGGCGTGGAGAAGTAGTGCAATAATTTCAAAACGATAATCATAGAGCCCGAAGAGGACTCCAGAACCTACATCATCGATTCCGGCCTCCATGGCACGGTCAAAGGCAGTTGTATGCCAATCATAATCATGTTTAGGCCCAGAAGGGTGAACTCGCTCATAGGTAGGCTGGTGGTAAGTCTCCTGGAAGAGGATGTAGGTACCGATTCCTGCTGCTTTTAGCTGTTTATAATCCTCTACAGTGGTAGCGGCAATATTAACATTGACTCGCCGGATATTTCCGTTTGCTTTTCGTACGCGGTAGATTGTTTCGATCGATTCTAAAATGTATTCAAGAGGTGCATTCACCGGATCTTCTCCGCTTTCCACTGCTAGTCTCTTATGTCCCATATCCTCCAGGAGTTGAACCTCAGTTTCGATCTCCTTTTGGGAAAGCCTCCGCCTTTTGGTTGGATTTTGCCGGTGGTAGCCGCAATAAAGGCAAGAGTTTATACAATAGTCCGAGATATATAGCGGAGCAAAGAGCACGATCCGGCGGCCATAGATCTTTTCTTTAACTTGGCGGGCGATGCAAAAAATTTCGTTCCAAAGTTCATCGTCCGTGGCCTGTAATAAGGTAGAGGCTTCCAAGGGCGAAAGTCCCTTAGCGGTAGAGGCTTTTTCTAAGATTTCCCTGTAGTTTTTTCTGCGGCGGCCTTCCTCCAACAAGGCCCAAATATTTTCTTCGTTAATCCATTCAGCTTTACTTTGATTTTTCATCTTTTTGTCTCCTTTCCCAGAGTATACTATGTCCCGGCCCTTTTCCTACTGGCCTACCCAACTTATTAAGGAGCTCCATTATTCTTTGGTGATATGCTGCAGCATTTCTGGTTTGCGCTTTTCCCGGGTACAGCTGGTATTGGTGCTGGTAGTGTAAAGGTGTAAGGTTAGGCATTATTACATTGGCACCGGCCATCAATCCCCACTCGTATCCCTGCGGGTACAGGGATTCCAAGGCGGTGGTGGCAGGTAAATGGGCAGAGGGGAGGGCTAACCTGACCTGGGCAAGTATAGAAAGAGTATTTTCTAGCGATGGGGCTTTAAAATGCCCTAATGGTGTATCCGGGTTAGGGATAAAAGGACCAACACCGGCCATATCAGGCTGGAGGTGTGTAAGTAGAGCAAGGTCCGCCTTGTGCTCTACATCAAGGCCTCCCGGTAGCCCAATCATGAAACCAGCCCCAATTTGGTAATCTAGTTTGCGAAGGATTTCTAAGTTCTTTATGCGGTTACTCAACCTTTTTCCCGGTTTTAGAATGGAATACAGCTCTGGGTTTGCGGTTTCATGTCGCATTAGATACCGGTCGGCACCAGCCTTTTTCCAGAGCAGGTAAGTTTGGCGCTCCCACTCACCCAAAGAGAGCGTAACTGCTAGGCCAAGTTTTTTAATCTGTTCAATTAGACCGGCAATGACCTCAGGTTCAAAATTAGGATCCTCTCCTGCTTGCAGAACAACAGTACCATAACCGAATTCAGCCGCAAGCCGAGCAGCAGATAGTATTTCTGTAGGGGCCATGCGGTAACGGCGTATTCTTTGGTTGTCCTTCCTTAGACCACAATATAGACAGTTACACCGGCAATAATTAGAGATCTCGATCAGACCTCTAAGATGTACCTCGTCGTCTACGTTGGCCTGTCGTATCTGGTTGGCTTTAGATATTAGTTCAGTATCTACTCTCATTAACTCAACCCCTATTAATGATTGGAAAACAACAAAAACCGGATTCATCTTCCGCTGAAGACGAATCCGGTTAATTAATTTAAGTAAAAAGGAAATATTTGAACAATCTAATGCTTGCCACAATGTGGCAAACCAACCCTTTTACCCTTAACCGTTAGGTTATAACCTTTCGTCTTAGGGAAATAGCGGTTATTAGTTATTACTGCAGACAATTTTGCTCCCTTTACTGCAAGCTGATGCTCAAAGTTTAGGGTGCCGAGAAAATTGCATAACTACCATAGATTATAGTATTTGTTTCTTTAACAAATGAAGTATGCAATTTCTTAATTAATATTATATCTTATTTTTGCCAGGAGTCAAAGCTAATTTTAATTGACAAGTACTTCTTATCATCTCTATAATAATATTAGCTATTAATATCTTATTAGCTAATGAGAGGTGAATGGAATGGAGGTTACATCAACTGAAGTCCAGAACAATTTTGGTGCTTATCTAAAGTTGGCAAAGATCGAAGAGGTTTATATCACCAGGAACGGAAGACGTATTGCAGTACTTAAGCATTGTGAAGAATCGTCTGTCGAATATTCTGCGCTTATGGAAAGTAAGGCGGATTATAGAAATGAACCTCTGAAGTTGTCAGTGGAGGAATTTCTTAAACTTACTGATGCTAGCGAGAATCGTTATGAACTTATTGATGGTAAGGTTTTTCTATTAGCTTCACCATCTTATGTACATCAACGTATTGTAGGGGAGTTGTTTAACAGGATTCTTCAATGGTCGCAAGGGAGAAAATGTAAACCGGTAGCCGCGCCGTTTGATGTGACATTAACAACTGATGATACCAAAAATATAGTCCAACCTGATATCGTTCTGGTATGTGATCAAGAGAAGATAGATGGCCAGGGGAGGTATAATGGTATCCCTACTTTAGTTATAGAGGTTCTTTCGGAGTCGACCCGGCGTAAAGATCTAGTTATAAAGCTCGATCTTTATATGCGCAGTGGAGTTAAAGAATATTGGATCGCCAATCCTCTAAACCGGGAGATCTATATTTATTCATTTACCTCGGGAGAAATCTCTAATTATCGGGTCTACAAAGAGTCTGAAACTGCTGATTCAGAGATTTTGGGAGATTTTAGTATCCGGTTGGAACAGGTATTTGTGGAATAATGCTTGGTAAACCTCTAGCAGTATCATTATTCCTACGGCAAATTAAAGAAAAAATGTATAGGAAATAAAAAAACCGGACTCATCGAGCAAAAGATGAATCCGGTTTTTAAAACAAAAGTAAAAATAAATAATTAACTTGCGGCCTTGTTTACTAGATTATCAAGGGCTAAAGCCATCTGTTCCAAAGCTCTACTTTGCTCGGCAATTTTATCCACATTTGCGGTTTGGGTTTGTGTGGTGGCAGAAATTTCTTCAGTACCGGCCGAAGTTTCTTCAGCTATCCCGGCCAAACTATTAGCCCCATCCATAATGGCATTATTCATGGTTGCGAGGTTTTCCAAGGCCTGGTAGATCTCTTTAATCTGTTCCGAGTTTTTATGGATATTATCCATAATGATCTTTATTTCACTTGAGACGGTGCTTGATTCTTCGGAAGTATTTGCAACTATTGCTAAACTTAATTCAATCGATTCTAAAACTTTTTCCACTTCAAGTAAAGTAGCACCGATAATTTTCTTGATTTCTTCAGTTCCATGGGCGGATTGTTCTGATAATTTACTAATTTCCGTAGCCACTACGGCAAAACCACGGCCCGCGCTACCAGCTCGGGCTGCCTCAATATTGGCATTTAAGGAGAGAAGAGTAGTTTTTTCAGCAATCTCATTCATAAAGGTAAGTATATCTTCAATCTTTAAAGAGCTATCCTTTAGTCTTTCGGTAGCTTTAGCAACTTCACCAATTTGCGTACTGACATTTTCCATTCCATTGATGGTAGAATACATTAATGTAGCGCCCCGCTGGGAGAGATGTTCCGTATTACTAAAGTCTGCTGCTAATTCATCGGCCATTTTTTTTATTTTATCGGCGATGGTATTAATTTCGACTACATTGTAAGAGACCTTGGTTACTTCGTTGGTTTCCACATCGACCATTCGTGCCATTTCTTCCATTCCGGATGCAGTCTCTTGGGAGGCTGATAAAAGTTCTCCAGCTTGTTTGGCTAGAGCATTGCTAGTGTTACGGAGCTGAGCGGAGGCTACCGCGATTTGACTTTGAATTTTATTTAAATCCTGATTTAGTTGGGCCTGTTCTTCACCCCTTTGTTTTAGCGTATTCAATAATTGGCTAGCTTTGACTGCAATTGTATAAACTGCTAAGGTATAAAGAAGATAGATCAAACCGGCGAAGATATACATAGATGATTCATGCAGGGCAAATATTTGTTCCGGGAAGAACGGTATCATGATTCCATGGCTGGCAATTGTACCGACTGCAGCCATTAGAACTACTTTGGGGTTTAGATAAATCAAACTAAAGGCTAGGATAGAAAAGAAATAAAAAGGGACAGAACGGTTTCCTTTTCCCATTGTAACCGTCATTAGAAAGCCAAAGGCATTCATAATAATAGTAGCGATATATTTGGTATATTTGCTGGTTTGTTTGTTTCTGGAAAAAACTATCAAAATGCTGACAAACAGTATACTACCGATCGATAAGAATATTCGCCGTAATAAAGAAATATTTTGTAGGGCAAAAAAAATAGGGATGGAACAGAGACCAAAAGCACTGATTATTCTATTACTAACTTTGTTTGCCCATAATTCGTGTTCATATAATAAGTTGGCAGTTTCCACTAAAACTCCTCCGTTCAATTATTTAGTCTTATATTCAATCGACTGTAATTTAGACTTACTTTATAGAAGATTCCATTAAAGTTTTATTTTACAGAAACAATTGCAATTAACACCAATGAAACCTATCTAGAAAATAGATCTCGATACTCGTCGCTCGGTTGAATGACCGCCTTTGTAAGCTTTAGATGAAAGTTATATTTTCATTTTTTCGCTTGCCCCAGCTTGCTGGGGTGAGCGACTACCTAGAGAACCTGTAGAGTCTTAGGATCTATTTAACTACAATAAAGTAATTGACTTTAATTCTGGGGTTTGTCTAATTTCCAAAGACACACCTCTTCAATTATGTCAAGGCTAACTTTTAAATATAAAGGATGTTGTAAAAATTTATAGAATTTAGATTAAGAAAAACGGTTTTAAAAGGAGTGGTGACAAGGTGAATCAGATTAAGATGGAACTAACTCAAGAGGAAAAGGAGATTTTAGCAGGTAAACAGGGAGCGACTTTACAAAAGGTGATGGAGTCAGTCATCCTTTATGGTGAGGTTTTTGGAGCTAAAAGACTAGTGCCATTGAATGGCCCGGTACATCTGGTGACCTCTTTTGGGATACCGCTTTTAAAGCCAGTCTTTGAAATGATGGATGAATTGATTGAACATGGCATTAAAACTAAGGAGAGCTTTACTGTTGATCCCCGGCCCCTTGATTATGATAATGTCAAGTGCAATCTCCTAGAGAAATTAGTCTTTAGGATTATGTATGGTAAACAAAAAGAATATGAAGAGCAATTACAAAAAGTAGGACTTAAGAATGAAAACGCTTTTTCTTGTACTTGTTATCTACCGGAGGTTGGTAATACTCCGTCTAAGGGAGATATTCTAGCCTGGGCAGAATCTTCTGCAGTGGTTTATGCTAATTCAGTATTAGGTGCTAGGAGTAACCGCAACTCAGGAATTATTGAGCTTTGCTGTGGAATTATTGCTAAAGCACCGGAGTTTGGATTATTAACCGAGGAAGGCCGAAAAGCCAAATGGCTAGTGGAAGTAAAAACTTCGAAAGCACCAAATGCCCAGGTTTTAGGAAGTGCGATTGGGATGAAGGTGGTAGAGGATGTTCCTTACATAATCGGTTTGGATCATTTCTTAGGTACAGGTTTATCTACTGATACGCGTGATTATTTAAAAGATATGGGAGCGGCCAGTGCCTCTAATGGAGCAGTGGGACTTTTTCATGTTGAAAATATTACCCCAGAAGCCGTAGAAAAACAGAGGGGTTTATTAGTGGATAATTACCAAAGATACATTATTGATGATCAGGAGATTGAACGAGTTATTAAATCTTACCCCTTAATGTGGAAGAAAAAAGAGGCAAGGCCTAAGGTCTGCTTTATCGGTTGCCCACACTTGTCCTTGGAACAGTTAGAGCATTGGTCAGAAAAGATTTCATTAGCGCTGAAGGAGGCCGGGCGAGAAAAAGTTAGCATTCCGACCCTTTTATGTGCAGCACCGGATGTAGTTAAGGCCTTTAAAAAAGATAAAACAAGATACAATCAGTTACTAGAGACCGGAGCCCAGATTACTTCCATCTGTGCATTAATGTATATGAATAACCCATTATGTGCCAAACAACCGGTAATTACTAATTCGAATAAGTTACGGACCTATACTACGGCTAAGTTTTTATTAGATGAGGAACTTCTGGAACAGCTTGTGCACTGAAAAAGTTACATAATCACCTTATAACATATTAAACCACAAAACATAGTACAAATGTATGACTTGTATTGGGCTATTAATATTTTGCAGTTGAATCTATAGTAGATAAATTATGAAGTTTTTAACTGCAGAAAATCTTTAAAGGAGGATGAAAATGAAGGAGAAAATTTTTAAAGGGCGGGTCGTTTTGGCTGGAAATACTACTGGCGAAGCAGTTGTTTCCAGACAAGGACTGAATTTGTTAGCTAGTTATCAAAAGAGTGCTTTAAAAAAGGCTAAACGGGTAATCTGCTCGGACCAGAATAATTCGGACCTCTATAAAAAAGATTTGACGGATAAGATTATTTGCCTTCCCCAAACTATTGGTTCAACTACCGGAGGAATGGTTTTAGAGACAGTGGTACAAATGGGGATTGGACCTAAAGCAATGCTCTTTTCTGAACATATAGATTCTTTGGCAGCAGCCGGTATTATTTTAAGTGATGTCTGGCTCAAAAGCAGAATTATCACCATTGACCAATTAGGAACAGATTTTCTCGCTTGTGTTCAAGATGGTCAAACTGTAGAGATAAAAGAGGATGGAACGGTTATTATTAGGTAGTAGTTTTAAAGTTATTTTAATGAAAGGAGTAATGAGATGAGTTATCATAAGATCTTTGAACCAGGAAAGATAGGTAAGTGTAAGATTAAAAACCGGATCATCATGGCTCCAATGGGGAATATTAATATGGCAGATCCGATCGGTAGACCGCTTCCGAAAATGATCGACTATTTTGTGGAACGGGCCAAGGGAGGAACCGGACTTTTGATTACTGGTTTAACTCCTGTTTCTTATGGCGTTGACCCTACGGTGTCAGAGGATAATGATACTACTTATTTCCCAAGAATTGATGGTTCTTCCCGGACCAGGATGTCCGGATGGCGCGATCTTGCTGCTGGGGTCCATTCTTTTGATGCAAAAATATTTATACAATTAACAGCTGGGCTCGGTAGGGTTGGTTCACCAGAACCTTTTCTTAAAGGGAAACTTCTGAAATCAGCTTCTGTAAATAAAAACTTTTATGTTCCGCAACTTCCCCATCTACCGTTTAGCAACAGACAGATCAAAAAGATCGTAAAAAGTTTCGGGCAAAGTGCGATTAATGCTAAGGTTTCCGGGTTTGATGGTGTTCAATTACATGGACATGAGGGTTATTTAATGGATCAGTTAACCTCTGCGCCCTGGAACCGGAGAAAACTTGGCAGATACAGCAACAAATTTCAGTTTGCCATCGATGTAGTCCGTGAAATCAAAAAGACTTGTGGTGAAGATTTCCCTATTATCTACCGGGTGGATTTAACTCAGGGCCTGAGAGAATCTTATGGAGAAGAAATCTTTAACAAAAAGTTCCGCGGGATGGAAAGAACCATTGAGGAGGGGCTGGAATTCTGCCGGGTATTGGCAGAAGCTGGTGTAGATGCCTTTGATGTGGATAAAGGTTGTTATGATAACTGGTTCTGGCCTCATCCTCCAGCCTATTTTAATGATATTCCTTATGTGGAAGAGATGGCTGGCCGCCTAAAGGCATTCTTTAAACAGGAAAAAATAGATGCTCAGGTTATAGCTGTAGGAAAACTCGGGGATCCGGATAAGGCTGAAGAGGTTTTAGAGAAGGGTTGGGCTGATTTCTTTATGCTGGGTCGTCCTTTGCTGGCTGATCCTTACTGGCCGCAGAAGGTTCGAGAAAACAGAGTACAAGAGATCATCCATTGTATTGGTGACCAAGAAGGATGTATCCAATCATTCATCTTGGGGGGACACCCGTGTTGTACAGTAAATCCATATACCGGCTTTGAAGATACCAAACGGTTAGAGAAAGCAGAGAAGATTAAAAAGGTGGCGATTATAGGTGCCGGACCTGGTGGGTGTGAAGCCGCAAAAACCGCTTTGGCCAGAGGACACCAAGTTACGCTTTTTGAGAAAACGGATCGGGTTGGCGGGCAACTGGTTGCCGGCGGAAAAATGAAGATTAAACATGATGTAGCGAAATACCTAAGTAATCTTCAATATCAAATGGATCTATTGAGCAAAAATGGGCTGGAGATCAAATATAATACCTTTGTCAAGGTGGAAGATTTAAAAGGCAAATATGATGTGATCATCTGTGCCAATGGACTGACTCCTGTAATTCCTGAACTTGAAGGGAAGGATCTGGTTAGGTCAGTTGGAGCCAGGGAATTATTGCTAAATGGGATGAAATTACCAGATGATGCAAGAAAAGTTACGGTTATCGGTGGAGGAGTAGTCGGGTGTGAAGTCGCATTTTCCCTTGCCTATGAGCAGGGACTTGAAGTTACTGTGGTGGAGATGCTACCTCATTTGATGACCGGAACAGTACATGCTAATCGGAGTATGTTGCTGTGGATGATGATGGGGAAGGGTGCGCCTTCAGGTCGGCAGGAGGATGTTTTACAAGTACCGGTAAAAGCCTTTACCTCTTCAAAAGTCGTTAGGTTCGCAAAAGGAAAAACCTTTATTATGGCTAACCGTAAAAGGAAAGATCCTTACACGCCTTGGACTACCTTGATCCCGGATAATATTCATAACCCCTTTGACCGGCCACTGAATCCTAAAAATGTAGAAGAGATAGCAATTGATACAGATTTTGTTATATATGCTACCGGAGGCCGCGCTGATGATCTTCTTTACTATGAACTCCTAAAACAGAAAGCAGCCCCAGAGGTTTATTGCATCGGTGATGCTAGAACTCCGGGTCGGGCTTGGGAGGCTATTACCTCTGCTAATGAAGTAGCAAGATTTATATAATCTATAGCTAAGAAAGTTTTCAAACCTAACAATTTTACTGGCAAAGGTTGTTAAAAGATTCTGCTTAATTTCGGTTTATAAACTAGAGACTGACCCTGTTACTTTTGGGTCAGCCTCTAGTTTTTTGATTCTATTCGCATTTGCATCTAGAATATGCTCGAATGTGCTTGTCGATCAATCACAACTTTCCTTTATTTACTTACGTCCAATTGAAATTGAGAAAGAAGGTTTCTTATAAAGCGAAGACATGACTACCGATACGGTTGATGATCGGACGTGACCAAATCCAGTTATATTTACTGTAGATCTTAGCTGGATTATAGAAGTACAGCGCTCCCCCGGTCGGGTCCCACCCTTTTAAAGCGGCTTCTGCTGCTTTAATCGAACTGTCCGTCAGCGGTTGCCAAAATTCTCCGTTGGCTACTGATTCAAATTGTGTTTCTTGGTAAATAATCCCGGCAATGGTGTTTGGAAATTTATTTGATTTAACCCGATTGAGAATAACTGCACCCACGGCAACTTGTCCCTCAAAGGATTCACCACGGGCTTCACCATTGATTAGACGTGCCAATAGATAGAAGTCATTACTATTTTCCGCTCCCTGTATCTGAGAATTTTGCATAGGGTTAGAATCGGGAATCCATATTTCCCCACCGGCCAGAATCTTGTCGGATGAAAGTTTGTTAGCATCTTTAAGATCATTTACTTCTGTACCATAACGTTCCGATAATTTGTACAAAGAGTCCCCCCATTGGATATTATAAGTCCAGGCAAAGGCGGGGGAGGAACAAACTAACAGATTGATAATCAGCAAACAATAGGTCACTGCTTTAATAATCATCTTGTTTCTTATTTTCATTATCATATTACCCCTTTTTAAGATTTTCGCGCACATTCGTGCGTGCCGGTATCTTACCCATGTTCCGTGGGCCGGTTGGGATATCGGGTCTTGGGGGCCGCTGACTTGATGCATTATAACAGGAGAGGTGATAATTGTCGACCAGGATTTAATACCGTATAGAGCTGGGATTTTAAGAAAATGGGAGGATAAAAGAGATATTTTAGTTTACATAAAGGAATAAAGGTTAGGTGACTGACTTTAATTCAAGGAAATTAGTGTAATGCATCTTGTGGATTGCCACTAGCTGCGCGTTAATTGAAGAAATTGCATAATTATAGACAAGTAGTAGATTATGTTCTATAATTATGTAACAATTACCGTTAAATGGGGAAGTCTGTGAAAATCGGACACAGTCGTACGAGAGTAGTTTTTAAGGGTGAAGAATTTGATCAGAGAGTATTTAAAGAAGAATATACTAATCACAGATGGGGCGATGGGCACTTATTATGCGGAAATTACCGGTCAATACAATGAGTTTCCCGAAATCTCCAATCTCAACGACTCCGGTATCATCGAGAGGATTCATAATGAGTATATTGCTGCCGGAGCAAAATTGATTAAAACCAACACTTTCTCCGCCAATAGTATGATTTTAGGTTTGCCACGGACAGAGGTGGAAAAAGTTATTACTGCGGGAATAGAGATTGCCAACCGGGCTGCTCGAAACAGAGATGTTTTTGTGGCGGCAAGTATTGGCCCGATCCCTGATCTAGCTGGGAATATTGATCTTGATCAAGCCCTGATTGCAGATGAGTATAAATTTATAGTGGATGTTTTTCTCGAAAAACAGGTCAAGATCTTTATTTTTGAAACCTTTAGCGATACGATCTACCTTCAAGACATGATAAAACACATAAAAGAACAGGATGAATCAGTATTTGTAGTGACGCAATTTGCGACAACACCAGAGGGTTTTACCAGGAAGGGAATTAGTGTTGAAAGGATCATTGCTGAGGTTAAGAAGATTAAAGGTATTGATGCTTATGGTTTTAATTGTGGTGTTGGCCCTGCCCATTTATATAACACTTTAAAAAATATACAGGGGATAGATTTTACCAATGAAATGGTGGCGGTTGCTCCGAATGCCGGATATCCGGAGATTATCAATGAAAGAACGGTATACATCAGGAATACTAGCTATTTTGCGGAAAGAATGAAAGAAATTAGTAAACTGGGGATCAAGATTTTAGGCGGTTGTTGTGGTACGACCCCGGCTCATATAGAACAGATTGTTAAATTAATCACACCGGAGCCAGTAACTGTTTTTTCTAAACAAAGAATGGTTGAAGTACCAGTTTTGCCTAGAAGCAAAAAAGCAACTAAGGGTTTGTCAGGAATAACTAAAAACAATAAATTTTTAGTGGCAGTGGAATTAGACCCGCCATTCAATTCCGATATTAAAACAATAATGGAAAATGCCCATATTTGCAAGGAATCTGGAGTTGATATTATAACAGTTGCAGATTCCCCAATGGGACGGGCACGAGTCGACTCAATGATGTTAGCCGCTAAAATTAAAAGAGAAGTAGGAATCGAGGTCTTACCGCATATTTGCTGCCGGGACAAAAATCTAAATGCCTTAAAATCCTCTATTTTAGCCGGCTATATGGAAAACATCCGTAATCTACTGGCGATAACAGGCGATCCGGTTGCTATTGCTGATAAGAATGATATAAAAGCTGTCTTTAATCTTAATTCTTTCAAATTAATTGAGCTTTTATCAATCATGAATAAAGAGTTATTTGCAGGAGATCCAGTCAGAATTGGGGGTGCCTTGGATCTAAATGTATTAAAACCGGAGAGCGAATTATCCAGAATGAAAAAAAAGATGGAGCTGGGTGCTACCTTTTTTTTGACACAACCGATCTTTGATGATGCAGTTATTGATTTTTTACCCCAGGCAAAAAATGATCAGAGTATCCTATTAGGTGGTATTATGCCGCTGGTCAGTTATAGAAACGCACAATTTTTAAATAATGAAGTAGCAGGAATTAGAATTCCTGAGAAAATCCTTAATAAGTTTGACTGTAAAATGGAAAGAGAAGAAGCAGAAAACCTTGGTATTGAAATCGCGGTTGAACTTGGTAAGCAAATCCAAAACCATGTTGATGGCTTTTATTTTATTACTCCTTTTAACCGGATTCAAATGATCATTAAGATTATTAATCAGCTTAATCTTAGATAGATTATTCTTCTTATATTTAACGAGAGAATAAAGGAGTTTAAGCTAATGACTAAAAATGAAAAAATAGCGGAAATAATTAGGCCGTCAATTAAGTTTGCGGCCTAATTTTTATATGTTCCTCCCATCCTTGGGGCACGGAAAAAATTAAACAAGGTTTTAACGAAATCAATTTACGGTAGTTTACAAAGTCTGTCATTTAATACGAACGGACAAGCTACGAAAGTGATCGTTATTTCTGGATTACCTGATCCATAGGGGCAATATCAAGGCCGCTGCTGAGTTTTTTAACTATTGAACAGGTAGCTGATTTATCTTTTACTTGAGTGACTTTGATTAATGCTACAGGTTCTGTAATCGAGTCAATAACCTCTCCGGTCACCGGATCTTTAATGACTTGCAGTAGCTTATGAACTTCAAAGTTCATTCCTTCTTTAACACCATCAAGGGAACCAATATTGATAATAACTGTATTTTTATCGGCATAGGCGACTAAGGCGGTTAATCTTTCTAGGGGAGCGGGTTCAAAAGCAGTTGCTTTTTTCGATAATTCTTTTACTACTTTATCTACTGCTTCCCTTAGGGCTTTTCCTAAATTGGTGGCGCGAAACTCTTCACTACTTAGATCGAGAGAATTCCAATCGTATTCAATTGAGATATTGGCTTGTTTCTTTTCGCCTTCCCCCTTGACCGCTGCTAAAATCTCAGCGGAATTGGTATCGACCAAGCGAGCGTCAATTACTACCCGCGAGGTGGTGTTTTTAAGGCCCAGGCCTTTTCCGCCTAAAGAGAGTGCCCCACCGGTAGTTTTGTTAGAAAATTCGGTGACTTTACCAATTAGCAAGAACTGAACCCCAAGAATTTTCCCAATTTTAGCGGCGGTACTAGCTTCTACGAGTCCGGAAGCACCAAACTCTTGTTCATCCAAGACTCTTTGGATTTGTTCACGTTCCATTACCCGGAATTTTTGCGGAGTTAAATTTAATAAAGCAGTAACTAACTCATCGGAAACTCCTGAACCGACATCATAATCACCCCACCAGATTTCATCGATTGAACCATCATCAAAGGGTAAGACTGCGATCTTATAAAGTTCTTGGGCAGATGCCGGGGTACTTATAAGGATTAACAAAAGAAACACGATCGTAAAAAGGTAAGTATTCTTCTTCATTTTTCTCTCTCCTTTTATAGTTTAAGGAATTGCAAACTCGCCTATGTTTAATTTTCACTTGTGTAAGGGGTACGTTTTTCGCACCCCCTACCTAGAAAATAGATCTCGATACTCGTCGCTCGGTTGAATGACCGCCTTTGTAAGCTTTAGATGAAAGTTATATTTTCATCATTTCATGTGCACGGGCAGTTGCCAGCGTGAGCGACTACTTACTGATTTAAGTTTAGAGTTTTTCGGTTTATAGCCAACACCGCGATTTAAATCAAAGATGTTAGGAACCCTTGGTAAAGATATCAAAATCAGATTCTTCATCTGTCTCGTAAATTGTATTACCATTTTGATCTTCAATTACTACGTAACAATGGAGAACACCATTTTTCAACCACCCGGAGAGGCTCAACGTACCTCCGTTTTCACTTACTGATCCGGCACAAATCAATAAAACATCGATGCTGGCATCCATAATATCAATGAAGTCGAAGTTTTCGAGGGTAGGAGCGTGGGAAATCGACACGCTTCCGCTCTCTAACGCGGAACAGCTGACTTGGCCTTGGTAATAATGATGGGTGACTTTGCCGTCGGACGATTGTTCTTTAGAAATGTAGCTGCCGATAGTAAATGTAACTCCCGGGTTAACACTTAACGGGGAATACCAGGTGCCTGTGAGATCGGGTACTTTACCATCGCCCGGAAGGATAGGGGGATTATTATTATTATTATTGCTCTTTGATTTACCGCAGCCGGCAAAGCAGATGATTAAAAATACCAGCGTAAGGATTAATAGGAGCCCCACAATCTTTTTCCTTTTAATTAAATTCACGTGACTACCTCCTTATTTTTTAATAAAAATTTCATTCCGCCTTTTTAATTGCTTGAAGGTATTAAGTAATGTAGAAAATTCCTCCTGTCTCATTTTCTTATTAAATAAATTTTACCAAGCGATTCTAAACAAAAACTAAACAAGAGATATAAGTAGAGGAGGGTTTTATTGGAAACAAAAAAGGAAAAAAGTGATTTTAAGAGAAATATTAAATAAATTGTAAAATAATTTCTGTAAATGATAATAATTTAAACAAGGGGGAGAATTGGGATGGGCTATGAATTAAGGGAATATTCGTTTGGAGAGACAATTGGGAAGGGTTTTAACTTATATTTTAATAATCTTCCCCCATTATTTCCCATTGCATTACTTTGTCAAATACCATCGGTATTATTAATAAATTGGCAGCCTGTAGCAGTAAAGCCTGAGTGGGGGAAATTGGCCATATTTTTCTTGCTTAATACTTTTTGTCAAAGCTTTTTAAGCGCTGGTATTATCTATCTGGTTTCACGGAAGTTTTTAAAAGAACGTGAGCTTTCTTTTAATCAAAATATGGGTTCTATTCTGTCATTGATTATGCCACTAATTATGCTCTCAATTTTAGTTGGGATTAAGGTTGGCGTTGCATCATTATTATTACTTATTCCTGGAATCGTTGTTTCTTTAGGGTATAGTGTTGCTTCTAATGTATTGGTAATTGAGAGAAAGAGTGTTACCAAATCGATGAAAAGAAGTTGGGATTTGACCAAAGGGGATAAAGGAAGGATCTTCTTATTATTGTTAGTTGGTGTGATTATTGTAGCCTGTATCCAGCAACCCTTAGTTTATGTAATCCGGAAAATACTCCCGACGGGGAAACTAACCGTTTATTTGAATTTAATTGTGTCGGCAATTTTTCAACCAATTCAGTCTTGCATTCTAGTGGTTATCTATTTTAATTTAAGGATTAAAAAAGAAGGCTTTGACATTGAGCATTTGATCCAACAGTTTTCTCTAGTTGGAGAGCGGGACCGCTCAGTGGAAGGCTAAGAGATATGTGAATTTAATGAAGAAAAAAAGTGAAGTTATTATTGAAACACCAGAAAAGATACGCTTCTCCTATCAGATCGCTGAGGTTGGAACAAGGATTGCTGCATATGTAATCGACCAGATGATTCAGACACTGATTATTCTGGCAATAATTTGGCTGGTTTTTGGTAGTGTATCTGCTGGTTTTGCAAAGAGTACTACTCATTTATCGGCAGCCTTCTTTTTCATTATCTTATTTTTATTGCGCTGGTTCTATTTTGTTTTATTTGAAATCATTATGGAAGGTCAATCTCCGGGAAAAAGAATGATGAGAATCCGTGTGCTGCGGGATAATGGAGATTCCTTAGATTGGGAGACAATTATTTTTCGTAATTTTCTACGGGCAGTCGATGATTTTCCAATTGCACCTTTGTTAGGTGGATTTGTGGCTTTGATTGATCCGCAAAACCGGAGATTGGGAGATTTAGTGGCTAATACAATTGTGGTTAAAGAGATTAATCATGATTTAATACTTCCTGATTTTCAAGTCTATTTTCATAAACTTAATCCGCGGCAAGAAAGAATAGAGGCAAAATACAAACTATCTGAGCATGAATTATATATAATCCGTCGCTTTTTGAATGAACGTTATAAACTGCCGGCGGAAAAAGAAGAGGAGATGGCAAAAGATTTAGCGGATCAAGTGCGTAAAAAAATGGGGATTGAGGAAGAACCTGAGGATGCCTTTTTATTTTTAGAAAGGGTTTATTATCAACATGAAACCTAAAACAAAAAGTGAAAGATTTGTGCTGGCAAAAAAGGAACAATGGGAAAAGTTACATCATATTGTGCTTCTCCTTAGTAAAAAAGGGTATACATCTTTATCGCCGGAGGATATTTTGGCATTTCCCCGGATTTACCGGCTTATTTGTGCTGATCTTGCGGAAGCAAAAATGTTACAACTTTCTCCGGATGTTTTGGATTATCTTAATCAATTAATTGGTCAAGCACATAAGTTTCTCTATAGTTTTCCTCCTTTACGAAGATCGCAAATAAAAACTTTTTTCTCGGAACGGCTGCCTTTTATTATGCTGAAAAACTGGATGTTTCTGCTGATATCGGCGCTTATCTTTTTTTCTTCTTATGCAATTACTTTTGGAATTGTAATTCAGAATCCATCGGTAGCAGGGATAGTTGTTCCGCAATCTACATTACATCAAATGGAGGAGGCATATAGCGAAGAGATTAGTGAAGAACGGTCATTTACTTTAAAAAATTTCATGGTATCTTTCTATATTCAAAATAATATCTCCATTGCCTTTGCCAGTTTTGCCTTAGGGGTTTTGTTAGGGATTGGAACAATCTACGTTCTGATCTACAATGGGGTTTTTTTGGGGGCAATCACCGGTTATCTTGTGGCGGGAGGTAAGGGAAGAAATCTACTCCATTTTGTTACTGCGCATTCCATTACTGAATTAACAGGATTAGTGCTAGCCGGAGCTGCTGGTTTAGCCTTGGGCTTTTCAATTATTAAAGCGACTCGGTATTATCGTAAAGAATGGATGGCGCTTCAAAGAAAGAATATTTTCACTTTAATTGCAGCCAGTGGTTTCTTACTGCTGATCGCCGCTTTGATAGAGGGCTTAATTTCGCCGAGTTTAATTCCTTATACTATAAAAGTAAACACAGCAATTCTTTCCTTGCTGTTTATTATAGGCTATTTCTTTATTTGGCCAAGGATCAAAATTATTCAGAGTCAAGCAAAGGGGAATCAGGATGAATAAATTTATTAAGTTGTGGTTGCATTTTTCACCTCTTTGTTTTGCTTTTTGGCCTTTCCGGAGAGAAAGTCCTACTGATGAGGATGTGCGGCGGGAGTTACTGAGAATTTCAAAAGGTAACCTTTTTAATTTTTCTTTTGATAAGATAAATTTTGATTCTTTTTTTGCAGCAACAAGTATGTTGGCGTGGATAGTATTTATCCTTGCATTGCTATTGGGCAGTATGTATTTTTTGCGTAGTGTTTCTCCATATCTAAGGAATGATTCAGTGTGGAGAGATTCAAAAAAGACTTTGTTTCCAAAGAAAGATCTGGTTCAGGGTAAAAGTATTCTTAATTATCAGCAGGCTTTGAATCAAGCAGAAGTTGGAGAATATCGGCAGGCGATCATTTCTCTTCATAAAGCTACGGTTGATTGTTTATTGAGTAAAGTTATCACCTCTTCAGCCGGGAAAAAGTATACCAATAATGATCTAAAAAAGAAGCTGAAAGGTGATTCAAATCTATACCAACCATTTGCTTTGATAGCTGATTATGCAGAAATTGCTAGTTTCAGCACTATTGATCTTAATCACGAAGATTTTAGAGAAACTCTTACTACTTACGAAAAGAATTTTTTATTATTATGAGGGGATTGCATAATTACCTTCGACATCCATTCAACCACAATATATTGTGGTTGAATAATTGAATTATGCAATTCCTTAATTATAGTAAAACTTATGATGAGGAGTAAAATGAAGTTTATTAAAAAGCTAAAAATAGAGATCATCCCTGTACTGGGGATCATAGGCGTGCTTTTACTAATTCTCTTCTTTTTAACTACTAATTTAACTGAGGATTCTACTCAGCATTTCCAAGAGAACAGGCCTTACTCCTTGTTTTATCAATTGTATAGTAGATTAGGTTACCGGTTGCGATATCAGTATCTATCTGCTTTGCCACCTCAACAAGGAGATATGCTGATATATTTTGATTGTGATCTGCAAAAAGATGATTTAGATGATCTAATTAAGCAATGGGTAAAACCGGGAGGAGGATTATTTATTGCAGGTATGAGTGGCGAATGCCATCATACAGTTGGGGTGGAAACAAGTCAGATTGATACGTTTTATATTAAAGAAAAATCAGAAATTAAGTCAGTACTGAGTTCTGAAAGAAAGTATAAACATTTTTCAAAGAGCAATGATTTGAGGGCGGAAAATATTATACTCTATTCGGCAGCAGGCCCATTACTATATCAAACAACTCGGGGTGCGGGAAGAATATTTGTTTTGACAGATAGCCTCTTATTAACCGATGATTATCTAAAAAAAGAAGAGATAGCAATTATGGTCAATGATTTGCTGAGGCCATATTATAAAAAAAGAATTTATCTTGTCCGTGCCAATCTGGTACAGCAAGACCGTAATATCCCATTATTAGCACTTCTTTTCAAGGATAAAATGTTTTTCATCTCTATGCAGTTAATCTGGCTCGTACTTTTGTTTATCGCTTGGCAAGGAATACGATTTGGGGAACCACAATTATTGAATCCCTATGCCAAGCGGAGTTTAAGTGAACACTTACGTGCAGTCGGTGCATTTTATCAAAAGACTAACGCTTTAAGTATAATTGAGCATATCAACCTTGAGTATTTTATAAATAAATATGCGAAAGCTACAGGTTACCGTTTCAAAACAACATTTTCTCAGGGAGAACTGGAGAAAGTGGTTGGAGAAATTGAAAAGATAATCCCGAGTTTGAGTAGGGATCAGATTAGGCAATGTTTTCAAGAAGATAAAAGGACAACAAGTGGCCGAATACAAAATAAAGAGCGAAATCGTGCGGTAATATTAGAAGCATTAAAAAGATAGGATAATAAATAACCGGGGGAGGTAAATAGAGTGTCAAGGAGTGAAGTTATGCAAAATTACGATGTAAGCAAAATAAATACTGTTTTTCACCGGATCCATCAGGAGTTAGATAAAGCCATTAAGGGACAGGATGAGATTATTGATCATTTTATTATTGCCATCTTTAGCGAAGGCCATGTGCTAATCGAAGGGGTTCCGGGTTTAGGAAAAACATTGTTGATCAAAGCGTTAGCTTCCATTATGGGAGTTAGGTTTAAAAGGATACAATTTACTCCTGATCTAATGCCTTCTGATATTATTGGAACCACAGTTTTTGATAGTTCGGCAGCGCAATTTCAAATTAAAAAAGGGCCGGTTTTTACAGATTTGTTATTAGCCGATGAGATTAACCGGGCGCCTGCTAAAACTCAAAGTGCGCTTTTACAAGCGATGCAAGAGCGGATGGTAAATATTGATGGGATTGATTATCCATTAGGAACGTTTTTTATCTGTTTTGCAACTCAAAATCCCATTGAGATGGAAGGGACATATCCTTTGCCGGAGGCACAGAAAGATCGGTTTTTGATGAAATTAGTAATTGATTACCCTACTTTAGAAGAAGAAAAAGAGATTATTAAAGCATATCGCTCCGGGTTTTCAGCAAATGAAATTCAGACTGCCGGGATTCAACAGGTTATTGAAATTGATGATCTTTTAGGGATAAAAGAGTTTGTAAAAACCGTGACTGTTGATGATAAAATAATCGATTATATAACCAGAATAGTTGCTGCCACGAGAAATTATAATGGTATTGAGATGGGGTCATCCCCGCGGGGAAGTATTGCCTTATTTCAAGCAGCACGGATTAGGGCTTTATTTAATGAAAGAAGCTTTGTAACACCCGATGATGTTAAGGATATGGTGTTGCCGGTTTTACGCCATCGCCTTATTTTGGAACCGGAAGTGGAAATTGAAGGTGAAAAGGCTGATGATTATTTGAACCGGATTATTGAAGAAATAGAGGTGCCCAGATGATTCCTGTTCCAAAGGGGCGCTTGATTTTTCTTTTTGTAATACCGTTCCTACTGTTGATCGCCGGATTAGCCGCGCCTTCTATTTTCAAGCTTGCTATTTGGTGTAATATTTTTATATTGTTAATTGCGCTCTGGGATCTTTTAATAACTTTACCTAAGCTCAAATATGATTTATTGATCGAAAAGATCATCCCGTTTTCCATCGGGAGAATCAATCTAATCGATCTAAAAATCACCAATTTAACCCATGAGCGGCAAAAGATTATTTTTAAACTAGGAGTTCCTAACTGGATAGAAGATCATACAGAAACTAAAGCGGTAGAGTTAAAGGGTTTAGCTGAAGAGAGGATTAGGTTTTTACTCAGACCAATGCGGAGGGGTAGTTTTACAATAAATTACGTATATCTGCGAGTAGCTTCTAAATATAATTTATTTTATTTTAATTTAAAGAAGAAAATTGGTGTTACCGTAGTGGTTTATCCGGATATAAAACAGCTGAATTATTATTTGAAATTGACCAAAAACAATCGGGACTATAAAATGGGCATCAATAAAACACGGTGGATGGGCACTGGGACGGAATTGGAATCTTTAAGGGAGTATCAAAAGGATGATGATTCCAAACATATTGATTGGAAGGCAAGTACAAGATTAAATCGGCCTATTTCCAAGGTGTTTCAGATGGAGACTAATAATCAGATCACAATTGCTTTGGATTGCGGAAGATTGATGACTGCTGAACAAGAAGGCCTAAATACCCTGGATCATGCGGTGAATTCGCTACTGATTTTATCCCATATAGCTTTTAATGCCGGTGATTCCATAAGTATTGTTGTTTTTTCCGATCGGATTATTGGTGAACTCTCCAGGCTTAAAGGGAGAGATAGTTTGAAAAAGATTATGCCCTTCATTTCCAAGTTAAAACCAGAGTTTGTAGAGTCTAATTACTCCTTGCTTTTTGATTATTTGGGAAAGACACAGAAGAAAAGGGCTTTAATCATTCTGATCACAGATCTGCTGGATGATATCAACTACGAGCTTTTTAGAAAACGTATTAGTTGGTTAGCACGGAAACACTTTTTCCTTCTTATTTTATTGCAGGATACTATATTATCAAAGCATGCGAATCAAGAACTAAAGACAAGCGATGACTTATATGTTACAGCTGCAAGCCGTGAAATGTTATTAAACAGAAATAAAGCAATTTCAAAACTCAAACATTATAATATTAATGTTTTGGATCTTCTGCCTTATGAATTAACCGGGCCTTTGATCAATAAATATCTGGAAATTAAGACAAGAAACCGCCTATAAACAGAAGGAAGGCAGTTTTGCCGGATCAGGTTTGGCTGGAAGGTTCAACAATTATGGTCTCCTTAAATCTAGGATATAGTTTTGCTGCGGCCGAATCCTGGGGAAACGGCGAGATTAACCAGACTAAAAATCAAAACCAGCCGGTCTCGTTTAACCTCGGATTCAACTCTGGTAACTACGGATTTGCCGGGGGTGCTTCCTATAGCACTAGCCGTTCTCTGGAACAGGTCAGTCTGCTGGATATGAACGGCGATGGCCTGGTCGATGTGGTTTATAAAGAGGGAGCAGTAATGGAGGTGGCTTTCAATACCGGCAGTCGCTTTAATTCGCGCGTAGAATGGCGTGGTTCTCTCGAGAAACCATTGTCAGAGACTGCCAATAAGCAATTTGGGGGCGGAGCCTACTATACATGTTCATTCTGGATTCCCTTTACCACGTTGTTTGTAATCATTAACCCGGGAGTAGATGGCAACATTTCTCTTGGCCGGCGGGAAGCAGCAATTATTGATATCAATGGCGATGGTTATCCGGATCATGTGGAATCAAATAATGATGGTCATCTGCGAGTTGCGATCAACCAAATTGGGCGTACGCATAAACTGAAAAAAGTTATCCGTCCCTTGGGAGCTAGTTTTGAACTTAAGTATAAACGGGATGGGAATACTTATGATATGCCGCAGAGCAAGTGGGTGATGAGTGAAGTTATAATCAATGATGGTCATCCGGGCGATGGGGTTGACTCACAGGTAATGGCCTTTTCTTATGAAAGCGGAAAGTATGATCGGCTTGAACGGGATTTTTACGGCTATCAAACAGTAACTACGGAAATTCTAAATCCATCCGACTTGAGGATTTATAAGAAGCTCACCCGGAATTATCGTAATGATTCCTATTACGCGAAAGGCCTGGTTGAGAGTGAAGAGGTGAGTGATGGAGATGGACGGCTGTTTACCAAGACTGTAAACCATTACCGGTTGCTTGATCTTGATCGGAATACGGATTTAATAAACTATTACCCCTATAATACCTTGGCCAGGGTATTTCCCCAACTAGAGCGGACGGAGAGATATTTTTACGAAGGCGGATACGGTCCAGCGATTTATACCTATATTAGCTATGAATATGACCAATATGGTAATATTACCTGGTTTTTTGATGCTGGGAACCCCGGCGCCGATGATGATCTGGAAGCAGTAATCACTTATTACTCCGACTTGTCTAAGTATATCATGGAGAAACCAAAAACCATCGAAGTTTATGGTAACCGGCAGTTACAAAGGAAACGGGAGGGCAGTTATGATCCTAATGGTAACCTGACCTCACTGCGCCAAGCGATCGATGGCTTTACGAAGACCCAAGTAACGAATTTTGAGTATTATCCTAATGGCAATCTGAAAAAGGTAATCGGTCCGGCTAATCATCAAGGTCAATGCTACACCGTAGAGTTTGAATATGATCCAATGGTCCAAACCTACATTACTAAAATTATGGATAGCTTTGGTTATATTTCAACAGCTACTTACAATTATAAATACGGTGTCGAGTCTGTTACCACCGATCTAAACGGTAATGCCATGACCAAGGAGTATGATAACTTCGGCCGGTTGCAAAAGGTTTTCTCTCCATATGATACAACCATTCCTGCGGTGGAGTTTGCCTATTACCATCTGGAGACTCCGGCCCG
>DIPO01000048.1:0-10709 GCA_002427045.1 Firmicutes bacterium UBA5486
TCGCGACATCGCAAATAGCTCTTCTATTTTGCTTTACCTAAGATATTTAGGGAATTGCTTAATTTTTACACTAACTTGTATAGACTATCATTACTAGATGAATTAACGGACACCAAGTTGCATAATGCAATTCTTTTAGTCATTAAATACTCCAAATTTTGTATTAATCATTATTCTCCTGAAACTCAGGATTTGCTGTTTTTACAATCTTCTTAATCCCTTTCTCCAGCTTAACCCGGGGAATGAGAATTAAGCGCCCACAAGTTTGGCATTTAAGACGAAAATCCATCCCCACTCTCAAAACTTCCCAATCGGTTCCGCCACAAGGATGAGGTTTTTTCATCTGAACCTGATCACCAATAAACAGTTTCAAAGGTCCCTTCATTGAAATAACCTCCTCTTACTTAATCTCTTCCCTTCTTCTCCAGCTCCCTTTTGTCCCCCGTTCTTCATTCCAAAGGGGATTTGAATACTTTTCAGTTTCAAGCTTCTGAGCCAGACTAATCTCTTTTGCTGTCAGAGGCAGCTTTCTCCAAGAAACTCCTAAAGATTCTCCTAGGCCTTCAACTAAAGAAGATATTACTTCGCTTTTTTCCGGATAATATCCCAAAATTTCTTGCAAACCGATTACACTTTGTTGTAATCTCTTACCTACAGCAGTATAGTCCTCCCGGCGGGTTCCCCCCATCAGTTCCAAGTAAATCAAAGGATCAAATGTAATGAGGATTGAACCATGCTGTAAAAGAGAACCGCCTCTTCGTAACTGAGCACTACCCACTAACTTTTTTCCCGCTGCAGTAATCTCATACCAAGAAGGGGAAGCAAAGCAAGCTCGGGAATGAGCTTCCCGCTGCTTAATACCCTCTGCCAGCTGTACCTGGAGGCCAAGGAGTTCAAAGCCCCTTTTTAAACCCTTTGCAATTCGTAGATAATCTGCCAGAACCGGCCCGGTAAAACCTTCCTTTTCCCCTGCAATCAAGGAGTAAGTTATCTCATCATCATGAAAGACAGCACGTCCTCCTGTCGGCCTTTTTACATAATCCACCTTTTTCCCCCGAACAAGAGTACGTTCTGCTTTTGTTAATGGGTTTTGGAAACATCCAAAAGAAAGAGCCGGAGGATCCCAACCATAAAAACGCAAAGTTATAGGTGAAGCCCCCTCTTGATGCCCAGTTAATATTGCTTCATCTACTGCCATGTTCCAGGCGGCCGTTCCGGCCGTCCAGGGAAGAAGGCGTCCGATCATTCTTCACCAATCAGCTTCTGATACTCTTTGGCAGAGATAAGCTTCTCCAGTTCATCCGGATCCGTTACTTCAATCTCTGCAATCCAACCTTTCTCGTAAGGATCTTGGTTAATTAGTTCCGGGCTATGCTGTAAATCATCGTTTACCTCTAATACCTCACCTGTAATCGGAGCAAAAATATCCGAAACTGCCTTAACCGATTCAATACTAGCAATCGCTTCTTTGGCTTTTACCTTTTCCCCCGCTGCCGGAAGGTCAACATAAACTACATCACCAAGCTCCTCCTGGGCATATTCAGTAATACCCACTATTACCCGATCCTTTTCCACCCGGACCCATTCATGATCTTCAGTATATCTTAGATTGGATGGAACCATGGCAATCTACCTCCATTCCCGTTTTATATAAGGATTTTAGTCCCAAATATTTAAGTTAATCATATAATGAAGAAGCCAACTTGTAAATAGACTAGCAAAGATTTTTCCCAAAAGGAGGTTAAATTATGTGCCCTTTACTTGCCCGCGTTTTAAACCCCTTTTTAAAAAAGCGGGGAAAAACAATGATCCTAATTTTTCAACGCAATAAATAGCTTGAAAAAACCTCCTAAAATTGGAGGTTTTTATTTTTTCCTTTTTACGCTGGATCTACTTATTTGAAGTAGTTTAAAGAATCTCATATTTTATCCTCAAGTCCCAACTTTCTCTGTCTCATCATTGGTTTGAAAGTTCTAGTAATTGCTTAATTTTAGTGTGGTTAAATGGATGCTAAAGGCAATTAGGCAATTCCTTTTATATATTAGATAATCTATCCAAAATCGTCGGAGTTACTCCGGCAACAACTAAAGATTTTGCTATATCTCCAACCATAAACGGTAGCATCCCCAGTACAATTTGGAAGAAGGGAACAGGATTCTTTAATACAAAAAGATTAATCAGATAGATATGGGGTACTCCAATCAGATAAACAGCTACCATCCCGGCAAGGGAGATTCCAAAGCAATTAAGGAAAGTCGGTTTTTTAAGTACCGATCCAAGCCACCCCGTTAAGGCCGCAGCTAAGACAAAACCAAGAATAAACCCGAAACTTGGCCGTAATAGATAACCAGGCCCCCCTCCCTGCGTAAACACAGGAACCCCAATCAAACCTAGCAATACATAAATCCCCTGACTAAGAGCTGCATAGCGGGGTCCCAGAATCAACCCCGACATCATCACCATCAAAGTCTGTAAAGTAAAAGGAACAGGGGGAATAAAATTAATCTGGAGATAAGCGCCAATCCAAGTTAAAGTAGAAAATAGCGCCGTTAGTACCATCTTTTCTGTTCGGTTCCGTTTCTTGATCCAATGCATTATTCTCGCTCCTTATTAATCAGATTTACATCACCGGTAATTACTCTAAACTTTTCTCCATCTTTTTCCAAAATCAGACTGCCATCCTCTGCAATCTCTACAGCTGTTCCAGAAAGTGTCTTTACTCCTCCATTCACTACTACTTTGCGTCCCAGGGTAAATGTATACTTGCGGCAGTAATCTAAAACATGGTCAAAACCTTCTTTTAAAGCCTGGAAATACTCCTCCTCCATCACTTCGAGATATCTGCGGAGAAGAACTTTACGATCAATTTGTCCACCACAAACCATCGCCAGCGATCCCGCCTTATCCCGGAGTTCCTCCGGAAAGTCTTCCGGCTTTTGGTTAGCATTGATTCCCACTCCTAAAATAAGATACTCCAGCCTCCCCATCTCACCTACCAGCTCCGTAAGGATCCCAGAGATCTTCCGTCCCTCTAAATACAGATCATTTGGCCATTTTACTAAAGGACGAACTCCTAACACCTCAAAAATCGTCCGTGAAAGAGCTACTGCAGCCACTAAAGTCAGTTTTGAAAGTTCGGCCGGAGGCAATTTTGGAGCGAGGAGTAAACTCATCCAAATACCTACCCCTGGCGGGGAAAACCAGTTCCTACCCAAACGGCCACGGCCTTTGGTTTGACTCTCTGCCATAATTACCGTACCTTCAGCAAGCGAACCAAGCATCTTTTTGGCCTGCAAATTAGTTGAAGGAAGTTCATCATAATACTCCATGTTTTTACCTATCAGTTGTGTTTTTAATCCTTTACCTATCTCCCAGGGATACAGCTTATCTGGTTTAGAGCAAAGGAGATACCCTTTACGGGGAAATGCTTTGATTTCATAACCCAATTCGCGTAAAACCTCTATCTGTTTCCAGACCGCAGCCCGGGTTACTCCCAACTGCTCTGCTAAATCTTCTCCGGATATATACTCTGTTTGATCCAGTAAATCAATAATCTTAGCTAGTTTCAGCACTTAATCACGCCCTCTTTTCTGTGCAGCATTTCTATGAATTCATCGCGATGCTTCTAGCTCGCAGCTCAAAGTTTAAGTCATTTTGATCTCTTTGTCAACCTCTGTTTTGTTTATGGTTTACATATATTTTATCCCTAGACTTCTTCCCTCTTATGGGGAAGTAACTATCCCGAAAACAACTCCGGTTTTTCTTGCATTTCCTACTCCGAAAGTATAAAATAAAAATGAACTTCTACGGAGTCAGGTGCTCCTTACTCCAAAGAACCAATAATTTAAAACCTGAGGCCAAGGCTTAGCCTGAAGCGAAGGGGTATACTTATTCATACCTGAAACTTTAATTTAAGCCTGTCTCTTTAAGACAGGCTCTTTTAATCTGGAGGTTATGAAATGGAAACAAAAAGAATTGGCGTAATCAGCATTGTCCTTGAAAACCCTTCCGCTGTTCAAGAAAGGCTAAACCAATATATTAGCGAAGCCGGGCAGATTATCATCGGGCGGCTCGGAATCCCTTACCGGGAAAGAAATGTCGCTGTCCTAGCCTTGCTGGTAGATGGGACCAATGATGAGATTAATTCTCTCACCGGCCGTCTCGGCTCGCTCCCCGGTGTTAATGTCAGGGCAGCCTTGGCTAAAAACTAAAATGGAGGGATTATTTATGCAAAAAAACTCATTAATAGTACTCTTACTCATCTCAATTCTTCTTCTGGCTTACCCATTAGCGGCAATGGAAGAGACTAAAGTGAATGTAATGGTGCTTTCCGGCACCACTGGCCTTTCTCTTGTAAAGATGCTGGAGGAAAAGCCAACTCTCATCCCAAAAGTCTCTATTGATTATACAGTTATTAAGAGCCCCGACCAGATGGTAGCAAAGATTGTCTCTGGTGACGCTCAAATTGCGGCTCTCCCTACTAACCTGGCCTCTATACTTTATAACCGTGGCCTTCCAATCCAATTAGCAGCAGTAACTAATTGGGGGGTTATGTATATAGTAGGCCAAGATGCCGGGATCTCCTCTTGGAAAGATCTGAAAGGAAAGGAAATCGGGGTTACCGGTAAAGGCAGCACCCCAGATCTTCTTTTTCGCTATTTTCTCTCTGCTAATGGTTTAGACCCGGAAAAGGATGTACAGATTCAATATTATCCTACCCCGGCTGAGCTTGCTCAATTGGCAATTGCGGGCAAAGTTAGTCTGGCCACTCTTCCGGAACCATGGGTGACAGAAGTTATTAAACGGGCACCTTCCTTTAATATTCTCCTGGACTACCAGAAAGAATGGCAACATCTCGAAGGCAGGAAGGAATCCTACCCCCAAAGTTCATTAGTTGTTAATACTACGCTTGTACAGGATAATCCAGGATTTGTTAGGGAATTTTTAAAAGCCGCCGGCGCTTCCAGCACCTGGGTAGTTAATAATCCTCAGGAAGCAGGCAGGCTTGCTCATAAGCATCTTTTTATCTCCGCTGATGCGGCTTTAGATGCGATTCCCCGTTGCAATCTTCGGTTTATTGAGAGCTATAAGGTCAAAGAAGAAGTAGAATACTTCCTTGGTAAACTTCTTTCTTTCCAACCGCAATCCATTGGAGGGAAATTACCCGATGAAAGTTTCTACTTACAAAAATAATCTTCTCGTTCTCGGTTCGGTCCTGGCAATTATCATCATTTGGCATGTAGCTGCCGTAGTAGTCGGGAAGGAGATTCTCCTTCCCGGCCCGGGCCTGACCGGTAAAAGTATTTTTCAAATTATGGGACGAGAGAGCTTCTGGCAACATCTTAGCGCTACCCTAATAAGAGGTATTGCCGGCTTCAGTCTTTCATTTCTGGTAGGGCTAGTCTTTGGTGTTTTATCCGGACTTAACCGTAAATTTGAAGCTTTTTTCCAACCCTGGCTAGTCTTACTTCGAAGTACCCCGTCCATGGCTTTAATTCTGCTAGCTTTAATCTGGTTTAAATCGGATTCCGTAGCCTTATTCGTTACTTTTCTGGTAGTTTTCCCGATTATTACTCAGAATGTTTCCGAAGGTATCCAGCAAATTGATCCCCGGCTAAAAGAGATGGCTCTAATCTATCATGTCAGCCCTTCCAGAATCCTTCGCCAGATGTATCTACCTGCTATTTTACCTTATATCGCCGCCGGAGGTGCCGCTGGCCTGGGTCTGACCTGGAAAGTTATGATCGCGGCTGAAGTAATTGCTAACCCCAGATTAGGAATTGGGACACAAATGGATGCCGCCCGGATCTTTCTGCAAACTCCGGAGGTCTTTGCCTGGACTGCGGTAGTCGTCTCTATTGGTTTACTCTTCGATCGGGCCCTTGAAGTTTTCATCCGCAAGAAATTACTATACTGGGAGTGAAGGTCAATTTGATGGAGTTTACCCTGAAAAACATCAGCAAATCCTATGGAAAGCTGCAGGTTCTAAACAGCCTTTCGCTTGAAATTGAAGAAAATAGCATCATCGCTTTTTTAGGCCCCTCCGGTTGCGGAAAGACCACTCTCCTGTCTCTAATTGCCGGATTAAACCAGCCAGATGACGGCGAGATTCTAGGGTTAGAAAATAAGTCGATCAGCTACCTTTTTCAGGAACCAAGATTACTAGACTGGCTTACAGTCGCTGATAACCTTAGTTTTGTTCTAACAGATCAGATCGCTGGTGATGAGATCAAGCATAGAATAGATTACTACTTAAAGCATATGGAGATTCTGGAGTACCGTAATGCTTACCCCCGCAGGCTAAGTGGCGGGCAACGCCAACGTGTAGCAATGGCCAGGGCTCTGGCTTATCCTTCCCGCATATTATTAATGGATGAACCCTTTAAATCTCTTGATTTAGGTTTAAAATTAGAATTAATCCACAGGTTACTGCTGCTCTGGACAGCTGAACCCCGTACCATCATCCTGGTTACACATGATACTAAAGAGGCCTTACTCCTAGCAGATGAGATCTTTGTCCTCTCCGAAAAACCGACTGTAATCAAAAGTCACCACCGGATTTCCATCCCTAAGCAAAAAAGGAAAACCGCCGACCTTTCTCTTCTCCACTTAGAACAGACAATTATTAATGAACTGATAAATAATGAAACTTACTGATAATAATCGAGTTTCTTAACCAACAATAGCAGTACATATTAATAGATAATGGAAGACGCCTCCTAAAAGGATAAAGAGATGGAAGATCTCGTGAAAACCAAACATGCTATTAATTACAGGTTTTTTTATCGCATAGAATACTGCCCCGGCAGTATAAGATAGGCCGCCTGCAAAAAGATAAATCACGGCGTTTTTCGGCATATTTGCTACAAATTCCCTAAGTGGCAGTATTCCGATCCAGCCCATTATAAGATAGATTACTGTTGAAAAATAGCGTGGTGCTTTTATATAAAAAACCTTGAAAAAGATTCCCGCAAAAACTAAAACCCATTGTAATGAGATAATTAGCCATTTCCAATACCCTGATAAATAAACGTAACAAACTGGTGTGTAGGTTCCTGCAATCATAAAATAGATTGCAATATGATCTAAGATCCGCCAGAAAGAGTTCCCATCCTCGATTTGTTTAAAAGCATGATATAAAGAACTGGTCGAAAAGAGAAATATAATAGAGATTCCATAAATAAGTGAGATCCATAGATTTGATTCATATTTTTTCGTTAGAAATAATAAATAAACCGTACCGATAAGTGCGGCAATCGCACCAATAAGATGTGAATAAAACGATATTTTTTCTTGAACTTTAAATTAAATCTCCTCCTCTGTTTTTTTATTATAAAATAAAAAACATTCAATTTTAATACTTCCTTATGAAATTATCAAAGCTATATGCATTGTTACCTAAGCTTTTTGCGTTGTGTCCTTTTTAAAAGGTCCCATCACAATATATAGTCTTGGGCTTGTATTAGGCTATCAATATATTGTGCGGGGACAGAAATAATCAATGATAACGCAAAAAGCCCTACCTGATAGAGAGCGGTTTAATTTACAAAGAGACTCCTTCAATCATTTTGTAAAAACATATGTTTAAGTTGTTAGACCGGAATATCTGGAATTAGTTGCATCCCTTTTTTAATAATCAAAAAAGATCATAATAACACAACAACAGGTTACTAACCCGTATTTTTCTTGGATTCAAGGCAACCAACAAAAAAGGAAAACAGAAATAATTCCTGCTTTCCTTTTTCTAGTTTTATACTGTTTAAATATTAAACCTTAGTTATATTCACACCCTATAGCTAAAGGATCCTCAGTTAAATCTTTTGATTTACAGTATGGACAACGGGGTGGCGCATTTAGCCGATATTCTCCCCCACATGTACATTTCTCAATCTTCTCTTCTAAATACATAGGGTGCATCTCTTCCAAATGCTCATTATAATATCGTTTTAAAGAGGAAGTTTGCCATAAACGAATGATTTTTTCTGCTCCGCATCTGAGACAATGAAGAATATGAAAGGTCGCTCCCCAACCCACCCGGACTATAGACCTTCCTTCGCAGTGGTTACAAATTACGTGATATTCACCGGCCATTTTAGCACCCTCCTCAAGTTTTAGATTCAATTAGCAACATTTTTATTTTAATCTAGTTTAGATCTCTTTTACTCTTTTGTCAATTACTATTAAAGAGATTTTCATAATTCATAGAATTACATAATTGAATTATTTTCTTACGTTCTCCAGCATACATACCACAGCTTCACTTTTGAAGAATTGAAAATAGACACCAGGACCATATCTGATATTTGCGGACACTCTTCGGCATCATTTACCGACCGACAATATATCCATACCGACACAGATTACCAAGACGAGGCAATGGACAAGCTAGATGCTATATTTGAGCAAAGGAAAACCTCAGCTAATTAACTGGGGTTTTTCTCAATAATTGTACCCTTTCTAGCTGGGGTTTAAGAAGTTTTTCATCAAATCGGTAAAAAAATAAGGTTCCCGTTTCCGGAAACCCTTAATTTCACTGGAGCCAGCGATCAGACTTGAACTGATAACCTGCTGATTACAAATCAGCTGCTCTGCCAATTGAGCTACGCTGGCTTTATATAGTCTAACGATAAATAATTATAGCATAACCTGATAATTGATTCAAGCACTTTTTGATTTTTTTGTAGTTATTCTATGATAATGTCACCTTAAGATCTTTCTAAGAAATTGTCATTAGTGTAAAATTGAGGAATAATATTATCTAGGAATCAAGATGGAATAAAAAGGTTGCTCATTGCACACTTTCTTATTGAAGGGAACCTAATTAAGTAAAGCTGCTTTATTCAATACAAACAAAAAGCTCCTAGATGCTTCAGTAAATTCCCTTAAATAATAAAACCAAAGAAAACAGATTGACGCCAGAGTTGTTTTTCGCGTATAATAAAGTTAACAATCTGTTAATTGCTGTTTGTTCTCTGGAAACTTGTAGGAAAGTATCGACACAAGGTGGTGATTAGAAAATGTGTCTGCTGCAACAAGAGTGTTGTGCCAAATGCAATCATAACCAGAGATGCCCAGAAAACCTTTCTCTCTGCAAAACATGCCCTTACTCTGATGAGTGTGCATTTCCTTCCCATCATGAAATTCTTTTTCCCAAGAAAAAATAATCATTCTTTTAATTGTAATTGCCCGCTTATGGGCTAACCCTTTTACAGCCGATTGTACTTGTTCTCACAAACACAAACCAAGCCGCTTAGAGAATATAAAGGCGGTTTTTTATTATCTAAAAATCCCTTCTTCAGCTATTAATTCAGGATAAAGCTGAGGCTTTTTTATTTTTAAGCAGTGAAATAATCTTTTTTTCACAGAATTCCATTCTCCCACCCTTATTGCCAGCTCCTTTAAGCGGAAAAATTCTGTTTTTCCCGGCCGCTCTTCGAAATTAAGGAGTTCAAGGAATAATGCTTCCCTTTCTTCTCCCAGTTTCCGGTGCATCTGAGCCAAGCGATAACGTAAAACAAAACGTTGATTATCTGAAGAAAAACGGGATAGAGCTATCTTTATAACCGTCTTGGCCTTTTCGTACCATTCATTCTCTGCTAGTAAATCCAGTAAAACTAATACCCTTATTAACTGGCTATTACACCACTGAATAAACTTATCTAATTCCTCTTCCTCTTTAAAATTAATCAAGATTGACCCAATTAAACGAATCTTTTTCAAACCAAAAAGACCAAGTTTTTCTTCTTTTTCCGGAATAGAAAGTAGAGAGATAAATTCTCTTTTCCCCGCCTCCCCTTTCTCTAAGAAAGCAAAAAATAATTGGTGGAATTTCTCTTCCTCTGAATCTTCCAAGATGAGCTTTAGATAAGCTTCTATTAATTCCTTAAGTATTTCTTCATTTAAATCCGGAAAAGAGTGACAAATAAATAAATCAGAAGCCTCAAAGAAAAGGTGTAACAGAAAGCTTTTCCCTTCCGGCAGAGCAATCAGAAGCTCTCTAGTCCGTTTTATCAAGGATAAAAGAGCTGTCCCCACTTCAGGCGCGCCTTCATCAATTGTAACTTGGATCATCCTTAGAATTGACCTATACTTCTCCTCTAACAACTGCTGCTTTGCCCATGGAGAAACAGATTGAAAATCTAAATTATTTACCAGGCAAAGCAGGCTTTCACCGGATAGTTTCTGTTTTTCTCTTTCCTTCCCAGCTAATAACCTTTCTAGTAAAGCCCCTTCTTCCAAAACTAATTGGTCAAGGATCTCCAGAATCTGATTCTCGGAAAGGGCTTTCACTTTGGTTAAGAGCTGATCTACCCGACTAAAGTTTTGGGGTGCTACCGACCAGCCCCAAATGACTGCTGCTGCATGCTGGCAATATTCTTCAAGACAAGAACAAACAACTGTTAAAGAACGGCCTCTAACTCTAATTCTTACCCGGTGTGAACCTGTTATTCCGATTACTGTCGCCTGCCATGCTCCCCTCCCCTGAACCATCTCTTGTACCAGCCCGGCCCGCCAATACTCTCCACCTAGCCGCCATTTTTCCGGACTGAATTCTCCTCTAAGCTCTTTACCTTTGGGCAAAAACATACTACTTCACCCCTAGCTTCCCCCTTATCGCGTAAGCAATTTTATCCCCACCTAGTAGGCGGGCTTGACCAGATCAAATGCTTCAATAAGGGCTTTTTGCGTTGTCATTGATTTTTTCTGTC
>DIPO01000048.1:10861-18653 GCA_002427045.1 Firmicutes bacterium UBA5486
CAACACTATATATTGTGTTGGGACCTTTTAAAAAGGACACAACGCAAAAAGCTTAATAAAGAAAAGGCCCAAAAAGGGCCTTAAATATCAAAAGATCTATTAACCTTTAATATGTGATTTTCTGTCACCCAGTTCCGCCTTTTTGGCATCATTAAACCGGTCAACAGTAGATAAATAACCTGTTATCCGACGGACACGGCGGATATCTGTGGAACCGCAGGATGAACATTCCGATTCAAAAATCCCCTGTTTTCCACAAGATCGGCATTCATCAATCGGGAAGTTTATTCCTGCATATCCCATATCAGATTCAGCCATATGCTTAACTATATTCTCAAAGGCTTCCATATTATCAGTAGGAGGAGAGGAAAATTCCACGTAACTAATATGGCCCGCATTGGTTAGGCTGTGGTATGGAGCTTCCAGATTTATCTTATCAAAACAACTAATATCATGTTCGACTGGAATATGAAAACTGTTAGTATAATAATCTTTATCAGTTATTCCGGGTATTTCCCCGAATAAACTCCGATCCATAGCCACAAAACGTCCGGAAAGCCCTTCTGCCGGAGTAGCAAGTAAAGTATAGTTAAGATCATATTCTTCAGCCATTTCATCTATACGCTGGCGCATATGACTGATAATCTCTACTCCTAACTGTTGGGAGCCAAGGTCCTGCCCATGATGGGCTCCGGTTAGAGCTGTTAGTGTTTCCGCTAAACCAATAAACCCTATAGAAAGCGTTCCGTGTTTAATGACCGGGCCAATCGGATCTTCAGGCCCCAGTTTTTCTGAGTCTAAATAGAGATGTTGACCCATTAAAAAAGGCATGTCCTTTACCTTCAATTTAGATTGTACCCGGTATCTATGATAAAGCTGGCGGCCAGCCAACATAATAACCTTATCCAGCTCATTATAGAAATGCTCCAGATTACCATGGGCTTTGATCCCTAAACGAGGAAGATTAATCGTCGTAAAGGAGAGGTTTCCCCTTCCTGTTGAGACCTCTTCTCCATGACGATTCGCAATTACTCTAGTACGGCAACCCATATAACTAACTTCCTCCCCGTATGCAGAGTTAAAGGAGGAGTCCATAAAAGCAAATGTTGGATTCAACCGTTTAGCTGCTACTCTCATCGCAAGTTGAAACAAATCATAATTCGGATCTCCCGGTTCAAGATTAACTCCTTTCTTTAACCTAAAGAGGATATTAGGGAAAATTGGGGTCTCACCACGCCCTAAACCCCGTTCATGGGCCAATAATAGAGAACGTGTAATTAATCTTCCTTCAGAAGAAGTATCTGTGCCTAGGTTAAGACTACTAAAAGGAACCTGCGCCCCGGCACGGCTATGCATAGAATTTAAATTGTAGATCAAAGCCTCCATCGCTTGATATACTTCATCTTCTGAACTCTCTTTTACAAAGGGAGCCATATCTCGATCAAAGAAGGCAAAAGATTGTCCACCATGCATATCATTCTGAGAACTCTGAAGAATAATCGCTGCTAACGCTGCGGCAGAAGAGATTCGTTTCGGAGGCCTTATATATCCATGACCAGTATCAAAACCTTCTGTTAATAACCTGCCCAACGGTATCTGCACACAAGTCAAAGTTTTACCATAAAAGTCCAAATCATGAATATGTATATCCCCCTCTATATGAGCCTGAGAAAATTCCTCCGGAATTAAACGATAAAGATAATATTTTTTACTGGCAGCCGAAGCAATCTGAAGCATCTTAGCTGATGGTGAATTGCTAACATTAGCATTCTCCCTACTGGTTTCCGCTAAAATCTCCTGGACAATATCCATTAATTCGGATTTAGCATCACGAAGACGCGTCCTTCGGTCCCGGTATAAGATATAGACCTTAGCTGTCTTCGCATGTCCAGTCTCAATCAGAACTTTTTCTACGGCATCCTGGACATCTTCGACTGATGGAATTCCTGTTGTTTTCGTCTTACTCAGGTACTTTACAACAACCTGAGCTAGTTCTTCCGCTAGTTGCCTATCCTCTCCACCAACCGCCCGAGCGGCATTAAAAATGGCATCAGTAATTTTATTAACATCAAACTCCATAATTCTTCCATCCCGCTTTTGAATTGAGCGAAATGTTTTTTGAAACCGGAAATTAATCAACTGGCCTTTTTTTATTTCCTTATCTAATTCCTCCTGGACCTTTGCCATCATATATCCCCCACTATTCTTGATTTTTTTCTGACTGAAGAAGACTTTGTAATTCATTCATAAAAATACTCAGATCCTTAAACTGCCGATAAACTGAAGCAAACCGCACATAGGCCACTTCATCAATCTCTTTAAGCCTCCCCATGATCATTTCCCCTATTAATGAACTAGGGATCTCATTCTCGTTCCTTTTTCTAATCTCTTGCTCTACAGTACTTGCTAGTTTATCAACTGTATCAATAGATAATGGTCTTTTTTCACAAGCCTTTCTCAATCCGTTTAAGATTTTTTGCCGGTTAAAAGGCTCCCTTCTTCCATCTTTCTTGATCACCATCAAAGGTTCTTCTTCAATTCGTTCGTAGGTTGTAAACCTCTGTTCACAAGCGAGGCATTCCCGCCGTCGGCGAATTGTAAGCGCCTCATCAGAAGAACGGGAATCAATAACCTTACTCTCGATGTGACTGCAATATGGGCAACGCATTTTGTCCCCCCTCGAGCCGTCTGTCACTAGTTCACTACCACTATATCTAGTGGCAGTTTTTATTATAACCACAATATGTTGTTTTTGTCCACTCGCTTCTTACTCCAATATTCTGTTTTATCCCCGGTTTTCTCTTCTCTCCATAAATTAAGAGCTTCTAACTTAGAATTACTTCTAAGATTAAGAAACTCCATAATTTATTATTTAAATTTGATTTTGCTTCCGAAGGAATTGCATAATTACCTTTGGAATTCATTCAACCACAATATATAAAGCCGGGGGTATCTCCCGGCTTTATAACTAAACAGTTTCAATTAGTTCATGTTCTAATCCCAGTCGTTTAATCATTATCTGTCTAAGTTTATACTTTTGAATCTTTCCACTAGCAGTCATTGGATAAGAATCCATAAAAACAAAATATTTAGGTATTTTAAACCGGGAGATCTTACCCCGACAAAACTCCCGAAATTCCTCTTCCGTAGCAGTTATCTCTCCTCTTAAACGAATACAAGCCGCTGCTTCCTCTCCATATTTCCTACTGGGGACTCCTATTACTTGAACATCAAGGACATTCGGATTAGTATAAAGAAACTCCTCTATCTCCCGGGGATAAATATTCTCTCCTCCCCTGATAATCATCTCTTTTACCCGGCCCGTAATCTTATAATACCCATCTGTAGTTTCTATAGCCAGATCACCGGTATGAAGCCATCCTTCCTGATCAATAACTTCTGCCGTCGCTTTGGGCATCTTATAATAGCCTTTCATTACTAAAAATCCTCTAGTACAAAGCTCTCCCTGGATTCCCGGAGGTAACTTTTCTCCGGTCTCGGGATCAACAATTTTTACTTCAACTCCAGGCAGTGGGCGCCCGACTGTTGATACTCTTAACTCAATAGGATCATTAGTTCTAGTCTGAGTAATAACTGGTGAAGCTTCAGTTTGCCCATAGGCTACCGTAAGCTCTCTAATCCCCATCTGCTTAGTTACTGCTTTCATTAACTCAATCGGGCAAGGCGAACCTGCCATAATCCCCGTTCTTAAACTAGACAGGTCATACCGCCTAACCTTCATCTCTTCTAATTCAGCAATAAACATGGTAGGTACGCCATGAAGTGCTGTACATCTTTCTTCTTCCACTGTTTCAAGGACAATCTGGGAATTAAACTGTTCAATCGGAATCATCGTTCCTCCATGTGTAACAGAAGCTAAATTACCAAGAACTGAGCCAAAACAATGGAAAAAGGGAACCGGGATACACATTCGATCCTCCACACCCAAATTCATACTTTCCCCAATATAATAACCATCCATCACTAAATTTGAGTGTGTAAGCATTGCCCCTTTAGGGAAACCGGTTGTTCCAGAAGTATACATTAAGATCGCTGTATCTTCGGGGTTCACTGTTTGTTGACGTTTCTGCAATTCATCGGGGGGTACTTTTTTCCCTAAAGATCTAAGTTCTTCCCAAGTATACATCCCTGGCCTTTTACCCTCCCCTAGATAGACCAAATTCTTTAGATAAGGGAATCTTTCACAAGTAATTGTACCGGGGGAAGCCTTTTCTAGATCTGGACAGAGATTGTAAAGCATTTCTACATAACTAGCATCACGAAAACTATCCATCAGTACCAGAGTAGTAGCATCAGATTGACGTAACAAGTATTCTAACTCATAACGGCGGTAATGCGTATTTACTGTAATAAGTACCGCCCCTATTTTCGGCAGGGCAAATTGGCAGATAACCCATTCCGGAAGATTTGTGCACCAAATAGCAACATGATCCCCTTTTTTCACCCCAAGCTTCATAAAACCGCTGGCCACTATATTACATTCCTGTTGAAACTGACGATAAGTATAACGTAACTTTCGCTCAGGAAAGACCAGACATTCGCGTTCCGGTTGAACCTCTGAATAGTAATCAATTAACTCCCCTATAGTCCGATTAATAATCTCCATCGTATAAATACCCCCATTTAAAAAATAAAAAACCTCCGTCCAAGAGACGAAGGCCTTTCGCGGTACCACTCTTATTGATCTAGATGATCCTCTTAAGTAACCTCTATCGGGGTTAACCGGTTCATTCTACTGCCTATCTAAGGTTTCGATGAACAGCTCAAGGGTGAGCTTAAACGGCTTTTGGGATCGCTTTTCACCAGCCAGCGACTCTCTAAACCCTTATTCCGTCTAATTTCCCTATCCTCGCATTAAAATAAATATATTTATTTAACAAAATTCCTCAACTGAGATTTTAGAATTTATAGTATTATAACTTGAATAACCTGTGACTGTCAACAGCCCAATAGTGTCAACTTTTTGTAGGATATTTTATTTGGTCATTCTTCTGAATTTAAATTAGAGTATGCCATTCCCATTTTGGAGTCCTCTTAAGCAGTTAAACAAGGGAACTACTTTGCCACGACTTAGTATTGTAACTTTACTAAATCTTTTCCTAGCAATTTCTCCAAATGCTTTATTTGCCTTTTTAAAAACTCGTTTGCCTAATTTGTATACTAAATCAGTATCTTTGCAGGAAAGGCTCTTCAGTCGGGTGCGGAAACCTTGAGATGAACTGAGAGAATGACAGGAGTGGGTCAAGGTGAGGGTAGGCGGAGTGAAAACAAATAAAAATACGCGTCAAAATCTTATCGACATAGTTATTTATAGGCATTTGAGGGATGTTCATTTAGAAGATTGACCTAGAATCACCCAGGTTGGAGGAAAATAATTAATAATGTAGAATAATGTTAATATTAACGAAATATTTTCAATAAGGGGGGGGAAGCATTTAGTATCTCTTAAAGATATAATGATAATAAAAAAAGGAGGAAGAGAGGTTTGTTAACTAAGTATTTTTTTATGAAGAAAGCTCTGGAACTAATCTCCCAAGGCTTTATCTTTAAAAAAGTTTACGGAATTCTTCTAAGGATCTTAGCGGTTCTTGTAGGACTTGGAGGAGCAGTTCTTTGGATTTTTGGGTGGAAAGAAATCTTTTCATTTTACGACTATCTTAATACCACTAGTATCATTTTGGGCGGTATCATCGTCGAGTTGTTAATGGTCATACTAATTTATTGTCTGGTGCATACCCTTTGGATTAGGGCCCATGATATCGAGGCGCTACCGGAAACAGGATATTCAATTGTTCCAATCGTGTCAACCTCCTTCAAACTGGCAGGGGAGTTATTAGCTTGTATTTGGGTGTTTTCGGGAGTCGGTGGCGGGATTTTCCTCTGGTTTACCGGCGTAGATTTGGCCAGGATTTTAGGAAATGCTTTTTTTGCCGTCCCCAATCTAGGAAGCTATGGATTTCTGGGTGGCTTAGCTTCGATATTTATCGGTGTTTTACTTGCATTTACAAACCTGATGGTGGCATACTTCTTTGCGGAAATTACCGTTGTGCTAGTTGATATTGCTAATAACACCAAAGTGGATAATGCTCACTTAAAAAGCGTGGCCGCGACCAAAGATAGCGATTAAGGAGGTCAAGGTTTTACTTACTTAAGTAGACCTCTGGATAAACTCCAGAGGTCGTCCCTCTCACAGAACCGTACATACGAACCTCGTTACGGCTCCTGATGAACCTCAGTCCCTATATTTCTTAATAGTGATGCAAAATAACGACTTTGAATGTTTCTAAATAACCAATCCTATATCGTCAGACCAGCTATTTGGCAAGGTGTAGTACCGACCTATTTTACCAAAAGAATGATCTCTTGTTGTTTTTTTCTATAGTAATTTTACACTATTTAATGATATATTGTGGCCTGATACAAAGAATAAGATTTACTATCACGATAGTAAATCTAGAGGCAACAGAACCAAGATATTAACAATTGCTCCCCGCTAAGTAGCCGGTAGAAAAAGCAATCTGAAGATTAAAGCCGCCAGTATAAGCAGATACATCCAAGACTTCTCCCGCAAAATATAAACCTTTAGTAATCTTGGATTCCATTGTCGAAGGATTCACTTCTTTTACACTTACTCCCCCGGAAGTAATTATTGCTTCACTAGGCGGCCGGTAACCACTAATCTCTAGTTCTAAAGCCTTGAGTAGAGAAACCAGTCTTCTTCTCTCCTCTCTGGTAATTTGATGAACCGGCTTTTCCGAGGGGATTTCAACCAGCCTTATCACAACTGGAATTAACTTTCGCGGAAGCAAATCTCCCAAAGCATTAGCAAAGATTTTTCTGGAATACTTAGCAAAATCCCTTTGAATTCTAGAATCCAGCTGTTCTAATGAGAGTGCAGGTTTTAAATCAATTAATAATTTATAAACCTTCCCTTTCTGCAAGTGGGTACTAGCTGAAAGAATAATTGGCCCAGATACTCCATAGTGAGTAAAGAGCATCTCGCCAAAATCTGTATAAACTTTTTCTCCTTCATTAGTTAAGATGTTAATTGCTACATTTCTTAAGGAAAGCCCTTTGAGATCCCGAACCCAAGCCTCTCTAGTCTCCAAGGGCACCAAAGATGGTTTTGGTTCTACAATAGAATGGCCATTCTCAATCGCAAAGCGGTATCCATCACCAGTTGAACCTGTTTGCGGATAAGAGATGCCTCCGGTCGCAACTATCACCCTATTTGCTATAATAATCCTTCCATCGTTTAGTTGGACCCCGGAGACGCTCCCGTTTTCAGAGAGTACTTTCTTTACCTCTCCCCTCATAATTTGAACTTTATTTTGCCGCATATATCTTTCTAAAGCTGTAACAACATCTGAAGAACGATCTGATTTGGGGAAAACCCTTCCTCCCCGTTCTACCTTGGTCTTAAGCCCTAAGCTATGGAGTAAATCCAGTAAACTTCTATTAGAAAAGGTATGAAAAGCACTAAATAAAAACTTGCCGTTATCAGGAACATTGGCAATTAATCCTTCAAGATCAGTAATATTTGTAATATTGCAACGGCCTTTTCCTGTAATCAATAATTTCCGTCCCAGCCGTTCGTTTTTCTCAAGCATTACCACATCCAGCCCACGGCTCCCAGCAGTTCCGGCGGCAATCATTCCTGCGGGCCCGCCACCAACCACTATTAACTTTTTTCCGGCCACTAGCAATCCTCCCTATTCGGACTTTTTGCGTTGTCATTGATTTTTGTCCCTGCACAATATATTGATAGCCT
>DIPO01000048.1:18797-19084 GCA_002427045.1 Firmicutes bacterium UBA5486
ACAACGCAAAAAGCTTTATTCACTTAAAATACTGTTGAAGATCAGTTTACCACATTTCCACGGCAAATTCTCTTTTTTTGAGGAAATCCATAATTTTAAGAATCGCATAATTAGTTAAATAGACACTTTAAGCATATGCGATTCTCTCCAACCTCTACATTTTGGGAGTTTTAAAAAAGTATATCTTCGAAAATTAGATAATACCTAATTAAAACCAAGTGCTTGAAGATTATAACTTATATTTTTATTGTTTCATGTGTGCGAGCGGTAACCAGCGTGAGCGACTA
>DIPO01000053.1 GCA_002427045.1 Firmicutes bacterium UBA5486
GCGATTAAAGGACAAGAAGCTAATCTTGTTCAAGAGTTTCATGAAGGGAAAGGGTATAAAAATGATTACTCGGTTTTGATAACACCATTAGTAAGACAATTAAAGATAAAGGAGATAAGTATATGTTGCGGAGACACTTAGTTCCAGGATTAATATTTACAATATTGGTGACAGTGATAATAATAATATTTTACGGGATTTACGAAGGAATATTAAGTAAGAAATGGGAGGCTTGTGCAATAGCTATTTGTGTTGTAGCAATTGGTATAAGCTGGTATTTCTTTTTTCGCGATTCTTTACCACGAATATTTAAAGTTATAAAAAAATTTTTGGGGCTTTGAGTAGACTACTTTATTGGGGTAAATACCACAAATCCTTTAGGTAAATAATTGTTAGTATACGAATGGAGCTGGCGGAAACTTTCAACATAATAAGAAATGAAAAAGTTCTATTTGTTATGATGAAGCTGGTAACAGAAAGACCGTTACCGACAGTGAAAATAGGGTAGAATATAATCTGCACAACGGAACTTACCGAACGGATCCGTTAAACCGTTTACACAGTATCGAGCGGCAATTTGATGGCGCGACCTACCGGACTAAGTATCGCTACGAAACTCCCAGTCTTCTCTGGGTACTGGGGTGTAAAAAAGATTGTCTGCGAATCTGTATGTGTATGGATGGAATAACCCACTGAGGTTCTTTGATCCGACAGGCTTTTTATCCGATGAAATTGAGGCAATAATTGATCCGAATTTTGAGATTGATATCATTGGGTCCTTGGGAGTAGTTGAGGAAGGTGATACTCTCGAATCTATTGCCGAGGAAAAGTACGGAGACATTAATCTAAACAGTATTATTATAGCTGCTAATGGGTTGAACCCAGAAAATCCTGAAATCGAACCGGGACAAATATTATATATACCTGATATTAATCCAATTAAGGATGAAAAAGGGAATCTTCTGGGCTATTCATATGTTAGTGTCATTAACCTAAAAGCTTCTCTTGAATACAATTAAACATTACCTATCATACAAATATACTGAAGTGAAAAATTTAAATCCGGAATGGTCCCGAAAATATGCGAATTTCGGACCACATACAGGAAGTATCAGTAATGATCCTATAGGCTCCATTCTTACATTAGGTCTAGTATTTACAGGCGGCCAAGCTTTAACTGGAGGAGCAGGAATTGCGGCTGCTAAAGCTGCTTCTCTTGATGTTGGTATTAAAGCATATATGGCTGGGCAACAACTTTGGAATCAAATATTTGGAATAAAATTTAGCCCACATGCACTAGAAAGGTTAGATCAAAGAGGTATCAGTCTTGAAACTGCTAAAAATGTTATAAAAAACAATCAACCTTTTCAGTATTTTCACGATGGGGTGTTGAAGACTGGATATTATGATCGAGAATTAGGAATATTTGTAGGAAGGATTCATAATACGGCACAACTGTAATTAACAACGTAAAACCACAGTACATTCAAAATTTGATAAAAGGAGGAAAGTGAAAATGCGGATAACTTTGGATAAGATTACTGATATGGCTTATATATTTTTGGAAAATACAATTAAATCTTCCGAAGTAAAAAAAACTTATACATGCGATCCATTTGAAATTGATGGTGAAATAAATTTAGATTTTAATTCAAACGGGGTTTTAGTAGGAATAGAAGTATCAAGTGCAAGTAAAAAGCTTCCAAAAATAATATTAGAACTAGCTGAAATTCTTTAGTTATATTCACTAGCGTTGCTGGTGTAATAACGATCTTTTCCGGGATGGTGTTACCATCGAGAAACCTAAGAGCTAAATGAACTTTAATGCCACTTCTTGTTTTTCTAAAGACTGCCCAAGGATATTGAGTAAGGCAAAGACTAATCGTGGTAGAATCGATAATTCGTAGTATTGGACCTAACTCCTGATTGACTAGTGATTCTTTTACATCATTAAGTGGTGCTATAATTCTTATAGTATCTTCTTTGGTTATACAATTAATTCCTGAAATAGGAAGTAAGAGAATGTTTACTTGGGATATCGCTATTCATGCTACAGTAATAGACTGTAGATCAAGATAATATACGTTAGAAGGAGAAGTATTATTAGATCTCTACTTTTTCTGCTTATCCTAAATTACAGAATTGCATAATCTATTATTCAATATTCAACCACAATATATTGATAGCCTAATAATAGTCAAACACTATATATTGTGGATGAATGGGTGCCAAAGGTAATTTTGCAATTCCCTCAAATAACAAAAAGTTCTCAGATTTAGAGGAAAAGTTCTACCTTCCGAAATAATTGCTTCTAGGGCTTGAGTATCTCTATGATGCAGCTAATAATATTATCGAGCTTACGGATAAAGTCAACAATCAGGTTAAACCTATCATTATGATCAGAAAAACCAGTTAATCATGGCTACCACACCCGGTAAATTCCTAGAGAACAAATCCACACCGGGTAAATTCGATTACAAAACCGCCGACTATTTAGGCACTTCCTGGCTGGATTTTTTCTCTGACCAACAGGCAGTGATTAACCTTGATTATTACTCTTCAGTATCGGTTTGGACTTTGGGACAGCCGCCCCGGGGATTAAAAAGATTGTACTCACCCCGGATTTGGCTTATAGCAACCACCGAATAGAAGCTAACACTCTTAACCTTTATATTTCTGAAGATAATCTCCTTTATACTCCGATACCAAAGGAAGACTGAGAGTTTGCTAAAGATGATAAAGGTGTTATTACCTTAACCATAAAAGAAAGAATAGCAACTCGATTTTTAAAGCTCCATGTACTCTTTGACGATCGGGATCCGGATTTTAATCCGGTAGATAAAGCAACCTTTTTAAACGAACTGGCGGGAACGCTTAAAGTCTATCAAGAAGCAGATTCCCGGATTGAGGAGTACACCTACGACGCAGAAGGAAACCGATCATATGTAAAACTTCAACTGGTAAGGACCTTCCAACACCAGCAGGAATATTATCCTAACTCTAACCGATTAAAGAGCGATGGAATATATCAGTATGCATATGATGCTAATGGAAATCTAATTAGTAAGGAAAAAGTTGAACGCGACCCTTACGAACCGGAAGAAAAATGGGAGTACACCTATGATCTTTTAAACC
>DIPO01000007.1 GCA_002427045.1 Firmicutes bacterium UBA5486
TTACATCGCAAAAAGCATTTAATAATAAACTCTTGACAAGCATACTACTTCTATGGTAAATTCTATTGAGTGATTTGTGTTTGTGGCTTATTTTTTTTGCTTATTTTATGCTGGAGGTGGAGAGGGTGCGTGAAGGAGTTACTTTAGCCTGTAATGAATGTAAAAATAGGAATTACCGCACCAATAAAAACAAGAAAAACAATCCTGATCGGTTAGAACTTAAGAAATATTGTAAGTTTTGCCGGCAGGAAACGGTGCATCGAGAAACCCGTTAAAAGGTGGGAAAATAATGGCTAAGAAGAAACCTGGGAAAGTTTCCAAATCTTTTAGAAATGTTGTTGCCGAAATGAAAAAGGTCGCATGGCCTACCCGTAAAGAAGTATCAAATTATACAATAGTTGTTTTAATTACGGTTCTTGTAGTTGCTGTGACGATCAGTATTTTTGACTCAACATTAAGTTTATTCTTTACTAAAGTCGTTAAGCTTTACAAGTAATGGGTGTGATGGTCGTGGAAAAAGCGTGGTTTGTAATTCATACTTACTCCGGGTATGAAAATAAAGTCAAAGTTAATTTGGAGCGTAGGGTTGCTTCCATGGGGATGGAAGATAAAATCTTCCGGGTTCTAGTGCCCATGGAGGAAGAGATTGAATATAAGGATGGTAAACGGAAGCTTACCAAAAAGAAGATCTATCCTGGTTATGTAATGGTTGAAATGATTATGACAGATGATTCTTGGTATGTGGTAAGAAATACTCCTGGAGTTACCGGTTTTGTTGGTTCTGGCTCCAAACCTATTCCTTTATTAGAAAAAGAGATTAATACCATACTTAGACAAATGGGTGTTGATCAACCGCGACCCAAGTTAGATTTTGAAATCGGAGAAAATGTACGTGTGATTAGGGGTCCCTTTGAGAATTTTTCCGGTGTAATTGAAGAGATTAACCCGGAAAGAGGTAAACTGAAAGTTTTAGTCTCCATGTTTGGCCGGGAAACCCCGGTTGAATTGGAATATAATCAGGTAGAAAAGTTTTAAGAGAAAGATTTGTTGTTAGGAGGTGTCAGGACGATGGCCAAAAAAGTTGCGGCATTAATTAAATTACAGATTCCTGCAGGGAAAGCTACCCCAGCTCCGCCGGTGGGCCCCGCTCTAGGGCAACATGGTGTAAATATTATGGAGTTTACAAAGAGTTTTAATGAGAAAACTGCCAGTCAAGCCGGGATGATTATTCCTGTGGTAATTACTGTATATGAGGATCGTTCTTTTACTTTCATTACCAAGACTCCGCCGGTTCCGGTTTTAATAAAAAAGGCCATTAACTTAGAGAAAGGTTCAGGAGTTCCGAATAGAGAAAAAGTTGGTAAGATTAGTAAAGCACAAGTACGGGAAATTGCTGAACTGAAAATGGTTGATCTCAACGCGGCAAGCGTCGAAACGGCCATGTCCATGGTTGAAGGTACTGCCCGGAGTATGGGTGTAGTTGTTAAAAATTAAAAATAACCTCCCCCCAGGGTGGGAGGATGTGCGCTTCATGCGGAGACATCCGTTGGAACCACGTAAGTAAGGAGGATAAAATATGGCTAAACACGGTAAAAGATATTTAGAAATGGCTAAGGCCATTGACCGGGAAAAATTATATGAGCCTCAGGAAGCTATAGAGCTTTTGAAAGAAATAGTAAAATCTAATTTTGATCATACAGTTGAGACTGCTATTCGTTTGGGAGTGAATCCTCGGAATGCTGATCAACAGGTACGAGGGACGGTTGTTCTGCCTCATGGTACCGGGAGGACTGTCCGGGTTTTGGTCTTTGCTAAAGGAGATAAGGCTAAAGAGGCTGAAGCTGCTGGTGCTGACAGAGTTGGCGCCGAAGAACTAGCCGAAGAGATTCAAAAAGGTTGGCTTGATTTTGATGTGGCGGTGGCTACTCCGGATATGATGGGCACTGTAGGTAAACTAGGGAGAATTCTCGGGCCCAAAGGTTTAATGCCAAACCCTAAGACCGGCACCGTTACGATGGATGTAGAAAAAGCAGTTAAAGAGATTAAAGCCGGTAAAGTTGAATACCGGGTTGATAAGGCTGGTAATGTCCATGTTCCGATTGGTAAAATATCATTCTCAGAAGAGCAATTGTTGGACAATTTTAGAATACTGATCGATGCTATTATAAAAGCTAAACCTTCAGGAGCTAAAGGAACTTATATTAAATCAATAACTATTTCTTCATCTTTAAGTCCTGGTATAAAAGTATCTCCCCAGTATATTGCGTTAGCGTTTAAGAAAAAAGAACTTAAAGATAAAGAATAAAATTAAATATTAAATCTAACCATAGACAGCAGGTATCCAGTGGAATTATTCCATTTGGATTTAAAGGTTTTGCCCGCCGAGGTTGGGAGTTAATTCGTTTGCAAGAACGAGCCCTATTCTCAGTTTGTCTGTGGGGCTCTTTTTGTTTTTAGGATATATGAGATTAAATATTTGAACTGGAGGTGAAAAAATGGCTAGGCCAGAGAAGGAAGCTCAAGTTGCTGAGGTCTATAAGAAGTTTACTGAGTCGCAAGCAGTTGTTCTTACTGATTTCCGTGGATTAACCGTGCAAGAAGTTACGGAACTACGTAAGCAATTGCGGGAAGCCGGAGTAGAAATGAGAGTAGTTAAAAACACTTTAACTCGTCTTGCTGCTCAAAAGGCTGAGATAGAAGGCCTTGATGTATATTTAGAGGGCCCAACTGCTTTAGCTTTTGGCTATGAAGATCCAGTTGCGCCAGCGAAAATCCTTGCTGAATTTGCTAAGAAGCATAAGAAAATGGAGCTAAAGGGTGGAATCTTAGAAGGTAAGGTAATTGATGAAGAAACTGTAAAGGCTTTGGCGGATCTTCCCACCAAAGAAGTGCTCCTTGGACAGCTTGCTGGTGTTCTCCAAGCACCGATCAGAAATCTGGTCAATGTGCTTTCGGCACCAATGCGGAAGACAGTTTATGCCTTAGAAGCTATTCGCAAGAAACAGGCTGGCGAGGCATAGGTAGTAAATATGTTTAATAAAAAAATAAATTAATAAATAGGGGGATAAAATTCATGTCTAAAATTGATGAAGTATTAGAAATCGTTAAAGGGATGTCCGTATTAGAGCTTAGCGATTTAGTTAAAGCTTTTGAGGAGGAGTTTGACGTTTCAGCTGCTGCTCCAGTATCCTTTGCTGCTGCTCCGGCTGCAGGTGGGGCTGCTGCTCAGGAAGAAGAGAAAACCGAATTTGATGTTGTCCTGGCCGCAATTGGCGATAAGAAGATCAATGTAATTAAAGTTGTTCGCGAGATCACAGGCCTAGGCCTAAAAGATGCTAAAGATCTAGTTGATAGTGCTCCGAAGGCTATTAAAGAAGGAATCTCGAAGAAAGATGCTGAAGAGATCAAGGCTAAATTAGAAGAAGCCGGAGCAACGATCGAACTTAAGTAATTTATAAAGAGAGGCTGTAAAAAAAATACAGCCTCTCTTTAATTTATTTAAATTTCTTGTTGACAAAAAAATTAAATGTGATATCATTCTATAATGCTGATGTATTTGCTACACTAATTCCACAATAGTCACCTTATTATGTGTAGGTGATCCTGATTTTCTCCGTTAAATGTTTACTTAAAAAACTACAAATGAAGAATAATGATCTTTTAGAGCAGGGGTAACAGTGGGTTAGCCTTGCTATTGCCATTTTCTTTTTTTTAGGAGAGTGTTAAAACCTGAATTATCCCGAAATAAATTTTACAATACTATTTTATAACGGTGTTTGCAAAAAAGCAAATCTTGTTTTTGGAATAAAACGCTTTTATTTAAAACGGGGAAGAGGTGAGGATTTTGCCGGAGGCAATGAACGGAGAAGGAAGAGAAAGAAAAAGTTTTGCTAAAATTGAAGAAATTTTAGAATTACCCAACCTCATTGAGATTCAACAAAAATCCTATCAATGGTTTCTAGATGAAGGGCTTCGAGAAGTCTTTCGTGATATCTCCCCAATCCAGGATTTCACAGGAAATCTTGCTCTACATTTTATCGATTATGAACTTGGCGAACCTAAATATGGAGTTGATGAGTGTAAGGAGCGGGATACGAATTACGCTGTGCCATTACGAGTTAAAGTTCGGCTCATCAACAAAGAAACTGGGGAGGTAAAAGAACAGGAAGTTTTCATGGGCGATTTTCCCCTGATGACTGAGAAGGGAACCTTTATTATTAATGGTGCCGAACGGGTTATTGTCAGTCAGTTAGTCCGTTCTCCCGGAGTCTATTTTGGGAAGAGTATTGATACCAGTGGTAAGGTTATTTATTCCGCTAGCATTATTCCTAATCGCGGAACATGGTTAGAGATGGAATTTGATGCCAATAATGTTCTTTTTGTCCGAATTGATCGGACAAGGAAGATCCCGGTAACTATTCTTCTTAAAGCGATGGGCTTGGGGAATAATGTTCAACTTTTAGAACGATACAATGGGCATGAAGCGATCCAAAATACTTTGGAACGGGATAATACCCAAAATGAGGATGAGGCTCTTGTTGAAATCTATAAAAGGTTACGGCCGGGTGAGCCACCTACAGTAGATAGTGCCCGTTCACTCTTTCAAATTTTATTTTTTGATCCCAAACGTTATGATTTGGCAGCAGTAGGTAGGTATAAACTGAATAAAAAACTAGGGATGAATTTACCACCTAAATCTATTCCGGCTCATACTGATGAAGATGGAAATGAAATTCCTACTGTAGAAGCTGTAAAAACTCTAACCCCAGAAGATGTGGAAGCTGTGGTTGGGTACCTACTTGATCTTTTGGATGGTAAAGGAGAAGTCGATGATATTGATCATCTAGGTAATAGGAGATTAAAAAGAGTAGGTGAACTTTTACAGAATCAGTTCCGGATAGGCCTTTCCCGTTTGGAACGGGTAGTTAGGGAAAGGATGACAATTCAAGATCTAGATGTAATTACCCCACAGGCTTTAATTAATATTCGCCCGGTAGTAGCAGCGATTAAAGAATTTTTTGGCTCGAGCCAGCTTTCTCAATTTATGGATCAAACTAATCCTCTGGCGGAATTGACCCATAAACGGAGACTTTCTGCATTAGGGCCTGGTGGTCTTTCCCGGGAACGGGCCGGATTTGAAGTCCGAGATGTTCATCACTCGCACTATGGAAGAATGTGTCCGATTGAGACACCTGAAGGCCCCAATATCGGGTTAATCGGTTCACTGACAACTTATGCTCGGACGAGTGAGTATGGATTTATCGAGACACCATACCGGCGTGTAATTGATGGAAAAGTAACTGGTGAGATTCTTTATCTTACTGCAGATGAAGAGGATAAGTATATTATTGCCCAGGCGAACGAGGCTTTTGATTCAGAAACTGGACTGTTTATTAATCCCAAAGTTTCTGCGCGTTTCAAAGAAGCTATTCTGATTGTTCCGAGGGAAGATGTGAATCTCATGGATGTTTCTCCCAAACAATTGGTCAGTGTTGCTACTGCTTTAATTCCTTTCTTGGAACATGATGATGCGAACCGGGCTTTAATGGGTTCTAATATGCAGCGGCAGGCTGTTCCCTTATTAGTTCCGGAGGCTCCTTTAGTCGGTACGGGCATGGAGAAAAAGTCAGCAATTGATTCTGGGGTAGTTATTCTGGCTAATAATTCTGGAATTGTCGAGAAAGTAACTAGCGAAATGATTTTAATCCGTACAGATGATGGGGGAGAAGATTTTTATAAGCTTCATAAATTCAAACGTTCCAATCAGGGAACTTGTATCAATCAGCATCCCATTGTTTACTGCGGGCAAAGGGTTAAGGCTGGGGAAGTAATTGCTGATGGCCCTTCTACAGAGCATGGTGAATTAGCACTAGGAAAAAATGTTCTAGTCGCCTTTATGCCCTGGGAAGGCTATAATTATGAAGATGCCATTTTAATCAGTGAAAAACTTGTGATGGATGATACCTTTACCTCGATCCATATCGAAGAATACGAATGTGAAGCTCGAGATACTAAATTAGGTGCGGAAGAGATTACCAGGGATATTCCGAATGTAGCTGAGGGTTCACTTGATGAACTTGATGAAGAAGGTATTATCAGGGTAGGGGCAGAGGTTAGGCCTGGCGATATTTTAGTGGGGAAAGTTACACCAAAAGGCGAGACTGAATTAACTGCTGAAGAACGATTGCTTAGAGCGATTTTTGGTGAAAAGGCAAGAGAAGTACGGGATACTTCACTTAAAATTCCGCATGGTGAATCCGGAAAAGTTGTTGATGTTAAAGTTTTTAGCAGAGAGAATGAAGATGAACTTTCTCCTGGTGTCAACAAATTGGTTCGGGTTTATGTGGCTCAGAAAAGAAAGATTTCTGAGGGCGATAAAATGGCAGGCCGACATGGTAATAAGGGTGTTATTGCCAAGATTCTACCTGAGGAAGATATGCCATTCTTACCTGATGGAACACCTGTAGAGATTGTACTCAATCCTTTAGGAGTTCCTTCCCGGATGAACATCGGCCAGGTACTTGAAACCCATCTGGGATGGGCGGCCAATAAATTAGGTTTTAATGTTGCGACTCCTGTTTTTAACGGAGCCACTGAAGAAGAGATTGTCGAAATGTTAGAGGCAGCCGAATTGCCATCTAAAGGGAAGATCAGACTTTATGATGGCCGGACAGGAGAACCATTTGATAAACCAGTTACTGTAGGTTATATCTATATGTTGAAATTATTACATCTGGTAGATGATAAGATTCATGCCCGCTCGACCGGACCCTACTCGCTTGTAACCCAACAACCACTGGGTGGTAAAGCCCAGTTTGGTGGACAGAGATTCGGGGAGATGGAGGTTTGGGCTTTAGAAGCTTATGGTGCAGCATATACTCTTCAGGAACTGCTGACTGTAAAATCTGATGATGTGGTCGGAAGAGTGAAAACGTATGAAGCTATAGTCAAGGGAGAGAATATTCCGGAACCTGGTGTTCCTGAATCTTTTAAAGTTCTGATCAAGGAACTTCAAAGTTTGGCTTTAGATGTAAAGGTTCTTTATGAAGAGTCTGAAGTTGAATTAAAAGATGATGAAGATGATGTCAGAGAGATGGCTAAAGAGCTTGGATTGGAGATTGAAGGGCCGGCTCTTCCTGGAGTCAGGAAACAGGAAAAACGTGAAGAAGATGAAGTAGATGAAGATGATGAAGACCTTGATTATGACGATGAAGACGATGAAGATGATGAAGATTTCGAAATTGATGAAGAAGGTTTAGAGGATGACGATTTATTAGATGATGAAGATATTCTCGATCTTAATAATGAGGAACCGATAGAAAGTGAATTTATTAAGGCGATAAAAGGAAAGTAGTCGCTTATGCTGGTTACCGCACAAAAAAAGCTTAGCTGGAGCTACTATAAAAATTTAGCGTCAGGGAGGGATTAATCCTTGTTGGACGCCAACAATTTTGATGCCATAAAGATAGGTTTAGCTTCTTCGGAACAGATTAGAGCGTGGTCAAGCGGTGAAGTAAAAAAACCCGAGACAATAAACTATCGGACGCTCAAACCGGAACGGGAAGGTTTATTCTGTGAGAAGATTTTCGGCCCCCAGCGGGATTGGGAGTGTCACTGTGGAAAATATAAAAGAGTTAGGTATAAAGGAATCGTCTGTGATCGTTGTGGGGTAGAAGTTACTAGATCAAAAGTGAGGCGGGAACGTCTCGGCCATATTGAATTGGCTGCTCCGGTCTCACACATCTGGTATTTTAAAGGAATACCCAGTAGAATGGGCCTTTTATTAGACATGTCCCCACGCTCTTTAGAAAAGGTACTTTATTTTGCTTCCTATGTGGTAGTAGATCCCGGAACTACCGATTTAACGAATAAACAACTTCTAACAGAAGGTGAATTTAGAGAGGCCCGGGGAAAATATGGAGATGCCTTTACCGCTTTAATGGGTGCGGAGGGTGTTAAACGCCTGTTAGAAGGGATTAATCTTGATAGCCTTTCTAAAGAATTAAAGAAAGAGATTAAGGAAGTTAGTGGCCAGCGGAAAAACCGAGCGATTCGCCGCTTGGAAGTAGTAGAAGCCCTAAGAAGATCAGGAAATAGGCCGGAATGGATGATTTTAGATGCTATTCCAGTTATCCCTCCTGAACTTAGGCCCATGGTTCAGTTGGATGGGGGAAGATTTGCTACTTCAGATCTGAATGATCTATACAGGAGAGTTATTAATAGAAATAATCGCTTAAAAAGATTACTGGAGTTAGGTGCTCCGGATATTATTGTTCGTAATGAAAAAAGAATGCTCCAGGAAGCAGTAGATGCTTTAATTGACAATGGCAGGCGCGGCCGGCCGGTAACAGGCCCTGGTAACCGACCGCTTAAGTCTTTAAGTGATCTGCTAAAAGGTAAGCAAGGACGTTTCCGGCAGAACCTTTTAGGGAAAAGGGTTGATTATTCAGGCCGTTCCGTTATTGTAGTTGGGCCCGAATTGAAGCTGCATCAATGCGGCTTACCTAAAGAAATGGCTTTGGAGCTATTTAAACCCTTTGTCATGAAACAATTAGTGGATCAAGATTATGTCCACAATATAAAAAGTGCTAAACGGATGGTAGAAAGAGCCCGCCCCGAGGTATGGGATGTGTTAGAAGAAGTTATTAAGGTGCATCCTGTAATGTTGAACCGGGCTCCGACCCTGCATCGATTGGGTATTCAAGCATTTGAACCTGTGTTGGTAGAGGGTAGGGCTATTCATATTCATCCTTTGGTATGTCCAGCCTATAATGCGGACTTTGATGGAGACCAGATGGCTGTTCATGTCCCCCTTTCAGCGGAAGCCCAAGCTGAGGCGAGAATACTAATGCTGTCATCACATAATATTCTTTCTCCGGCACATGGTCGGCCGCTGGCAACTCCAAACCAGGATGTGGTTATTGGCTGTTTCTATCTTACTATTATTAGAAATGGTGCCCGCGGTGAAGGACGGGTTTTTTCTTCCTCACGCGAGGCGATTTTAGCTTATGATAATCGGTATATTGATCTCCAGGCGAAGGTTAAAGTAAGAACCGAAAAGGGTATGATTACTACTTCGCCCGGTCGTTTAATCTTTAAAGAACGAGTAAATATTGCGGATGATTTTATCGATCATCTATTTGAAAAACTTGGAGATAATGGCACATCACGAAAGGATCTAACGCTTATAATTTCTGAGATTTGTAGGCGCCACGGTACGCACCGGACATCCGAAGTTTTAGATCAAATTAAGATGTTGGGTTATCGGTTCGCTACGCTCTCTGGAACTACAATTGCAGTCTCAGATATTTCTACTCCGCCGGAGAAGAAAAAGATTATTGAAGATACAGAACAACAGGGAGAACAGATTGAACAGCAGTATAGACGGGGCTTAATTACTAAAGAAGAACGCTATCAAAGATTCATTGATATCTGGGCTAAGGCGAAAGAGGATGTTACCCGAGCAATGGTTGATAATCTTGACCCCTTTAACTCAGTGTCGATGATGTCAAACTCAGGAGCCAGAGGTAATGTTTCACAGCTGTCCCAACTTGCCGGAATGCGTGGGTTGATGTCGGATCCTTCCGGTAGAATTATTGATTTGCCGATTAAAGCAAATTTCCGGGAAGGATTGACAGTGCTGGAGTTTTTCATTTCTACACACGGGGCGAGAAAAGGACTGGCTGATACAGCGCTTCGAACCGCGGATTCAGGTTATCTTACCCGTCGTTTAGTAGATGTGGCCCAGGATGTAATGGTTCGGGAGGAAGATTGTGGTACTGTAGAGGGAATTCCGGTGGCTGCGATTACTGATGGCGATGAGATCATTGAATCTTTATATGAAAGGATTGTTGGGCGAATTACGGCTGAAGATATTACTCATCCTGAGACTGGTGAAGTAATTGTGCCTTTTAATCAGGAGATTAATGAAGCCATTGCCCAAAAAATAGTTGATGCGAAAATTGAACAAGTAAAAGTCCGTTCAGTTTTAACCTGCCGAACCCGTTATGGAGTCTGTGCTAAATGTTATGGTAGAAACTTGGCTACCGGTAGGCTGGTTGATGTGGGTGAGGCGGTAGGAACGATTGCCGCGCAATCGATCGGTGAACCTGGTACTCAATTAACAATGAGAACTTTCCATACCGGCGGGGTGGCCGGAGAAGATATTACTCAGGGCCTTCCCAGGGTGGAAGAACTCTTTGAAGCCAGAAAACCAAAAGGCCAGGCGATCATTACTGAGGTTAGCGGTACTACTAAGATTGTTGAAGTTAAAGGTGTACGGCGGGTAAGCGTTCATACTGATGATGGTGAAGAACACCTATACCAGATTCCTTATGGCGCTAGGCTCAGAGTGAAGGATGGACATAAGGTTGAAGCTGGCGACCGTTTGACTGAGGGTTCGGTAAACCCACATGACATCTTGAAGATCAAAGGGATCCGCGGGGTCCAGATGTATCTGGTTCATGAAGTACAAGATGTCTATAGATCCCAGGGTGTTGAGATTAATGATAAGCATATTGAAGTTGTAGTCAGACAGATGTTACGTAAAAGAAAAGTGGAGAATCCTGGTGATACTAATCTTTTACCAGGCAGTCTGATTGATCTAATGGAACTCGAAGATGAAAACCAGTTAATAGAAGAGCAAGGGGGAACCCCAGCGGTGGCTCGTCCGGTTCTATTAGGAATTACTAAAGCTTCATTAGCAACAGAGAGTTTCCTATCAGCCGCTTCTTTCCAGGAGACAACGAGGGTACTCACAGAGGCTGCTATTAAAGGTAAACTTGACCCGCTTCTTGGTCTGAAGGAGAATGTAATTATTGGTAAACTTGTTCCTGCCGGTACTGGAATGCAAAGATATAGGAATATTTCGGTAGAAAAATCAGAAGGCCTTAAACAGGAGATGTTTGTTGAAAAAAATCCAGAAGAAGTGGGAATGGCAGTAGAATAAAGAGCGGAGTGTGTGCATAAAAAGCACACACTCTATTTTGTAAAGACTAAAAGATTATTTCGTAAATACCAATAATAATTAAAATTAAGCCGGTAAGAAGATTAACATTATTTTCTAGATGAGTAGAAGTATAGCGTCCAGCAATCTGCGTTCCGGCATAGATCGCGAGCAGACTAAAGAACATGATGGAGATGGTAAGGCCAAATGAATGTAATCTGGTCATTCCGGCTCCCAAACCTGTACCTAAACAGTTGAGAGAAAGGGCAAATCCCAGTAACAGAGATTCACTAACCGAGATTGTTTTAGAACCATCTTGATCTGCTAAAGCTGGGTTATTAATTAAATTACCCAGCTTAACCCAGAAGGATTTCGAAGTATTTGCTTGTTTGTACTGGGATTGCGGGAGATATTGTTGGATAATGGTCCAGATGCCAATCATACTTACGATTAGTCCGCCAAAAGTATTAGCCAATTTAGGCGGAAGGAAATCAGACAATAAATAACCAAAAAACACCGATAATAGGGTAGCAATACCAGACAAGACAGCAATAAAGAGGTTGGATTTGAAAGGAACTTTAATTTTTTTTAATCCATAGGTTAAACCAATTCCCAGATTGTCTAAATTCGCAGCGATTCCCAGAAATATTATTGTCCATAAACGCATTTATTTTACTCTCCTTTTGTAATAGTATATTTTTTCTTAAATAACAAGGTGATTCTCCTAAAAGTTAAAACTTTACAACATGTATATAAAACTCTTAGGTTTCAGGGCTTTTTGCGTTGTATCCTTTTT
>DIPO01000060.1 GCA_002427045.1 Firmicutes bacterium UBA5486
TAACTGAGATTAGAAAATTAGATTTAAAACAAAATTCATAGGAGGGCCATTTTTATGTATTTAATTTTCATGTAATTTTTCCTGCTAAAATCGCAGGGTTTTCCCTGCGTACAAGCAAATGAAAACATGCGATTATAGACAGGAGGAAAATGTTATGGAATTGATATTAAAAGCAAAAGACATTCGTGTGGAATTTAAAGGACGCACTTGTTTAGATATAGATGAATTAGAAGTGTATGATTATGACCGTATTGGTTTAGTAGGAGCAAATGGTGCAGGAAAAAGCACGTTACTCAAGGTACTTTTAGGAGAATTAACTCCCCCAGGATGTAAAATGAATCGTCTGGGTGAACTTGCCTATATCCCTCAGTTGGACGAAGTAACTTTGCAGGAGGAGAAAGATTTTGCACTTGTGGGTAAGCTCGGTGTTGAGCAATTAGATATACAGACCATGAGCGGTGGTGAAGAAACAAGACTTAAAATAGCACAGGCCTTATCGGCACAGGTTCATGGTATTTTAGCGGATGAACCTACGAGCCATTTAGACCGTGAAGGAATTGATTTTCTAATTGGACAGCTAAAATATTTTACAGGTGCACTGTTAGTTATTAGCCATGACCGCTATTTTCTTGATGAGGTAGTAGATAAAATATGGGAACTGAAAGATGGCAAAATCACTGAGTATTGGGGAAACTATTCTGATTATCTTCGTCAGAAAGAGGAAGAACGCAAGAGCCAAGCTGCAGAATACGAACAATTTGTTGCGGAACGTGCCCGATTGGAAAGGGCTGCGGAGGAAAAGCGAAAACAGGCTCGTAAAATAGGACAGAAGGCAAAAGGTGCTTCAAAGAAAAAAAGTACTAAAGGCGGAGGGCGTTTAGCTCATCAAAAATCAATAGGAAGTAAGGAAAAAAAGATGCATAATGCCGCTAAATCCCTAGAACATAGGATTGCGGCCTTAGGAAGTGTAGAAGCTCCAGAAGATATTCGTAGGATTCGTTTCAGGCAAAGTAAAGCATTGGAGCTCCACAATCCATATCCTATTGTCGGTAAGGAAATTACTAAAATATTTGGAGATAAGGTACTGTTTGAAAATGCATCTTTTCAAATTCCGCTTGGAGCAAAAGTGGCGTTAACTGGTGGTAATGGAACAGGTAAAACAACGTTAATCCAAATGATCTTAAACCATGAAGATGGAATTTCTATTTCACCTAAGGCAAAAATAGGTTACTTTGCACAAAATGGTTACAAGTACAACAGTAATCAGAAAGTCCTGGAGTTTATGCAGGAGGATTGTGATTACAATGTTTCAGAAATTCGTTCCGTGCTAGCATCAATGGGGTTTAAACAAAACGATATTGGAAAAAGTTTATCTGTTTTAAGCGGCGGCGAAATTATGAAATTAATGCTAGCTAAAATGCTTATGGGTAGATATAACATCTTACTAATGGATGAACCCAGCAACTTCCTTGACATACCAAGCTTAGAGGCTTTGGAAATACTAATGAAGGAGTATGCCGGAACTATAGTGTTTATCACCCATGACAAACGGCTGCTTGATAATGTGGCTGATGTGATTTATGAAATCAAAGATAAGAAATTAAACTTAGTCCGATAATTATTTTACTTTTCGTATTTGACAGATCGTAAGTAGGCCAGTGAAAGAGGTTATTGATTTTATCTAAACGTTAAGTAGGTTAGACCTCTAATCAGGGAAAATAAGGCCTTCAAGATGAATTTTGAAGGCCCCCTTTCCATAGAAATATACGTAAAGCATAAGGAACACATGGCAAAAAAGGCGTTTCTCAGCATGGGATATAGCTTTTGATATTGAAAGGAGTGATTCAGTATGATAGATAATATTATTCAATCAGTGACAGAAAAATTATCCTCTTTGCCTTATATAGAAGGCATCGTATTAGGGGGTTCCCGTGCAAGAGGCACCCATACAGAGGATTCTGATATAGATATCGGAATCTATTACAAATCAGAATCATTTGACCTGACAGCGATTAATCAAATTGCTACAGAGTTGGATGATGAGAATAGAAATAACCTTGTTGTACCTCCCGGAGCGTGGGGTGATTGGATTAATGGCGGCGGATGGTTAGTTATAAATGGGTATCATGTTGACTTGATTTTACGTGATATAAAACGGGTGGAACAAATAATCAAAGATACGGAGCAAGGAATTGTTACTGCTAATTATCAGACGGGGCATCCCCATGGATATATAAGTGCTATGTATCGAGGAGAATTAGCGATTAGCAAAATACTATATGCTAAGAATGAAAGCTTATGCGAATTAAAAAATCAGGCAGAACGTTATCCAACCGCTTTGCAGAAAGGATTAACCGAATTTTTTATGTTTGAGGCAGGTTTCTCATTAATGTTTGCTGAGAACAATATAGATAAAGACGATGTATCCTATGTTTGTGGGCATTGCTTTCGAAGCATATCTTCCCTTAATCAAGTCTTATTTGCAGTAAACAAAGAATACTGTATAAATGAAAAAAAGGCTGTTAAGATGATTGAAGATTTTAAGATCAAGCCAAGCGATTACAAGGAAAGGGTCGATAAGGTTATTTCCTTAATATCAACTGATGTAGAGTGTACAAGAAAAGGAATAGAGATTCTTCAAAGACTAGTAAACGAGGTTGAATACCTTAAAGGAGCTGATATTCAATGAGGGGGCCAGATAAGAAAAAGCTTTATCCGAATGAAAACATAAAAACAGTTTGTTATATAAGTAATTTGCCAAAACGGCCCAATGTAGAAATTGGAGAATACACCTATTATAGCGATAATAAAAAGTCTCCAGAGAAATTTTATGATAATATAGAGCATCATTACGAATTTCTAGGGGATAAACTTATAATAGGCAAGTTTTGTGCAATTGCAGAGGGTGTTAAGTTTATTATGAATGGTGCAAATCATAGAATGGATGGAATTACAACCTATCCCTTTAATATCTTTGGCAGTGGTTGGGAAAAGGTAACTCCAACAATAGAGCAGTTACCATTCAAGGGTGATACAGTGATTGGAAATGATGTATGGATTGGACAGAATGTTACCATTATGCCGGGTATTAAAATTGGTGATGGTGCGATTATTGCTGCTAACTCAACAGTAGTAAAAAGTGTTGAACCCTATTCAATATATGGTGGGAATCCAGCTAAGTTTATCAAAAAACGCTTTAGTGACGAAAAGATTGAATTCTTGCTAAAGCTTCAATGGTGGAATTGGAGCGAAGAGGAAATATTTAATAATCTTGAAATGTTAACATCCGAAGCAGGGTTAGAGCAATTAATGAATAAACAAATGTAAACTAAAGGGTTTCCCGAATAAGGTGAGTCGACTACATTGTGCACAGATTGTCGGATGGGTAAATGCATCCTCTGATAATATTGATGATGAAAGGAGGTTGTTTGATGGATTCTTTAAGAAGTATGAATAATGCATTGGCATATATTGAAGAGCACTTAACAGAGGAAATTGATTATAGTGAAGTATCTAAAATCGCTTATTGTTCAGAGTATCATTTCAAGCGGATGTTTTCTTTTTTAGCAGGCATAAGTTTATCAGAATATATTCGGAGAAGAAGACTGACGTTGGCTGCACTTGATCTGAAAGATAGGGATTTGAGAATAATTGATGTAGCCGTCAAATATGGCTATAATTCGGCTGATTCATTTTCCCGTGCTTTTCATTCCCTGCATGGCATTCTCCCTTCTGAGGCAAGGAGTGAGAATACACAATTAAAAGCTTATCCTCGAATGACCTTTCAATTATCAATTAAAGGAGGATGCGAAATGAACTATCGTATTGTTGAGAAAGGACCTTTTAAGTTAGTAGGATTTAAGAAGAGAGTTCCAATTATTTTTAAAGGTGTCAATCCAGAGATTGCAAAAATGACTGAACTTTTAACCACGGATGTTATTAAACAATTAAAAGCAATTTCAAATGTAGAACCAACAGGTATTATTAGTGCTTCCACTAATTTCTCGGAAGGAAGAATGGAAGAAAGAGGAGAACTAGATCATTACATCGGTGTAGCAACTTCAAGTGATGAAACAGCAGAATTTGATGTATTAAAAATTGATGCTAGTACTTGGGCTGTATTTGAATCGATTGGACCATTCCCGGAAACACTTCAAAATGTGTGGGGTAGGATATATTCAGAGTGGTTTCCATCATCAGGATACGAGGCGGTTGAAGGTCCTGAAATTTTATGGAGTGAGAGTCCAGACACTGGGAATCCTAAGTATAGAAGCGAAATTTGGATTCCAGTAAAGAAAAAAGACTATTAATTACATCAATGTTTACGAAAAGGGCGCTCCTATTAAGAGTGCCCTTTTCGTAAACGGTACGATTGGTGAATGTTTGGCGTAGCTAATTTCGGGTTGTGCTAGGCACCCCCGAAACAATAAAAGCTTAACTTCACTGATAATATACTCTTCCTCACTTTAATTATAACATATACAAAATTGCAAATATAGACTGTTCGTTCTGAATTTCAACTGCTATACTTCGATAGTATATTAGTGAGATTTGTTGGGGGATTTGGGATAGTGATTATTTTGGTCTGCTTCATTAATCGACGAATTGGCAAAAGGCAAGCCAATGGAGAAGATCTTGAGCAGTTGAAGTTCTGGATATACTCATCATAACATTCAATTAATTTGGAGGTAAGATTAGATGAATAAAAAATTTGATCCAAATAACGTTATTATTAAAATCTGCATGAGTGGGATGGGATTGGAGGACTGTGGAAACAGTGAGGGTGCGATTGCGATGTTTCATAAAGCATGGCACGAAGCAACGGATGACTATGAAAGATTTATCGCAGCTTATCATTTAGCTCGTATACAAGAAAATATTACAGATAAATTAAAATGGATGGAAACATCCTTACAGTGTGCACAAAATATAGATGATGATAACGTTAAGAGTGCTTCCTCCACGTTGTATATAAACATTGCCAACTGTTATGAGGAGTTGGGTGATTCTGAACAGGCAACTAGAAATTATGAATTGGCCAAATCATATAATGGTGCACTAACAGATAAAGGCCCATTTTACCATGGGACAAAGGCAGATTTGAAAGTTGGTGATTTTCTGATAGCGGGTGGAAATTCAAATTACAAACCTGGGCTTAAAATGAACCATATTTATTTCACTGCTAATGTCAATGGGGCAGGTCTTGCAGCAGCATTAGCAAAAGGAAAAGGAAGAGAACGCGTTTATATAGTAGAACCTACAGGTGAATTTGAAAACGACCCAAATGTTACTGACAAAAAGTTCCCTGGTAACTTAACGCGTTCTTATCGCTCACAAGAACCTTTAAAAATTATTGGTGAAGAAACAGAGTGGACGAAACCGACAGCTACTAAGCGACGAGAATGGCATGAAAATTTAGCTAAAAACAAAGGCGATATTATTAACTAAACACATTTAATGGTGTGATAGTTGAAGGTCGATATGTTCCCGCCTACCGATAGTGCCAAAAACGTAGTGGATATGTTTCCGAGAACGGATACGCTCAAATGACATTCATTCTGTCCTCTCGAGCCACGTTGAGTGTGTAGCGTGGGTAGAGAGGGAAATCAAGTGAAAGAAAGTTAGCTAAAGGCTAAATAGAAAATGAAATTTTAAAAACAGAGAAATGCTACTAGATGCGGAAGATGTTATTAAAAGCTTAAGAGGTAAATATGTCAAGGAATAATTATGGTTTAAAATTACTCCAAAAGCCAGTGAAGATTTAGATAAAATATTTGGCTATATAACCGATGAACTATTGCAGAGATTGAGGAGACAGGATAGGTTTTCGAGTTAGCTAATGATTGTTGGGACCGCCGATTTAGGGGAATATCCCCTGATGGGCGGTTTTTTAATTATGCTAATTAGAAAAAACAAAAAGAAATATTGACAAAAGTTGATATGAAGCATATACTATAACATATCAAAAATATTCGATATGGGGGTGGTGATTTGGAAACAATGCATGAGGAACATTCAAAAGTATTTAAAGCACTTTGCGATGAAAAACGCTTGCGCATACTCGAGATGCTTCGTAACGGAGAAAAGTGCGCATGTCAACTGCTTGAAAATATAGATATTGGACAGTCTTCGCTCTCTTATCATATGAAGATACTTGTAGAATCGGGCATTGTAGAAAGCAGGAAAGATGGTAAGTGGACACATTATAAGATTTCGAAGCAAGGCAGTAAAGATGCTATTGAACTTTTAAGGAAGCTGACGATAATAGATTTTAACAACGAAAATGATAACTGCTGTAAATAGTAAAGGATGAAACTAAATTGATTTATTGTTACAAGAATAACCCTGCTTATATTTCTAATTTGAAAGTGAGGATATTGTGTAATGGAGGCAATTAAGGCTATATGGGGCTTTATTCAAAACCAAATACTTGGCATGAAATGGTTGAATGATTTAATAGGTAATGGATTATTAGCATTAGGGTTAGATACATCCAACCGTTGGATTGGAAGTATCCAGTTTTTTGTTTATGATGTTATTAAGATTACCCTTTTATTATGTTTTCTGATTTATATCATTAGCTACATTCAAAGTTATTTTCCACCAGAACGAAGCAAAAAGATATTAGGCCGGTTTCATGGCATTGGAGCAAACTCAGTTGCTGCCCTGCTGGGAACGGTAACTCCGTTCTGTTCATGCTCGTCTATACCATTATTTATAGGCTTCACATCCGCAGGTTTACCGCTTGGAGTGACTTTTTCATTTCTTATCTCTTCTCCAATGGTAGATCTCGGCTCTCTTGTCTTATTGATGAGTATATTTGGAACAAAGGTTGCTATTTTATATGTGATATTCGGACTTGTAATAGCAGTGATCGGTGGTACTGTCATCGAGAAAATGCACATGGAAAAGCATGTGGAAAGTTTTATTTTATCAGTTGGAAGTGTTGATATAGAGTCTCCAGAACTGACAAAAAAAGACCGGCTGATGTATGCGAAAGAGCAAATGCTTTCAACCTTTAAAAAAGTTTTACCGTATATCCTTATCGGTGTTGGAATAGGAGCAATGATCCATAACTGGATTCCCGAGGAATGGGTGGTATCCCTGCTTGGAAGGAATAACCCATTCGGTGTAATATTGGCGACACTGATCGGCGTACCAATGTATGCCGACATCTTTGGTACTATTCCTATTGCGGAAGCACTGCTATTTAAAGGGGCACAGCTGGGCACGGTATTATCTTTTATGATGGGGGTCACTACTTTGTCCTTACCATCCATGATCATGCTTCGCAAGGCTGCTAAGCCGAAGCTACTGGCATTGTTTATTGCTATTTGTACGATCGGAATTATACTTGTCGGTTATCTGTTCAATGCTTTACAGCCTTTTATTGTGTAGGGGGGAATATTATTATGTCAAAAACTTGGTATCCTGTTATTGACTATCTTAATTGTTGCGAATGCGGTACATGTGTAACAAAGTGCCCACATGGCGTTTACGATGTTGAAAAGGCACCCTCTCCTGTTGTAAAGAATCCCGAGGCATGTATTGCTCACTGTCACGGTTGCGGGAATCTTTGCCCGGTTGGAGCAATTACCTATGTTGGAGAAGACACGGGTTGGATGCCGCCAAACGGCAGCCAAGCAGATGAAGAACCATGTTGCTCCTGCGGTTGTGAAGATGTTACTAATAAGACGGTGGTTATTGATTATCTCTATCTTGACCTGCAAAGTTGTGACCGCTGTATTGTAACAGACGGCGTTTTGGACGATGTTATGATGATTCTTACCCCGGCATTGAAGCTTGCTGGCTACGAAGTGGTATATAACAAAACTGAAATTGAAACAGAAGAGCTTGCCCGGAAGTATCAATTCCTTTCTTCTCCAACCATTCGTGTGAATGGAAATGATATTTGCCAATCAGTAGCAGAGAATAGTTGTGGTTGCTGTAGTGAAATTAGCGAATCAGATGTGGAATGTAGAGTGTTTGAGTATAATGGCGAAACTTATGAGGTGCCACCCAAAGAAATGCTTGCAGAAGCAATTCTTCGAAATGTCTTTGGATTGTCTGAGCATAGTTGTACCTGCAGCGATTATGAGCTTCCTGAAAATTTAGAGACATTTTTTAAAGGAAAGAAAAATACAGAATGCTCATGCGGAGGTAACTGCTGCTGATGGATAAGAAAAAATTTTTAGCTAGAATATTGGTTCCGGTATTGATTACCATATAAAATAATACGAAAAAGGAGAGATTGATTATGGCATTGTTTGGAAAGAAAAACAAAAAAGAAGAAACCTCATCCTGCTGTTGTGGTGGTAGCTGCAATGCTGAGACTATGGCAAAGGCAGAGAAGGCAAAGTCAGAAGGTGCTTCTGTAAAAATACTCGGAAGCGGTTGTGCTAAATGCAACCAGCTAGAGGCTGTCACAAAAGAAGCATTACAACAGCTTGGAATGGATACTACCATCGATCATATAACGGATTTTCCACAAATTGCCGCTTATGGAGTTATGACAACTCCGGCTCTTGTGGTTGATGGTAAAGTGGTTTCTTATGGGAAAGTGTTGAAAACTGAAGAAGTTATAAAAATATTGCAGAAGGTCAGATAGATAGCTGGCTTTTATATTAACGCGATATCTTCCCATATATGTAATTTAAAAGGCGTTTTTGGTAAAAAGACAATTTCTCATTTAAGTATTGACAAAAGGATATTTATACTATATAGTTGCAGGCGCAACAGTTGCAATAGACACCATATTATATTTGGAGGAAAATAGGATGTTTTTAAAAAACGTAGCGGCTATTTCAAGATATGGATATATCTATGCCCATAGAAATCTTAAGAACATAGATATCGCTGGGTCTGAACATTCAATTGTGATTTATCTGTCTAGGCATGATGGAGTAAATCAAGAAAGCATATCCGAAGCTTTAATGCTTGACAAGGGAACAATTGCTAAAAACTTAGCGCAGCTTGAAGAGAAAAATTTTATTACTCGAGTAGTAAATCAAGAAAATCGGAGGGAAAAAATCATATCTCTAACTGAATATGGGAAATCTGTAGTTAATGTTGTTTTAAGTGTTTCGGAGAAATGGGAAAATGATGTATTAAACGGATTAACCCCACAAGAAAAGGATGATTTTCATCGACTTAGTGAAAAAATTGCCTACAATGCAAAAATGATTGCAGATAATAATGGACAGGAGAGAGAGAATGAAAGAAAATCGAATTAAACTATTAAGTGAGGCACCCGTAACTAAAGCAATATTTGTAATGTCGCTACCTGTTGTTATGGGGATGATGGTACAGGTATTCTATAACTTGGTAGATACTTATTTTATAGGAAGATTAAATGACCCATATCAGCTTGCTGCAGCCAATATAGCTGCCCCTGTATTTATGATGATGATGGCACTTGCCGGAATTATTGGGACCGGAGCAGCATCATATATCTCTCGATGCCTTGGGGAAAAAAATCAGGAACAAGCAGATAAAACCCTTGCCATTAGTATTGTCATCTGTATAGTATTGGGTTTAGTTACAATGCTTGCGGGTATTTTATTATTAAAACCACTTATTTCTGTTCTGGGAGCAAGTGCTGAAACCTTTAAATTTACCTATGACTATGTTTTGATAATATTAATTGGTAGTATCCCTATTATGTGTAACTTCGCTATGGGGCAACTATTACGTGCCGAAGGTGATGCAATGGGATCCATGGTCGGGATGCTGATTGGAACGATCGTTAATATTATTTTAGATCCAGTATTTATTTTTGCGTTGGGCATGGGTATGCAAGGTGCTGCGATTGCCACTGTTTTAGGAAACAGTTCAGCACTATTATTCTATTGCTATCGCTATGCAAGTGGAAAAACTCTTTTGAAAGTGAAACTTTCTCTATTCTCATTTAACAGGACGATCTGGAAAGAAATATTTGTCATTGGCACACCGGCCTCTCTTAGCCAGCTCCTGGTGAGTGTATCAATGATTGTATGCAATAATATAGCTGCAGGTTATAGTGATATAGTGGTTGCTGGTTTTGGCGTATCGGTTAAAATAATAACGATAGGAACTTTTATCTTTATGGGTTTTGCTGCCGGTTGCCAGCCACTTGTAGGATTTAATTATGGTGCTAAGAATTTAGAACGAGTCATGGCGATTATAAAAAAAGGGGTTATGATCACTTCAACAATCGGTATAATCTTGAGTGTGGTTTTTGGTATATTTGCTCGTAATATAATTAGCTTTTTTATATCTACACCGGAGGTTGTAGATGCAGGTACGATAATTCTACGTGCCCAGATGCTATCTTTGCCTTTTGTTGGGGGCCAAATGCTGTGTAGAACAACGGTTCAAGCTATGGGAAAAGCACTACCAGCTTTATTCCTTTCAATATCAAGACAAGGCCTCTTTTATTTGCCGCTGTTGTTTATTTTAAATATGATCTTTGGATTTAATGGTTTTATTTATGCGCAACCGATAACCGATGTTTTGATGCTGATAATTTCAGCATTGATTTTACTAAATATCATTAATAAAGACTCACTTATGAATAATGAGCTTGCAAAAGTAAAGATGGAAGGCAAGCTAAAACTTGAAAAGCCTAGGTTAGAGTCAAGTCATGATGAAACTTGATTAAAATATGCCCACTATGCCAAAATCATTCCAATTGGCGATTTAAAAAATACAAGTGAGATTTCACAGATGTGCCATGAATCGGATGAACCTATTTTTGTAACGAAAAACGGATATTAGACGAGGAATATGTAAAAAAATCATCAAGGTTTTTTTAATGAAAACGTCTCGTTGTAGTTAAACACCCCGCTCGACTATTAATTAGCAAGCGGGGTGTTTGGTAAAATATTTCGCTATCCGATTGGGTTCTACCGCTCCGGTGTCTTCTTCTCAGCTAAATGATCCGGGATATATTTGCCGGTTTTTTTCCTTTGCCGGACACATTCGGTGAGCAGATATTCGATCTGGCCATTAATCGATCGGAAATCATTCTCAGCCCAGGCCGCAATCTCCTCATACAGCTTTTGCGATAGACGAAGTGGAATTTGCTTTTTAGTATTAGCCAATGCTAATAAAGACTGCCGCTGTTGACGACAGGCTGGGCATCTTTATTACCACAAAGGATAACAAGTAAATTAGATACCATAGCAGCCTTACGCTCCTCATCAAGTTTGACCACATCATTATCATTAAGTTTCTCCAAAGCCATCTCTACCATACTTACGGCGCCGTCGACGATCATCTTTCTGGCGTCAATAATGGCGCTGGCTTGCTGCCTTTGTAGCATGACGGCAGCAATTTCCGGAGCGTAAGCAAGATAGGTAATGCGTGCTTCGATAATTTCTAGACCGGCATCTTCCACTTTATCTTGAATTTCCTTGCGGATACGCTCAGCTACTATCGAGCTGGAACCACGGAGACTGCCTTCGTCCGGCTCGCCATCACCTGTGGTGTCAATTCCCTGGGCCACATCATAAGGGTAGATGCGGACGATATTTCTGACGGCGCTATCGCATTGCAGCGAGAGATATTCTTTGTAATTATCCACATTGAAAACAGCCTTGGCGGTGTCAACGACTTTCCACATGACGGCAATACCAATTTCCACGGGATTACCTAAAACATCATTCACTTTTTGCTTGCTATTATTTAAGGTCATGATTTTAAGCGAAATCTTTTTACTTGACCCGTTGCTTTGCATAACATTTCCCGTAGAAGAAATGGTAAGCTTAGAACTACTGTCCACATCTCCGCTTTGACCAAGACGGGTCCTGGCAGCGGGATTTACCGCCACTGAGAAAGGATGTACATAATAGAAGCCTGGGTCTTTTAGGGTACCGAGATATTTCCCGAACAGAGTAAGAACTAAGGCCTCTTGGGGCTTGATGATCTTAAGGCCCAAAAAGGGGATAAATCCAATGGTTACCCAGAAAATCCCGGCCGCCAAAAGCAGCCCGCCTATACCGCCAGATCCTCCTTGGATGAGGAATCCCCCTACAATAATGAGGGCAATGGCTATGAGGTAGAGGAGGATAAATAGAATTAACTTGGGCATCCCGGCTTTTGCTTTTAATACATGTTCTTTCATAATTTTCTCCTTTCCTATCAGAATGATATATATATGATATCATAATGATATTAACTATACAAGTATATTTGGAGCTTTTTGCGTTGTTTTTTGATTTAATTATCCCCATACAATTTACAGATAGCATGCGATCTTGCCTATTAAAGGATACAACCGAAGACAAGCTGATGGAGATAATTGAATACAAAGCATTAAATGGTGGGAGCACTTTAGGGAAGGACTAAAAAACATCGGGCAGAAGATTAAAGACGGTAACATGGGAGTTTCCTTGCATCATGGGCAGTAAACGGTGCTTAATTCAGTAAAAAGGGATGTGGTGGCAAGAGCTATTGCTGATTTATCATTCCATACAAAGAATCTTTATTAATCATTCATTTGCGGCATCGCAATTAACTCAATAGAAGCGCTTGAAAAGTGCGTGAATACACGATTTGTCTAGTTTCTCATACGAAAGTATGAGGTTTTTTGTTTCATTTCATACTTTGGATCGATGACTTTTCCTGCTTTTCTTTCTAAATTAAGAAGTAGAGAGGGACAACTATGCTGGGTAAAGTGGAAGGAGTTCATAGACTTAATAGTTTGCATTAATGACACTAGATAGAATAAGGAGATGAGATGATAATGAAGCATTTCTGTTTTAGAAAGACTGGGTGTTGCATAATTGCGTTGCTGGTTCTGTCCTTAGGCTTAACTGGTTGTGTTGGAGGAGGTGGAGGTAGCAAATCCTATATCGCCTCGGGTAAGGTCGTGGATGGAAATGGTGATGGAATAGATGGTGTAAAGATTTTGGTTACTGGGGGTACGAGCAATACGACTACAACAGAAAATGGTGGGAAATATGCATTGACGGGTTTAACCGGCATCTGCACATTGACTCCAATCTTAGAAGGATACATTTTTGAACCGAATAATAGAGAAATTTCAAAGGCAAGTACCAATGTAGAGTTTACGGGAGCAATGACACCCATCGAACCCGAGGTAAATACTCTTACTGTAGAAAACGGAACCGGTGGGGGAGATTATGTTGAAGGTATGACCGTCAATATCAGTGCTGATGCCCCACGAGAGTCAGGTAAAGTGTTCGACGAGTGGATTACTTCAGGCGGCGGGAGCTTTGCCGATGTGAACGCTGAAAGTACTAGCTTTACTATGCCGAACAATGCCGTTACGGTAACCGCAACCTATAGAGATGCCACTATGGCAGATTACTTTGAGTTTGATAGCAGTACTGGCACCATAATAAAGTACCAGATAAAAGGTAAGTATGATCACTAGCGTTGCATAAAACT